>DATJYC010000070.1:0-118989 GCA_035499735.1 Burkholderiales bacterium
CGGCACCGTAAAGAGCAAACGGCAGGAGGGTTTCTTCACCGCGTCGCTCGAAAGCAGCCGCCTCATGCCCGGCGACAGCATCGTCGTGCCGGAGGAGCTCGACCGTACCACGGTCACGCGCGCGCTGAAGGACATCTCGCAGATCTTCTACCAGTTCGGGCTGGGCGCGGCGGCGATCGCGGTGCTGCATCAGAGCTTGTAGAGCAAGAAAGACTATCGCGAAGACCGAAGTGCAGGACACGCCTGATCAAGCCGGCAGCGACCAGGGCGAAGCGTCGAGCACGCAGGCCGAAGAGGTCAGTCTTCTCGATCTGCTGATCGTTGTCGCCAAGCGCAAACGAGTGGTTCTGGGCATTCCGTTCGCTGCCGCGCTCGTCTCGGCGGCGATCAGCATTTTCCTTCCGAACTACTACACGGGAACGACACGGATAATGCCGCCTCAGCAAAGCGCCTCCGCGACGACCGCGCTGCTGAACCAGCTCGGAGGGACTCTAGGAGGACTGGCGGGAGCTGCCAGCGGAGCTTTGGGTATCAGGAACCCAAGCGAACTGTACGTTGGCATGCTCAAAAGTCGTACGATCGCGGACAATCTCATCGCCCGATTCGATCTCGGCAAGGTATACGACGAGAACTACATATCCGAAACACGCAAGCATCTCGCCAGCGAAACGACCATTTCCACGGGAAGGGACGGGATTATCACCGTGGAGGTTGACGACAAGGACCCAAAGCGTGCAGCCGATATCGCCAATGCGTACATAGAGGAGTTGAAGAAACTTACCAAGGTTCTGGCGGTTACAGAGGCGTCTCAACGGCGGTTGTTCTTCGAGCAGCAGCTCCTTCAGGCCAAGGACAGTCTGACTGCGGCCGAAATTGCGGCAAGGCAGGGATTGCAGAAAGGGGGAATCGCTCAGGTCGACGCACAGGGGCGAAGCATGATTGAAGTTACCGCCCGCCTTAGGGCGCAGATTTCGGCAAAAGAGGTGCAGCTGGGTGCAATGCGCACTTTTGCGGCTGAAGGCAACCCCGAGCTGCAACGAACGCAGCAGGAGCTCGAGGCGCTGCGACGCGAACTCGCACGGATCGAAGGTTCATCCTCGGCGGGACCAGTCCGGAGCGGGGATCCGGCCCGCGCAAGCGGCCTGGACAATCTAGGCCGCTTGCGGGATGTGAAGTACTACGAATTCCTGTACGAGCTGCTCGCCAAGCAGTACGAGCTCGCCAAGATAGACGAGGCCAAGGACGCGACCATTATTCAGGTGATTGACAGCGCAGTCCAGCCTGATCGCAAGTCCAAGCCTAAACGAGCACTCATCGTAGTCTTCGTCGCGTTCTTGGCTTTCATCGGAGCTCTTGTCTGGGTTTTCATCCGAGAGGCAGCCGAAAAAAGTGGCCCCGAGCAGGCCGCGCGACTAAGGGCTCTCGTCAGCTATCTTCGGTGGAAGTAGCCCCCCGCCCTTAGCTGCGGTTTTCCAGCGCACATGTGCGGCGTCGTCGGCTTTATCACCCCCAAAAGTCTGGTCGCACCGTCACTGATCACGGACATGGCGTCCGCCTTGTCTCATCGCGGGCCGGACGACTCGGGATACTGGCTGGACGAGTCTATGGGCGTGGCACTCGGTCACCGACGCCTGTCGATTGTCGATTTATCTCCCGCTGGACATCAGCCCATGCAGTCAAGAAGCGGCCGCTACGTGCTGGCTTTCAATGGAGAGGTGTACAACTTCCGGGAGATCCGGAAGGAACTCGAATCGGCGTCCAGCGAAAACGCGATCTCGTGGCGCGGCCATTCCGACACCGAAGTGATGCTGGAGGCGATTAATATCTGGGGATTCCAAGCTGCGCTGAAGAAGTTCGCTGGCATGTTCGCCATCGCGCTATGGGACCGAGAGGAGCGTACGCTGTACCTCGCTCGCGATCGCCTGGGCGAGAAGCCCCTGTACTACGGGGAGATCGACGGATCATTCGTTTTCGGCTCTGAGCTGAAAGCGCTGCGCCTGTTCCCGGGATCGGGTCTGGAGATCGACCGCCGCGCGCTCGCCCTGTTCATGCAGTTTCAGTATATCCCGTCCCCCCATTCGATCTATCGCGGTATTCACAAGCTCGAACCCGGTGCGTTCCTGTCTGTGCGCGCGACGG
Source organism: Burkholderiales bacterium (assembly GCA_035499735.1). Lineage (GTDB taxonomy): Bacteria > Pseudomonadota > Gammaproteobacteria > Burkholderiales > SG8-39 > VBDM01. The sequence continues at coordinate 2,140 of DATJYC010000070.1, forward strand.
AGGCCGGCGCATTTGCCCTCAGCTCGCCGCGCCGTTACTGGGCTATCGACATGACAGGGCGGGGTGGTGAACGAATTCATATCGACGAGGGGTCGCTCGTCGAGGAGCTACATGCTCTCCTTCAGGATTCGGTCAAGCGGCAGATGGTCTCGGACGTCCCCTTGGGCGCGTTCCTTTCAGGAGGCATCGATTCGAGCACAATCGTCGCGCTCATGCAGGCGCAGTCGTCGCGTCCTGTCCGCACGTTCACGATAGGTTTTCGCGAGGAGAGCTTCAATGAGGCTCAGCACGCGAAAGCTGTGGCCCAGCATCTGGGTACGGAGCATACCGAGTTCTACGTTACTCCCGAAGAAGCGGCGGCGGTGATACCCAGGCTGCCTGAGATCTACGACGAGCCGTTCGCCGACTCCTCCCAGATCCCTACCTATCTGGTCTCCCGTCTGACTCGCCAGTACGTCACGGTTTCGCTATCTGGCGACGGCGGAGACGAGTTGTTCGCCGGATATCCACGCTACGTCTTCAGCGAAATCCTCTGGAACCGCATACGATGGCTTCCGCGCTGGGTGCGCCGGGGTGCTTCTAAGGTACTTCAAGGGCCGTCCGCAAAATCCTGGGATAGGTTGCTTGGCCGCGCGATACCGTCACGCCTGCGCTCTTCGGTAAGCGGTCACCGGATACACCGCCTCGCCGAAGTGCTCAGGTGCGCCAATTTCAACGACATGTACGTCCGCCTGGTTTCGTTGGGCGCCTACGCCGACTCGATCGTTTTGGACGTTGCGCGCGAATCGCGTGCCAACGCCGTCAAGAACGTGGAAGAGGACTCCTATTTGAACCGGATGCGCCGGTTCGACATCGAGCAGTACTTGCCGGACGATCTCCTCGTCAAGGTCGACCGAGCATCGATGAGCGTGGCATTGGAGTCGCGCGCTCCGATGCTGGATCACAGGCTGGTCGAATTTGCCTGGAAGCTGCCTAGACACGTTCTGGTCCGCGACGGGGTTGGCAAGTGGATCCTCAGACAGGTCCTGGATCGGTACGTGCCCCGGAAAGTCGTCGAGCGTCCTAAGGCGGGCTTCGGGATTCCGATCGGACAGTGGCTGCGAAGCAATCTCCGCGAGTGGGCTGAGCATCTGCTCGCGGAAGAAACGATTCGCCGACACGGGGTTCTAGATCCCGGACCCGTTCGCCGAACGTGGAGCGAGCACCTGTCGGGAACGCATGATCGACAGGTCTACTTGTGGAGCGTCCTGATGCTCCAGGCATGGTTAGAGACTCGGACCACTCCGAATTGACTCAATTCTCTGCAGATTTGTAGATACATCAGCTCGTCTTCGGCGCGCCGTTGGAGGCCGATCGCTGGATGCTCTGGATACCCGAAACGGACACGACTACTTCACAGACCAGGAGCGAAGACCACCCAAAGATATACGCCAGAGCGAGACCCGCTGCGCCTCTCGCCCCCTCTAGCCATGCAATCGTGCAAAGTACAATACCCATCATTAGCTGAGCTCCAACGACGGCCCACACCCTGTCACAAGCGAAGAGAAAGTTCTTGAAGATTCCGCTGAGGGCGGAGAATATCGAGGAAATCGCGAGAATCGAAAGCACTCCGGACGCCGCCCTGTAGCTGGGGCCGTACACTGAAACGATGACTTCGGAAAGGAGTATGACGAGAACCGCGATTACGGTCGCGAATGCAGCCACGAGTGCGGTTCCTCGTGTGAGGATGAGCACGATTCGGGCGTGGTCGCGCTTGCCCATGAGGTTCGCCAAGATCGGTTGCGTAGCGGCCGCCAGCTGACCAGGGAGGAACAGGATCAATTGCGCCCAACTGTTCGCCACGGCGAAGTAGCCCAGCTCCGCGTACCCGCCGGCGGTCCGAGCCAAAATTGCGCTCGCGAGCCAGTCGAACGGCTGGGCCGCTATGCCGACGAGGATAGCCGGCAAGGCGAACCGTCGCGCCGACTCGGCCTCTAGCGGCTCAGCATCCGCATGCACGGCGATGCCCCTCGCTTCGCAGGCTTTCCGGAGGTACCACCTCCTGAGGGGGAAAACGAGAACTGCGGCAAGCGAAGATGCGGCGACCGCGCCGTTTACGCCAGCGATCGACGCCCCCGAGGGTATGAGCAGGAGATTTAGAATGCCGTCCAGTGCGACGAGTTGTGCGACGATGCGGAATCGTTCCAGTCCGATGAGCACACATAGCTGTATCAGGTTCAGCGTACTGAAAAGCAGCATGGCCGAGCCGAGCATGAGCGCCCCGGCGAGGTGCGGTGCTTTCAGCGCGTAAACGGCGAGAGGAATTGCCCCGACGATGCAGACGAGCGTAGCCCCTATGCCGGTGACCATCCCGATCTTCATGAAGAGGCCGATGTATCGTCCGGTACGCGCGGGATCGATATCCCGCCACTCCGCGACAAACTTAGTGGCCGCCATTCCCAGTCCCGTCCCCGCCAGGAAGGCGAACACTAACAAGGTCGTGCGAATCATCCCGAGCTCGCCGAAGCCCTCACGGTCCAGGATGCGGGCGCAGAGGATGGACGCGATCATTCCCGCGGCTTGGGATATCAGCGAACCGGCGAACGATCCGATCGTTCCGCGCGCAAACCTTTGGCGCACGGAATCACCGGAAAAGACGCTCGATATGTCGAACAGCCGCGAACGGGTCATGAATCTGTCCGCGAGGTTAGGATGAACTGGAGCGAACGGCGTTGAAGATCCTGTACTCCTTCAATAAGACCGGGTACGAGGCGGAATTCTGGACCAAGGAGATACGAGCAGCCTCGACGTCCCAGATAACATTCATACCATTCAACCACGATCCATACGTTGACATATGGAGTTATATCCGGGCGCAACTTCTGGACAATCTATACTTCGACCGGCATCCAGGGCTGATGCGTCTATATCGAGATGTAGAAGCACGCGTTCGGGACGATCGGGTCGATGCAATTATTGTCGACAACTGCCCTCCGTACCATCCAGATTGGCTTCTAAAGCTGCCGTGCTACAAGGTACTCCGAATTGCCGACGGCCCGATGTCCGCCTACGACCGCGATTTTGCCTACATGCACGCGTACGACCACGTGCTCTATCACAGTCCGGCTTATAGCAGAGACATGAATATAGAGCACAAACTGCGATACGTGGGCGCGAAGCGTGCTGATTTCTTACCACTGGGTTTCTTTGACGCGGCCTATGACGGCAAAGCAAGCGAGCAAGCCCTCTTCGATCGTGAACGCGACATTGACGTTATCTTTATAGGTGCTCAGCACGTGGGAAAAATGGCTTTCCTTGCCAAAGTCAAGAAGGCTCTCGGCAGACGCTGTCGCCTATACGGGTTGACGAATATTAAGCGTAATCTGTACTTCAACGTAAGGTACGGCTTCCCTGGGTGGGTAAGAACGCTACCCTTCCAGCAATACGTTCCTATGTATCAACGGACGAAGATAGGCTTTAACGTCCACAACCGCGGAAAATATACCGTGGGCAGCTACCGCCTCTTCGAATTGCCCGCAAATGGGGTCATGCAAATATCGGATGGGGAAGAGTATCTGGATACGTATTACGCAGTGGGTAAAGAGGTGGTTTCCTATCGCGACGCGGGCGAGCTCATAGACAAGATCCGCTACTACTTGAGCCACGACAAGGAAAGACTCGATATCGCTCGCGAGGGCTATCGACGCGTTCTGAGGGACTACCGTGTATCACGTTTGCTGCAGGTTGCGGGACGAATGATCGAGCTTGGAATGCGGAGTCGAAAACACCCTATTGATCCACAGAGCCAAACATCGATGTTCTCATCCGGGTAGACGCCGACGTGCGAGGATTTAGCGTCCTTGGCGGAAGCGGTATTCTTCTTCTAGCGGCTGTTGCAGTTTATTACTTGGAGCCGGAGCAACGCGTCGTTGTCATTCCCATCTGTGTTTTGCTGACAATAGCAGTGGCGTTGATGGCCCTGCTTTGGAAGCGTGACGGCTCGCCCCCTTATTTTGATCTGGGTCTCTTCTGCGTTGTCGTAACCGGTGTATACTTAACCTACCCACTCGTCGCCTTCCTCTTCTCCGGGCTTGTGTGGACGGAGCTGAGTGATAACAGATTGGCAGTCTATAGCCCTACGCCCTCTGAGTTTGCGATCATCGGATGGTGGGGCGTCGTTTATTTGGCTTCGCTCGCCACCACGTACGCGGTCGTTCGACGGTGCCCCGCCGCGAACCTGCGTTCGAAGTTCCTGCCGCCGAAGAAAGGCACGATCATAGCTATGGCAGTTCTATTCATTCTTGCATTTCTTTTCGCTCAGACCATGCAAGTTATGTTCGGCGTCGATGCTAATCCAACTTACGGCCCGGAGGGCGCTCCCGTCTCGAACGCGCCGCTTTTCGTGCAACAGATTCTCGGAAAGATTTATGGTGCAAGTGTGATTTTGCAGTTCGGGCTGATCCTACTTCTTGTGCGCCGGTCCGGCCTCTTAATCTGTCGCTGGACGCTGTGGATTTGGGCTGCCCTACAAGTGGCTAGCGTCCTTCTGATTTTTGGCGCGAGGTCGCAGGCGGTTTTCTTCCTGGTGGCATGGTTGTTGGCGCAACAGCGCTTGCGTATGCCGCTTCGTCCACTGATCTTCCTGATCATCTCCCTATCGATTCTAGGCGGCGCATTGGTCTACGGCCTTGTAAGGGGCTTGGGGAGCCAGGCCGACACCGTTCAGGCCGTTTTCTCGGCGACCGGTGAATTCCAGAGTGTTTATGGTACGGCATACAATTTGATCTACCTACGCGATACGGGAGGACTACCCCAGATCCCATGGCACATGTACATAGCGGATTTGCTCCGACTATTCCCGCAGCAGCTTCTGCCCTTCAACAAGGTGGACCCGAGCGAATGGTATCTGGACCTAATTGGACAGAGAGGCACCGGAGTAGGGTTCACGTTTGGGGTGCTGTCGGAAGCGGCTGTCGGCTTCGGGCCGGTCGAATTGGCGCTGAGAGGCGTGGCACTAGGCTACATTTTCGGCAAAATACATAACTGGTATTCGAGGAACGCATCCGCATTTTGGCCGACCTTGTTCTATCTATGGTTTTGTGTCCGAAGCTACTACACATACAGGGTGTCCACGTTCTACCTCGTGGGGGAATTCGTCCTTACATATATTCCCGTGTATCTGCTAGTGAGAACCATGGGACAAGTCTTCGACGAGATAGGCTTGCGAAAGGAGGTCCGTGACCCTCGCAAGGGATCTCGCACTTGGCGACTGCAGGCATAGAATTTTGGATGCGTCGCCGGGAGCGCGCGCCCGAGATGTCTATCGGTGCAACATCAGAAAGAAGCTATTTACACCTTGAAGCGTGATTTTCGTCCAGATGGAAACTGACGGGAGGAAGACGACGGTTGAACACTGGGACTCCGCGTGGACGCCCCCCGTTTCTTTGCGCCTCCCGTCAGGCCTAGACGCTGCAGTAGGGGATCTCCAGCGGCTCCTAAGAAGGCATGTGCGCGCGAATCAAAAATATCTGGAAATCGGTTGTGCTCCAGGGAAGCTACTTTGCTGGGTAGCTGGCGTTCTAAAGGCCGAAGTCGCGGGCCTGGATTTCTCCCCAAGAGGGTTAGAGCAGGCTAGACGTCTATTCGAAGGATTGGGCCTTCGCGCCGACTTAAGATGTGAGGATCTGTTTTCCACCACCTTTCAGTCGGGCACGTTCGACGTGGTCTGCAGTTTCGGATTCATCGAACACTTCAATGATCCACTCGACGTTGTTCGAAAACATGTGGTACTACTCAAACCGGGTGGCTTGGCCCTCATTGCCGTGCCTAACTACGGAGGACTTTACGGAGTTCTGCAGAACTACTTCGATCCGCCTAACCTCGAGCTGCACAATCTACGAATAATGCACACAACGGCACTAAGCCAGCTTGCGCCTGTGGATCTCGTCAACGCCAGTAGAGCGTATAGGGAGGGGCGGATATCCCCCTGGCTTGTAAGTTTTCACAAGAAGTGGCCGTCCTTCATAGCGAAGGGTGCAGCGTACGCGATTAACGCGGCTGCGCTGCTGCAACCTGTAAAGGTCAGGCCCCTTTGCTCGATGCTCGTACTTGAGATGACAAAGAAGGAAGGACAGTAGTCTGAGTTTGCAGGACAAGAACAATCTGAAGGTTCTGCACCTAGTGCCTTCGCTTGCTGGCGGCGGTGCCGAGAAGCAATTGGCATTGTTGGCAACGCAGCTAGTAAGGTTGAAGGTTGAAATTCACCTCGGATTCGTTCATTCCGGCGCGAATGCCGGACTCGCGTTAGCCTCGAACGCTACCCTCCACACCATTCCTAGGTGGGGAAACCACAATCCAGCTATTCTTGTTTGCATCATTGCGCTGATTCGCAGAATTCGTCCACACATAGTACAAACGTGGCTTCATCAAATGGACATCTTGGGCGGTCTGGCCGCGCAGATTTGCAGGGTGCCGCAAGTGCTAAGCGAGCGATCCTCGAAGCTGGCGTATCCGGATACCTGGAAGAACCGATCTCGCGCGTGGGTGGGCCGTAGGGCGACTGCAATCGTCGCAAATTCCCAAGGGGGAATTGACTACTGGACTCCACGCATCGGGCAAGAAACCAGCCTTCATCTGATTCGCAACGGATTACCTTTGGCAGATATGGATGAAATCGCGCCATTGCGGCCTGACGAGTCGGGTCTCGCAGACGACTCGGAGATCGTACTGTTTGCTGGACGTTTGAATCCGGAGAAGAACCTATTCGTTCTTGTGGATGCCCTTGATCTGGTACTGCAAAGGCATCCGAATGCGGCTGCCATATTGTTCGGTGAAGGCCCATTGCGTCGAGAGATCGAGAAACGGATTACACGCTCTCCATTTTCCGACCGGTACCACCTGCGGGGCTACACGCAAGACCTATGGCGTTGGATACGTCTAGCGAGAGTGGTCGTATCGATCAGTTGCTTTGAGGGAAACCCGAACATTGTTCTCGAGGCGATGGCACTTGGATGCCCTCTTGTGGTATCGGACATACCGCAGCACAGGGAGATTCTTGACGATTCCATGGCGTCGTTCTGCACGGAAGGCTCGCCCCTAAACACGGCTACCGCTATAAGCGAGACGCTTGCCGATAGAGGGCGTGCCGCCGCGCGCGCCGAGAACGCCCGATGCCGCGTGCAGGGCTGGTCCGTTGAAGAGAGCGCCCTGCAGTACTTGGGCTTGTACCAGACGCTTGTTTCAAACAAGTGGCAATGAGCCCAAGCGCACTTTCATACTACTGTTGCCCAGTCTGTCGCTCCCCCGGGCTAGATGTTACCGGCGCCACCACGGAAGGACCGGATCAATCCATCTGGGCCGGCCAACTGATCTGTCGGCAATGCGCCGCTTCATTCGTTGTCGCACACGGAATTCCTCGCTTCGTTGGCGACGAAGGCTACGCGGGTTCGTTCGGATTCCAATGGAACAGGTTTCGCAAGACACAGCTCGACAGTTACACCGGGCTAGCGCTATCCGAGGACCGGCTTTTTCTCGTCACCCAATGGCCGCGCACAATGAAGAATTGTGTGGTTCTCGAGGCGGGATCGGGTGCTGGTCGCTTTACCGAAGTCCTGCTAAAGAGCGGTGCAACGGTGTTTTCCTTCGACCTATCGAACGCCGTCGACGCGAACGCCGCGAACAACGCCCACGACGCAAATCTCAATCTATTCCAAGCGAGCATATACAACATCCCTCTTCTGGAAGGCATCTTTGACAGGGTCCTCTGCCTTGGCGTGCTGCAACACACACCAGATCCTGCGCGTTCGTTCGGCAGTCTAGTTCGCTACCTGAAGCCGGGCGGCGAAATCGCGGTTGACGTATACGCCCGCAACTTGAGATCGTTGCTGCAATGGAAATACGTGCTTCGGCCGATAACAACGCGAATGCGTAAGGATCGTCTGTTCAAGCTCGTGGAATGCGCAGTGAGGATTCTGTTACCCTTTGCGATTCTCATGAGAAGATTCGGACCCTGGGCAGGGCGTCTCATTCCCATACTCCAATACTCGCACTGGGGCTTACCCCTCGAGCTAAACCGCGAATGGGCATTACTCGATACTTTCGACATGTACTCTCCCGCACACGATCACCCGAGGAGTCTTGCACAGGTGCGCCAATGGCTCGAGTCCGCTGGCCTTGAGAACGTTGTGGTCACGTACGGGCCCAACGGGGTAATTGCGCGAGGCCGGCGGCCGTTCCCGAACTAGTTTAGATTTCCACCGTGCTTCGTTTGAGAAAGGAAACCACACGACGCGCGCTTAGGTGCGCCCTTGCATTGGTCGGCTGACGGTGCGAGTCCTCTTTGCCGCCCCTGCGTACAAACCCGCTTGGAGGCTTGGCGGCCCGGTTCTCTCTGTATCTTCGCTTGCTGAAGCGCTGGTCCGGCGGGGACACGAGGTGACCGTCTTCACCTCCGATTCCAATCTCGACCAGACGCTCGAAGTACCGACAGGGCGCCCAGTCGACGTCGACGGCGTGCAGGTGTGGTATTTCAGGCGGTGGCAGCCGCTGCGACGCCTCTTTCCCAGTGTTTCATACGTGTCGAAATCAATCGGCTTTTTGTACTCCCCGCACATGGCGGAGGCCCTCGACCGCACGGTCCCATCGGTTGAGGTAGTGCACACCCATCTGCCGTTCAACTACCCGACTTATGCGGCGGCACGCGCCGCTTTTGCCCATAGGAAGCCGCTTTTCTACCATCAACGCGGCGTGCTGGATCCCGATCATCTCAAGTTCCGCGCCCTCAAGAAGATGCTGTACCTCAGGCTTGTCGAAAGGCATCTTCTCCGGCGTGCCACTACCCTCATCGCGCTTACCGAGGACGAGGTGCTGAGCTATAAGCGGCTCGAAGTTGATATCCCGTGCAGGGTCATTCCGAACGGTATAGACGCGAACGCGTACGCGATCTCTCGCCGTCCGGCCGCGCTCGACCCCCTTGGCATCGAGCCCGGTCGCAAGGTCATCCTATTTCTCGGGCGCATCCACCCGACGAAAGGGGCGGACCGGCTGCTCGAGGCGTTCATCCGCGTGCATACGGCTTTCCACGATGCCGTGCTGGTCCTGGCGGGCCCTGACGAGTTCGGTTTGGAGGCGAGCCTCCGACAGCGGGCGGATGCGCTGTTGCGAACGCGTCGCGTCATCTTCCCGGGGATGGTGAACGGCTCGTTGAAGTCCGAGCTCCTTGCTCGCGCCGACCTCTTCTGTTTGCCGTCTTCAGCAGAAGGCTTTTCGCTGGCCGTGCTGGAAGCCATGGCGAGCGGCACCGCGGTGCTCTTGTCTCCGACTTGTCACTTTCCCGAAGTCGAGCGAGTGGGGGCGGGTGTTGTCTCGGACACCTCGCCGAGTGCCCTTGCGTCCGCGTTGGAGAGGCTGCTGCCCGACCGGGATGCCCTCGCTAGAATGGGCCGTGCCGGGGCAGCGCTCGTTGCCGAACGCTACAGCGTCGACCGCGTCGCGGATATGACGCTGGAAGCGTACCGAGAAGGTCTCGAGCGGTTCCGGGCGGGGCATGGCGGGTGAAGACGATTCCCTGATACGCTACGAGCCGCCTATGAAAAGGTCAACGAAAGCGCTTCTCGTGACAGGCTCCTCCGGCCTGATCGGCTCGGAGGTGGTGGACTACTTCTGCCGCCGCGGCTGGGCCGTGCACGGTGTTGACAATAACATGCGCGCGGATTTCTTCGGCCCGGCCGGGGACACGCGCTGGAACCAGAAGCGGCTGCTCGAGACGCATCCCACATTCCGGCACCACGAACTCGACATCCGCAACCGTACCGGCGTGGAGCGCCTCATCGGGGAGGTCCGCCCGGCGATGATTGTGCACGCGGCCGCGCAGCCCAGTCACGATCTCGCGGCGTCGCGGCCCTTCGATGATTTCGACGTGAATGCGGGTGGCACTCTGAACCTGCTGGAGGCGACGCGCCGGCTGGTTCCCGACGCCGTCTTCGTGCAGATGTCGACGAACAAGGTCTACGGAGACGCGCCGAACGAAATCCCTCTGGTCGAGCTGGCGACGCGCTGGGAGTACGCCGATCCGCGCTACGCGAACGGGATCCCGGAGGATTTTCGCATCGACCGGTCGAAGCACTCCTTGTTCGGTGCGTCCAAGGTGGCGGGCGACGTCATGGTCCAGGAGTACGGCCGCTACTTCGGAATGAAGACCTGCTGCCTCCGTGGCGGGTGCCTGACCGGGCCCAACCACAGCGGCGTCGAATTACATGGCTTCCTGAGCTACCTAATCAAGTGCAACGTGAGCGGGCGCCACTACAAGGTCTACGGGTACAAAGGCAAGCAGGTGCGCGACAACATCCATTCGCTGGATGTCGCCGCGTTCATCAACGCGTTCTACGAGAATCCCCGGAGCGGCGAGGTCTACAACATTGGTGGCGGTCGCGCGAACAGCGTCTCGATCCTCGAGGCGTTCTCGAAGATCGAGGAGCTTAGCGGCCAGAAAATGCAGTACGAATACATCGATAAGAACAGGGACGGAGATCACATCTGCTATATCAGCGATCTCTCGAAGATGCGCGCGCACTACCCGTCCTGGGATATCAGCAAAGATCTGAACTCCATCTTCACCGAGATCTACGAGGCCTCGACTCGGGTTATGGCCTAGCAGGGCGCTGTGCGCGTCCTCTTAGTCAATCGCTTCTTCGGCGGATCCCAGACGCCAACGGGCCGGATGCTTCACGACGTCGCAGAGCGTCTCGCGGAGGAAGGCCATGACGTCGTGGTCCTCGCGTCCAAGGGCGGCTACGTCAAATCGGAGAACGGGTTTTCGGCTTCGAGCCGCTCGAGAATCGACGTGCGGACCGTGTGGCAGGGCGCCGCGGCGCCGCGGCTCGTCAATTGGGGGTGGTTCTGGATTCAGGCGGTTGTCCGTGTGCCCCTCATGCGATGGGATCGATGTCTGCTACTCACCGACCCTCCCTTTCTCACCGTTGCTGCGCTTCTCGCGAAGCTGCTTCACCGGGGTTCAAGGAAGGTCTTCTGGTGGACGATGGATCTCTATCCGGACGCCCTGCACGCGGCCGGAATTCTGGACCGCAGCAGCCTGCTGTATTGGATCCTGCAACGATGTGTCGAAAGCAGCCTTGGATCGCTAGACGGCGCCATAGCCCTCGGATCACGGCAACTTGGCCGGCTGAGAGCGTATCGGAGATGGAGCAGCGTTGGTTCCTATATCGTGGTACCGCCCTGGGACGATCGCCCGCTGTCCAGGCCGCTCGCGGGATCGAACACGGTCGCGAGAAGGTTTGGCTGGGAAAACGTCAAGGTCGCCCTCTACGCAGGAAACCTCGGTGAGGGGCATCCCTACAAGGAGTTCCTCGACAGCGCAAAATGGCTTCAATCCCAGAGCCGGAGGGATTGGCTCTTCGTGTTCGTTGTCCGCGGATCGGGCTTGGCGCCTCTGAAGGCCGAGACCGCGGGTCTGCCTAACGTATGTGTCATGGACTACCTTCTCGAATCCGATACGGCGTGCCTGTTGTGGTCTGCTGCTGTGCATCTCGTGAGCATGAAGCCGGGCTGGGAAGGCGTCATCGTACCGAGCAAGCTGTACGGAATCCTCAAGACGGATGCTCCTGTGCTCTTCATCGGCCCCGAGGACGCCGACACGGGTGAAGAAGTCCGTAGGCTTCGCCGGGGGAAAGTGTTGCCACCAGGGTCGGACGGCGAGGTCGTTGCTGTGGCCATGGACGAGCTCGCGCGGCAGGGGCCGTGCGAGCTGTTGACCGCCGACGCAGCTGGCGCCGCGAAGGTGGCTGCGTATGTTGTTGGAGCGTCCTAGCAGTTTTCTGCGGTCAGGGGGTCTGTTGTTCTGGCTCGGATCGGGAGACAAGTCCGTCAAAGGCCTCCGAGTTAGGCGCTATTGTAGCCAGTTTGCCGAGATACAACGCCGAAAGAATCTAGGACAGAACGCTTCGTGAGGAAATGTAGCGGTATAGAAAGACATACGCAAAGCAAAAGAGGACCGACATCGACTGGAGCAGCAGCGTATCGTGCCAAAGGAATATCGCCGGCACAGTACAGAGCAAAGTCAGCGACCAACCATACGGAGCGACCATGTTGTTGTATCTCGTCACCGAGGAGGTGTCTCGCTTCCTGGCACGGACAGACACGACGTACATGTAGATCACCTGGTGCAGGTGCATCCGATCCGGTTGCCCAGGCGAAAGTCCCCCGATCACCTTCCTGCGGTACATCGAGTACAGGGTTTCGAAGATAGGGTAGACGAGGAGCAGCATCGGGAACCACGGCGAGACTTGCGGGTGCCGCACCACGATCAGGACGGAAAGTTCGGCAAGCCAGAACCCGAGCAGATATGCGCCGCCGTCGCCGAGAAAAATCTTCCCCTTGGGATAGTTCCACGTTAGGAATCCCAGTAGCGCGCCGATCATGGCGAGCGCGGACATCGTGAGGAAGGCGTCTCCGATCACGACCGACATGCCGGCCATGGCTACGAGCACGATGACCGCGTGGCCGCCCGCGAGGCCGTTGTAACCGTCGATGATATTGATGGAGTTGGCGACGCCGCCCACGGCGAACATGGAGAAGGCGATGCCGAAGGGGATCCACTTGAGCAGGGCGTCGAATCCCGGAACGTCTAGCCGCGGGATGACCGCGCCGAGGAGCAGCACGCCGATCGCGGCGGCGAGCATGGTGAGCATGAGGCGCGCTCCGACGCTCACGGTCTTGGTGACGTCCTCCGTGATCCCGCCGAGAAACGCCGGCAGGCTCGCGAGAAGCAGATACCCGAACGGCTCGCCGCTTGCGCTCTGGTCGGTCACGAGCAGGACCGCGCCCGACACGAACAGGCTCGCCATGACGCCGAGGCCGCCGATGCGCGGCGTCGGCCGCGCGTGGAATTTCTGCGGGCCGGTGTGGGCCGGGTCGTGGCTCCAGCGCGCGTGGACCGCCTCGTAGCGCACGATGAGGTAGCCGATGAAGCCCGATACTGCGGCGGTGAAGAGAAGGACCAGCAGGCCGAGAACCACCTGGTGCGGGTCGATGCGCGGCGCTGGCTGGGCGAGCAGGGGGCGCCTCGCGTTGGGCGGATAGCAGGTCGTGCGCGTCTCCGGGTTCGACGCGCTCACCCGCTCGGCTTCCCGGCACGCGGCGAGCGCAAGCGCGCCGTCCTCCCAGTGGTAGATCACCACCCCCTTGAGCAGGCGCGAGCTCGGCGTCGTGATCGGCTCTTCGGATAGAAGCGTCTCGTACTCGGGAAGAGGTCCCGCGGAGCACTCTTGCAAGGCGATCCGGCACATCGGGCAGCTCACGCGGACCGCCTGCGCGACCGTTGCGACCGCGGCCCGGCAATCCTCGTTCTTCGGCAGGCTCTGCTGCACGAACTCGATCGTCACGTTCTTCCGCGCTTCGACGATGACGTGCGGGTAGTAGGCGCCGCCGCGGAGCAGATATGTCGCGGCGACGATGACGACGAACGTCGCGGCAATCGCGATCGGCGTGTATGGGTTCTTGCGCTGTACGGTTGTCATCGCTCGGTCGGCCTGCCGGCGGCGAGATTCCCTTGGGGCTCATCATAGCAACCCGGTGAGGAGAGAATGCGCCGCGGGAGCATGTTGCTTCGCAGCAAGTCATTAAAACGTAAAGCGAATACCCTAGCCTCGTCACGGGCCGAACCGGCGACTGCTGCGGGTCGAGGTGCAGGTTGTCCCGCATGGCACATGGAACGTGCTCGGCGTGTCTGCCGGGCCCCGACCGCCTCAGCTTGCTGTTGCAAGGGTTTGATGGGGTGTGCTAATGTGCGCCTACCTTACGGTAGCAATTCGTAATCTCTAGGGGGTCTTATGAAGAGACTGATAGGAGCGATTGTGTTTGCATTGTTCGCTGGCAACGCGATGGCGCAGGCCTCAGGCGCGGGCATGGCGGGCGGTGGTGCCGGAGCCGGCGCGGCGGCAGGAACGATTGCCATCGTGGCGGTGGGAGTCATGGGAATTGCCGCGGCAAATTCGGCCAGCAGCAACCACTAAGGTCTCAGACCGAAGGTTTTCAAAACCCTGCCAGGGATTCCCTGGCAGGGTTTTTTGTTTTTGAGGCTGCGCAGGCGCGGGAATCCGCGGTTTGAGCCGTCATGCGCAGTCGCGCCTCTGGAGTCCGTTCATCGTAGGCGTCGCCGATACCGGGTCCGCCGCCCGAGGCGAGGCATCGATCTCGGCAGCGGCGATCCGCCGCGCTCTCGCATGTTGGCTGGGGTTGCTCGCCTGCGGCGCGTCGGGGCTCGTGACGGCCGGCACGACGACCGGGCTGATCAACATGCCCGACGCGCGGTTCAATCCCGACGGCACGCTCGAGTTCGGCCTGTCGTACGCCAAGCCGTACACCGATTTTTCCGCGGCGGCGACGCTGCTCCCCTGGCTGGAGACCAATCTGGGCGTCACGAGGATTCAGGGTGTGCCGGGCTTCTCGACGCCGAACAACGGCTTCGGCAGCGCCTACGGATCGTACAAGGACAAGACCAGCGGGCTGAAGATCCGCCTGCTTACGGAGAGCAGCTGGCGTCCGGCGCTGGCGGCAGGCGTGCAGGACCCGATCGGCACACGGCTTTTCGAGCGCGACTTCCTCGTGGCGACCAAGACCCTCGGCGAGACGCAGGCCACGCTCGGATATGGGCGCAAGCAGATCGACGGCGTCTTCGGCGGGCTGCGCTACGCGCCCCTGTGGGCGCAGAACTGGTCTTTCGTCGCCGAGTACGACGCGAGCGACTACCAGAAATTCCCGTTTGCCGACGTGACCGGCGTCGCGAGCCGCACCAAAGGGGTATCGTACGGCCTGGAATACCGCCTCGGCTGGATGAGCGCCGCGGTTTCCAACCAGCGCGGCGTGCTCGGAATCGATACCCTTCTTTCCATTCCGCTCGAGCAGAAGGAGTGGATCCCGAAGTTCGCCGAGCCCGAGCCCTACACCCGGGTCACTCCCCGCCCGACTCTCGAGCAATGGGAGAGCGACGACATCTACAGGAAGCGCCTGTACGCCGCTCTCTTCCGGCAGTCCTTCAAGGACGTCCGCGTGCGGCTCGAGCCGAACATGCGGCTCACGCTCGTCCTCACCAACAGCCGCATCTCCCAGATGAGCCGCGCGGTCGGGCGGGCGGCAAGGACGGCGCTGCTGCTCTCGCCGCTCGAGACGCGCGAGATCAGCGTCACCTACACCACCAACGGGCTGCCGGTCGCGACCTACGATTTCTCCGACCTGCGCAGGCTCAACCGGTACTTCAACGGGTTGCTTCCGCGGAGCGAGCTCGCGCAGACCGTCACGATCCGCTACGCGGACCCCTCCTCGTATTCGAGCCGCGACAAGGTGGACGTGCTCGCCGCGCTCGAGGAGCCGACCGACGCCAAGGTCCTCTACGGGAACGACGGCAACTTCGTCAGCTTCAAGAGCCAGGACGCGGGGCTCAACCAGTTCCAGATCAAGCCCACGCTGAGCACCTACCTGAACGGGCCGAACGTGTTCCAGTACAGCCTGGGGGTGCTCGGGACCTACGACCGCGAGCTTGCCGATCGCCTGTTCCTGAACTCCGGGGCCGAGTGGATCGTGTACGAGAACATCAGCAACTCCGGCGCGGTCAACAACAGCACCTTGCCGCACGTCCGCTCCGATTTCCCGAATTACTACGGCGGGTATTCGGTGAAGCTCGACCACCTGCTGCTCAACCAGGTCTACCAGCCCTCCGAGCGCAACTACGCGCGCCTGACGGGCGGATACATCGAGCAGATGTACGGCGGGCTCGAGGGGCAGTGGCTCTACGTGGAGCGCGGCACGCCCTGGGCGGTCGATCTCACCGTCGACGCGGTCAGGAAGCGCGACTACAACGGGGGCTTCGGGTTCCTCGAGTACCAGACCGTCACCGCGCTCGCCGCCGTCCACTACAAGCTGCCGTATCAGTCGACGCTGACGGTGCGGGCCGGGAAGTTCCTGGCGCGGGACGTCGGAGCGCGATTCGAGATCAAGCGCCGATACCGGATCGGCATGGAGCTGGGCGCCTGGTACACCGTCACCAATGCGGTCGACACCGGCATCCCGAACGAGAGCAACTACCGCGACAAGGGGGTGTTCGTCTCCATCCCCTTCGAGGCGCTGCTGCCCAACGATACCAAGGTGACCACCGGGTTTTCGCTCGCTCCCTGGACGCGCGACGCGGGGCAGATGGTCAACACGCCGGTCGATCTGTACAACACGCTCGAGAAGCCGCTGATGATCGACATGCACAAGTCGGACGGGCTGGTGCGCCTCGGGGACGTCGCGGACGACTATAACCTGCCCTATCTCGGCAGCCCGATGTGGGACGATCCCTTCGAGGGTTTCGGCAGGCTGATGGGGCAGGACTGGGAAGGCGCTCCCGCCGCCATGGGCAAGCCGGGCGTGGCCGAGACCGCGCTGCTCGGCGCGGGCGCGATCGCGCTCTCGGGCCTGTTCGACGCCAGCCTGGACCGCGCGGTGCAGCGCCACCCCGACTCCACGGCGTTGCACGGGCTCGACAACCTCGGCAAGTACCTGCCGATCGGAGCGATCGGCGTGTCGGGGCTCGCGGCGTTCTCCGAGACCGACAAGCGGCTCAGCAACACGGGCCTGGCGGGCGTCGAGGCCGGCGCGACCAGCCTTCTCGTCGGCGAGGCGATCAAGTACTCGGCGGGGCGCGCGCGGCCGCTCGACAACCAGGGGACAACGGATTTCGAGCCCTTCAAGCGGCCCAATGCGTCCTTCCCCTCGAACCACACGATCGTGATGTGGGCCACGGTCACGCCGTTCGCGAAGGAGTACGACGCTCCCTGGCTCTACGGGCTGGCTACGCTGGTGAACGCCGGAAGGGTCGCCTCGCGCGAGCACTGGCTGTCCGATACCGTGGCCGGGTCGCTCCTCGGCTACGCGATAGGGGATTTCTTCTGGCAGGAGCGCCGCGAGCCGCGCAAGGGCCCGCAGGTGCTGGTGGGGCCGAACAGCGTGTCCCTGAAGTGGGAAACCAACTAGTGGCGGGCATGTCTCATGGGTCGCACATGATCCGGGCGCTCGCGATGATGGCACTGCTCTTCCCCGGCCTGCCTGTTGTTGGGCAGACCCAGTCGCGCTGCATGGTTGCGGATGCGGAGTTGCAGGGCTCGTATGAAGGCGGCTGCGTGGACGGAAAGGCGGAAGGGCAGGGTACGGCGAAGGGGCACGCCGCCTATGTCGGAGAGTTCCACCGGGGGATGAAGCACGGGCAGGGCGTGAAGACCTGGCCCAGGGGCGACCGCTACGAGGGCGGGTTCGCCGATGACAACATGAGCGGCTGGGGGATCTACACTTGGGGCCCGGGAAGTCTCTTCGCCGGAGAGCGGTACGAGGGCGGCTTCGCCCGCGACAAGAGAAACGGTTTCGGGCTGTACACCTGGCCGAGCGGCGACAGCTACGCCGGACCCTGGAAGGACGACGCGCTGATCGGGCGCGCCACGCCGATGATGGTCGCGAGGCTTCGCTCGACCACCGCCTCCGTCACGGCCATGACGAAGCCGGGAACCAAGGTATGCCACGACTCGAGCCTTGGGATGCCGCCCGCCGCCTGGACCGAAGGAGAGACGCAGTCGGTCAATCAGGAAGCGCGCCAGGTCTCGGTGAAGATCACGAAGCTCGGTCTGCCGGTCGTGGTCGCCGGCGCAGAGGCCGTCGTGGGGAACGTGGTCTGGGACGACCCGCTCAACTGGATTCCGTGCAACTAAAGCCCGATCCCCGTTACCGCCGCATCTGGCTGCTCCTCGGCTGGGGCATGGTGTTCGCCGTCTTCGTCCTGTCGCTCATCCCGCTCGACGTCGATCTCGGCGAGGGCCGCGACAAGGTGGCGCATTTCGTCGCCTACGGGAGCATGGCGTTCTGGTTCGCGATGCTGTTCCCGGGACGCGCGCGGCAGCTCGGCTGGACGCTCGCCTTCGCGGCGATGGGCGTGGGGATCGAGTATCTGCAGAGGCTGACGGACTACCGCACGTTCGACGTCGCCGACATGGTCGCCAACGGCATCGGCGCGGCGCTCGGCTTCACGCTTGCCCAGACGCCGCTCAGGAACGCTCTCGGATGGGCTGAAGCCCTGCTCAACCGGGTGATTCGAAGACCCTAGAGCTTCGGACGCGGGCTAGTCCTTCACGCGCGCGATGCGCACGACCTCGCGCACGCGTCTCAGCGCGCGCAGGACCCTCGCGAGGTGCATGCGGTTCGCGACCTGCAGGGTGAAATGCATCGTGGTGTAGATGCTGCGCTCCTCGTCCATGCTGACGTTGTCGATGTTGGAGCCGCCCTCGGCGATCGCGGTCGCGACCTTGGCGAGCACGCCGCGCTGGTTGACGACCGTCACCCGAATCCCCACGTCGAACATCTTGTCGGTCCGCGGAGCCCAGTCGACATCGAGCCACTTGTCCGGATCGCCGCGCGACCGGGCGGCGGTCGGGCAGTCGTGCGTGTGCACCACCAGGCCCTGGCCCTTCTTGATGAAGCCGATGATCGGGTCGCCGGGAATGGGGTTGCAGCAGCGCGCGAACTGGACCGCGAGTCCCTCCGAGCCGTGGATGACGATGGATCCGGCCGGGGCCTTGGCCTCGGGCTCATCGCCTTCGGAGAGCGCGAGCAGCTTCCTCGCGACGATCGCGGCGAGGCGCTTGCCGAGGCCGATGTCGGCGAACACCTCTTGCCGGGATTTCGCGCCCAGATCGCGCACGAGCCTGTCCCACTTGTCGGCAGTCGCCTCCGCCGACTTCGCGCCCAGTGCCCGCGCGGCCTGGTCGAGCATGCGCTCGCCGAGCGCCGCCGCCTCCTCGTACTGCATCGTCTTGAGGAAATGCCGGATCTGCGAGCGCGCCTTGCCGGTCTTCACGTACGACAGCCAGCCGGGGTTGGGGTTGGCGTGCGCCGCGGTGATGATCTCGACGCGGTCGCCGTTCTTGAGCTCGGTGCGCAGAGGCACCAGCTCGTAGTTGATCCGTACCGCGGCGCAACGGTTGCCGATGTCCGTGTGCACCGCGTAGGCGAAGTCCACCGCGGTCGCGCCGCGCGGCATCGCCATGATCCTCCCCTTGGGCGTGAACACGTAGACCTCGTCCGGGAAGAGGTCGACCTTGATGTGCTCGAGAAACTCGGCGGGGTCCCCGGAGGCGTGCTGGATGTCGAGAAGCGATTGCAGCCACTTGTGGGTGCGCTGCTGCACCTCGTTGATCTCGGCGTCGGACTTGTACAGCCAGTGCGACGCGACGCCGGCCTCGGCGATGCGGTTCATCGCCCGCGTGCGGAGCTGGATCTCGACCGGCATGCCGTAGGGGCCGATCAGCGTCGTGTGGAGCGACTGGTAGCCATTGACCTTCGGGATGGCGATGTAGTCCTTGAATTTCCCCGGCACGGGCTTGTACAGGCTGTGCAGCGCGCCGAGCGCGAGGTAGCAGGCGGGAACGTCCTTGACGATGACCCGGAAGCCGTAGATGTCGAGGACCTGCGAGAACGACAGATGCTTCTCCTGCATCTTGCTGTAGATCGAGTAGATCTGCTTTTCGCGGCCGGTCACCTCGGCGTCGATCTTCGAGGATTGCAGTCGCTCCTTCAGCGCGTTCAGGACCTTCTCGACGACTTCGCGGCGGTTGCCGCGCGCGGCCTTCACCGCCTTCGCGAGCACCTTGTAGCGCCCGGGGTAGAGGTTGGCGAAGGCGAGGTCCTGCAGCTCGCGGTAGAGGCCGTCCAGGCCGAGCCGGTTCGCGATCGGGGCGTAGATCTCGAGCGTCTCGCGCGCCACGCGCTTGCGGGTCTCCGGCCGGACCGCGGCGAGCGTCCGCATGTTGTGCAGGCGGTCGGCGAGCTTGATGAGGATGACGCGCACGTCGCGCGCCATGGCGAGCAGCATCTTGCGGAAGTTCTCCGCCTGCGCGTCCGCCTGCGACTGAAACTCGATCTTGTCGAGCTTCGACAGGCCGTCCACCAGCTCCGCCACGGGCTTGCCGAAGCGCTCGGTGATCTGCTGCTTCGAGATCGCCGTATCCTCCATCACGTCGTGGAGGAGGGCCGCCATCACGGCCTGCGTATCGAGCTGC
Source organism: Burkholderiales bacterium (assembly GCA_035499735.1). Lineage (GTDB taxonomy): Bacteria > Pseudomonadota > Gammaproteobacteria > Burkholderiales > SG8-39 > VBDM01. The sequence goes on from DATJYC010000070.1 coordinate 22,212, forward strand.
CAGTCGGCGACGATCTCGGCGACGGCGAGCGGGTGCGAGATGTAGGGGTGCCCGCTCAGCCTGAACTGGCCCTGGTGGGCCGCGTCGCTGAACTGGTAGGCCTCCTCGATCCGGCCGATGTCGCTCGGCTTGAGATAGCCGAGATGCTGCCGCAGGCCGGTGATGGCGACGGCCGCCATGGCTTAGCGGCGGCTCCCGTGAGGGAGGAACTTGTACCGCGGCCCCCTTTTCAAAGGGGGCGCGGCCTTCATCCCGTATGGACGCGGTTCAGGTATTCCACGCCGACCTTGCCCGCCGCGACCTCGCGCAGCGCGATGACCGTGGGCTTGTCCCGCGTGGTCTCGATGTGGGGCGTGCCGCCCTGCGCAAGCTGGCGCGCGCGGTACGTGGCCGCGAGAGTCAGCTGGAAGCGGTTGGGGATTCTCTTGAGGCAATCTTCGACGGTGATGCGAGCCATGGATATGTCTCTTAGTCTAGCTTCAGTCTAACCTGCGGGTTTCAAGATTTCCGGGTGCCGCGCGAGCTGGCTGGATGTTTTCAATCGGGCCGCGCGCACGACTGCGGCCAAGTCGCGCCGCGCCTGTTCAAACTCTTTGTTTATTATAACATATTCAAACTCGCCCACGTGGCCTATTTCCTCGGCGGCATCGCGTAGCCGGCGCCGGATGGCCTCTTCGGAATCCTGGCCCCGCGCACGCAGCCGGCGCTCGAGCTCGGCGAGTACCGGCGGCGGCGGGAGAATGAAGACGCTCACCGTGTCCGGAAAGGCCCTGCGGACCTGCTGCGCTCCCTGCCAGTCGATCTCGAGAATGATGTCGCGGCCCTGGCCGCGCGCCTCTGCGATCCATTTCTTCGAGGTTCCGTAGCGGTTGCCGTAGATCTCCGCCGATTCCAGGAAATCGCCGCGCGCGAGCATCGCCTCGAAGTTCTTGCGATCGACGAAGTGGTACTCGCGCCCGTTGGTCTCTCCGGGACGCGGCGCCCGTGTGGTGTAGGACACCGACAGCGCGAGCTGCTTGTCGTCGGCGAGCGCGGCGTTCACGAGCGACGACTTGCCCGCGCCCGACGGGGCGGACACGATGAACAGGTTGCCGTTCATTCGATGTTCTGGATCTGCTCGCGCATCTGCTCGATGAGGAGCTTGAGCTCGAGGCTCGCGTCGGAGAGGTCCTTCGAGACCGATTTGGATCCCAGAGTGTTGGCCTCGCGATTGAGCTCCTGCATGAGGAAGTCGAGGCGCTTGCCCACCGCTCCTCCGGCCTTGACGACGCGCGACACCTCGTCGAGATGGGCGGCGAGCCGCGTCAGTTCCTCGGCGACGTCGACCTTGACGCCGAAAAGCGCGATCTCGTGCCGCACGCGCTCGTCGTCGGCGCCGCCGAGGGCTTCGCGCAGGCGCGCCGACAGCTTCTCCTGATAGGCGGCGACGGCCTCGGGGAGCTTCGGCTGGATGGCCGCAAGCAGCTCCTTCATCCGCTCGGTGCGCTCGGCGAGCATCTGCGCGAGCTTGCCGCCCTCGCGGAGGCGCGTCGCCGAAAAGTCGTCCAGCACCTCGTGGACGAGCGTGACGCAGGCCTCGCGCAGTACGGCGGACCGGTCTTCGGCCAGCACGCCCGGCCAGCCGAGCACCTCGCCCACGCTCAGGGGGCGCGCGTCGGGGACCGCCGCGCGTACCTTGCGCGACACCTCGGCGAGCTCGACGAGCAGTCCCTCGTTCACGCTGATGCGCGGCGCCGCATTCGCCGGCGGGGTGACCGAGACGCGGCATTCCACCTTGCCCCGTCCCACGCGGTTCTGGATCAGCTCCCGCAGCGCCGGCTCCACCGGTCGCAGCTCGTCCGGGAGCCTGAACTGCACGTCCAGAAACCGGCTGTTGACGCTCTTGACCTCGGCCGCGAGGGAAGCGACCGGCAGATCCCGGGTTGCGGCGGCGTAGCCGGTCATGCTGGAGATCATGGGGCGCGTTCAGTGACGCCTTATAATGCCGGCGGAATTTTGGAAAACGCCGCTATGATAACGGCTACGAACGCAGCGCCGCTACCCCCTTAATGGCACAGCAGGCCAATCAGCCGCTGCCCGAAGGCTATCAGCTCGAGACCTACCGGATTGCGAGCGTGCTGTCCTCCGGGGGCTTCTCCATCGTCTACCTCGCCTACGACGAAAACGACCAGCCCGTCGCGATCAAGGAATACCTTCCGAGCCAGCTTGCCCTGCGCAACGAGGGCGACGCGCTCCCCTCGATCGCCGAGGAGAACCTGGCGACGTTCCGCTACGGTATGCGCTGCTTCTTCGAGGAAGGACGCTCGCTCGCCCGCCTGTCGCATCCCAACGTCGTGCGAGTGCTGAATTTCTTCCGCGCCAACGAGACCGTGTACATGGTCATGCGCTACGAGCGCGGCCGCACCCTCCAGGAGCACATCCAGCTGCGCCGCGGCACGATCAAGGAGAAATTCATCCGGCACGTGTTCACGCTGCTGCTGAACGGGCTGCGCGAGGTGCACTCGAACAAGCTGCTCCACCTCGACATCAAACCCGCCAACATCTATATCCGCAACGACGGCACGCCGCTGCTCATCGACTTCGGCGCGGCACGCCAGACGCTCGCCGAGGAAGGGCAGCGCCTGACGCCGATGTATACGCCCGGATTCGCGCCGCCCGAGCAATACGCCAAGCGCGAGCTGCTCGGGCCGTGGAGCGACTGCTACGCGATCGGGGCGAGCATCTTCGCCTGCCTCGCCGGCGCCGCGCCCCAGCCGGCGGACCAGCGCGCGGAGAAGGACCGCTACATCTCGGCGACGAAGATGTGGGGCGAGAAGTATTCGCGCCAGCTCCTCGAGACGGTCGACTGGTGCCTCGAGCTCGATCACCTGAAGCGGCCGCAGAGCGTGTTTGCCTTGCAGAAGGTGCTGCTGCGCGAGAAGGATCCCGAGGTTCACCGCAAGGGCTCGTTGATGGAGAGCCTCCGCGGAGCCCTGAAAAGGCGGATGGGATGAGATTCTCGATCTTCCAGGAGAGCCGCAAGGGCACGCGGAAGGCCAACCAGGACCGCACCAGCTACGCCTATACCCGCGACGCGCTGCTGATGGTCGTGGCCGACGGTATGGGCGGGCACCTTCACGGCGAGGTGGCGTCGCACATCGCGGTGCAGCTGCTCACCGAGGCGTTCCAGCGCGAGGCGAAGCCCACGCTCACCGATCCGTCCGCCTTCCTGCAGAAGACCATTCTCGACGCGCATTACGCGCTCCAGGATTACGCCAAGGCGCGCGGCCTGGTCGAGTCGCCGCGGACCACCTGCGTCGCGTGCGTCGTCCAGAACGCGATGGCCTGCTGGGCGCACGCCGGCGACTCGCGCCTCTACCACGTGCGCGAGGGGCGGATCCAGGCGCAGACGCGCGATCATTCTCGCGTGCAGATGCTGGTCGACCAGGGCCGCGTGCGCGAGGAGGCCGTCCAGAATCATCCGGACCGCAACAAGATCTTCAATTGCGTCGGAGCGAGTGCGCGCCCGCAGGTCGAGCTGTCCAAGCCGGTGTCGCTGCGCCAGGACGACATGCTGATCCTGTGCTCCGACGGGCTGTGGGGCCCGCTAACCGGGAAGCTGATTACGGCGACGCTCATGAAGCGAGACCTCATGAGCGCCATTCCCGCGCTGCTCGATCTCGCCGAGCTGCGCGCCGGAGCCGACTGCGACAACCTGTCCGTAGTGGCGATGAACTGGGAGGGATCGCAAAGGGCTGCGGGCGGCGAGGTCTCGACTCAGACGCTCGCGCTGGACACGGTCAGCACCCAGCTCGGGGACTTCAGCAAGGCCGACAACGGCGACCTCAGCGACGCTGAGATCGAGCGCGCGATCCAGGAGATCCGCTCGGCGATCCGCAAGCACACTCCGCACAAGCCGTGAGCAGACCGTCACAGCGCGAGCCCGGCGAGCTCCGTCCCGTAGGCATCGAGCGCGCGTACACGCGGCATGCCGAGGGCTCGGTGCTGATCGCGTTCGGAGACACGCGGGTGATCTGCACCGCGAGCGTCGAGGACGGCGTGCCGGCGTTCCTCAAGGGCCGCGGCCAGGGCTGGGTCACCGCCGAGTACGGCATGCTGCCGCGGTCGACCCACACCCGGACCGACCGCGAGGCCGCGCGCGGCCGGCAATCGGGCCGCACCCAGGAGATCCAGCGACTGATCGGCCGGTCGCTCCGGGCCGTGACCGACCTGCAGGCGCTGGGCGAGCGCACTGTGAAGATCGATTGCGACGTGATCCAGGCGGACGGCGGAACGCGCACGGCGAGCGTCACCGGCGCCTTCGTCGCGCTGCACGACGCGCTCGCGAAGCTCCAGGCGCGCGGCGCGCTGGCGGCCTGGCCGATACTCGATTTCGTCGCCGCGGTGTCCGTAGGGCTCTTCGAGGACGTCCCCGTGCTCGACCTGGACTACGCCGAGGACTCGCGTTGCGACACGGACATGAACGTCGTGATGACGGGCTCGGGCGGCTTCGTCGAGGTGCAGGGAACCGCCGAAGGCCATCCCTTCTCCGCGGAGCAGATGCAGTCGCTGATCGCGCTGGCGCGACAGGGCATCGCGGAGCTGATCGCGAAGCAGAAGAAAGCGCTGGGAGCGGGGGGGCGATGAAGCGCCTGGTCCTCGCGTCCTCCAACCCCGGAAAGCTGCGCGAATTCGAGGCCTTGCTCGCGCCCCTGGGAATCGAGATCGTTCCCCAGGCCACCCTCCGCGTCGCCGACGCCGAGGAGCCGCACGGCAGCTTCGTCGAGAACGCGCTCGCCAAGGCCCGCCACGCGAGCCGGCGATCGGGGCTGCCTGCCCTCGCGGACGATTCCGGCATCTGCGTGAGCGCCCTCGGCGGGAAACCCGGCGTGCAGTCGGCCAGGTTCGCCGGAGCCGCGCCCCCGGGCGCAACGCCGGGGCGCGAGGCTCAGGACGCGCGCAACAACGAGAAACTGATCGCGCTGCTCGCCGGCAAGGACGACCGCCGCGCGCACTACTACTGCGTCGTCGTGCTCATGCGCCATGCCGAGGACCCCGAGCCGATCATCGCCGAGGGCAGCTGGGCCGGGGAGATCGTGGCGCAGCCGCGCGGGGCGAACGGCTTCGGCTACGATCCGCACTTCTTCCTGCCCGATCTCGGCAGGACCGCCGCGGAGCTCGAGCAGGAGCAGAAAAATCTCATCAGCCACCGCGGCAAGGCCATGCGGCTACTGCTCGCCAAGCTGAAGGAAGGCGCGTGACGGCGATCGTCCTCCCGGCCGCGCCGGCGACGGGCGTGCGCCTCGAGCGGCTGCCGCCGCTGGCGCTCTACGTCCACATTCCCTGGTGCGTCAGGAAGTGCCCCTATTGCGATTTCAATTCGCACCAGGCTCGCGGGGACGTTCCCGAGGCGGCGTACGCCGACGCGCTGGTGAACGACCTCGAGCAATCGCTGCCCGAGGTGTGGGGAAGGCGCGTCGGCAGCGTGTTCTTCGGCGGGGGCACGCCGAGCCTCTTCTCCGCCGAGGCGATCGGCGCGCTGATCTCGGCGTTCCGGGCGCGCCTTCCGCTCGAGCCCGACTGCGAGATCACGCTGGAGGCGAACCCGGGAACCTTCGAAGCGGAGAAGTTTCGCGGTTATCGCGATGCGGGCGTCACGCGCCTCTCGATCGGCATCCAGAGCTTCGATCCCCGGCACCTGCGCGCCCTGGGGCGCATCCACGACGACATCGAGGCGCGGCGCGCGATCGCCATCGCGCGCGAGCACTTCGACAACGTCAACCTCGACCTGATGTACGCTCTCCCGGGGCAGACCCTGGAGGAGGCGCGAGCCGACGCGCAGTCCGCGCTGGCGGCGGACGTCGCGCACCTGTCCTTCTACCACCTGACGATCGAGCCGAACACGCATTTCTACCGGCATCCGCCGGCCTTGCCGGACGAGGACGCTTCGGCGGCGATCCAGGACGCGGTCGGGGAGGCGCTGGAGCGCGCCGGTTACCGCCACTACGAGACCTCTGCGTGGGCGAGAACGGGCCGCGAGTGCCGCCACAACCTCAACTACTGGCGCTTCGGAGACTACCTCGGCATCGGCGCAGGCGCGCACAGCAAGCTCTCCTTCCCCGATCGCGTAACGCGCAGCGCGCGCTGGAAGCAGCCCAGGGACTATCTCGAGCGCGTCAGCGAGGCGCGTCCCGTCCAGGAAAGCCACGAGGTCGGCCGAGCGGACCTCGTGTTCGAGTTCATGATGAACGCCTTGCGGCTGACGGAGGGATTCCCGGTATCGCTCCTCGCCGAGCGCACGGGCGCTCAGATCGCGCTCGCGGAAAAAGCGCTTGCGCTCGCCGAGTCGCGCGGACTCATCGTGCGCAGCCACGAGCGCATCGCGCCGAGCGCCCTGGGGCAGCGCTTCTTGAACGACCTGCTGCAGCTCTTCCTGCCGGTCAAACCTTCCTGAAGACGAGGTCCCAGACGCGGTGGCCGAGCGCAAGGCCGCGGCGCTCGAACTTGGTCTGCGGGCGCGTCTGCGGCCGGTCGGCGTAGCCGGAGGCGGTGTTCACGAGCTCCGGCTCCGCGGCCAGCACCTCGAGCATCTGGCGCGCGTAGTCCTCCCAGTCGGTGCAGGCGTGGAGGAGGGCTCCCGGTTTCATCCGCGACGCGAGCAAGGCGGCGAAGGGGGGCTGGATGAGGCGCCGCTTGTGGTGGCGCTTCTTCGGCCAGGGGTCCGGGAAGAAGACGAGAATGCCGTCGAGCACGCCCGGGGCGATCATGTGCTGCAGCACCTCGACCGCGTCGTGCTGGACGATGCGGACGTTCGCGAGGCCCAGCCTTGCGATGCGCGCGAGCAGGCTCCCCACGCCTGGCGTGTGCACCTCGACGCCGAGGTAGTCGCATTCCGGGTGCTGCTGCGCGATCTCGGCCGTCGTCTCTCCCATGCCGAAGCCGATCTCGAGGATCTTCGGCGCCGCGCGGCCGAACACCTTGTCCAGGTCGACACGCTCGGGAGAGAACGCCACGCCGTATACCGGCAGAAGCTCGGCGCAGGCGCTGCGCTGCGCGTTCGAGATGCGCCCTTGGCGCAACACGTAGCTGCGGATCGAGCGCCGTTCCTGCAAGAACGAGGTGTTACGCGGCCTTCGGCGAGATGAGGCCCGCGGCCGGGGAGCTCGACGCGATAGCGCCCTCGCTCGGAGAGCTCGGGGTGGCGGAGTAGAGCTTCTTCGGCATGCGGCCCGCGAGGAAGGCCTCGCGCCCGGCTTCGACCGCCTTCTTCATCGCCTGCGCCATGAGGACCGGGTTCCGCGCCTTGGCGACGGCGGTGTTCATGAGCACGGCGTCGCAGCCGAGCTCCATGGCGACGGCCGCATCGGAGGCGGTACCGACGCCCGCGTCGACCACGACGGGCACCTTGGCGTTGGCGATGATGAGCTGAAGGTTCCAGGGATTGAGGATGCCCATCCCCGATCCGATCAGCGATGCGAGCGGCATGACTGCGACGCAGCCGATGTCCTCGAGCTGCTTGGCGACGATCGGATCGTCGCTCGTATAGACCATGACCTTGAACCCGTCGCGCACCAGCGTCTGCGCCGCTTTGAGCGTCTCGATCACGTTGGGGTAGAGCGTGTCCGGATCGCCGAGCACCTCGAGCTTGACGAGGTCGTGGCCATCGAGGAGCTCGCGCGCGAGGCGCAACGTGCGCACCGCGTCCTCGGCGCTGTAGCAGCCGGCGGTGTTCGGAAGGATGGTGAATTTCGACGGCGGCAGCGCGTCGAGCAACGACGGCTCGTTCGCGTTCTGGCCGATATTCGTGCGGCGGATGGCGACCGTGACGATCTCGGCGCCGCTCGCCTCGACCGCGCGCCGCGTCTCGTCGAAATCCTTGTACTTGCCGGTGCCGATCAGCAGGCGCGAGCGGTAGGCCCGCCCGCCGATGACGAGGGGATCCGCGGCCTGGTCAGGAAGGCGGGTGGGAGCGTTCATCAGCCGCCTCCCACGGCGACGACGATCTCGAGCGCGTCGCCTTCCGAAAGCCGGGTGTTCGAGTACTGGCTGCGCGGCACGATTTCTCCGTTTCTCTCCACCGCGACGCGCTTGCCGGACATGTCCAGCGCCTCGAGCAGACGCGCCACGTCCGCGCCGGATTCGAGGCTCTGAACTTTCCCGTTGATCGAGAGCTTGATCACTTTGGAGATCGAAATGCGACCGTCAAAATCTTACCACGCCCCGTGAACGGTCGGCGCCTTCTGGTCCCGCAGTGTCTTGACCTGAATCAACCCCATCCTTGCCTCGGCCTTCATCATGAAGTCTGGATGGACCCGCGCCTTCGCCAATTTGGCCTGCTTCTCGTCTTCTGGGCCTTCGTGCCGCAGGCCAGGGCGCAGCCGCCGGAAGGCGTTTCGGGCTACCTGCGGCAGATGCTGGACCGCCCGTCCGCTGCCGGGACGCTTCGCGCCCTTTACGAATCGCGGCAATACGCGCCGCTGTGGCAGCGATCGGGAAGACCGACGCGCCAGGCGCGCGAATTCATCCAGCTGCTTCTCGACGCCAGGGCGTACGGCCTGCGTCCTTCCGACTACGATGCCGATGCGGCCTCTTCGCGGATGCAGGAGCTGCTCGTCGCGCGCGACGTTCCCGAGGCAAGGCTGGCGGACTTCGACCTGCGCCTGTCGGATTCCACGCTCAGATTCGTCAGACATCTGCACTACGGGCGGGTCGACCCGCGCACCTGCGGCTTCGAGCTCTATAGGCCGCGCACGGACCTCGATGAGGCCGCGGTGATCCGGAGACTGGCCAGCGCCCGTCGTCCCGATTCGGTTCTGGAGACGGTCGAGCCGCCCTTCAATCATTATCGGCTGCTCAAGGTCGCTCTCGCGAAATATCGCCGCCTCGCTTCCGAACCGGGGCTCACGGAACTGCCGAGGTTGAAGAGCGGATCGATCCGGCCGGGCGAGCGGTACCCCGGCGGCACACCGCTTCGCCGGCTCCTGATTTCACTGGGAGATCTGAATGACGACACAGTCGGGCCTCCCGACGCCGAAATTCTGGACGAAGCCCTGGTCGCCGCGCTCAGGAGCTTTCAGCGGCGTCACGGGCTTTCCGACGACGGGGTGCTGGGGAGGCGAACCTTCGCCGCGCTCACTGTGCCGCTCGAGCGGCGGGTGCGGCAGATCGAGCTGACCCTGGAGCGCTGGCGCTGGCTGCGGCCGTTCGACGCGCCGCCGATCGTGGTGAATCTCCCGGCATTCCGCCTGTACGCGTTTCGCACGGCCCAGGATCGCGAATCCGACATGCTGAAGATGGATGTGATCGTCGGCCAATCCTATCCCGAGACCCAGACTCCCGTCTTCCTGGCCGAGATGAAATACGTCGTCTTCAGGCCGTACTGGGACGTGCCCGACTCGATCGTCGAGCGCGAGATGCTTCCGGCGATGCAGGTCAACCCGCGCTTTCTGGAGGAGAATCACCTGGAGCTGATCCGCGGCCGAGGCGACGATTCCCAGGTCGTTCCACCCGCGCCGGACAGCATCGAGGCGCTCGCTGCGGGGGAGCTTCACTTGCGCCAGCGGCCCGGCCCGGATAACGCACTCGGCGCGATCAAGTTCGTGCTTCCGAACTATCACAGCGTCTACCTGCATTCCACGCCGACCGGCCATCTGTTCGGGGAGACCCGCCGCGACTTCAGTCACGGCTGCATCCGCGTGAGCGATCCCGCGGGGCTTGCGGCGCAGGTGCTGCGCGGCGCGCAGGGCGGCTGGACCGAAGAGAAGATCCGCGAGGCAATGAACGGCCCGCCGAATCAGCGGGTGGATCTGCCAAGACCGGTTCCGGTGATCGTACTGTATGAAACCGCGATCGCCACGGAGTCCGGGCAGACGCTGTTCTTCGAGGATATCTACGGGCACGACCAGAGGCTGGAAGAGCTGCTGCGGGCAAGGGGCGACTGACGGCCTAGGCGAGATCCCCCCACGATCTCGGGCGGCCGGTGTCGAGATGGATGAAGTCCGAGCGCGCGTAGTAGCCGACTCCGCCCGAGCGCAGCGCGAGCGCCAGATCGCGCAACCGCCGCGTCGAGAAACCGCTCATGCGCACGTCGATGGCGCGGCCTTCCATGTGCAGGCTGTGCTCGGCGACGCCCCCGGAGGCTCGGTGCAACGCCGCGTTGGTCTGCGGCGATCGGTATCCGGAGATCACTTCGTAGGTGGCGGGTCGATCCGCCAGGACCTGGAGGCGGTACAGGATATCCAGCAGGCGCGGGTCGATCGCACGGACCTCGCCGCTGCGAAAATCCCTCAGGAAGCGATCGACGCGAGCCAGGCCGCCCGGCCGGTAGATCCCGCCGCTGAAGTAATCCGCGCGCAGCGTCTCGCCCGTATGCGTGTGCACGAAGAACAGCGTCCGGGCGGGCAGCGACTGCGCGCAGACCCTGCCCACGGGCGCAAGCAGCACGCCCGCGAAGCCGGCCGCGCCCCGCAGAAAGCGGCGGCGCAGGAGAGTCGGGGGATAGGCGTTGTCGGACATGACGGGTGACCGATGCGAGACGAGCGATTCTACCGGCATCGTATCTTGTCCGGGGGGCCGCGTAGTCCGGCGCGTGACGGATTGCCGCGATGCGGCATCGATCGTAGAATCCCCGTACCATGCGGGTGTAGTTCAATGGTAGAACGAAAGCTTCCCAAGCTTAAGACGAGGGTTCGATTCCCTTCACCCGCTCCAGCGCTCAAGCCCATGCCCTTTAGTGTCGAAGGCAAGCTCGTCGTAGCGATCTCTTCGCGGGCGCTGTTCGACTTCGAGGAAGAGAACCGCGTCTTCGAGAAGGACGGTGAGCCCGCCTACATCGACCTGCAAATGTCGCGTCTCGACACGCCGGCGAAACCGGGCGTGGCGTTTCAGCTGGTGAAGAAGTTGCTCGCCTTCAACAGCGGCGCAGTGCAGAGGGTCGAGGTCGCCATTTTGTCGAAGAACGACCCGGTGTCGGGCCTGCGCGCGTTCCGTTCGGCTGAGCGCGCAGGCTTGAAGCTCGAGCGCGGGGTGTTCACGCGCGGCCGCAGCCCCTACCAGTATCTGGACGCGCTGAAGGCCAACCTGTTCCTGTCCGCCAACGAGCGCGACGTCATGAGCGCGCTCGACGCCGGGTTTCCCGCGGCCCGGGTTTATCCGGATTCGGCACTGGCGGCGGCGCGGAATGCCGATGAGGTGCGCATCGCTTTCGACGGTGACGCGGTACTTTTTTCTGATGAGGCGGAGCGCGTGTATCAGCGCGACGGGCTGGATGCGTTCACCCGGCACGAGACCGTGCACGTCCTCAAGCCGCTGCCTCCCGGGCCCTTCAAGCCGCTGCTGGAGGCGCTGCACCGACTGCAGGCTGCGGCTGGCACCGACGTGCCCATGCGGATTCGCACTGCGCTCGTCACCGCCCGCAGCGCGCCCGCGCACGAGCGAGCGGTGCGTACGCTTATGAACTGGAACATCGCAGTCAATGAGGCGATGTTCCTGGGTGGGCTCGACAAGGGCGAATTCCTGAAAGCTTTCGAGCCGGATTTCTTCTTCGACGACCAACGCGGGCACGTTGAGTCGGCCGCCCGGCACGTCGCCGCGGGGCACGTGCCCTTCGGTGTCGCCAACGAATGATATTCAACGGGCTGGGCATCGCGCCATGAAAATTCTCAAATACCTCCTCTATGCCGTCGTGGCCGTCGCGGTGCTCATCGTCATCGCGGTGGCCGCGGTCGTCGCAACCTTCGACCCAAACAAGTACAAAGGCGAGCTCGCGAAGGTCGTGAAGGAGAAGACCGGCCGGACGCTCACCGTCGAAGGGAAGATCGGCCTGTCGCTCTTCCCCAGCCTAGGCGTCGACGTCGGCAAGACCTCGCTCTCCGAGCGCGGGAGCGACAAGACCTTCGCGAAAATCGACGAGGTCAAGGTGTCGCTCGCGGTGATGCCGCTGCTCTCCAGGCAGGTAGTCATCGACAAGGTGACGCTTTCCGGCCTCAACGTGGACCTGGTACAGGACAGGAGCGGGAAGACCAACTTCGCCGACCTGGCGGGCGCCGGCGCCTCGTCGCCGCCGCCGAAAGCGCCCCAAGCCAAGACCGCGCCGCAGGCGGAGCCGGTGCAGCTCGACATCGCGGGAATCGAGGTGCGCGCGAGCTCGGCCAGCTGGCACGACGAGGCGACGGGCGGCCGCTACAAAGCGACGATCGACAAGCTCGAGACCGGACGGATCGCGAGCGGCGTGCCCGGCAAGCTCTCGCTCGCGATGCGACTCGAGGCGAGCCAGCCCAAGGCGGACTACCAGGTCAACCTATCCGGGCAGTACCGGCTCAATCTCGAGAAGCAGTCGTTCGCCTTTTCCGGAATGGACCTGAAGGTCGCGGACGCGACGCCGGGATCGAGCAAACCGCCGCTATCACTGAAGGGCGAGGTCGAGGTCGATACCTCGCCGCAGGCCATCCGCTTCGCGCTCGCCGCGGACAAGGTCAACCTCGACCGCTATCTGCCGCCGCCCGCCAAGGCGCCGGCCGGCGCGGGCGCACCTCCGCCGCCGGCGAAGCCCGAGGAGCCGATCGACCTTTCCGGGTTGAAAGGCCTCAACCTCAAGGGCGACTTGAAGATCGAGCAGCTGATCGCTTCGAACGTGAAGCTCGAGAACGTGCATCTCGGCGTGAAAGCGGCTGGCGGCAAGGTCGACGCCGAGCCGCTCACCGCCGACCTCTACCAGGGCAAGCTCAACGGCGCCGCCAGCGTAAACGCGAACGACAACCGCTTCGCGCTCAAGGCGGACCTGCCCGGCGTGGCGATCGGTCCGCTGCTGAAGGACGCCCTCAACAACGACATGCTCGAGGGCAAGGGCAACGTGGCGCTCGACGTCCAGACCGCCGGAAACACGGTCACCGCGATGAAGAAAGCGCTCGCCGGCACGGCGAAGCTCAGCCTGAAGGACGGGGCGCTCAAGGGCGTCAACCTCGACGACCTGATGCGCAAGTTGAAGAATCAGCCCTCGCCGGCCTCCTCGCAGCAACGGACCGATCTGTCGGCGCTGACCGCGAGCTTCGTCATCAAGAACGGTGTCGCCCACAACGACGATCTCGTGGCGACGGCGCCGCTGCTGCGACTGACCGGTTCGGGCGACGCCGACATCGGAGGGAACGCGCTCAACTACGTCGCCAAGGTCTCGGGGGCGTCGGGCGGACTGGGCTTGGCTATGAAGATCGACGGTCCCCTGGACGCGCCGAAGTTCCACCCCGATTTCGGCGCCCTCGCGCGAGATGTGGCGAAGGAGCAGGCCGGAAAAGCGCAGGACAAGCTGAAAGAGCGGGCGAAGGACTACCTCAAGGGCCTGCTCAGGCGGTGAGCGACCTTGCCCGCAGGCTCGTGCGCTGGCAGGCCCGTCATGGGCGCCACGACTTGCCGTGGCAGCGCACGCGCGATCCCTACCGCATCTGGCTCTCCGAGGTCATGCTCCAGCAGACCCAGGTTACGGCCGTCATCCCGTACTACCGGCGCTTCCTCGCGCGCTTTCCGAACATCAAGGCGCTCGCGCAGGCGACGCTCGACGAGGTTCTGACCCTGTGGAGCGGTCTGGGCTACTACTCGCGGGCGCGCAACCTGCACGCCGCAGCGCGCGCCGTCGCTGCCGCGCACGGCGGCCGATTTCCTCGCGCAAGAGATGAAATCGAATCCTTGCCCGGACTGGGTCGCTCAACCGCGGCGGCCATCGCGGTGTTCGCGTTCGGCAAGCGCGAGGCGATCCTCGACGGCAACGTCAAGCGCGTGCTCGCGCGCCACTTCGCCGTGCGCGGGTTTCCCGGAGACAGGCGGGTCGAGAAGCGCCTGTGGGCGCTCGCCGAGTCCGAGCTTCCGTCGAGAGACCTCGAAGGCTATACGCAGGGCCTGATGGACCTCGGCGCCGGGGTGTGCGCACGCAAGCGCCCGGCCTGCGCGAAGTGTCCTCTGAATGAGACCTGCCGGGCCTACGCGCTTGGCAAGCCCGAGGCGTACCCTCAGCCCAGGCCGCGCAGGCGGCGGCCCGAGAGGAAGACGTCGATGCTGCTCCTCCTGCGCGACGGAGAGGTGCTGCTCGAGAAGCGTCCGCCGACGGGCGTGTGGGGCGGGCTGTGGTGCTTCCCCGAGGTCGAGCCCGGCTCTGAGAATCTCGCGGGAAGGAAGAAACTTCCCGTCCTGCGGCACGAGTTCACCCATTTCACGCTGGACATAACGCCTGTGCTCGGCGTGCTGGAGTCCGCGGCATTCCTCGCTGCCGAGCCGGGGCAGCTCTGGCTGCCCGTGGAAGACGCGATCGGCGCAGCCGTGCCGGCGCCGGTGAGGAAGCTGCTCGCGGGGCTGCGCTCAGGAAGGCTTCTCGGCGAGCCCGCGGCTCTCGAGAAAGCGCTGCAGGATTGACAGCCGCCCGAGCGGGTCGCTCATCTCGAGCAGCTTCTGCTTCGCGATCAGCGGCACCGGAAGGATCTCGGCGAGCCGGTAACCCACCCAGGCCGCGTCGTTGAAGGCGTGGGGCTCGGCGAAGACCGGCTTGCCCTGGTCGGCAACCACCATCTCGAGCAGCCGGGCGCACGCGGCGAACTCCGCGGGAACGGCAGCGCTCGCCTCCGCGGGAATCGGCTCGAGATCCGCGGAGATCAGGCCCTGGGTTCCGACGCGCCGCTCGAGAATCCGGAACCGCTGGCCCCCGCGGGTCTTGATGTTCAGGATCCCCTGCTGCTGCATGTCCCACTCGAGGATCTTCGCGAGGCAGCCGATATCCTGCGGCACCGCAGGAGCTCCCACCTCGGCTCCCTCGCGGATAAGGCAGACCCCGAAGGGCTGATCGCGCTTCATACAATCGCGCGTCATGTCCATGTAGCGTGCCTCGAAGACGCGCAGGGGCAGCAGGCCCCCGGGAAAGAGCACCGCGTTCAGCGGGAAGATCGGAACGTTCGACAGGGCCAAGTTCGCGGTACCGTTCAGCGCTCTTCGCCCCAGCGGCGCATCAACTCGTGCTTGACCCCGAGGTGATCGAGTATCCGGGCCACGACGAAATCGACAAGGTCCTCGACGCGCTTGGGCTTGTGGTAGAAGCCCGGGTTAGCGGCAAGAATCACCGCCCCGGCGCGCGAGAGCTTGAGCATGTTCTCCAGATGCAGCGATGAAAACGGCGTCTCGCGCGGCACGAGGATGAGCTTGCGTCCCTCCTTCAGCGCGACGTCCGCCGCGCGTTCGATGAGATTGTCGGAGAGCCCCGCGGCGACCGCGGCGAGGGTGCCCATGGTGCAAGGGCAAATCACCATGGACTCGGGGGGATTGGATCCGGAGGCGACGGGGGCGAACCAGTCCTCGCGCCCGAATACGCGCAACTGCCCGCGCTTGGCGCCGTAGCGCTCGCTGAACATGCGCTCGGCGTCCACAGCGCGCGGGGGCAGGGTGAAGCCGAGCTCCTGCTTGGCGACCACATGCGCGGCCTGCGAGTAGAGCAGGTAGACGCCGGCTTTCGCGCGGATCAGCGACTCGACGAGCCGCAGCCCGTAAGGCATTCCGGACGCGCCGGTCAGGGCGACGGTGACGATGCGGCTCATACCGGGGCGTCCAGGTGCCTGTGGCGGACCAGAACGGACGAGCGGCCGCGGAAATGCCTGGCGAGGCGTTCGGCGAAATAGACCGAGCGATGCCGGCCTCCGGTACAGCCGATGGCGACGTTGAGCGAGCTGCGGTTCTCCTGCCCGTAGGAAGGCAGCCACGTCTCGACGAAGCGCCTGATGTCCTCGTACATCGTCCCGACCGTCGGCTCCCGCTCGAGAAACGCCATGACCGCGTCATCGAGACCGCTCAAGGGGCGGAGCTTGGTGTCGTAGTAGGGGTTGGGCAGGCAACGCACGTCGAAGACGAGGTCCGCGTCCAGAGGAACGCCCTGCTTGTAGCTGAACGACTCGAAGAGAAGCATCAGCGATTCGGTGCGAATCTCGAGCAGGTCCTTGATCCAGT
Source organism: Burkholderiales bacterium (assembly GCA_035499735.1). GTDB lineage: Bacteria > Pseudomonadota > Gammaproteobacteria > Burkholderiales > SG8-39 > VBDM01. The sequence goes on from DATJYC010000070.1 coordinate 38,163, forward strand.
TGCGCAGCTTGTTCGGGAGCAGGTCGGACGTATCCAGCCGATGACCGATCTCCCCTATGGGTGCGAGCAGCTCACGCTCGCGCATGAGGCATTCTTCGAGCGTCCGGTTGCCGGTGGCGAGCGGGTGCCGCCTGCGGGTCTCGGAGAAGCGCCGGATGAGCGTGTCGTTCTTCGCGTCCAGAAAAAGCAGGCGCAGGTCTACACCCTGGCTCTTCAGCTTGGCGACATGGCCGGGGACCTGCTCGAGGGACTCTCCCGTGCGCGCGTCTATGCTAACCGCCACCCGCTGGTGCCCGGCGCGACGCAGCAGCTCCGCGGACTCCTGCAGCAACGGCCCTGGTAGATTGTCGACGCAATAGTAGCCGCTGTCCTCGAGAACGTTGAGGGCGATGCTCTTGCCGGAGCCCGACAAGCCGCTGATCAGCACGAGCTGCATTTCCGGTACCTTATCGGAACGGCCCCGCCCGCGCAAAATTCCCCCATCTTCCGGAGAGAGCGCGGTCTTCAAGCGTTCTTCTTGATTTCCGCCCGCTGTCTTTCCATGAATTCCGCGGTCGAGTAGATGCCACGAAGCTGGAGAATGTAGTTGCGCACCGCCGCCTCGAGAAGGACGGCGAGGTTGCGCCCCGCGGCGACGGGGATCACCACCTTGCGTACGGCGACGCCGAGGACGTCCTCCGACTGCTCGTGGAGCGGCAGCCGCTCCAGGTCGGCGGTTCCGGGGCGCTCGAGCTGGACGACCAGGCGCAGGTTCATCTTCGGCCGTACTGCTGTCTCGCCGAATATGGTCCGGATGTTCAGCACGCCCAGGCCGCGCACTTCGAGGAAGTCCTTGAGCATCGGAGGGCAGCGGCACTCGAGCGTCGACGCGGCGATGCGGGAGATCTCGACGATGTCGTCTGCGACGAGTCCGTGGCCGCGGCTGACGAGCTCGAGCGCGAGCTCGCTCTTGCCCACGCCCGAGTCGCCGGTGATCAGAACGCCGAGGCCGAGGACGTCCATGCATACCCCGTGGCGCTCCGTCGTGTCCGCGAGCGCCTTGCCGAGGTAGCGCCGCAGGCGATCGATGAGCTGAGCACCCGGAATATCGGAGGCCAGCACCGCGACGCCGGAGGCGTCTGCGGCCTTGAGCAGGCGCACATCCGCGGGCGCGCCGTCGGCGACAACGATGGCCACGGGGTGGAAGGCGAAGACGCTGCCCAGCATGCGGAACAGCTCGGCTTCCTCGAAAGCGGCAAGGTGCGCGACCTCGTGATTCCCGAGCACCTGAATGCGGTTGGGGTGAATGAGATTCAGATGGCCCACGAGCGCAGCGACTTCGGCGCTGTCGCGCCGCAGAACCGTCGAGCCGCCCGCCTTGCCGCCGATCCAGGCTAGCCTCAGCTGTTCGCGGTTGTCCTCATACAGCTGCGCGACGCTGATCTGCAACATGCGGCTGCCAGGCTGTGATGTGCTGGTGAATCGTGCTCGCGTCGGGGTCGCTCGACAGCTTCCCGCGCAGGTCGCGGTCGCTCAGCATCTGAGCGAGCTCGGAGAGCACCTGCAGGTGCTGCTCGGTCGCGTGCTCGGGCACGAGGAGGAGGAAGACCAGGCTGACAGGCTTGCCGTCCGGCGCGTCGAACGGCACCGGCTGAGCGAGGCGCACAAAGGCGCCGACCGCCTCCTTGAGCCCCTTGATCCTGCCGTGCGGGATCGCGACACCCTGGCCAAGCCCGGTCGATCCCAGACGCTCGCGCGCGAACAGGCTGTCGAACACAAGGCTGCGCGCGACACCCTGATTGTTCTCGAAGAGCAGCCCGGCCTGCTCGAACATGCGCTTCTTGCTCGTTACATCCAGGTCGAGAAGGATGTTCGAAGGAGGCAGAAGCTTCGCGATGAGGTTCATTAGAGGCCCAGAGGCTCGCCCGCACGTCACCATGCCGACGGCCGAAAAAGGCGTGGAATTCTACACCATCGGGCGGGCCGTTGCGCGGCCGACGCTCCCGGTCAAAGAGCCTTTCTCATGCTGACCGAGGGAATCTGAAGCGACTCCCTGTACTTGGCGATCGTGCGTCGCGCGACGACGATGCCCTGCTGGCCCAGGACCTCGGAAATCTTGCTGTCCGACAGCGGGCGCTTGGCATCCTCCGCTGCGACCAGCTGCTTGATCAGCGCCCGTATCGCCGTCGCCGAGCATGCGCCGCCGGTCTCGGTCGCGACGTGACTGCCGAAGAAATACTTGAGTTCGAAGATGCCGCCGGGCGTCAGCATGAACTTCTGCGTGGTCACCCGCGATACGGTTGATTCGTGCAGCCCCAGGATGTTGGCGATCTCGCGCAGCACCAGCGGCCGCATGCCGACCTCGCCGTGCTCGAAGAAATGGCGCTGCCTGTCGACGATGGCTTGCGACACGCGCAGTATGGTCTCGAATCGCTGCTGCACGTTCTTGATCAGCCAGCGCGCCTCCTGCAGCTGGTGCGAAAGCTGGCCGCCGGACTGGCCGCGGTTGTTCTGGAGTATGTCTGCGTACATGCGGTTGATGCGCAGCTTGGGAAGAGCGTCCGGATTGAGGCTCGCCACCCACACGCCTTTGACCTTCTTCACCACGACGTCGGGCACGATATAGCGGGTTTCGAGGGGCGCAAAAGCGGCACCGGGTCGCGGGTTGAGGCTCTGAATGAGCTTTTGCGCCTGCCGCAACTCGTCGTCTCCGCACTGCAGCGCCTTCTTCAGCTTGGCGAAGTCGCGCGCAGCGAGCAGCTCGAGGTGCGAGCGCACGAGGGCGAGGGCGGTCGCGCGGCTGGGCGTCGATTCGGGCATGGCGAGCAGCTGCAGCTCCAGGCACTCCGCGCAGTTGCGGGCGCCGACGCCGGTCGGGTCGAGGTTCTGCAGGTGCTTGAGCGCGATCTGCAGCTCCTCGGGGTCCATCTGCAGCTCTTCGGGAACGATCTGAACGAGCTCCTCGAGGGGCTGCGTGAGATAGCCGTCCTCGTCCAGGGCCTCGATCAGGAACGCGACCAGGTTGCGATCGCGGGGCTCGAGCTTCGTGAGAGTGAGCTGCCGGTGCAGATGCTCCCTGAGGTTGGGCGTATCGGCCGCGACCTGGGAATAGTCGCCGCCTTCGTCCGAATCGTCGCGGGCTGCCGAGCCCGAGCCACCGCCTTCTCCCACCCAGTCGAACTCTGCGGAATACGTGTCGCTCTGCGCCGGGCTCTCCGACTCCGGCTGCTCGGCGGAAGGCTGGAGCGTCGTGGCGTGCTCGCCGTTCATGTGCGCGGGAACCGCGGGAAGCGGTGCCTCGGCGTCCTCGCGCTCGAGCAGGGGATTCTCCGCGAGGAATTTCTCCAGCTCCTGGTTCAGCTCCATGGTCGAGAGCTGAAGCAAACGTATCGACTGCTGAAGCTGCGGCGTCAGCGTCAGGTGTTGCGATAGCTTGAGCTGTAGGGTCTGCTTCATCGGAAATTGGCCGCGAGAACCTACAACCTGAAATTCTCGCCGAGGTAGACGCGTCTTACATTTTCATTATAGACGATCTCGTCGGGTTTGCCGAAGGCGAGCACGAGTCCTTCGTTAATTATGTACGCGTGGTCGCAAATGCCAAGGGTCTCTCGGACGTTGTGATCCGTGATGAGGATGCCGATGCCGCGTTCCTTGAGAAAGCGGATGATTTTCTGTATGTCGAGCACCGCGATCGGATCGACCCCGGCGAAAGGCTCGTCCAGCAGTATGAAGCTTGGACGCGTCGCGAGCGCGCGCGCTATCTCGACGCGGCGGCGCTCGCCGCCCGAGAGCGACAGGGCGGTCGACTGCCGCAGGTGCGCGATGTTGAGGTCGCGAAGCAGCCCAGAGAGGCGGGACTCGATCTCGTCCTCGGGCAGGGGCTGGAGCTCGAGCACCGCGCGGATGTTCTCCTCCACCGTGAGCTTGCGGAAGACCGAAGCTTCCTGAGGCAGGTAGGACAATCCCATGCGCGCTCGCCGGTGCATCGCCAGGTGGCTGATCTCCTTTCCGTCCAGGCGGATCACACCGCCATCCACCGCGATCAGCCCGACAATCATGTAGAAGCAGGTGGTCTTGCCGGCGCCGTTCGGGCCGAGCAGCCCCACGACCTCCCCGCTCGATACCTCGAGCGAGACGTCCTTGACCACGACGCGGGACTTGTAGCGCTTCTTCAGTTGGTCGACGCGCAGCTGGCTCATCGGGTCAAAGCGGCTAGTTCCGTTGCCCGGCGTCCGGGCTCGGCGCCGCGCCGGACGCGGACTTCTTGGGCATGATGGTCGCGCGCACGCGGCCCTCGCGATTGGGCCCGGAGGCCTCGCCGCCCGACTTCACCGTGAAGCGCTCGGACCGGGCGTCATAGGAGATGAAATCTCCGCGGATGTCGTCGCCGCTGTCGCGGCGCAGGCGCGCGTCGTCGAAGAGCTCGACGCGTTCTGCCTTGCCGTCGTACTCGATTCGCTGCGCCTGCCCGTCGATGTACCCCGCGTTTCCATCCTGCTTGTGCCGGAAAGTCGCTGGGCTGCCTGTCGCGATGCCGTACTGAAAACCGTCGCTGTCCTGCCGCACGACGATGCGGTCCGCACGGATGACGAGCGATCCCTGGCTCATCACCACTTTCCCCTGGAACGTCGCCGTCTTTTTCGCCTCATCGGCCGTCATGGAGTCCGATTCTATGTTCAGCGGCTTGTCGCGGTCGCCGCGTTCGGCGAGCGCGGGTGCGGCGAGCAGCCAGATCGCCGCAAGCGCGAGGGCGGCGGCCCGCCTACTTCCTGCGAGGGACATCGAACGTGCCTCTGACCTGGGATTCCAACGAGAACTGCTGTTTGGCCTTGTTGATGACCAGTCCGACTCCGCTGAAAGTCGACCTCCCCTCGGAGATCGTTACCGTCTGGTTGGTTCGAAGGATTCCCTGCGCCGCGAGCACGTGCAGGAATTCGGTGCGCGCGCGCAGCTCCGGTTCTTCGGGGGTGGCCTCCCGGAGGAGGAGCACGTTTCCGTACAGGAAGGCTTCCTCGCCCTGCCGGTTGATCGTGCCGCGATTGGCAGTCGCGACGTAGTTGCCGCCGCCGGGCACGATCTGGACCACGCGGGGATAGAGAACTTCCCCGGAACCGTCATCCGCGAAGTGTTCCATCCGGGGGGCCGAGAAGGTGTAGCGGACCGCTCCCGACGTGTCGAGATTCTGGACCGTGAAATTCTCGACGATCGCATCGGGCTCGTGCGCTGGCGCCCTCGACTCGGTTGCCGCGCCTTCGCGCACGGCGTACTGCAGCCACAGGGTCAGAATCCCCAGGAACGCCATCAAGGCGAGGGGAAGGAGAGGGGTGACGCGCGTCTTCATGCGAGCTGGCGAGCGATCGCCTCGTCGAGCGTGTCCTGGGCGCGCATGATGAGCTCGCAGACTTCGCGCGCTGCGCCGCGCCCCCCGGGGGCCCTGGTGACATGGTGCACCCGCTGCCTGACGGCGCGGGGCGCCTCGGGTACGCTCACCGCGAACCCGCACCGGGCGAGCACCGGCAGATCGACGAGGTCGTCGCCCATATAGCCGGCGGCCTCCGCCGAGGTGCGCGCGCGGGCGACGAGGTCCCCGAATACCCTGCCCTTGTCGGGAACGCCCTGCTCGACCAGCGTTATTCCCAGCTCCGCCGCGCGCGCGTCGACCGCGCGCGAGCGTCGCGAGGACAGGATCGCGACTTCGACGCCGCTTTGCTTCAGCATCTTGAGGCCGTGGCCGTCCCGCGCGTTGAAAGCCTTCAGCTCGGCGCCGGTGTCGCTGTAGTACAGGGTCCCGTCGGTAAGCACCCCGTCGACGTCGAAGACCATGAGCTTGAGACGCCGCATACGCTCGAGCAGTTGCGTGCGCATCAAATAACCTTGGCGCGAAGCAGGTCGTGCGTGTTGACGGCCCCGACCAGCTCCCCGGCATCGGATACGACGAGCAGTTGGCTGATCTTGTAGCGCTCCATCAGCTCGACGGCTTCGGCGGCGAGCCTGTTCGGGGAAATGGTGCGCGGACCGCGCTTCATGATGTCGGCTGCCTTGAGCGTCCGGGGATCGGGCTTGCGCTCCAGCGTCCGGCGCAGATCGCCGTCGGTGAAGATCCCGAGGGCCTTGCGCCTCGAATCGACCATAGCCGCCATGCCCATGCCTTTCTTCGACATCTCCAGAAGAACGTCGAAGAACGACGCGGTCTCGGGGACGCTGGGAATGTCGTCTCCCGTGCGCATGACGTCGGATACGTGGGTGAGGAGCCGTCGGCCGAGCGCGCCTCCCGGGTGAGCTCGCGCGAAATCCTGCTCGTCGAAGCCGCGCGCGTCGAGCAGCACGACGGCAAGGGCGTCGCCGAGCGCGAGAGCGGCGGTGGTGCTCGCGGTGGGCGCGAGGTTGAGCGAGCACGCTTCCTGCGCGACTCGGGCGTCGACGTGCACGTCGGCTTCCCTCGCCAGCTCGGAATCCGCGTTCCCCGTGACCGCGATGAGCTTCGCGCCCTGGCGCTTGATCAGGGGGATGATCGTCAGCAGCTCGTCCGTCTGGCCGGAATTCGAGAGCGCCAGCACGACGTCGTCGTGCGTGATCATCCCGAGGTCTCCGTGGCTCGCCTCCGCGGCGTGGAGGAAGAAAGCCGGCGTGCCGGTGCTCGCCATGGTGGAGGCGATCTTGCGCGCGATGTGCCCGGATTTGCCGACGCCGGTCACGACGACCCGGCCCCGGCAAGCGAGGATGAAGCCAACCGCGTCTAGAAATCGCTCGTCGAGCCGCGCGGCGAGCGCCTTCACCGCGTCGGCCTCGATCGCGAGCACGTTGCGCGCCAGATCGAGCGCGTGAGTCGCCGCCGCTTTCTTCGACCGATCGTTCATCGCTTGAAAATCGCTCTGGCCGGCACGCGTGGCACGCTTTATGATAGGTCGCAAGAGTATACCAGACCGATTCCGCGATTCCCCTCCCAGAACCCGAGAAAACAAGGACTTCCAGATGGGAGGAACGCTAGAGTTGGTGCTGATACTGCTGGCCAGCGCGGTGATCGTGGTCGTGCTCTTCCGCTCGCTGCACCTGCCGCCGCAGCTGGGCTATCTGCTGGTCGGCGTGGCCGTAGGGCCTTTCGCGCTCGCCTGGATCCCCGATACCGAAGAGGGGCGTCATTTAGGGGAATTCGGCGTTGTTTTCCTCATGTTTTCGATCGGCCTCGAATTCAGCCTCTCCAAACTGTTTCAGCTGCGGCGCGCGGTATTCGGGCTCGGGCTCGCCCAAGTGCTGCTCACGATCGCGGCCGTGCTCGCCGTCGCGGCGATAGCCGGATTCTCATGGCAGGCCGGGCTCGCGCTCGGGGGGGCGATCGCCATGTCTTCGACCGCGATCGTGACGCGCGTCCTCGCCGAGCGCATGCAGCTGGAAACACCGCACGGCCGCGATACCGTCGGTGTGCTGCTCTTCCAGGATCTGGCGGTCGTGCCGCTTCTGATCCTGATCCCGGCGATCGCGAACGAGAGCGGCGACCTAGCGACGCGTCTGGCCGTTGCGCTGGCCAAGGCGGCAGCCGTGCTCGCGGTGGTCCTGTTCCTGGGGCAGAAGCTCATGCGCGGCTGGTTCCACATCGTGGCGCGCCGCCGCTCTCACGAGCTCTTCATACTGAACGTCCTGCTGATCACCCTCGGGCTCTCCTGGCTGACCGAGCGCGCCGGCCTGTCTCTTGCTCTCGGCGCATTTCTCGCCGGCATGCTCATCGCCGAGACCGAGTACCGCCATCAGGTCGACGAGGACATCCGTCCATTCCGGGAGGTACTGCTGGGGCTGTTCTTCGTCACCATCGGGATGAGGCTCGACCTGGCGACAGTCGGCGCCAACCTTCCCGTGGCCCTGGCGCTGACGGCCTTTCTCGTGGTGTTCAAGTTCGCGCTCATGGTCGGGCTCGCGCGTGCGTTCGGATCGACCCCGGGCGCGGCGCTGCGCGTCGCGCTCGCGCTCGCCCAGGCCGGGGAGTTTGGCCTGGTTCTCATGGTCCAGGCGCAGTCGCTCGCGCTCCTCGCCCCAGATTTTTCCCAGCTCGCCGTGGCCGCGATGCTCCTTTCCATGCTCGCGGCGCCGTTGCTGATTCAGGCGAGCGACAGGCTCGCCCTGCGCTGGACGAGCGCCGAATGGATGCAGCGGTCGCTCGCGCTGCATCGCGTCGCCGCGCAGAGCCTCTCAACCGAGCGCCATGTCATCGTATGCGGCTACGGCCGGACAGGACAGCGCCTGGCCCATCTGCTCGAGGAGGAGCGGATCGACGTCGTCGCGCTGGACATCGATTCTGAGCGCGTGCGCGGCGCCGCGGCCGCGGGGGAAAGCGTGGTCTACGGCGACGCATCCCGGCACGAGACCCTGGTTGCAGCCGGCATCGCCCGTGCGAGCGCGCTCGTCATCACGTTCGCGGACACGGGGCTCGCGCTCCGCATCCTGCACCACGCCCGGTCGCTCAACCCCGCCCTGCCGGTCATCGTGCGGACCCTGGACGACGCCAACATGGATCGCCTGATCGCCGCAGGCGCGTCGGAGGTCGTGCCCGAGACCTTCGAGTCGAGCCTGATGCTTGCTTCCCATGCCCTGGTCCTTCTAGGCATTCCTCTGAGGCGCGTGGTACGCCGGATCCGCGACGTGCGCGAAGGGCGCTATAGCCTGATGCGGGGATTCTTCCACGGGGGAACCGACGAGGCCGAAGACTTCGACGAAACGCAGGAGCCGCGGCTGCAGTCCGTAACGCTCGCCCCGGGTGCGGCCGCCACGGGCCACAGCCTCGCGGAGATTTCGCTGGAAGACATCGGCGTCGCGGTGACGGCCCTGAGAAGGCACGACACACGCATGATCTCGCCCGGGCCGCAGACGGCGCTGCAGGAGGGCGACGTGATCGTGCTGCGCGGCACGGCCGAGCAGCTCGCCGCAGCGGAAATACGGCTGCTGCAGGGATGAACGTGGCGGAAAACACGCGCGGGCCGCACGAGATCGGCCTCCTGCTCGCTGGAGCGATGTGCGCGCTCCCGTTTCTGGTCCCCTACCACCAGCTTCCGATACTCAGCTTCTACCCCGAGTGGCTGGCGGCGGCGTTGGGTGTTTCGGCCGCCCTGTGCGTGCTCGCGTGGCGCGGCGGAGCGGTCGACCCGCTTCCCGCACCCTCACTGTGGCTGGTCGTACTCGCACTCTATTTTCTCGCGAGGGCCTTCATGGGGCAGCCGTATCCCCAGATCGGCGCGCTTGCCGCGTGCTACGTAGTTTTCGCCGCACTCATGGTTTGGCTCGGCGCGCAGCTCGCAAGCGGACTCGGAGCGGAGCGTGTCTGCACGGTGCTCTCAGTGGCGCTGCTGGCGGGCGCGCTCGCCAACGCGCTCGCCGGCACGATCCAGTTCTACGGGCGACCGGCTCTGCTCGAGGATGTTGTGGCGGACCTCGCCGGAAGGCGCGCGTACGGCAATATCGCCCAGGCGAACCTCTACGCGAACTACATCGCGCTGGGACAATGCGCGCTGATTTTCCTGTGGCTCCGGCGCCAAGTGCCGACCCTCGCTGCGCTGCCGATCGCGGTGTTCCTGGCGGCAGCAGGGGCGTTGTCCGGATCCCGCATCGCTATTCTTTTCGCGGGCTGGATCGCGCTTTTCGGCGTCTTTTCAGGTCGGCTCGTTTTCGGCGGGGACATCCGGCGACTGACGCTGGGTGCCTTCGCCGTTGCCGGCTGCGCCGTCGCCATGCACTTTGCGGTTCCCTGGATCAACGAGTCGCTCGGCCTCCACCGGGCCGGCGAGAGCGCTCTTGACCGAATGAGCGCGTTCGCCGCAGGAGAACCGCGGCGGGAGATCTATTCGCTCGGCTTTCGCGTGTTCGTCTCCGCTCCCGTGTTCGGAGTTGGCCTGGGCGCATTTCCCGGCGCCGCGTTCGACGTGGGTCTGGACCCTTCCCTTACACGGTCCGGCGAAGTCCTGAGCTCACCGCACAATCTCCTGTTGCACCTGCTCGCCGAATCCGGGGTGTTGGGAGCCGCCCTGTGCCTAGGCGCCCTGTGCGTTTGGGGGTGGCAGCTCGCTCGTCGTTTGTCGGACGCTCGGCCGGCCCTGTGGTGGAGCCTCGCCGTGGTCGGCGTCGAGTTGCTCCATTCCATGCTCGAGTTTCCGTTTTGGAGCGCGGACTTTCTGGCAGTTGCGGCGCTCGCGATGGGCGTCGGCCTCGCTCCCGCGTCCTCGTCCGGACCGATGGCAACGGCAATGCGAGCCGCCTGCCTCGGCGGCTGTGCAGCGCTCGTGCTTGCTCTGGTCGTTCTGCTCGGAGACTACGTCAGGCTCGACGCGACCCGCATTACCGGATCGGCCGTGACGCTCTCCAGCGCGGCCGATGCAAAGCGCGATGCAGCGACTCTGCGCGCAGTGGCGCGCGGCCTGCTCGCGCCCGTAGCCGAGCAGTGGATCGTTCAGAGCGCGCCGCTCGATCGAAGGGATCTTGGCGAAATGCTCGAGAGGAGCGGGCGCGTCGCGACGTTCTGGCCATCCAATGCCGTGATCACGCACAGAGCCGCGTTTCTCGAGCTGGACGGCCGCGCGGAGGAAGCCCGCGCGCTGCGCGAGCGCGCCGCGCGCACCTTTCGTCGTGTTCGTTGAGGACCCACACAAATGAAAAAGCCCGCCGAAGCGGGCTCTTTCCGGTCTGACCTCGTGTTACAGATTCTTGCAGAGCAGATACTGGTTCTGTCCGGTTTCCGCGTAGGGAGAAGTGCCGCTGCTCGCGGGCACGGCCGGCGTCGGGGAAGCCTGCAGGGCGCCGCGTATCTCGCCCGCGAAGGGAGTGCCGTCGTCCATCTGTGTGTCGACCGCGATCGCGATCTTGTCGGGCAGGTTGCTGCTGCAGACGATGTTCGACGTAAACCCGAGGTTGGCGGTTCCGCCGATGCTCGACTGCACGCCGATGATGCCGTTCGTTGCGTTGGGCGGCTGAAGTCCCGCCGCGACGGTGCCCGCGGTAACCGCGCCCGGCACGAAGCCTCCCAGCCGCAGGTGCCACCAGAACAAGTTGGATTCCTGAGCAGTAGTCAGCGTCGCCGTGGAAGCGGCGTTGTACACCCCTTGCAGTGCGCCGTCCCCGTTGCCCTTGACGGCGCCTTGGGTCGACCACCTGACGTCGGCGGTCGCGTCGTCCCCAGGCAGAGCGCGGTAGCGGTCCTGGTAGGAGTTGACTGCAGCGGTGACGCCGTTGAAATCGTTGATCACGTTCTTGATCTTGGCCTGGGTGATCATTTCCTGGCCCTTGAGAATGCCGCCGAGCAGCAAGCCGATGATCACGAGCACGATGGCGATTTCCACCAGCGTGAAGCCGGATTCGGTCAGGCGCTTGTTGCTACCTCTCATGACAACCCCCTTAGACGCCAGAAACCTTCGCAAATACCTGGGTTAAGATGCTGGTGCATCTGCAAGATACGTGCCCGTCACCGAGGCCCCATAAACCCCGAAAAAAAGCTGAATTACAAGTTATTTTGTTGAAAAGTGCACACTTTCGACGGTTTACCGACAAGAATTTACTTCTTGGGCGCTTGTTTGGCTCGCGATTCCAACCCCTCCAGGCGTTCCTCCAGGAATCGAAGCTCGGCGGGATCCTTCACCGCGCCGCTCTGCACATAGCCCCCGATGACCTGCCGTGCGGCTTCGAGCTCGTCCATGTCCTCCAGAATGAACGCTTGCATCTGTCTGGCCCAAAGGGGAATGTCGGGCGCCGTGGCGTAGCGCTGGATCGCCTGGGCATAGCGCAGAGCAAGCGGCAGATCGTGAAGCCGGTGCTTCGCGATGACCGTCGCGTGCGCGAGCCAAGGCCAGCGCCGATTGGGGTCGAGCAGGAATTGGCGATAGACGAACTCGAGCATGCTTCGCTGCTTTGCTTCGACCGGGACCTCGGCGTACAGCCGGCTGGCGGCGAGCAGGGGGTATTGGCCCTGCGGGTCGAGTTCGAGGATTCTCGAGAGCCAGTCCTCGAGGCGGCCGTAGTCGAGATCGCGGTACGGGACCCGGCTCCCGGACTGATAGTCGAAGGCCTGCAGATAGAGCATCAGTACCTTGGCGAGCGCTATCGGATCGCCGAAGCTGGCAAGCCTGAGCGTCGCGATCGCCGGAGCCGGAGGCAACTCCTCCGCACTCGCCCGGGGCCGTGGCGCGGTGCCTTTCAGGGCGACTTGCGCCGCGAGGCCCAGAGCGAGCAGGGCGAGGACGAGTAGAGGGACGACGGAAAGGGACCGCTGGCGCATCCCTAGAAATTCTTCCGGTAGAGGTCGAACAGCGCGGCGGAGCAGATCAGGACCAGATAGATCGCTGTCTGTCCGAATACCTGGGTTGCGGGGTTGCCGAAACTTCCACCCGTCAGCCACGCCGTCTGCGTCATCCCGTCCACGGAGGGCAGCAGGAGCGCGATCAACCCGACGATCGCGCTGACGATGTGATCGGTCAGGGCCTGGCTATGGAGCGACGCGCCCGCAATGATCTGCATGGCGGTCATCGAGCGCGACAGCAGGTAAAAGCCCCCGACGGCCGCGAACGCGGGCACGACTTGTCCGAGCGACAGCACGCAGAACAGGCTCGTGGCGGTCACGATCAGCAGCTCGCATACCAGGGACGCCGTCCACAGCGCGAGTCCCGAAGCCGGGGCGAAGGGGACAAGGGGCAGCGCGCACAGGAGTGCAAGGATCGCGGCTATCGCGGCGAAGCCTGCGAGTTTTCCGAAAAAATAGTGGGAGCGCGGAGCCGGCAGCGACAGCAGCAGCTCGGTGACCTTGTCGCTCGATTCCCGGACCATGCTGGTGATCACGAACACGGCGAGAATGAAGACGGCGGCAACCCGGAGCGGGGCGGCCAGCAGCGCGGCCTGAATCTCGCGCGTCTCGGTGATGGCGACCTGATTGAGAAATTGGCTGAGACCGAATGCGCCTACGATGAGTATCGCCGTGAGCCAGAGCAGGCGATTGCGGATGGCCTCGAGGACCGTGGCTTTGGCCAGCGCGGTGACGATGGGCATGGGCGGGAAATCGCGACCTGAGTGCCGGTTTGTCAAAGCTGGCACAATACATGCCTATCAGAGGGTAAGTCCATGGACGGGCCTGCGCAGGCACGCGCGCCAGTCAATGCAACCGCCCCACGCCCGAGAATTGGGAGAGGATAGATGCATCGCACGCCCATGAGCGCCCGGTCGCACGCTGGCACCGGCCTTCGATAGCTCCCCATGGCGACGACGACAGTCCTCCGGGCTTCCCAGATCTTCGTCGCGAAGTCCTGGCGCGGTCTGTTTCTCGTCATGCTCATCTGCCTGCACCTGTCGGCGATGTGGGGCGCCGAGGACATCTGGGCGCGCGGCATGATGCTCGCGCATTTCGGCCTGTTCATGCTATGGCAGCCGTTCATGCGTGGAGAGCGGCGGCTGACCTCGTCGCAGGTGGCGGCGATCGCCGCGGTCGCCGTGGGCACCCTCTACTTCCTCAACTGGTGGCTGCTCGCGCTCTGGGTGGCCGTGCTGGCGGGCATCGTGGGGGGCAAGGTCTTTCTCTTCCAGGCACTCTGGCTGCGGCGCTTCTACCTGGTCGTGCTGCTGTACCTCGTGTCGCTGCTGCTCGTCTGGATCGTTCCGAACAGCTTTTTCCGCGTTCCGGTGCCCAGCGAAGTGGGCCTGCTCGCCCAGTGGGGGCTGCCCGTACTCTTCGTCGTGATGATGGCGATCCCCGCGGAGACCGATACCTCCGAGACCCCGCAGGTGGTGGATTTCTTCTATGCGGCGATGATCGTGCTGCTGCTCATCGCTCTTGCGCTCGGCAGCTTCGCCTTCATGACGGTCGGGAAGATCGACTACATCACGGCGCTTTCGTTCAGCATGCTGATCATCGCGGGGGTGCTCTTGATCCTGTCGTTCGCATGGAACCCGCGCTCCGGGTTCAGCGGCCTCTCCGTCTATTTCTCGCGCTACCTGCTTTCCATAGGCCTGCCTTTCGAGCGCTGGCTGTATTTTCTCGCGGAACTGTCGCAGCTCGAGACCAAGCCCGAGCGCTTCATGAAGGAAGCCTGCAGCGGATTGGCCAAGCTGCCGTGGGTGACGGGGGGCTTCTGGCATACCGCGGGCGAATCGGGCGATTTCGGCAAGGTTTCCAAGAACTCCGTTGAATTCACGAACCAGGAAATCCACTTGCGGGTTTTCACCCAGCTGCCCCTGAGTCCGTCGCTGGTGTGGCATTTCCAGCTGCTCGGGCAGATGCTCGGCGAGTTCTATGTGGCCAAGCAACGCGAGCAGAAGCTGCAGCAGCAGACCTACGTGCAGGCGGTGCACGAGACCGGCGCGCGCATGACGCACGACGTGAAGAACCTCCTGCAGTCGCTCAATGTGCTGTGCGCCGCCGCCGAGCGCGACGCGGCCCCCAACGCGGGAGGCGAGCTCTCGGCCCTGATGCGCCGCCAGCTGCCTGCGATCACCCAGCGTCTGCAGCAGACGCTCGACAAGCTGCAGAAGCCCGACACCAACAACGGACGCTTCGTGACGGCCGACGCCTGGTGGGAAGGCCTGCAGCGGAGCTACGCCGGCCGCGGCGTCGAATTCTCGCGTGCGGGATCAGGAGAGGCGGTGATGCTGCCGAAGGAGCTGTTCGACTCGGCAGGCGACAACCTGCTGCAGAACGCGCTCCGGAAGCGGAGGCTCGACGAATCGGTCAGTATTCGCGTGACCTTCCAGTGCGACGATACGATCGAGTTCTCGGTCTGCGATAGCGGCGCCCCGGTCGCCTCGGAGGTCCTGCGCGGCCTGATGCGAGGTCCCGTGCCGTCGGAGACCGGATTCGGAATCGGCCTCTACCAGACCAGCCGGCTCGCGGAGATCTCGGGGTTCTCGCTTCAGCTGCGCGAAAACGACCCGGGGAGGGTCTGCTTCAGCCTGCGCGGTGAGGTGCGCCGCGGCGCGCGGACATAATCAGGGCAGCTTGCCGGCAGCGACCGCGCGCGAGATGAGCACGCTCGCTGGGATGATCACCACTATGTCGTCGAACTCGCAATACGGTTGCGCGGATACCGTATCGTCGCACCCCGATGCGGACGGTGTGGGATTGCGACTGAAAAACGTGGTCGCGGCCGCGGTGTGAGTCGCATTGGCGGTCTCGTCGAAGCCCGGTGGAGCGCTGAGGGTGCCCCCGGCGGCCGTATAGGCCCCGAATCCGTTCTTGCCGTGGGAGATGATAACGACGGGCACAGCCGACCCGACGGGTGTTGTAGTCGCGTGCGCGGTCTCGCTGCGCGTGTTGACGTTTAGAACACCCAGCGAGCAAAGGGCAAACGACGCCTGGGTCGGAGCAGGGTTGGGCGCACAAGGGGGAGTTTGACCGGCCGAGCTCCACGTCGTCGCGGTCGGGGGTAGAGCATCCGCGAATATCGGCGATACCCAATAGGAAAAGCGTCTGCCCCAGCTGTCGGTCTCTGGCGTGCCCAGCGTCGCCCAAGGAACCACGCCGAAGACGGCGGTGCACGATGGGCTCGTGAACTGCTCGGTCCCGGCGCCCACAGCTCCGGCGGCGATGGTCCCATCGGCGGGGCAAGGCAGGCGCCCGTTTGCCTGCGCGTAGCCGATGATCGCTTCCTTGATGGAATCGAGCGTCCGGCGAGTCTCGTTTACGTTGCGGATTTCGACCTGGGTGGAGAAGGGCACCATGGCGCCGAAGATCAGCAAGGCGAGGATGGCGACTGCCACCGCAAGCTCGGCGATCGTGAATCCCCTCGCGCGCGTGATCGACGCGGTCACGGTGCAACGAGCACGACGCGGTCGTTGATCGACGTCGGGGTGCCCAATCGATTTTCGAAGGTTGAAGTCGCAGGGCCCGTCTGGTTCGGACCCTCAAGGTAATCCGTCAGTGAGTTCGACGGCCGGGGGGAACCGTTCAGCGCGCGGCCCGCAAGGAGCAGGATCGCCTGGCCGTTGCTGACCGAACCGCCGGCCAACTTGTTGACTGTAAGGCAGGGACCGCATGCGCCCGATCCTCCGGGCTGCATTCCGCTGGCTAGCGCGTAGTAGGTCTGCCGGTACCATTCGTTTGCGATGAACCAGCCGACATTGGTGTCGTAGGCACTGATGGCGGGGTTCGTGATCACGTCCGGGACGGTAACCGTGATGTTGTACGTCACCGTGCAGGGAGGGGGGCAGTCGAGCGCGGCAGGCAGGGTGGCGCGATATCTTACGGTTCCCGTGCCGGTGACCAACGACCCTGTCAAGGAACTCGACGAAAACGGAGTGGGGGTGCCGCCGACCGCGGTCCCGACGCCTGACACGTCGGGCAAGACCGCCAGAGTGCGCTCGACATTGCCGGCTTGGGCCTGGATTTGAAAACGCAGATTCGAGACGCAGGTGCTGAAGCCGCAGGTGTCGTCGTGCGCCTGGAAGGTGCACTGCAGGCCGCCGGAGGACGTGGCCAGCGCCGAGCAGCTGTCGCTGTCGATTCTCCCCGAGCCGCTCACCTTGCTGACCGACCAGCCGCTCCATGGGTACGAGGGCGTCACAGCTCCACCCTGGGTGTAGCCGCCGCTGCCCGACGAGGTATTCAATTGGAAATGAGTCGTATCGACTACCGTAACGGTCCACTTGCCGTTCGCATTGGTGTTGCCCTGCACCCCGGATACCCAGATGATGTCGCCGGTCGTCAAGGCATGGGGCGAGGCCGTCGTGATCACGATCGGCGACGCGTTGCTTGCCCCGGAGACCGGGACCGAAGCAATGGGCGGCAATCCGCTCGATTGCGATGAATCTCCCACGAAGAGCAAGGGGGAGCGCGTCGTGGCGCCCCCGCTGGTTCCCGGATCGGGGGCGAAATTCGCCGGAAACGGAAAGGCGCCCCACTGGGAAATATAGAGAGTGTTCAGAAGCGGCTTTACGTCCCGCGCGATCTGGGCGGCGACCACCGGCTCGACCGCTGCCATCAGATCTGCCTGGGTGATCACGACCAGTCGGTCATTGAGCCCGAGGTCGGGTATGGCGTTCGTGGCAAAGTTGAAGTGCACCCAGTCGCCGGAGGTGAAGCTCTCCACGTAGTTCGCCGGGTCGTTGTGCGCGGGGGCCAAGGTTGAGTAGGGGCGGGTCTGCGCCAGAATGATCGGGCCTGGCGCGATCACCACCGCCACCACGTTGTTCATCGAGATATTCCCGCTGACCGTGAACTGCCCCTGGGTATCGCTGTTGATCGTCGTGCAGCTGGCCCCCGGACACTGCAGTTTGCGGAAATCGTGCGAAACGGCGTACCAAAGGCGCTCTCCGCTCGAGTCCCGCAAGTCCTCGATACCCATGGATTGCCAGGGCAGTCTGCCGATCACGCTGCGGGCGTTCGAGCCAAACACGCAGTTCTCGGTGCCATTGTCGTCCTGGTCGGGACAGGGGAGGGCGCCAGGTTGTTGGGAGTACAACGCCGCATACGCGATCAACGCGGCCTTTGCCTGCCTGAGCGCGCTCATGTTGCGGTTCTCGCGCTCGTTGGCGATCTCGGCCGAGCTCCGGTTCAGCCCGACGGTGATGAGGAAGGCGGTGATCATCGCCGCCAGGACCAGCATCGCGATCAGGGCGAACCCGCGCTGGTGGAGCGGGGGCGCTCCGCTGCGGAATCGCCGGGGGCTCACGGCGAGGTCGTACGCCTGCCCGAGGGCGTGACGATCTTCCCGTCCTCGATCGGATCCTTGACCTTGCCGCGGACCTTGTCGAGTGTCTGTCCGATCTTGATGCTGACCGAAGAGGAGTTGTCGCCTTCGCCGGCGGGCACCGTGACGCGCGCGGGATCGCTCGGCCTCTTCGTGTTCTCCTGGGGGACGCCGTTGATCCAGACGGTGTTCTTGCCGCGCGAGCGCGACACCTGGCCGTTGACGGTGACGGAGCTGTTGACCGTCGCCGCCGACTCCTGGATGTTGGCTTGGCGGCGGCGGTCGAGGTCCTGGCGCTGCTGCGGCGTAAAGAAGAGACGTCCCAGGCTCTCGGCGGCCGGTACCGAATTCAGGCAGGACAGCAAGACTGCGCCGGCGAGAAGGGCGGCCGAACGGCTACGCATTGGGTTTCGCCTCCGGTCTTATTCCTCGCACTGAGACCAGGTCGAGCTGGCATTCCGCCTGGAGGCGCGGCCGCAGGGAAGTGACGTTCGTAACCGGACCGCGCTCCAGGCGCGTCATCACGCACTGCCGCACCGACACGTACGCCTTCTTCGCCGCCTGCACGTCCGCGAGGAAGTTAAGCAGGTCGTCCTCGTGCAGAAGAAGCATCTCGAGCTTCATGCGGCTGACCACCAGATCCGCACCGCCGCTCGCGACGACTCCGGGATAGTCGAGCGGTCGCTGCGCCTCGATCCTGTACCGGATCTCGAAGAGCTTCCGGGCGTTCTTGATGCGCGTGATCGATTCGATCCACTCGATGCGGTTCTGCTCGCTCATCATGCCGTGCTCGCGCATGCGTTCGTAATCGACCAGGTTCTCCCGTATCTCACGCTCCTCCTCGGAGACCCTCATCACCCGCTCCTGCGCTGCGACTCGGCTCGCTCGGGTCATGTCCCGCATGCTCTTCGCGCTGTCCAGGTAGGACTGGACGGCAACAAGGGCCACGGCGCCGAGAGCAACCAACAGCAGCGCGAGCGCAAGCGGGCCGCTGAGGCGCTTCAGGTCGTCTCGCGTGATGTTCATGCGCCTCTCTTTCGCGCGAGCGCCACCGAGAACTGCGGCACTTCCTCGCGCCTTGCCGCGCCGATATCGCCGCTGATGCTCTTTTCCGCGTTGATGTCGAAGGGCAGCTGCGTTCGGGTGACCTCGGTGCCCGGCCGCGCGCGTAGCGCGTCCGTGAACCGCTGGACCAGCTCGGTCACCGCGCGGTAGTCTGAAGCTTGAGGCACGACCAGCCTGCCGGAAATCTCGGCGGTCTGCACCGGAGCTGGAGCCCCGGGATCCGGGGTCGCCGCGGCCGGCCTGGGTGTGGGTGCCTTGGACGCCTCGCTCGCTGCCTGGGCCTTGGATCCGCCCACCTCCCAATCTATCCGGTCGATCTCGATCTGCGGCAGAGAAGTCACCGCCTGGCTGATCTCGACAAGCATGTTCACCGGCGACGCGCTCTGCTTCAACAGCGTGCGGTAGTTCTTGACGAGCGCCCGGAGATTCTCCGTCGAGGTCGGAGTCTTGGGGAAGCGGGCCTGCAGCCGCGCGTATTCCTCCGTGGCCCGGGCTTCCAGCACGCGATCGGACGCGGACTCCTGGCGCAAGTGGTAAGTGTCGAGCAGCTTGCCCGCGGCGAGCAGCACGCACAAGCCCATTACGGCCGCACCGGCGGTGACCAGACCGACGCGCCCGCGCCAGAGATGATAGAAGTGCCGCAGGTTGTCGTCGGCGAACTGATCGCGGGGCTGGGATTCCGCGAGTACCCGGAGAAACAGGGCCTCGGCGAGCATGTCCTCCGGGAGCGACTTCAAGCCGATCCTTCGCGCGACCTTGTCGATCGCCTGCACGTGAAAATGCAGCCGCGGGGAATCGACGCAGGCCGCCCCATACAGCTCCCGGTCCCTGCCGGGCGCGAGGACCAGCACGTCGAGCGGAGGGCCGTCGCGCGGGAGGATTCTCGAGTTGACGAGGTATTGGTGGGTTCGAAGAGACTCGGCGGCGCAATCCTGGGCGGTCGAGCGAGGGTCCGCAAGGTTCACCCTGACGATTCGCGAGAACCGGATGCGGCCGTTCTCGATGTAGGTCTGGCGCAGCCCTGCCTGTCCCAGGCTGACCATGACGTAATGCGAGGCCTTGAACCCCAGGCGCTTGCCCAGCGAGGCAGCGACGAGCGCCAGGGAGAACACGCCTACAACCCGCACTTTGCTCGCGCGCAAGACGTCGAGCCAGGGCTGGAACTGCTGAGTGTTGGTAAACGAGGTATACAGCACTCGCTCTTCCCGCCGGCCAGCGTGGGTCTCCGACCCGAGGGAGATAGGCACCGCGAGCGACACGTCGCGGTAGCGCTGCGCGAGCCTGCGCGCCAGCAGCGCGCGCCGGTCCGATCCGCGTACATAGGGAAGATTCTCCTGGAAGAAGTCCTCCTCCACGACATCGGCGAGAACGAAATAGAGACTCTCGGGATTGCCTTTGACGTAGCGGGAGAATTCCCCCACGCCCTTCTCGTTCATTCCGAACGTCCCTTCCCTCGCGAGTTGGCTCCCGCTAGACCGGTAGACGGTCAACTGCTGTGAGGTAAAGTAGCAGAGTAGTCTTGCCGGCACAGTGCTAGAACTTCAGCTTGGTGATGACGTCGTAGATCGGACCGAGCACCGAAAGCATGACCCAGCCGAGAATCACGCCGAGGAATACCGTCAGCGCGGGCTCGATCAGGACTTGGATCTTGGCGATCGACTCGCGCACTTCGCGGTTGTAGAAATACGATACGTTGAGCAGTGCAGTGTCGAGCGCGCCCGTCGACTCGCCCACGCGCAGCATGCGCAGCACGAGCGGGGGGAAAAGGCCCACCTCCTGGAACGCGGCCGTCACGTTCTTGCCTTCGCCGATCTGCTGCCCCGCCAGCCTCAGTCCTTCCTGGATGACCACATTTCCCGCGGTTTCCTCGGAGCTGCGGATCGCTTCGAGGATGGTGATGCCGGAGGCGTACATCAACGCGAAGATACTGGCGAAGCGCGACAGGATGATCTTGCGCAGGATTTCGCCGGAGACAGGCACGGCGAGCTTGAGCCGGTCGAGCTGGTACCGCGCGGAAGGGTTGACGCGCGCCGCCGCCACGACGCCCGCGACCACGATGAGCGGCGTCACCAGCACGGCCCACCAGTAGTTGACCATGAACGCCGATACCTCGATCAGGATGCGCGTCTGCAGGGGTATCTGCTGGCCCATGTTCTTGATGAAAGCCACCATCTGCGGCACCAAGTAGACCATCAGGAAGAGGGTCACGATGATCACGATCGAGCCGACAAAAGCCGGATACATCACGAGCTTCTTCACGTGCTCCGCCAGCTCGTCCTCCCACTTCAGGCTCTCAACGAGGCTCTTCAGCACGGCGGGGAGCTTCCCCGTGTCTTCGCCAGCCCTGACCAGGCTCGTAAACACCGGCGTGAAAATCTGGGGATACTGGGTGAGCGCCTGCGACAGGCGCAAGCCGCCCTGGATGCTCTCGATCACGCCAGATATCACCTCGCGAAAGCGCGCGTTATCGATGCTGTCGCGCAGGTCGATCAGGGATTCGATGAGCGGGACTCCGGCTCCGGTCAGCTGCTCCATGTGGAAGCAGAAATTGATGAGTTCGGCGCGCTTGATCGAACCCACGCGGAGCCAGGCTCCGCCGGCGCGGGCCGGCCCGCCCCGGATCAGATCGAGCCCCATGCGCTTGAGGCGCTGCTCGAGGTCGACAATGTTGACCGCCTCGATCTGCCCGAGCATGGTCTTTCCGCGGGTGTCGATCGCCTTGTAGGTGAACAATGCCATGACGGTACGGCGGCGCCGGACGCGCCGCTACATGCGGTCGGTCAGGTCGACGACGCGCATCAGCTCTTCCAGCGACGTCGACCCGTCCAGGACGCGCCGGATCCCGTCGTCGGCCAGCGTGCGGAACCCCTTGCCGACCGCGGTCTTCTGCATCTCGCGGCCGGTGGCCCGGCGCGCGACCAGCTCGTCGAGGTCGCCGTCCATTTTCAGGATCTCGATGATGGCCATCCGGCCCCGATAACCCTGGTAGTCGCACTGGTCGCAGCCCACGGCGCGGTAGAGCGTGGGAGCCTTGTCCCCCTTCGCTCCCGTCATGGCGCGCTCGCTGGGGTTTGCCTGGTAGGCCTGCTTGCAGTGCTTGCACAGGCGCCGCACCAGACGCTGAGCCACGACTCCGATGATGTTGCCGGCGAGAATGTCCGGAACGATGCCGATGTCGAGAAGGCGCGGAATCGCCCCCACGGCCGAATTGGTGTGGAGCGTCGAATAGACCTGGTGGCCCGTCATCGCCGCGCGGAACGCCATCGTCGCCGTATCCTCGTCGCGGATCTCGCCGACGAGGATCACGTCGGGGTCCTGCCGCATCAGCGAGCGGATGCCGTTGGCGAAATCCATCTTCGCGGCCTCGTTGATCGACGTCTGACGGATCAGGGTCATGGGATATTCGACCGGATCCTCCAGCGTCATGATGTTGAGACCGTCGTTGTTGATGTGGTTCAGCACCGAATACAGCGTCGTCGTCTTGCCGCTTCCGGTCGGACCCGTGAGCAGGATGATGCCCTCGGGCCGCGCGATCATGCGCTTCAGGAGCTGCAGCTGGCCCGCCTCCAGGCCCAGTCCGTCCAGCGGGACGATGCCCTTCTGCCGGTCGAGGATGCGCAGCACGATGTTCTCGCCGTGCGAGGTCGCCTGCGACGAGACGCGGAAATCGACGGCGCGCCCGGTCAGCATCAGCGAGATACGCCCGTCCTGCGGCGCGCGGGTCTCAGCGATGTTCATCTTCGCCAGTACCTTGATCCGGACCGCCATCGCCGGCCAGTAGGTCTTGTGCAGCGAGCGGATCTGGCGCAGCACGCCGTCGATGCGGTAGCGGATGCGGAGGAAGCTCTGCTCGGGCTCGAAGTGGATATCCGAGGCGCCGCGCTCGACGGCGTCCGCGAACAGCGCGGAGATGAGCCGGACCACGGGCTGTGAATACGCGTCGCCGGAGGCCTGGAGGCTCTGATAGTCGATTTCGCCCGTCTCGATCTCGTGAAGGATGCCGTCGATCGAGAAGTCATGGCCGTAGTACTGGTCGATCGCGCGGCCGATCTCGCCCTCTCCGGCGAGACGCGGCTCCAGCGAGAACTCGCTGCGCAGCTGGGCGCGGAGCTGGTCGAGCGCGACGATGTTGTTCGTGTCCGCCAGCGCGACGATCAGCTTGCGCGCTTCGCGGTCGAGAGCGACCGGGAACACGGTATGGCGCTTGGAGAACTCCCTGGGAACCAGCTTCAGCGCCATCGAATCGACGACGATCTGCGTGAGGTCGACGCTCTGTAGGCCAAGCTTCTCCGACAAGGCGTCGCGCAGCGTCGCCTCGGACACGAAGCCGAGATTGACGAGAAGCTTGCCCACCGGCTGATGGGTCTTGAGCTGCTCGAGCAGCGCGATACGCAGCTGGTCCTCGGTGAGGATTCCCTGAGATATGAGGATCTGCCCGATATGGCGCTTCGCCTGCGGGGAGACCTGCTGGGCGGAGAGACGCGGCGAATTCATGGAGCGGGCTATTTGCTCAGCTCCTGCACGCGCGCGCGTACCTGCGCGGGGTCGAAGGTCGGCGTGCGCTTGACTGCGAGCGCGAGCGCCCGCTGGTAGTAGTCGAGGGCGGACTTGCTCTGGTGCATCTGGTCCAGGCTCACAGCGAGATTGAACGCGTAGTCGGCGTTTTCCGGATCGATCGAAAACGCCTTGAAGTAGGCGCCCTGGGCTTCGGTCCAGCGCGACTGCTGAGCGTACTGGTTGCCAAGCGCGAACTGCAGGTGCGCGGATTCGGGCTGGTTGGCGATCAGGATCTTCAGCCGGCTTTCCGATGCCGCCGGGTCGAGGCGGCCGCGCAGCGCTACGAGGCCCGCGGTGGCTTGGCTGTCGCGCGGGTCCGCCTCGAGCAGCTTGAGGTATCTCGACTCCGCCGATTCGAGCTGACCGCGTCTCACGTCGATCGCGGCGAGGCCGAGCAGCGCGTCGCGGTTGTTGGGATCTCGCGCAAGCGCCCTCTGGTAGGCGTCGCCAGCGGCCGCAAGATCGTTCCTCTGGAAGGCCTGATAGCCCTGCTGAACGAGCGGATCGACCGTCAGTATGGGTACGTTGACCTCGATTGGCGTGGCGGCGGGCGGTTCGGGCATGGGCGCAGGTTTGACCGGAGCGACTGCAGGCTGGGGCCTCGCGCGAGGCCGCACCGGCTGTATGGCCGGAATCGCCGCAACGGCGGCGCTCGGTCCCTTGGCCGCCGGAACGACGACGGCGGGTGCGGGCACCTGGGGGGGCGTTGCTTGCACCGCGGGCGCGGGCGCGGCCGCGACCTGGGTGGTCGGCGCCGCGGCAGCAGCCTGCCCCCCTGCGAAGGCGTAGTGCGGCTGCAATTGCCACCACACGTACCCGCCGTAGCCCACCGCGACCACGCCGAGCGCGGCCAGCGTGAGGTAGAAGGGGCGGCGGGGGTTGTAGTCCATTTCTTTCACTTGAAACAGCTGTTCCGCCTGAGCACGGCCGGCGACGGGCGCGGTCTCGACCGGGGCCGATGAAGAACGCACGCGCTCAAGAGGCTCCGGTTCTTCCAGAGCTAATTCGTGCTTGGGCGTGGCGGCTTCCGCGGGCCGTTGCTCGGGTGGAGAAGGCAGATCGTCGCTGAGGATTTCGATCGGCTGCGTGATATCGGGCAGCTTCTCCCGCGTGGTGATCGTGCGGGGTGGAACTTCGGCTTGCGCAGGCTGCGCGTTCTCGGATCCCTCCTGTCCCGCCGACTCAGCCTTGGCGACCTGCTTGGCGAGTTCGGCCTTCTTCAGGGCGTCTAGGAGTAGGCTCATTTCATTCCGCTCAAGGGGGCCGTCTTGCCGGGGTTGGGTTGAGACGTGAAGTTCTCCCCCGGTATCAGCGAGCGGTAAGCGCGATAGTCGCCTTCGATGCTCGCGTCCTTGATGACGAGGGGGCGCAGGAACACGACCAGCTCAGTCTTGGTGTTCGAGCGGTTGCGCGAGCTGAACAGCGAGCCGAGGATGGGTATGCTGTTGACGACCGGCACCGTGTCCTCGACGTCGTTGACCGAATCCTCGATCAGCCCGCCGAGCACTGCCATCTGGCCGCTGTTGACCTTGATCAGCGACTCCATCTCCCGCATGCGCAATTGCGGCACCAGATTCTGCGTTCCCGCGACCGCCAGCGCCGGATTCGGGTCAGGAATGAACTTCACCAGCCGGGTTGTCGTCGGCTTCAAGTTGAGCAGCACGGTGTCATCGTCGCTGATCTGAGGCGTAATGTTCATCACGAACCCCACCGGAACCGTGACGGGGCTGGTGTTGACAGCGGTAGTTGGAGCCGAGATGTTGGTCGCGGCCGCCAGACTCACTTGCACGTTGAAGTAGACGATGTTGTCGACCACCCGAAGGAGAGCCGTCTGATTGTTGAGGACCGAGAGCCTCGGGCTCGAGAGGACTCGCACGTTGCCGAACGACTCGAGGAGCTGCAGCGCCGCGGCGAAGTTCGCCCCGTAGGCGCCCGCGACCGTGAACACGTTCGGAACCGTGGGCGAGCTGGGAAGGCCCGTCTTCGGGACCGTACCCCCGATGGGGGAGGGCGGAACGACGGGAAGCAGCGGCCCCGTCGTTATGCTCCCTCCCGAAACCTGATTGCCGGAATACGACACCAAACCGCGGGTTCGCAGGGCCGTCCAATCGATCCCCTGCTGGTATTGATTGTTCAGCGACACTTCGGCGATGGTCGCCTCGATCAGCACCTGACGCTTGACGTTCGCGAGCACCTGGTCGAGGAATTCCTGGATCTTCTCGTGCTGCCTTGAGGTCGCGCGCACGATCACGACGCTCGCCTCGGGGTTGACGATTACCGAGGCAGCTTCCCTGAAGCTCACGTTGGCCGCGGACGCGGGTGGCGCACCCGGCGCGCCGGCAGGTGCCTGAGGAGCCGCTGTCTGAGATACGGCTCCCGCGGGCAAGATCTTGTCGGTCTCGTGGAGGATATCTTTGATGTTCCTTTCGAGCGTCGACCAGAACTTGTTGTCGGAAGTGTTTCGCACCGTGGTGATGGATCCGTTCGCACCCGCTGCGCCGGCGATTCCACCGCCTCCAGCACCCCCGGTGCCGCTGATGCTTCCGATCTGCGACGAGACCCCGGTTGCGCCCGCAGTGAGCCGTTCCATGTTCACGTAGTCGATCTTGTAGATGTGGAGATACGGTGAATCCGGCATGACCGCCAGATTCGGGCCGTCGAGCTCCCAGCGCATATCGACCTGTTTCGCAATGCGCGACAAGAGCTGCGGCAAAGTCTGGTCGATCGCGTTCAGCGTGACCACGCCGCTGATCCCCGAGTGAATATCGACGTTCACCTTCGCGTCGCGGGCAAGGGCGAAGAGCAGCTCCTGGACCTTTACGCCGTTGACCACGACCGTGTACGTCTCGGGTTTCAGGCGCGGCTTCGGTTCCGGCAGGATGGTCGAAATCTGGACCGGCGGCGGCACGTTGCCGGAAGGCGCCGCTTCCAGCGGCTTCTTCAGGTGCCCCTCGGATTCGGGGCTGGGCGCATGGGCGCAGGCGCTCGCCGCCAAAGCAAGAACTGCCAGCGCAATGCGTCGCAAGGTGCCCCTCCAATTTCCCTTTTTGACCCGATTGGACCCGCTTTCCGAACCTCAGTATAACAGTACCACTTAAGAAACTGATTTAACAAACCAAACGACGAGCGAGACTGACGCTTATTTCACGAATTCCTCCCGGGTGCGCGCGCCGCCGGGGCGCGGCTACTGGCGGTTCTGACTGCGCATGCGCTCGACGCTGCGGGGATAGGGCTCGTATGCAGCGAGTAGCGGCGGCAGTCCTTTTATGGCCTCGATCGCCTCGGTCGCGTTGGGAAAGGATCCGTAGGCGACCCGATAGTGCTGCTGCCCGTCGATTTTTACGCTATAGACGAACAGCTGGTCGCCAGGCAGGGCGGTGCCCGCTTTTCTCAGAAAATCCTCGAGTTGCGGCAGCTGCTGCTCGTTGACCGTGGCGAGCTGGATGGCGTATCGGTCCCCCGGCGTATCGCGCAGCCATGCTTGAGCGGCATCGAAGCGCTGGCGGGTGAGCTCCCCCCGCGCCGGGGCCGTCGGCTTGCTTCCCGGGCCCTCGGGTGCTTTACCAGCCACAAAGTTCGGGTTTGCCACCCGAGGAGCAGGAGCCGGAATCGCGGTTGGAGCGCTTTGCCGCACGGGGGATGGCGCGACGGGAGCAGGAGCCAGAGCCGGAGCCGGAGCAGCGGGGGCGGGATTCGCGACTGCCGCAGCGAGCGGAGCGGCACTGGGCTCCGATCGGACCGCCGCCGGGCCACGCTGCGCAGGGTGGGCCTGGGGCGGCCGAGGCGCCGCTGCGGGCGCGAACAGCACGTGCATCGCCCAGCCGAGGACCAGCCCCGCGGCGAGCGCTGCGGCTCCGATGCCGAGCTTCTTCGCCCCGCTCTTCGCTCTGTAGAACTCCGAATCGCGCACCGCCCGCTTGACCTCCGCCGCCGTTATGGCGTGCGTACCGGCCGCGAAGGCGGCGAGCAGCGCCTTGTCCGCGAGGATGTTGATCCTGCGGGTCAGGCCCTCGGACGCGCGGGCGATGTCGCCGATCGCCTCCCGTGTGAACACCTTGGGGCCGCGGTAGCCGGCTGCGCGCATGCGGAAGTCGATGTAGCTCTCGATGTCGCTGCGCACCATCGGCTCGAGGCGAAAGCTGTGCGTGATGCGCTCCTTGAGCTGACGCATCTCCGCCGTGTCGAGGTGATCGTCGAGCTCGGGCTGCCCGAACAGCACGATCTGCAGCAGCTTGTGGCGGTTGGACTCGAGGTTCGACAGCAGCCGGATCTCCTCGAGGGACTCTTCGGGCATCGCGTGAGCCTCGTCGATCAGCACCACCACGCGACGCCCCTCGCCGTACAGGCGCAGCAGGCGCTCCTGCAACGCCCGGATCACCCGCGTCGGGCGGTCCTGCTCGATCTGCACCTTGAGCTCATCGCCGATCGCAAAGAGTATCTCGTCCCGCGACAGGGACGGATTAGCCAGGTAGATGGTCTCGACCGTCGCAGGCAGGCGCTCCATCAGCACCCGGCACAGCATCGTCTTGCCGCTGCCCACCTCGCCCGACACTTTGACGATCCCTTCGTCGTTAGTGATGGCGTAGAGGAGAGCGTCGAGCGTCGCGCCCCGGTTGGCTCCCTGAAAGAAGAAATCCGTGTGCGGGGTGATGCGGAACGGCGGTTCTTTCAGCCCGAAGTGTTCGAGATACATCGAGTCGCCTCCCGCGGGACCCGGACCCTACTCCTGCTTCTGCGCGGATTCCATGCGGGAGTAGAGCGTGGTGCGGTTGATGCCGAGCATCTTCGCGGCCTGACTGACGTTGCCCCGCGTGAGCTTCATCGCCGCCTCGATATAGCCCTGCTCCCAGGCCTTGAGCATCTGGTCGAGATTGAAGCTGCGCTCGCGCTGCAGGTGCCGCTGCGCCTGCTCGACCAGAGTGCCCGGGTCGGCGGGCATTCCCGGGCCGCCTCCTTCGGTCTGGGATTCCAGATCGAACTCGGGCTCGAGCTCGGCGAGGGACAGCTTCTGACCCGCGTACTTGGTCGTCAGCCGGATGACCACATTGCGCAGCTCGCGCACGTTGCCCGGGAAGTGGTAGGCGCGCCACGCCTTTTGCGAGGCCTCGTCGAGGCTGAAAGCCGGCAGCTTCGCCTGCTCCGCGTAGAACTTGCGGTAATGCTCGAGCAGCAGGGCCTTGTCCTCGTCCATCTCGCGCAGCGCCGGAACCTGGATCGAGAAGACCGAGAGCCGGTGATAGAGGTCGGCGCGGAAATTCCCCTTGCGAACCTCCTGGCGCAGGTCGCGATTGGTCGCGGCTATGACGCGCGCGCGAGAGAACCGCTGCTGCGTCTCGCCCACGCGCTGGAATTCGCCGTTCTCCAGGACGCGCAGGAGCTTGGCCTGCAGCTCGAGCGGCAACTCGCCGATCTCGTCGAGGAACAGCGTCCCGTCGCTCGCGTCCTCGAAGTACCCCGACTTGTTCTGGGTGGCCCCGGTGAAAGCGCCCTTCGCGTAGCCGAAGAGAGTGGGCTCGACCAGGGTGGGCGCAATCGCGGCGCAATTCAGCGCGAACCACGGCTTCACGCGCCTCCACGAAAGGCGATGGAGCAGATTCGCGACCAGCTCCTTCCCGGTGCCGGATTCGCCCTCAATCAACGCGGGGAACGGCGAATCCGCGTACTGGCTGATCTGGCTCTTCAGTTTCTGCAAGGCCGGGCTCTTGCCGACCAGCGGGTCGGTCTCGGCGATGCCCTGCCCGGAGATCTCGGCGGCTCGGAACTGAAGGGCGTGCAGCAGGATCTTCTTGAGGTTCTCGGGATCGCAGGGCTTGGCGACGAATTCGGCCGCGCCCAGCGTGCGTGCGTGCCGAGCGTTAGCGGCATCGTTCTGTCCAGAGAGAACCAGGATCTTCATCGACGGAGAGTGCGCCAGCAGATCGCTGATCAGCTGGAACCCCTCGTCCGGCCGGTGAGGCACGGGCGGCAGCCCCAGGTCGACCAAGGCGAGCTGGGGCGCCTCGTCGGCCTGACGCAGCAGGCTCACTGCATGCTGACGGGAGTCGCTCACCGTGACCTCGAAATCCTTTCCGAGAGCATAGGACAAGGTCTCGGTGATCAGCGGGTCGTCGTCGACGATGAGCAGACTGGGCTTGGTGTTGTCAGGCATGGGCCTCGATGCACTTCAAGAAGGCGCGTTCCAGGGAGGATTCCTCGAAATGCTCGCGCATTCCGTCCGGCGTTCCGGTATAGGCGAGCGCTCCCTTGTGCAGCACCGTGATCTGGTCGCATACCTCCTCGACGTCGACGAGGGAGTGGGAAGTGATCAGCAGCGCGCGGCCCTCGGATTTCAGCTTGAGCAGCAGATCCCTGGCGCGGGCACGCGCCGCCGGATCGAGCCCGCTCATCGGCTCGTCGAGGATGTACAGCTCTCGCTGCGAAAGTAGGCAGGCGGCGAGCCCCAGCTTCTGCGTCATGCCCTTGGAGTACTCACGCACCGGCTTTTCCAGTGCCGCTTCTTCCAGGTCGAGCGCGGCAAACATCGCGCGCACCGACTCCTCCTCGTAGCGCACGCCGAAGAGCTCGAGCATCATCCTGATGAATTCGCGTCCGGTCAGGAAGTATGGGGCGGTAAAGCGCTCCGGCAGAAAAGCGAGGCGCGCGCGCGCCTGCGGCCGTCGATGTTCCAGACCATGGACCTCGATCGCTCCCGAGTCGAGATCGCAGAAATCCAGCAGGCATTTGATGAGCGTTGTCTTTCCGGCGCCGTTCACCCCCGTGAGCCCCACGCACGTGCCCGGCGTGAGGTCGAGGTCGATTCCGCGCAAGACTTCCGCGCGCCCGAAGCTCTTGTTCACACCACGGAATCGAAGCAAGGGCTCGGGCATCGGACGGCCTTTGTCGGATCCGTCGATGATAGCGCAAAGACCGCGCCCTTTCAGCTAGAATCCGCTCTTCGCTACTCCGAGCACGACGCCGTGGCGACAAGCAATCTGGTCGAAGTCCAGGACGTCACGTTCAGCTATGATCAGTTCCAGGTTCTGAAGGACATCAACCTGGTCGTTCCCAAGGGCAAGGTGGTCGCCATCATGGGCCTGTCCGGCTGCGGGAAGACGACGCTGCTGCGCCTCATCGGCGGAGCGCTCAGGCCGGACCGGGGCGAAATCCGAGTCGCCGGCGAGGTAGTCAACAAGCTGGACGACGCAGGACTTTTCGCCCTGCGTCGCAAGATCGGCATGCTCTTCCAGTTCGGCGCGCTGTTTACGGACATGTCCGCGTTCGACAACGTGGCCTTCCAGATGCGCGAGCATACGCGGCTGCCGCCGTCGCTCGTCCGCGACCTCGTCCTCCTGAAGCTCCAGGCGGTCGGTCTGCGGGGCGCGGCCGATCTGATGCCTGCGGAGCTCTCCGGCGGCATGGCGCGGCGCGTGGCCCTCGCGCGCTCGATAGCGCTCGACCCGATGCTGATGCTCTACGACGAGCCTTTCACAGGGCTCGATCCGATTTCTCTGGGCGTCATCGGACAGCTGATCCGTCGCCTGAACGACGCACTCGGCGCCACGTCGATCGTGGTGACGCACGACGTCGCCGAGGCGCTCGAGCTGGTCGACTACGTGTACTACATGTCGGCCGGAAAGGTCGAATTCCAGGGCACGCCGGACGAGGTGCGCTCCGGGCGGCTGCCGTCGCTCAGGCAGTTCGTCTACGGCGAGCCTGACGGGCCCGTGCCTTTCCATTATCCTGCGCCCGAGTACCGGCGGGACCTTTTGGCACAATGATCGCGCGCATCACGGAACTGGTGCGCGCGCTCGGTGCCCGCATCATCGACAGTTGGGTCTGGCGTCTGGGGTTTGCCTGCCGCTTCCTGTGGCTGACGCTGCTCGCGTCCGGGCCGAGCTTCAGGCGCCTCCATCTCACTGTACGCGAGATCTACTTCGCGGGCGTGCTCTCGCTCGTGATCATTCTGGTCTCCGGCCTGTTCGTGGGCATGGTTCTCGGACTGCAGGGGTACGACACGCTCGTCCGCTACGGCTCGTCCGAGGCCCTCGGCGTGCTCGTCAGCCTTTCCCTGGTGCGCGAGCTGGGGCCGGTGGTCGCGGGTCTGTTGTTCGCGAGCCGGGCGGGCAGCGCGATCACAGCGGAGATCGGACTCATGAAGGCGACCGAGCAGCTCTCGGCGATGGAAATGATGGCGGTCGACCCGATCGCAAGGGTCGTCGCACCGCGCTTCTGGGGCGGCGTGATCTCCATGCCCCTGCTCGCGGCGCTCTTCTCGGCGATGGGGGTCTTCGGCGGCTACCTAGTCGGCGTGCGCCTTATCGGCGTCGACGAAGGCTCGTTCTGGTCGCAAATGCAGGCGGCAGTGGATTTCCGCGAAGACATCTTGAACGGGTTCATCAAGAGCTTGGTGTTTGGGGCGGCAGTGACCTGGATCGCCGTCTTCGAAGGCTACGACGCGCCGCCGACTGCCGAAGGCGTGTCGGGCGCGACTACCCGGACCGTGGTCGAGTCGTCGCTAGCGATCCTTGCGCTCGACTTTGTCTTGACCGCATTGATGTTCAGAGGACTGTAGAGCCATGATGACGCGCAAAGAGCTGGACTTGTGGGTCGGGATTTTCGTCTTGATGGGGATGGGCGCGATGCTGTTCCTATCGCTCAAGGTGGCGAACCTGCTCACCTCCTTCTCGACGGCGGACCTGTATCGGATCAACGCCAAGTTCGAGAACATTGGCGGCCTCAAGGTTCGCGCCCCGGTGAAGAGCGCTGGCGTGGTGGTCGGCCGGGTCGGCGAAATCCGCTTCGACAACGAGACCTTCGAGGCCGTGGTGACGCTCAACATCGACAGCCGCTTCCAGTTCCCCAAGGACAGCTCGGCGAAGATCCTGACCTCGGGCCTGCTCGGGGAGCAGTACATCGGGATCACCGCGGGCGGCGATTCGGTCAACCTGAAGCCCGGCGACACGCTGAAGCTCACGCAATCCGCGGTCGTGCTGGAGAATCTCATCGGTCAGTTCCTGTACAATAAAGCGGCCGAAGGGGACGGCAAAAATAAGTAGGATGGAAAGCCGAACGCGTGGAGGTTAAGAGGCTGTGCGCGGCGCTGCTCCTGTCCGGCACGGTGGCGGGCTGCGCTACTTCCGGTGGGAATCCGGCGGATCCCCTCGAGCGGATCAACCGGCCGATCTTCGCCTTCAACGACGCGACGGACAGATGGCTGTTCACCCCCGTCGCGAAGGGCTATCGCTTCGTCCTCCCGGGTTTCGTGCGCACCGGCATATCGAACTTCTTCTCCAATCTCGACGACGTATGGGTGTCGGTGAACGACGTGCTGCAGGGAAAGTTCCAGGGAGGCCTGGAGGACTTTACCCGGGTCATCTTCAATACGACTTTCGGAATCGGCGGGCTGTTCGACTTCGCATCGCCCGTGGGCCTGGCCAAGCACAACGAGGACTTCGGCCAGACGCTGGGCGCATGGGGCGTAGCCAGCGGCCCCTATGTGGTCATTCCGTTTCTCGGCCCTTCGACGTTCCGCGACGGGTTCGGGCTGATCTTCGACTACAATGCGGACCTCGTTTACTGGGCGACCGACAGCGTTCCCGTGCGCAACTCCCTGTACGCAACGCGTGCGCTCAGCAATCGCGCCAAGCTGCTCGACGCGACGAGCCTTCTCGAGCAGGCCGCGCTCGACCGGTACGCTTTCGTGCGCGACGCCTGGCTGCAGCGCAGGCGCAACCTCGTCTACGACGGCAATCCGCCTCGCGAGCGCGACGATGAGTCCGACGATGAACCAACCAGCAAGTAACCAGACCTCATGACCATGAACACCGCTTTGGGTTTTTTCCTTGCATTCCTTGCTTCCCTTGCACAGGCGGAGACGGTCCCGCCCGACGTCCTGGTGAAGATGATCACGGACGACGTGGCCGCGGCCATCAGGAAGGACGCGGACATCAGGGCCGGCGACACCAGGAAGGCAGCCGATCTCATCGAAGCCAAGATCGTTCCCCATTTCAATTTCACACGGATGGCGCGAATCGCCATGGCGCGCAACTGGCGGTCGGCCACGCCCGAGCAGCAGAAGGAAATCGCGGCCCAGTTCAAGACGCTGCTGATCCGCACCTATTCCACGGCTCTGACGAACTACCGGGATCAGGAGATCGACTACAAGCCGCTGCGGTCCAAGCCCGACGACACCGAGGTTACCGTGAAATCCGACGTCAAGCCGACCGGCGCGACCCAGCCCGTGTCGATCGACTACGAGTTGGAGAAGACCGACAACGGCTGGAAGATCTACGACGTCAAGGTGGACGGCGTGAGCCTGGTCACGACCTACCGCGACACCTTCGCCACCGAGGTTCGCGAGCACGGGATCGACGGCCTGATCAAGGCCCTCGCGGCCAAGAACCGCGAGCCCCTGTCCCCGAAGGCCGGCAAGTCGTGATCCGCCGGGAAGGCGATTTGCTGTTCGTCGAGGGCGCGCTTACGCTCGGGACCGTTACCGCTCTCGCGGGCGCCGCGCGCGAGCACCTGCGGCAGGGCGCGCGCGTCGTTGATTTCCGCGGCGTGTCCGAAGTCGACTCGTCTGCGGTGGCGCTGGCGCTCGAGTGGCTGCGTGAGGCCGCAGAGAGCAAGTCCGCGCTGCGCCTCGTCAACCTTCCCGTCGCGATGCAGAATCTCGCCAAGCTCTACGGAGTCTCCGAGCTTCTCCAGTCGGCCTCGAGCTGATCCTTCAGCTCCGCCCCCGGGCATGCCCGCCGCGATCGAGATCCGCGACGTCCACAAGCGCTTCGGCGATCTGCACGCGCTCTCGGGGATAGACCTTGAGATTCCGCAGGGCGAGTTCTTCGGTCTGCTCGGCCCGAACGGGGCGGGAAAGACCACGCTGATCAGCGTGCTCGCCGGGCTGGTGCGCGCAGATCGCGGATCGGCGCGCGTGATGGGTAACGACGTGCGATCGGACTACCGCGCCGCGCGCCGCTCGCTCGGTGTGGTTCCCCAAGAGCTCGTCTTCGATCCCTTCTTCACGGTGCGCGAGACGCTGGAGATCCAGTCGGGCTATTTCGGACTGCGCGACAACCGCGCCTGGATAGACGAAGTCATGCACCACCTGGATCTCGCCCCAAAGGCCGACGCAAACATGCGCGCTCTTTCCGGAGGAATGAAGCGACGCGTGCTCGTTGCGCAGGCCCTGGTGCACAAGCCGCCGGTGATCGTCCTCGACGAGCCCACCGCCGGCGTCGACGTCGAGCTGAGGCAGGCGCTGTGGCGGTTCGTCCGCAGCCTGAACCGGGACGGGCACACCATCGTCCTTACGACGCACTATCTGGAGGAAGCAGAGGCTCTGTGCGGGCGAATCGCCATGCTCAAGCAGGGGCGCGTGGTCGCGCTCGATTCCACGTCGAATCTGCTGAAGCGTGTCCACCACCTCCTGCTCCGGCTGCGCCTCGCCGGAGAGCTGCCTGCCGACCTGCGCGCGCTCGAGCACGGCAGCACCGGCGAAGCATACGTCCTGCGCCTCAAGAGCTACGACGAAGTCGAGCAGGCGCTCGCGCACATTCGCCTCTCGGGGCTGCGCATCGAGGAGATGGAGCTGGTGCAGCCCGACCTGGAGGACGCTTTCGTCGACGTGATGCGGCGCTCATGAGAGGGTTCCCCACGCTGCTCTACAAGGAGGTGCTGCGCTTCTGGAAGGTCGGCACACAGACGATGGGCGCGCCCGTGCTCACGGCGGCGCTGTTCCTGTTCATCTTCGGGCACGTCCTTGAGGGGAGGGTGCGCCTGTACGGAAGCGTTTCCTATACCGCGTTCCTGGTTCCGGGGCTGGTAATGATGTCGCTATTGCAGAACGCCTTTGCCAATAGCTCCTCCTCCCTCATCCAGTCCAAGATCACGGGTAATATCATCTTCGTGCTGCTTCCGCCGCTCTCCTATTGGGAGTTCTTCGCCGCCTACGTACTCGCGGCCGTGGTGAGGGGGATGGTGGTGGGAACGGCGGTGCTCATGGTCACGCTGCCTTTCGTCGGCATGGAGTTTCGCCACCCGCTGTGGATTCTCGTCTTTGCGTTCTGCGGAAGCGCGGTGCTGGGCGCCCTCGGGATGATGGCGGGCATTTGGGCGGAGAAGATCGACCAGGTGGCCTCGTTCCAGAATTTCCTCATCATGCCCCTGACCTTTCTGTCGGGTGTGTTCTACTCGATTCACTCGCTGCCGGCGTTCTGGCAGGGGCTCTCGCACTTCAACCCGTTTTTCTACATGATCGACGGATTCCGCTACGGCTTCTTCGGCGTCTCGGATGTCGAGCCCCTGCGCAGCATCACCGTGGTCGCGGCGTTCCTCGCCGCGGTCTCGGCGCTGACGCTCGCGCTGCTGAGGAGCGGGTACAAGCTGAGGCACTAGCATGGTGACGCCAGAGCAGGTACGAAGCTATATCGAGAAGGGTTTGCAGTGCAGGGAGGTGCGCGTCGCCGGCGATGGGCAGCACTTCGAGGCGCTGATCGTGAGCGAAGCATTCCGCGGCAAGACCCGCATCCAGCGCCACCAGCTCGTGTATGCAGCGCTCGGCGAGCGCATGCGCGCGGAAGTCCACGCGCTGTCGATGCGCACGCTCACCCCGGAGGAAGCCGCCGGTGGATAAGCTGGTGATTCAGGGCGGCGTACCGCTGGCGGGCGACGTGCGCGTCTCGGGGGCAAAGAACGCAGCGCTGCCGCTCATG
This sequence comes from Burkholderiales bacterium, assembly GCA_035499735.1. Classification (GTDB taxonomy): domain Bacteria; phylum Pseudomonadota; class Gammaproteobacteria; order Burkholderiales; family SG8-39; genus VBDM01. The sequence goes on from DATJYC010000070.1 coordinate 74,092, forward strand.
TGCGCGGCGCTGCTGACCGCTGAGGATCTCACTCTCTCCAACGTGCCGCACCTGCGCGACGTGAGCACCATGGTGCGTCTGCTCTCGCAGATGGGCGTGGAGGTTTCCCTTGACGACAGGCTGGGGTTATCGCTGCGCGCCGCGCGCCTGTCCGAGCCGGTCGCGCCCTACGATCTGGTGAAGACCATGCGCGCCTCCGTTCTCGTGCTCGGGCCCCTAATCGCTCGCTGCGGCCGGGCCCGCGTCTCGCTGCCCGGGGGCTGCGCGATCGGGACCCGCCCCGTGGACCTCCATATCAAGGGGCTTGAAGCGCTCGGCGCCGAGATCTCGGTTGAGCAGGGCTATATCTCCGCAAGGGCGAAACGGCTTCGAGGAGCTCGCCTCGTCATGGACCTCGTCACCGTCACCGGCACCGAGAACCTGATGATGGCGGCAAGCCTGGCCGAGGGGGCGACGGTGATCGAGAACGCCGCGCGCGAGCCCGAAGTGGTCGATCTGGCGCAGTGCCTTTCTGCGATGGGCGCGAAAATCAAGGGGGCCGGTAGCGACGTGATCACGATCGAGGGCGTCGAGCGGCTGCATGGGGCGAGCCATCGCATCATGGCCGACCGCATCGAGACCGGCACGTTTCTCGCGGCCGCGGCGGCGACAGGCGGGAGCGTCACGCTGCACGGGACGAACCCGGGCACGCTCGAGGCCGTCCTGGAGAAGCTGCGCGAGTCGGGCGCCGAGGTTCGCACGGAGGACGGCTCGATCTCGCTCACGATGCGGGGACGCCCCAGGGGCGTGAACGTGCGCACCGCGCCCTACCCGGCGTTTCCCACCGACATGCAGGCCCAATTGATGGCCGTCGACACGATTGCGCAGGGCACGGGAGTGATCACCGAGACGATTTTCGAAAACCGCTTCATGCACGCGCTCGAGATGCAGCGGCTGGGCGCGGACATCGAGATCTCCGGCAACACCGCAGTGGTGCGCGGCGTCGCGAGGCTCCAGGGCGCGACGGTGATGGCGACGGACCTGCGCGCCTCGGCGAGCCTGGTCATCGCAGGCCTTGTCGCCGAGGGTGAGACGCGCATCGACCGCATCTATCACCTCGACCGCGGCTACGAGTGTATCGAGGAGAAGCTCGCTCAGCTCGGCGCACGCATCAGGCGCGTGCACTGAGGCGTGCACTGACGCTCAAAATTTTCCTGTAAAATCCGCGCTTTACTCGGACGGTGCCGCCAGTGATCACCCTCGCCTTGTCCAAAGGCCGGATTTTCGACGAGACCGTGCCGCTGCTCGCGGCCGCAGGGATTCGCGCACTCGACGATCCGGAGGGCTCGCGCAAGCTGGTCCTGCGCACCAGCCGCCGCGACCTGCGGCTTCTCATCGTGCGCGCATCCGACGTCCCGACCTACGTGCAGCACGGCGCCGCCGAACTCGGCGTCGCCGGCAAGGACGTGCTTCTCGAGCACGGGGGCGAGGGGCTGTACCAGCCGCTCGACCTCCGCATCGCGGCCTGCCGCATGGTGGTCGCCGTCCCGGAGGGTTTCGACTACGCGGGCGCGGTGCGCCGCGGGGCACGCCTGCGCGTCGCGACCAAGTACATGCACACGGCGCGCGAGCACTTCGCGGCGAAGGGCGTTCACGTCGATCTCATCAAGCTCAACGGCTCGATGGAGCTCGCGCCCCTGCTCGGGCTGGCCGACGCGATCGTCGACCTGGTGGCAACGGGCAGCACCTTGCGGGCCAACCGCCTGCGCGCGGTCGAGGACATACGTCCCATCAGCGCCCGCCTGATCGTCAACCAGGCGGCACTGAAGCTCCAGCGCGACGCGATCCAGCCGCTGCTCGACACGTTCGCCAAGGCGGCCGGCGCCCATGCCTGAGATCGAGCGGCTTTCCACGGCGCAGCGCGACTTCGGTGAACGGCTCGAGGCGCTGACGGCGCTCGACTCGACCCTGGACAGGGAAGTCGAGGTCCGGGTCGGCGAGATTCTCGCCGACGTGCGTGCGCGAGGCGACGAGGCCGTGCTGCACTACACCGCGAAGTACGACGGCGTGAGCGCGAAGCGCCTGTCGGAGCTCGAGCTTCCTGCGGCCGCGCTCAAGCGGGCGCTTGCGGGGCTCCCTCGCGCGCAGCGCGACGCGCTCGAGCAGGCTTCGGCACGCGTGCGCAAGTACCACCGGAAGCAGCTCGCGAAATCGTGGCAGTACACCGAGGCCGACGGCACGACGCTAGGCCAGCGCGTCACACCCCTCGATCGCGTCGGGCTGTATGTGCCGGGAGGCAAGGCGGCGTACCCATCGTCGGTGCTCATGAACGCCATTCCCGCGAAGATCGCCGGCGTGCGCGAGCTCATCATGTGCGTGCCCACGCCCCGCGGCGAGCGCAACGCGCTCGTGCTCGCGGCGGCGGCGATCGTCGGAGTCGACCGCGTTTTCGCGATCGGCGGCGCCCAAGCTGTCGCGGCGCTCGCCTACGGCACGCAGACCATTCCCCAAGTGGACAAGATCGTGGGGCCGGGGAACGCCTACGTCACGGAGGCGAAGCGCAGGGTCTTCGGCACGGTCGGGATCGACATGATTTCCGGGCCAACCGAGATACTGGTGATCTGCGACGGCAGCACCGACCCGGACTGGATCGCCATGGATCTCTTCTCCCAGGCAGAGCACGCCGAAACCTCGCAGGCCGTGCTGGTTTCCCCGGACGGCGGCTTCATCGATCGGGTAGAGCGGAGCATCGGCAGCCTGCTCGCGGATCTGCCGCGGCGGGACATCATCAGCGTGGCGCTGCGGCGCCGCGGGGCGCTCATTCAGGCGAAGAACCTGAATGAGGCCTGCGAGATCGCCAACCGGATCGCACCGGAGCACCTGGAGCTGTCGGTCGCCGACCCGAAGAAGTGGCTCGCGAAGATCCGGCACGCTGGGGCGATATTCCTCGGCCGATATGCCTCCGAGGCGCTCGGCGACTACTGCGCAGGGCCGAACCACGTGCTGCCGACCTCGCGCACGGCGCGCTTCTCCTCGCCCCTCGGCGTCTACGACTTTCAGAAGCGCTCGAGCGTGATCGCGGTTTCGCGCAAGGGCGCGCAGAAGCTCGGCAGGATCGCCGCCGCGATCGCCGAAGGAGAGGGACTGCAGGCGCACGCCCGCTCGGCCCGGCTCAGGCTGCAAGAGAAGACCAAGGCCGGGCGGTGAGCGCAGGACCCGAAGAGATCATCCGCGACGAGGTGCGCGCGATGAGGCCCTACGCGGTCGCGCAGGCCGACGGCCTAGTGAAGCTCGACGCGATGGAGAATCCGTACGGCCTGCCCGCCGCGCTTCAGCGCGAGATCGCGGACGCCCTGTCGCGGGTGGCGATGAACCGCTATCCCGATCCGACCGCGCCGGCGCTGGTGCGTCGGCTGCGCGAGACCATGGGAATAGGCCCGGAGCTCGACGTGCTCCTCGGCAACGGCTCCGACGAGATCATCCACATCATCGTCCAGAGCGTCGCGCGGCGCGGGGCCACTGCGCTCGCTCCGCGCCCGAGCTTCGTCATGTTCAGCGTCTACGCAGCCCTCGCCGGAATGGAATACGTCGGCGTGCTGTTGCGTCCCGATTTCACTCTCGACGCCCAGTCCTTCCTCGAAGCCATGGAGCGCCACCGCCCTGCCGCCGTGTTCATCGCCTATCCGAACAATCCGAGCGGCAATCTCTTCGATGAGGAGTCGATCGTCCGCATCATCGCCGCCGCGCCGGGCCTGGTCGTGATCGACGAGGCCTACCACGCGTTCGCGCGCAAGTCCTTCATGGCGCGTCTCCCGGAGTTTCCCAATCTGATCGTCATGCGCACGCTCTCGAAGCTGGGGCTCGCGGGAATTCGACTCGGATACGCCGTGGGGCGGCCGGAGTGGATACGCGAGTTCGACAAGGTGCGCTCGCCCTACAACGTGAACTCGCTCACGCACGCCGTCGCTGAGCGGATCCTCGCGCACCACGACGTGCTCGACGCGCAGGCGAGGAGCATCGTCGAGGAGCGGGATCGTCTCGACGCCGAGCTGCGCAAGCTTCGCGGCGTGACGGTCTTCCCGAGCGACGCGAACTTCATCCTGGTGCGCGTCCCCGACGCCGCACGGGTGTTCGAAGGCATGCGGCGGCGGGGCGTGCTCGTCAAGAACCTGGATACCGGCGTCCCGCTCCTGGATGGGTGCGTCCGGCTCACCGTCGGAACTACAGAAGAGAACCGGCGCTGTCTCTCGGCCTTCGCCGAGTCGCTCGCCGGGCGCTGATTTCGTGTAGGCTATCCGCCTGAAGCTCGCTGCAATGTCAACGCGCGCCGCCAACGCAGACCGCAAGACCGCCGAAACGCAGATCGCGCTGTCCGTCAACGTCGACGGCGCCGGCCGCGCCTCTCTCGCTACCGGCATCCCCTTCCTCGACCACATGCTCGACCAGGTCGCTCGGCACGGCATGCTCGACCTGGACATACGGGCGAAGGGCGACCTGCACGTCGATGCCCACCATACGGTCGAGGACATCGGCATCACGCTGGGCCAGGCGATTGCGCGCGCGGTCGGCGACAAGAAGGGCATAAGGCGCTACGGCCACGCCTACGTTCCGCTCGACGAGGCCCTGTCGAGGGTGGTGATCGATTTTTCCGGGAGGCCCGGGCTCGAGTACCACGTGCAGTTCAGGCGCGCGCTGATCGGCGATTTCGACGTCGACCTCGTGCACGAGTTCTTCCAGGGATTTGCGAACCACGCGCAGGTGACGCTGCACATCGACAACCTGCGCGGCGACAACGCGCACCATCAGTGCGAAACTATCTTCAAGGCGTTTGCGCGGGCGTTGCGCATGGCGCTCGAGGCCGACCCGCGTTCGGCCGACGCCATTCCGTCCACCAAGGGGACGCTCTAGGGGCCTTGGCACTACTCGCGATGCGCGTCGCAGTCGTCGACTACGGGATGGGCAACCTCCACTCCGTCTCCAAGGCGGTGGAGCGCGTCGCCCCGAATGCGCGCGTAGAGGTGACGTCCGACCCCGCGCGCGTGTCGGGCGCGGACCGCGTCGTGTTCCCCGGCCAGGGAGCCATGCCCGATTGCATGCGCGAGATGGACGCCCGCGGACTGCGGCCTGCAATCGTCGACGCCGCCCGCAAGCGTCCGTTCCTGGGAATCTGCATCGGGCTCCAGATGCTGTTCGAGCGGAGCGACGAAGGCGGAGTCGACGGGCTCGCCCTGCTGCCGGGCTCGGTGCGCCGGTTTCCGGAATCGGCCATGGTCGATTCCGAGGGCCGCAGGCTCAAGGTTCCGCACATGGGCTGGAATCGCGTCGAGCAGGCCGGGCACGTCCTGTGGACGGGCATCGAGGACGGCAGCCGGTTCTATTTCGTGCACAGCTACTTTCCGGAGGCCGGGGAGGCGGGGCTGGTGCAAGGAAGGACCGAATACGGCGTCCCCTTTACGTGCGCGGTGGCGCGCGATAATATTTTCGCGGTACAGTTCCATCCAGAAAAAAGCGATACTGCAGGCCTGCGGCTACTCGCCAACTTCCTCAACTGGAATCCCTGAATCCGTCCACCGTCGGTCCCGTCCCCGGGACTTGAGCTTTTTCCGACTCAATGCTGATCATTCCGGCGCTTGACATCAAGGACGGGCACTGCGTCCGACTTAAGCAGGGAAAGATGAACGAGTCGACGGTGTACTCCGAAGACCCTGTCGCCATGGCCAAGCACTGGAGGTCCGAGGGCGCGCGCCGCCTGCACGTGATCGACCTGAACGGGGCGGCGGCGGGCAAGCCCAAGCACGAAGCGATCATCCGCGAGATCCTCAAGGAAACGGGCGACGGGCTGCCGGTGCAGCTGGGCGGGGGCATCCGCGACCTCGACACGATAGAGCACTACCTCGATCTCGGGGTCGGGTACATCATCATCGGCACCGCGGCCGTCAAGAATCCGGGATTCCTGCAGGACGCGAGCACGGCCTTCGGCGGGCACATCATCGTCGCGCTCGACGCGAAGGACGGCAAGGTGGCCGTGGAGGGCTGGTCCAAGATGACGGGGCACGACGTCGTCGACCTCGCGAAGAAATTCCAGGACTACGGTGTCGAGTCCGTGATCTACACCGACATCGGGCGCGACGGCATGCTCACCGGCGTCAACGTCGACGCCACTCTCAAGCTCGCGCGCCAGCTGCGCGTTCCCGTGATCGCAAGCGGAGGTCTCACGAGCCTCGACGACATCCGGGCGCTGTGCAAGATCGAATCCGAAGGGATCAGCGCGGTGATCACGGGCCGGGCGATCTATCAGGGAACGCTCGACTTCAGGAAAGCCCAGGCGGAGGCCGACAAGCTGGGAAAGACGAAGGACTGATCCTCTCCCGATGGCCCTCGCCAAGCGCATCATCCCCTGCTTGGATGTCGATCGGGGCCGCGTGGTCAAGGGAGTCAACTTCGTCGGGCTGCGCGACGCCGGCGACCCCGTCGAGATCGCGCGGCGCTACAACGAGCAGGGCGCCGACGAGCTCACCTTCCTCGATATCACGGCGAGCTCGGACGAGCGCGACCTCATCCTCCCCGTGGTCGAGAGCGTTGCTGCGCAGGTCTTCATCCCCCTCACTGTCGGAGGCGGCGTTCGCAGGGTCGAGGATGTGAGGCGCCTGCTGAACGCCGGCGCCGACAAGGTCTCGATCAACACCGCCGCCGTTCAGAACCCGCAGCTCGTCGCCGCCGCATCCGGTCGCTATGGAGCGCAATGCATCGTGGTCGCTATCGACGCCAAGCGCTCCGGCGGCGGGTGGGAAGTATTCACCCACGGCGGGCGCAGGCCGACGGGATTGGATGCGGTTGACTGGGCGCGTAGAATGCAAAAGCTGGGCGCAGGCGAGATCCTGCTCACCAGCATGGACCGGGACGGTACGCGGGCGGGTTTCGACCTGGCGTTGACGCGGTCCGTGGCCGACGCCGTCGACGTTCCGGTGATCGCGAGCGGCGGCGTGGGCGCGCTGGAGCACCTCGCCGAAGGCGTGCTCGAAGGGCACGCCGACGCGGTTCTCGCCGCGAGCATTTTTCACTTCGGCGAATTCACCGTGCGCGAGGCCAAGGAGCACATGGCGAGGCAGGGAATCGAGGTCAGGCTTTGAGAGCGGCGGATGCAATGGAGAGCTGGCTGGACAAGGTGAAATGGGACGAGCAGGGTCTTGTCCCGGCGATCGCGCAGGAAGCGTCGACCAACGACGTGCTGACGCTCGCGTGGATGAACCGCGAGTCGCTCGCCAGGACGGTAGCGACGGGCGAGGCCCACTACTGGTCGCGCTCTCGCAAGCGCCTGTGGAAGAAGGGCGAGCAGTCCGGGTTCGTGCAGAGAGTGCGCGAGGTCAGGCTCGACTGCGACGAGGACGTGGTGCTGCTGAAGGTGGAGCAGGGCGGGGGCATCGCCTGCCACACGGGGCGGCACAGTTGCTTCTTCCGGAAGCTGGAGAACGGGCTCTGGGTGGAGATCGAGCCGGTGCTCAAGGATCCCAAGGAGATCTACGCGCGATGAGCGACATACTCGAGAGGCTGGCCGATGTCGTCGAATCGCGCAAGTCGGGGGATCCGGACAAGTCCTATGTTTCGCGTCTTTTCGCGCGCGGGCCCGACGCCATCCTGAAGAAGGTCGGGGAAGAGGCGACCGAGACAGTGATGGCCGCCAAGGACGGCGACCGGCTGCGCATCGTCGGAGAGACCGCGGACCTGTGGTTCCACTGCCTGATCATGCTGGCGCAGTTCGGGCTACGGCCGGCGGACGTGCTCGCCGAGCTTCGCCGGCGCGAGGGCATTTCCGGTATCGACGAGAAGGCGGCCCGCGCCGACACGAAGCGCGCGAAGACGGAGCGGAAGTAAATGGCGGCGCCGGACTGCATCTTCTGCAAGATCGTGCGCGGCGAGATTCCCAGCACGAAGGTCTACGAGGACGGGGACATCCTCGCCTTCCACGATATCCACCCGCTCGCCCCGGTTCACTTCATGATCATCCCCAAGCAGCACATCGCTTCTCTCGCCGATTGCGACGCGAGCCACGCGGGCATTCTCGGCAAGATACTCGCAACGGTCCCGCTGCTGGCGCGGGAGCAGGGCTCGACGGACGGCTTTCGCGTCATCATCAACTCGGGGCGTGTGGGCCGTCAGGAGGTGTATCATTTGCACGTACACGTCATCGGCGGTCCGGAGGTCTTGGGCCCGATGCTGAAACGCAATTGAAAGGACAAGCCATGGGTACTTGGAGCATCTGGCACTGGCTGGTCGTGCTGCTGATCGTCCTGCTCGTGTTCGGCACGAAGAAGCTCCGCAACATCGGCGCCGACCTCGGCGGCGCGGTGCGCGGATTCAAGGACGGCATGAAGGAATCGGCGGCCGAGAAGGAAGGCGGCGGCGCAGCGCAATCGCAGCTCAGCGGCCGCACCATCGAAGGCGAGATCAAGGACAAGGCGAAGACCTGAGGGTCGGCGCCTCCATCACCGCGCCGGGCGCGTCCCGGCAGTGAAGGTTCAACCAACGTGTTCGACGTCGGATTCTCCGAGCTGATGGTGATCGCCGTGGTGGCGCTCATCGTGATAGGCCCCGAGCGGCTGCCGCGCGTGGCGCGCACCATGGGGCACCTGTTCGGCCGCCTGCAGCGCTACGTGAACGACGTCAAGGCGGATATCAACCGCGAGATCGAGCTGGAAGAGCTGCGCAAGTTCAAGACGACGTTCGAGGATGCGGCGCGCGGCTTCGAGAGCAGCGTCAGCGCCACGGTCAACACGGTGCAGAGCGAGGTCGCGAAGACCGAGAGCGAGCTGAACGCGCTGGCGCAGGACCCGAAGGCGCCTGCCTCGGCCCCGCCGCAGGAGCAGGCTCCTGTGCCGCCGGGCGCGCCTTCGCCCTCGGAGAAGACTCCGGCTTGAGGCGCCCGGGCCCAGGATGACCGCGCAGGACACGTTCATCTCCCACCTGGTCGAGCTCCGCGACCGGCTCCTGCGGGCGATCCTCGCCGTGATCGTGGTGTTCCTGTGCCTTTTCCCCTGGGCGCGCGATCTCTACGCGGAGCTCGCCAAGCCGCTGATCGCGGCGCTCCCGGCCGGCGGGCAAATGATCGCGACCGATGTAGTCGGCGTGTTTCTCGTGCCGGTCAAGGTGGCTTTCCTGGTCGCTTTCATCATCGCCTTGCCCTATGTCCTCTATCAGGTGTGGGCGTTCGTCGCTCCGGGCCTGTACATGCACGAGAAGCGGCTGGTGCTGCCGCTGGTGATCGCAAGCTCGGCCCTGTTCCTCGCCGGCATGGCATTCGCGTATTTCCTGGTGTTTCCGGTGGTGTTCAAGTTCATGGCCTCGATCGCGCCCGAAGGTGTCGCGTGGATGACCGACATCGACAAGTACCTTTCCTTTGTGCTCACCACGTTCGTCGCTTTCGGCGTCACCTTTGAGGTTCCTGTCGTGGTCATCCTCCTCGTGCGCGTCGGCGTGGTTTCAGTGGAAAAACTCAAGGAGATCCGGCCGTACGTGATCGTCGGAGCGTTCGTCATCGGCGCGGTGTTCACGCCGCCGGATGTGATTTCCCAGGTGATGCTCGCGGTGCCGCTGTGGTTTCTCTACGAGCTGGGCATCGTGGCCGCCCGAGTCGTCGGGCGCTCGCCCACGGCCGAAAAAGACCTCGAGCAGACGCAGGCGGGCCAGAAATAGCCGCGCGGCGCTCTCAGCGCCGCCGTCGCTGCTGCGGCGGACGCTTGCCGACCGTGACCTGCACCTCGCTGTCCTTGTTGTCCCGCCTGTACTGAATCGACGCGGAATTGCCCGGGACGAGGGCGGCGACGAGATTGAGCATCGAAGCCGAGTCCTTGACCGGCTTCCCATTGATCGCCAGCAGAATATCCCCGGCCTTCAGCCCCGCCTTGTCCGCGGGCTCGCCGCGCCGCACGTCGGCGATGAGCACACCGCTGGTCGAGGAGAGCCTGAACGAGTCGGCGATCTCCGGCGTGATCTCCTGGGCTTCGATGCCGATCCAGCCACGCGTGACTGTGCCGGTTTCGATGATCTGCTCCATGATCTGCTTGGCGCTCGACGCCGGAATCGCGAAGCCGATGCCGAGGGAGCCGCCGGAAGGGGAGAAGATCGCGGTGTTGATTCCCACCAAGTTGCCCGCCGTGTCTATCAGCGCACCGCCGGAGTTGCCGGGGTTGATGGCGGCGTCGGTCTGGATGAAATTTTCGAAGGTGTTGATTCCGAGCTGGCTGCGTCCCAGCGCCGAAACGATGCCCATCGTCACGGTCTGGCCCACGCCGAACGGATTCCCGATTGCGAGGACGACGTCACCGACGCGCAGGGCGTCGGCGTCTCCGAAGGTGATGGCCGGAACCGTCCCGCCTTCGAGCTGCAGCACCGCTATATCGGACTCGGGATCCGAACCCACGGCGCGTGCCTTGAGCTTCTTGCCATCGACCAGCGCGACTTCGATCTCGTCCGCCGCCTCGACGACATGGTGATTGGTGAGGATGTAGCCCTTGGGACTGACGATGACGCCCGACCCAAGGCTGAATGCGCGTCGCGACTCCGGCTCCAGCCGGTCGCCGAAGAAATGCCTGAACAGCGGGTCGTCGAGAAACGGATGGCGCTGCGCTTTTATCTCCTTGCTGGTGAAGATGTTGACGACCGCAGGGACGGCCCTCCTCACCGCGTCGCTGTAGGAGTTCGCGCGCGCGGGCAGCGATGCCGGCGAAGCGGCCTGCCGCAACTCGACGACCTGCGGCCCCGAGGAAAGGCGGCTGAGCCACTCCGGCTTGAGCGTCGTCAGCACGAACAGCACGCCGACGGCGACCGTCGCCGCCTGGGCAAAGATAAGCCAAAGATTGCGCATGCGTTGCTTCGGAAAATCCTGACCGCTGATGTCCGGGGCGGCCGTCGGCGGGATGCGTGGCGGTAACCTGGACTCCCTGTTGCCGCGATTATTGCGCAAATCGTCGCCTGACGCCTGCCTGCCCCGGGCGGCGCCCAGAATTCGCTCTCCGAATCAAAGCATTAGCGTCGAAAATTTGGTCCGGCTGAGCGCATTCTGTATAATGCGCTCCTCTCGATAATGTCTTCTCTCGCAAGGATTTCTCCATGAGTGACAACGCGGAAATCAGCCGCAGCCGCCGCACGCTGGTCATCGCCAGCGCCTGCGCCGGTGGCGCTGCCGCCGTCGCCGCCGCCGTTCCCTTTGCAGCCTCGATGCTTCCCTCGGATCGCGCCAAAGCGCTGGGTGCGCCGGTCGAGGCCGACATCAGCCAGCTTGCTCCGGGCGAGAAGATGACCGTCGAGTGGCGGGGCCAGCCTGTGTGGATCCTGCATCGCACCCCAGAGATGCTGTCAGACGTGAAGAAAGACGATGACAAGGTGGCGGACCCTCAGAGCAAGCGCAAGCCGGACGAACTCACGCCGGTCTATGCGCGAAACGAATACAGGTCGATCAAGCCGGAGTATCTCGTGGTAGTTGGAATATGCACCCACCTCGGATGCACGCCGGTCGACAAGTTGCAGCCCGGCAACGAGCAATTCGCGCAGGACTGGAACGGCGGCTTCTACTGCCCGTGCCACGGGTCGCTGTACGACCTCGCCGGCCGCGTCTACAAGAACAAGCCCGCGCCCGACAACCTCAGGGTACCCCCCTACGAGTTCCTGTCGGACGGCAGGATCATCATCGGCGTGGACAAGAAAGAGGCCTAGCCCATGGCAGCAGCCGAGAAGCAGGCGGTGACCGGAGCAGGCCCGCTCAACGGCCTGCTCACCTGGATCGATCAGCGCTTCCCGCTGATGGCGACGTGGCGCGAGCACCTTTCCGAGTATCACGCACCGAAGAACTTCAACTTCTGGTACTACTTCGGCTCGCTCGCGCTCTTCGTGCTGGTGCTCCAGATCGTCACCGGCATCTTCCTCACCATGAGCTACAAGCCGGACGCTGCGCAGGCGTTCGCCTCGGTCGAGTACATCATGCGCGAGGTGCCCGCGGGCTGGTGGATCCGCTACATGCACTCCACCGGGGCGTCGTTCTTCTTCATCTGCGTCTACCTGCACATGTTCCGGGGGCTGCTGTACGGCTCCTACCGCAAGCCGCGCGAGCTCCTGTGGATCTTCGGGATGCTCATCTTCCTCTGCCTGATGGCGGAGGCGTTCTTCGGCTACCTGCTTCCCTGGGGCCAGATGTCGTACTGGGGCGCGCAGGTGATCGTGAATCTGTTCGGGGCGATTCCCTGGATCGGGCCCGACCTCGCGATCTGGATTCGCGGGGACTACGTGGTGTCCGACGCCACGCTGAACCGCTTCTTCGCCTTCCACGTGATCGCGGTGCCGCTGCTACTGCTCGCACTGGTCGTCGCGCACCTGCTCGCGCTGCACGAAGTCGGCTCGAACAATCCCGACGGCTGCGAGATCAAGAGCGTCACGGACCCCAAGACCGGCGTGCCGCTCGACAGCGTTCCCTTCCATCCGTACTACACGGTGAAGGACACCTTCGGCGTGGCGGTGTTCCTCGTCGTCTTCGCGGTCGTGGTGTTCTTCGCTCCGGAGGGCGGCGGCTACTTCCTCGAGGCGAACAACTTCATCGCGGCCGACCCGCTGAAGACGCCTCCGCACATCGCCCCGGTGTGGTACTTCACGCCGTTCTACTCGATCCTGCGCGCGACCACCGATGAATTCGTGCTCTGGGTGCTGACGCCGGGTGTCGTTGCTTTCGCCGGCCTGATCATCTGGAGCGTCAAGAACATCGTGCTGAGGACGGTCGTCGCGGCCATCGCGATCATATTGCTTGTCGGGTTCTTCACGCTCGACGCCAAAGTCTGGGGCGTCGTGCTCATGGGCGTTTCGGTCGCGATCTTCTTCCTGCTGCCCTGGCTGGACCGCTCCCCGGTCAAGTCGATCCGTTACAAGGGGCCGATAACCAAGGCGGCGCTCGCCATGTTCGTGGTCGCCTTTTTCGTGCTGGGTTATCTCGGGACGCTGGCCGTCACGAGCGAGCGCACGATCGCAGCGCAGGTCGGCACCGCGGTCTATTTTGCATTCTTCCTCCTTATGCCCTGGTGGTCGAAGATCGACAAGTGCCAGCCCGAGCCGCAAAGGGTGACCGGCAAATGAGAACGCTCGCTCTCCTGCTCGCTCTCGCCGCGCCGCTCGCAACGGCGCAAGAGGAGTCAGTCAGGCTCGACACCGCGCCGATCGATCTGCGCGACGTGGCGAGTCTGCAATCGGGCGCCCGCACCTTCGTCAACTACTGCCTGAACTGCCACCCCGCCGGCTCGATGCGCTACCTCAAGCTCGAGGAGATCGGGCTCACCGAGCAACAGATCAGGGACAACCTCCTCTTCACAGCGGACAAGGTCGGCGAGCTCATGAACGTGGCGCTCACCCGGAAGGACGCCAAGGAATGGCTGAACGCCGTCCCGCCGGATCTGTCGGTGATCGCCCGCGCCCGCGGGGCGGACTGGCTGTATACGTACCTGCGGAGCTTCTATCGGGATCCGGAGTCGGCGACCGGCTGGAACAACATGATCTACGAGCGGGTCGCGATGCCTCATGCCCTGTGGACGCTCTCCGGCCAGCAGGTGCAGGTCGAGAAGAAGTTCAAGACCCTCGAGCAGGCAGAGGGGATAGCGAGGCAGGAGAAGAACGCGTGGAAGATCGACGTCCTCACGCCGGAGCAGGCGGGGAAGGGCGGCGATCGCTTCGTGCTGAAGACGATCAGGACAGAGACTCCGGGGTCGCTGTCGCAGCTCGAGTACGACCTCCTTGTGCGCGATCTAGTCAATTACATGACCTGGATGGCGGAGCCGAACCAGCTCGAGCGCAAGCAATACGGGTACGTCGTTTTTCTCGTGCTCCTGGCCTTGGCCGGGCTCACATATTTTCTCTATAAGGAATTCTGGAAGGACGTGCACTAAAGGGAATGCCGTCCCAAGGGCGCGGGCGCAAGGCGTCCGCGCCTTTTTCATCTGCGATCCTCCCGATCAGGTAAGCCATCATGATGAATCTCTACTCAGGAACCACCGACCCGTTCTCGCAGCGCTGCCGCATCGTGCTCTACGAAAAGGGAATGGACTTTCAGATCATCGATGTCGACATGTACAACAAGCCCGAAGACATCGCCGTGATGAATCCTTACAACAGGCTGCCGGTGCTGGTCGAGCGCGACCTGATCCTCTACGAGGCGAATATCATCAACGAGTATATCGACGAGCGCTTCCCGCACCCGCAGCTCATGCCCGCTGACCCCGTGATGCGCGCGCGGGCGCGGCTTTTCCTGTTCCAGTTCGAGAAGGAGCTCTTCGACCACATCGAGGCGCTGGAGAACGGCAACCAGAAGCAGCAGGACCGCGCTCGCCAGCACGTCGCCGACCAGCTCACCCAGATGGCCCCGGTCTTCACCAAGCAGAAGTACATGCTCGGTGACGAGTTCTCCATGCTCGATGTGGCCATCAGCCCGCTGCTGTGGCGGCTGGACTACTACGGGATATTGCTTCCGAAGGCGGCGGCACCGCTAATGAAATACGGCGAGCGCCTTTTCTCTCGGCCGGCGTTCATCGAGGCACTGACGCCCTCGGAAAAGGTGATGCGCAAGTGAGCTCCACGGGCGAGCCCACGTCGACCAAGCCGTATCTGCTGCGCGCCGTGTACGAATGGTGCGTCGACAACGGCTATACGCCCCAGATCTCGGTAGCCGTCGACGCCCGGACCCGCGTGCCGATGGAGCATGTACACGACGGCGAGATCGTGCTCAACATCGGCCCGCTCGCGGCGAGCCGCCTGAAGATGGGAAACGACGTCATCGAGTGCTCAGCGCGGTTCTCGGGTGTCGCGAAGGATCTCGTCATCCCGGTGGGCACGGTCATCGCGATCTACGCCCGCGAGACCGGTCACGGCATGTCGTTCGAACGCGAGAAGGCGGCCGAGACGGAAGCCACCGCGTCCGATCCGAAAGACCCTCCGAAACCCAGCAAGCCCGCCCTGAGACGCATCAAGTAAGAGTCAGGGCCGTATAATGGCCCGGCGCCGGGTTAGCTCAGTTGGTAGAGCAGCTGATTTGTAATCAGTTGGTCGGAGGTTCGAGTCCTCCACCTGGCACCACGAAAACAAACAAGTACTGTAATTCCCTGCAAGCTCGGGTGTTGCGCGTAGACGCCATGGTGTCGCCCGCGGATGTCCACGCATGCTTCCCATCCGTTTCAGTCTGGATATAATGACGTTGGCATAGCTGCCGCCGTGCCGACAGAGGAGTGCGCCCGATGAGACGAGAGATGCGCGCCGAAGCGCGTATTGCGGTCAGCCAGAAAGGGTCGTTGAAGGTTGGGGACACCTCCTGGTTCCCCTGCGTGGTGATGGAGATGAGCGATCACGGCTTGTCGATCATCTGCGTGAAGAAGCTTTCGGTGGGGCAGCCCCTTCTATTCAGGTGCCAGCTATACCCGGAAAAAAATCTCGTGTGCAAGCTCGAGGTGAAACATGCCGCCGAAGCGCGCATGGGCACGAAGATCGTCGGGATCGACAAGAGGGGAGCTGGCCTGCTCCAGTCGTATTTGCAGGAAAGGTATTCCGAGAGATTGAACAGAGCCGGATGACTTCCCCGCGTCTGGACTCTCCTGCTGCCCGCGGAGCGGCATCGTGAAGAAGTGATCTGCCCGTAGGGCGGTGGCGGGAAGTGCCGCGACGGACACCAGCAAACGTATGACCGTCCACCTCGGATTCACCGAAAGGTGACTCCGATGAAGATGAAATAGCGCGGCGCTAGCCCTTTTTCGCGTCCTTCAGGTCGCGAACCTCGGTGTTCATCTTCACGTCCTTGCGGCGGCGCTTGACTAGCATCTCGCCCGTCTTGAAGTAATCGCCCTTTACGGCGAGCTCGGCTGCCTGCTCCAGCTCGTCGGACCACTCGCCGAGCGAGTAGCCGAACCACGGCGACTCGGGCTTGAGCTTGGGCAGCCCCAACTCCTCCCAGATCGCGCGGGCGGCCTCCATGTACTCGCGCTTGGGCAGCGAGATCGGTGGAAAGTCTTCCTTCATGGTCGCGTCGATCAGCACCGAGGCGTCCTCGCCGTCGTTGCGCTTGCTGCGGGGCCCGTGCCCCTGGTCGCGGTGGTGGAGCACCTGCAGATCGAGCGCCGGATTGGCGCGGTAGGACATGGCCCACAGCAGCGCGTCCGCGTTGTCCGGATCGATGTCGTCGTTCACGGCGACGACGTATTTCCCCGCGGCGCGGTTCCACGACGCGGCGCCGTAGAGCGCGCGCCAGACCTCCGTGGGCGGGGTCTTCCTTTCCATGACGAGCACCACGACCTTGCGCAGGTTGGTGAGCGGTTCGTGCATCGATACGCGCTTCACGCCCTGGATGCCGAGTGTGCTGCGCAGGTGCTGCGTGAAGAGCGGCTCCAGGGCGACGCGCTTGATGAGGCTCGACTCGCTCGGAGTCACCTGCGAGATGATGGAGGTCAGGATCGCGTCCCTGCGCCGCGTGATGCAGGTGACCTCCATGTACGCGTTGTACTCCTGCAGGTTCACGTGGCCGTGCGACTCGCCGAACGGCGCCTCGGGTTCGAGGTACTCGGTGTCGATATACCCTTCGACGACGATCTCCGCTTCCGCGGGAACGAGCAGGTCGACGGTCTTCGCCTTCACCACGTTGATCGGCGAGCCCACCAGGCCCCCGGCAACATGCAGCTCGTCGAGCGACTCGGGCACCTTTTGCGCCGACGTGAACGCCACGCAGGGCGGCGCGCCGAGGATGACCGCCGCAGGCAGCCTCTTGCCCCGGGCTTTCATCTTCTCCCAGTGCGTGTAGATCCCCGGCCGAAGCTCGAGCGAAGGATTCATTCCCAGGCGCCGCCGCGCCTTGACCTGTCCCCGGTAGATGCCCATGTTCTGCACGCCGCTGTCCGGGTCCTTGGTGATGTATTGCGATAGCGTCGTGAAGGGTGCGATGTCCCAGCCGGGCGTCGAAATCGGGATGGGCAGCGCGTCGAGGCCTCTCCCCGGCCTATCCAGCTCGTCGCCTTCGATCACGATCTCGTGGCAGGGCGCGTTCTCCACGATCCTAGGCGCGATCGGCTTCGCCACCGCCCGCGTCCAGGTCTCGCTGATCTTGTCGAGCGGGCAGCCCATGCCGATGCGGTAGATCTCGCGGCTCGCGGCGAGAGCACCGACGACGACCGCGATGTCGTACTTGCGCTTCTTGCTGTCGACGACGCGGTTGAAGAGAAACGCCTTGCGGTCCGGCTCCTCGATGCCGCCGCGGAACTGCCAGCGCACCAGGGGATGCATCTCCGTGTCCTTGTTGATCGGCCGTTCGACCGTTACGAGGAGGCCCGCGCGATCGAGGGCCTTGAGATGCTCATGGAGGTCGGGATAGCCGCGCGCAAGCTCGCCGCGGCGGGTCTTGGTCCTGGATTTCGTCGCCATGATCCTTCGCTCTTCAGCTCACGCAGTATATCAACCGGCCAGAGCGAGCCGCGTCACGCCGAGGCGGTCCGCGAGCGCCTGAAGCTCGTCGTGCACGGCGCGCGGCAGAGGGATGCCCTCGCGCATGCGCTGCTCGAAGGTTCGTCCGCCGCGTTCGCCGGGCATGAGTATCTCGCCGGTATCGGCGGCGCGAGGCAGAGCCTTGAGCGCTATCACCAGGCGGTCGACTTCGTGCCTGAAATTCTCGAGGTCGCCGAACTGCGCCAAGTCGATCGCCATCACGAACCCGTTCTGGCGGTGCCGGCCTCCTTCCGGCGTGCCCTCCAGCGACTCGGCGAGCAGGGGGTTCGACGCGATGAGGCTGGCGAGGCACTCGACCATGAAAGACAGGCCCGAGCCCTTGGGCCCGCCCATGGGCAGCGGAGTCTGGGCGGCCTGGGAATCGGTTGTGGGATTGCCCTGTGAGTCCAGCGCCCAGCCCTCGGGAATGGGCCGGCCGGCCTTCTTCGCCTGGTTGAGCTTGCCCATGGATACGACGCTGGTCGCCATGTCCAGAACCACGGGCTCGCCGCCCGGGCCGCCGGGCACGGCGATCGAGATCGGGCTGGTGGAAACGCCCGCAGCACGTGCGCCGTGGTAGATGACGTTGGGCCAGGATCCGGCGAGCGCGATCCCCGCCATGCCCTGGCGAGCGAGGGCCTGCGTGTAGTAGCCGAGGGCGGCCGTGTGGGTGGTGGCGCGGACCAGCGCGAGCCCTACGCCCGCGTCGCGGGCCTTGCGCAGCGATTCGGCGACGCCGCGCATCATCGCCACCGGCCCGGCCGCGCGGTCGGCCTCGATCAGCATCGAGGCCCGCGTTTCCCTGCGTATCCCGATCGCCGGACGGGGATTCATGTCCCCGGTCTCGATCAGCTCAACGTAGCGAGGGATACGGGTGACTCCGTGCGTGTCGACGCCGCGCAGGTTCGCCCAGACCAGCGCCTCGGCGACGACGGTCGCATCGGCCTTCGGAAGGCCTGCGCGGGAAAAGACGTCGGTCGCGAAGCGCGTGAGGACCGCAGCGCTCACGGCGGCTGCCGTGCTCATGCTTCAGCCCGTAGGGGGGAAGTGCTTGTCGAGCCAGTTGCGCACGAGGTTCAGAATGAGCGTATTGCCCTCCGAGAACATGAAATGATCGACATCGGCGATCAGGTGCAGATCGGTGGGTTTTCCGGCGCGCTCGAACAACTCGACCGACTGCTCGGTGGGCGTGACCGAGTCGCTCGCCGAATGCAGCAGGAGCAGCGGCCGGGGGGCGATCCTGCCCACGACCTCGTTCGCGTTGAATTCATACATGCTCTCGACGACCTCGAAGGGAAACTCCATGATCGAGCCGGGAGCGAGGTTGCCCCGCAGTCGCGGCGGGATGGGCACGATATCGTAGCGCGGGACCATCATGGGCCTGCCGGAGCGCTTGCGGCGCTTGCCTTCCCGCATCATCGCCCTGAATTTTGCCCAGGCGCGCGGCGAGGCATGCTGCTTGCGGAACTTCTTGGCGCCGTCTCCCCAGCCGCCGGAGGAGATGCACGCCGCGATCCTTCGGTCGACGCCCGCGGCGTACACGGCGACTGCCGCCCCGAAGCTCTGGCCGATCACGCCGATACGCTGCGGTTGGATGTCGCCGCGCCCCGCGAGAAAGGATGCGGCGTTCCTCGTGTCCCTGACCTGCTCCTTGCAGATCACGCGCCCGCGCTCGCCCTGGCTCTCGCCGCAGCCGCGGAAATCGAAGCGCAAGGCGGTATAGCCCGAGCGGGTGAGCATCGCGGCCATTGCCTTTCCGCCGCTGCCGTCCTTGTTGCTGCCGAACCCGTGCAGAACGAGGAAAGCGGCACGCCGCACGCCGCGCGCTTCCGGAAGGTGCAGGACGCCGGAAAGCTTGAGGCCGTCGGACTCGAAGGTGACGCGTTCTTCCATTTGGCGGATCTCCCGTATTGCCGTGCGAAATCGGTACGAATTATAGGTGCGCCGCCGCTTGGCGCGGTAGAATCGCCCAAAAAAAGGAGCCGCATGAGCCAGCACGCGCACCACGCAATCGACGTCCACTCGCATTACTTTCCGCAGACCTTCCTCGACCTGGTCCAGAAGCACGGCCCCGGCCATGGGTTCGAGTACAAGAACATCGAAGGCAAAGGCCCACAGTTCAAGCACGGCCATCTCGTCACCGGACCGGTCGGGCCCAAGTTCGTCGATCTGGACGCAAGGTTGCAGGCGATGGACGAGCAGGGCGTGGAGACCCACGCGCTGTCGCTGTCCCAGCCGATGGTGTACTGGGCGCCGGGGAGCCTCGCGCAGCGCCTGAGCGAGACTTACAACGACGCGCTTGCGCGCGCCCACGAGCGGCACCCGCGCCGCTTCGTCGGCCTAGCGACCCTGCCCATGCACGAGCCGGCGCTCGCCCTCAAGGAGGTGGAACGCGCGGCGAAGCTGCCCGGGGTGCGCGGTTTCTACGTCGCCACCCAGGTTCTGGGCAAGGACCTGTCCGACGCTGCCTTTCTGCCGGTGTTCGAGCGCATCCAGGCGTGCGGGCTTCCGCTCTTCCTGCACCCGGTGGAGGTGATCGGCCACCAGCGCCTGAGCGCCTACTACCTTACCAACCTGCTGGGCAATCCTTTCGAATCGGGCATCGCCGCGGCCCACCTCATCTTCGGAGGCGTGCTCGACCGCCTGCCGGAGCTCGTCGTCTGCCTCCCCCACTCGGGAGGCGCGTTCCCCTGGCTGGTGGGGCGGCTCAACCGGGGATGGGAAAAGCGCGCAGACCTGAAGCACATCAAGCAGGCGCCCGTCGATTACCTGCGCCGCTTCTACTACGACACGGTCGGCTACTCCGACCACGTGCTCCGGTACCTGGTCGAGGTGATCGGGGCGGACCGCGTCCTCATGGGCAGCGACTACTGCTTCCCCATTGCGTACGAGAGGCCGGTGGACGTCGTTACCGCCCATCCGCATCTCAAAGAGGACCAGAAGAGGAAAATCGTCGACGAGAACGCCCGCGGGCTGCTCAAGCTGTAGCGGGCCGAATCTGCGAGAATGCCCGGGTGCCCGGAATGGAAGCCGGCCTGATTGCGTTAACCCATCTGCCGCAGGACAGGCTTGCGGATCATCCGGCCCGATAGGGCCTTTCAAGGAGGGATCAAGACATGAAGAAACTGGGAGTGTTCCTGGCCGCAGGGCTCATGCTCGCGAGCGCGGTCGCGACCGCGCAGATGCCGATGCGCATCCGCGGCACGATCACGAGCCTCGACGGCGACGTGCTTTCGGTCAAGACGCGTGACGGCAAGGACCTCAAGATCAACCTGGCGCCGAACTTCGCCGTCGCCGCGGCGAAAGCGGTGACCCTGGCCGATTTCAAGCCCGGCTCCTATGTCGGGTCGACCGCCAAGAAGAACGCGGCGGGACAGCTAGTCGCGAGCGAAGTCCACAGGCTTCCGCCCACGGCGCCGGCGGGCCACACGCCCTGGGACACGTCGCCAGGCGACACCATGACCAACGCGAACGTCGCTTCGGTCGTCAAGGCGGCAGGAGGCAGCGAGCTGACGCTTGAGTACAAGGGCGGCGCGCAAAAGATCCTCGTCCCCGACGGCACGCCGATCGTCGATTTCGCTCCCGGCGATCGCTCGCTGCTGGTTCCCGGCGCGACCGTCTTCGTCGCCGCGACGATGGGCGCAGGCGGCAAGATCACTGCTCCGCGCGTCGCGGTCAGCAAGGACGGGGTCAAGCCGCCGCAGTAGGCGGACGTGGCCAAGCTCGCGGCGGTGCGGACGGAAGAGCGGCCGCACGACGTGCTCCTGGTGACACTCGATCGACCCGAAGTCGCCAACGCCTTCGATACGCGCTCCGCGCTCGATCTGTGTGACCTTTTCGAGCGCTTCCAGGCCGAACAGCGGGTCCGCTGCGTGGTCCTCACCGGCGCCGGCGGCAGATCATTCTGCGCCGGCGCCGATCTGAAAGAGCGCAACTCGCTCAGCGACGAGCAGTGGCGCTCGCAGCACGGAATTTTCGAGCGGATGTTCGACGCCGTGCGCGACAGCCCGATTCCGGTGGTCGCCGCTGTCAACGGCGCCGCGTATGCGGGAGGACTGGAGCTGGTTCTGCACTGCGATTTCGCCTACGCCTCGATCTCGGCGAAGTTTGCGCTCACCGAGGTCGCCCTAGGCATCATGCCGGGCGGTGGCGGCACTCAGACGCTGCCTCGCGTCGTCGGCGAGCGACGCGCCAAGGAGCTGATCCTGTCGGCGCGGGTCTTCTCGGCGGAGGAGGCGCTCGCCTGGGGGGTGGTGAATAGGCTGTGCGAGCCGGAAAACGTGGTAGCGGAGGCGCTGCGGGTGGCCGAGCGTATGGCATCGCTTGCGCCGCAGGCGGTGCGGGAGGCAAAGCGCGCCATCCACCAGGGCCTGCACATGGACCTCGCCTCGGCGATGCAGCTCGAAATCGAGGCCTACAACCGGCTCGTCGGGACCGAAGACCGCAGGGAAGGCGTGCGCGCATTCAACGAGAAACGCTCGCCGCGATTCAAAGGCCGGTGATGGGGGTCTCGGGATGCCGCACATGATTCAACGGACTGCATTGCTGTGCGTAATCGCCCTGGCCGGGTGCGCCACGGGGACGGGCGGTGAGCCGCCGGACTACGCCGCCATCGTTGCGAGCCGCGATCGTACCGAAGCCGATCGGCAGATCGATATCAGGCGGAAGCCCGAGCGTCTGCTTGCCTTTGCCGGCGTCCGTCGGGGGATGAAGGTCCTGGACATGGGCGCCGGAGCGGGCTACTCGACGGAGCTCCTCGCCCGCGCGGTGGGACCGCGAGGAAAGGTCTACGCGCAGGAGTCCCCGGCGGGCTCAGCGCGAGCGAGAGAGAGATTCGACGAACGCGCCGGGACGCCTGCGATGCGGAACGTGGTGCGCGTGCTGAGAGATTACGACGATCCGGTTCCGCCCGAAGCGCGCGATCTCGATCTGGTGACGTTCTTCTTCGCCTATCATGACACCACCTTTATGCCGGTGGATCGGGCGAAGATGAACCGCGCGCTGTTCGATGCGCTCAAGCCGGGCGGAGTCCTGGTCGTGACCGATCATTCCGCGCAGCCCGGAGCCGGAACAAGCGTGGCGAAGACGCTGCACCGCATCGAGGAGTCAACGCTCCGCCGGGAAATCGAGGCGGTGGGATTCAAGCTGGCCGAGGAAGGGGATTTCCTGCGCAACCCAGCAGACATGCGCGACGCACCCGTGTTCCGGCCGCAGACTCCGGTGGACGAGTTCGCACTCAAGTTCATGAAGCCCCCTGAGCGCCGGCCCGCCGAAGGTGCGACGATGTAGCGCGTCGTCCGTACGCGACGCGCTATTTGCATTGTCAACAGTCGCTTAAGCACCCCTTACTCAAATCGCGTCACCCGCGGGCGACACTCTGCAATTCATCTGGTGGTCAATTCGATGATTTTCAACGCAACCCGCGGGTGGCATGCGCGTTGCTACTCGCAAATCGATTGGCATCGCCTGCGTTTTCCGCAGTTGGCCGATCACGTATACAAGAGAGAGGAGCAATCCGTGCTGGACAATTTTCGCAAGAGAGAGCTTCCGCTGAATCCGCGCGTCCACTCCCCCTACAGCCGCCTTCAGGAGGCCCTGAATCCACTCGGCGCGGACGCCGCAAAAGGGGAAGCCGTCAAGATCGAGGCAGTGAAGGCGAATCCGCCTGTGCCCCGCGAGGACGCCAAGCCCGCGCGGGCCGAGGAAGCGACGCCGAGCAGGCTGATCGTCGGACCCGACATCAAGCTAAAAGGAGCCGAGATCACCGACTGCGACACGCTGATCGTGGAAGGTCGCGTCGAGGCCTCGATGGACAGCCGGGTCTTCCAGATTTCGGAGAGGGGCGTATTCGCCGGCAAGGCGGGCATCGACATGGCCGAAATCCGCGGCCGCTTCGAAGGCGAGCTCACGGTGCGCAAGCATCTCCTGATCTGCTCCACGGGAAAGGTGTCGGGGAAGATCCGCTACGGCAAGCTTGAAATCGAAGAGGGCGGCGAGATCTCGGGCGACATCGCGACGCTCGCCGACGCCCAGAGCAAGGGTGCCGCGCGGCCCGACTCGGCGCGCCCTGCCGCGGGCGCTCCCGCTGTGCCGGCGGTCTCGCGCCCTCTGACCTGACTCGGAGGGCACTTACCCCGTCGTCGAGGGGCGGCTCGCGCGCGCGAAGTAGGCGAGCAGGATGGCGCTCGCGACGATCAGGCTAGCCACCCCGGCGAGCCAGAACCCGGCCGCCCCCATGGGGGTCGAGAGCCCGAAGGCGCCGGCCAGCGGGACTTTCTCCAGTCCCAGCGCATAACCCCCTCCCAGCCCGATGCCCCACAGAGCGACGGTGTACACCAGCATCGGGATGAACGTGATCTTGTAGCCCCGCAGCGCGTTCACGATCACCACCTGCGCGGTGTCGAAGATCTGGAAGAGCGAAACGTAGACCAGCAGCTTCGCCGCCAGCACACGCACCTGAGGATCGTGCGAGTAGAGCGCGACGATCCCCTCGGCCGCGAGCGAGATCAGCGCGGCTGCGCACAGCGACAGGCCGAGCATCATGCGCATTCCGGTGAATCCGGTATGCCGCGCCCGCGCGAGGTCGCGCGCGCCGACCGCCTGCGCGATGAGGACTCCGGTCGCGTTTCCCACCGCGAGCCCGAACATGTAGAAGACCGCGGTGACGTTGGAGGCGATCTGGTGGCCGGCGGACGTTACCGCGCCGAGCCGCGCCAGGAATATCGCCATGAAAGTAAACGAGGTCACTTCCACGAAGAGAGCGAGCCCCAGCGGGACCCCGAGCTTGAGGTGATTCCACAAGATCGCCGGGTGCGGCCACGACCAGCGCGCGAATATGTGAAAGGGCTCGTAGAAAGGGTGCCTGGCGCAGTAGGTCCAGGCGAGGACGAACACGATCCAGCTTGCGATCGCGGTCGCGATCGCGCAGCCGGGGCCGCCCAGCTCGGGCGCCCCGAGGGCGCCATAGATGAACAACGCGTTCAGGGGGATCTTCGTCGCAAAGTAGACGAGGTTGATCGCCATCACCGCGCGGGGCCGCGCCACCGCGGTGGTAAGCGCGAAGAACACGCGGAAGAGAAGCATCGCCGGGAGGGCCCACGCTATTCCCTGCAGGTAAGCCCGCGCGCGTACCTCGACCTCCGGCGGCGCGCCCGAGAGGCGCAGAAATGGGTCGGGAAACGCGAGCAGCACAACTCCCAGCGCAGAAAGGGCAACAGCGAGCCAGGCGGTCTGGCGCGTCTCCTCGCCGATTCTGTCGTACTGTTTTCCCCCGAAAAGCTGCCCCGCGATCGGCGAAAGCGACAGGACCACTCCCATCAGACCGATGAAGACGCTGAAGTAGACGCTCGCTCCGATCCCGACGGCGGCGAGGTCGACGGCGCTGTAGCGGCCGGCCATCACCGTGTCGAGCACGCCGCTCGCGATCACCGCGAGCTGCGCGACGAGAACCGGCCAGGCAAGGCGCGCTATCGCGCGGGTAGTGCTGCGAGATGAGGATGGCACGTGAATCGGCCGGCTGTGACTCCGGACAAAGCGCCGTATTCTACGTGCCCGGACCCGCAGCCGTCAGTGACTGCAGAAAAAAAACGCGCGGGCGGCCCCGCGCGTCGTCTAGGAGGTTGGGAGATTAGTTCGGGTTGGTACAGTCCTGGACCACGCCGAACGGGCTGGGCTGTCCCGGCGGCGGGACGCCCTTGTTCACGTAGTCGGATGCAAGTCCCATCAGGAAGAACGTTGCAGTCGTGGGGGGGTCGTTGCCGACGACGCCGGCGCTGGCCTGGAGCTGTACCTCGGTCCACACCGCGTAGCTCTTGGGGTAGGTGATCGTCGCCAAGGCTATGCCGTTCGAGTCGGTCGTTCCGGTGGCATTGACCGAGGCAACGTTTCCAGGATCGAGGCGGCCGTTGTTGTTGGTGTCCTCACCCGGATCGAGAATGCCGTTGATGTTGATGTCCTCGCTCGGACAGAAGATGACAGGCCCCGGGTTGAGCCCGTCCGGGCTAACTTCCCATTGGCTGTCAACCGTGGCGAAAACGAAGCTGCCCTTCGAATATCCCTTTGGAACAAGGGCGAACCTGACCGTCGCGCCCACCACGGCGTTGCCCGCTGCGTCGGTGACGATCGCCGACCACGTCTTCTGGAGGTTCGGGCTCGGTGGCGGAACCGTCTGGACGAGGTTGTCGGTGCCGACGCGGACGAATAGCGCCTGTCCGGCGACCGTCAAGGTCGCACTGGCGGAAATAGGTGCGATCGGGTTCCCGTTGACCGCGTTCACCGTGGCCTGGATTACCACGCCGTTTTGCGCGCTGTTGGTGGTTCCCGCGGTGTAGTTCACCGAAGCTGTGCCGGTCGCATCGGTGATCGCCGTGTTGGCCGCGAGCTGACCACCGGTATTGTCGGTCAGGTTGAAGCTGATGGCCGCATTCTTGACGAGGTTGTTGTTGGCGTCGCGCACCGTCACGGTGACCGTCGAGATGTTGTTGGTCTGGCTCGGGTTGGGCGGAGTCGCCGTGAACTCCACGACGCCGGGTACCGCCTGCACGGCCACGGCGGTCGCGGTGGTGGCGACGAAATTGACGCTCAATGTCGCCGCCGGCGTGCCCCCCGGGCCTTGCGCCGTGATGATTGCGGGGCCCGCGGAGCTCGCCGAACTGATCGAAACGCCGGGCGTGTCGCCCGTTCCGTTGGTCAGCACGGGGCTGCCGCTTACGGTGCCGCGGCTGCTCGTGAAGGAGACCTGTGTGCCGACGACGGGGCCGCCGCCGGCGTTCGTCCAATTGACTGATAGGGGCACGGAGCTGCCCAGGGGAATGTCGGTGTTCGCTGCCGGCGTCGTGAATGCGAAGGCCGCGCTGGCGATCGTCAGGGTCTGAGTCTTGCTCGCCCCGGCTGCGCTTGCGGTGATGACGTCGGACGCAACCGCCGCCGCAGTCACGGTGGCGGTCACCTGGCCCGAGGCGTCGGTGAGCGTCGATCCGGCGGCAATCCCGCTTCCGTTCTGCGAAGTCAACGTCATCGTCATGTTCGGAATCGGAGTCCCGGCCGAATCCTTCAAGGCGAACGTCAGGGTCGTCGAGGCGCCCGCGGCCAGGGAGCTGTTGCCGCTGATGGTGATAGCCGTACCGGTGACGCCGACGGTGTTGGTGATCGTGGCGCCGTCCGAAGTCGTGACGGCGACCGTGATCGTGCGGTTCGATTTGTTGGCGCCGAGATTTAGCGTGGCGGTCACGGTTCCGTTCGCATCGGTCGTCCCGCCGCCGCTGATGGCGCTAACGAACGCCGATGGATCGGTCCCCGTCGAAAAGGTGACCGTAGTGCCGGGAACGGCTTGACCGTTGGCGTCGAGCACCACCGCTGTCAGAGCGACCGTTGTTTGCCCCGAGGAAGGAAGCTGCGGATTGCTGACGAGGAGTTGGACCCGCGTGCCGGACGTACCCACCGTGCCCTGGCCAGGGGGGGGACCTCCGCCCGTGCCCGTGCCGGGGCCGAACGTACCAGCGCCGCCGGTGCCCACACCCGTATCCTGTGCGCAGGAGGCCGCGAGCGCGAGCACGGCTGCGACCAGAACGGTCATGACAAACGATTGACCGAGCTTCCCCTTCATGAATCCTCCACTAATTTCACTCGGGACGCGGTCGCCAATGCTCTCCGTTTTGGCAGCCGGCTCAAAGGCACTCTGCAACGCCGCTTCACGCTGGCCGACAGACGGTCCCCGCAGCCGACGGACGGCTAAGAAGCCAGGCGCCCGGCGTCCTTAACTCTCTTGGTACCCAAGACCCTGCATAATAATCTTGATTTTATGAATTCACAACTCGTCATATATACATGATTATATTAAGGATATGTCGTTGACATATGTCCAGCAGAAGCGAAGATGTGGCTGGGTTCTGCCAGAATGGCCCGGGACTCCCCACAGAGAGAAGGATATCCATGCGCGAAGAAACGACTATCGTCCACTCCGGCCGTCATCCGGAACAGCACGAGGGCTCTGTGAACCCTCCGGTGTTTCACGTCTCCACAGTGCTATCGCAAAGCGTGGACGAGCACCGGCGCAGGCGCGAGGAATGGCGGCAGGATCTACCGGTTACCTGCTACGGGCGCCTTGGTACGCCGACCACGCGATCGCTGCAGGAGGCCATCGCGAGCTTGGAAGGAGGCTACCGCTCCGTCGTTTACCCCTCGGGGCTCGCGGCGTGCGCGGGAGCTCTGCTCGCTTTCCTGTCCTCGGGCGATCACCTGCTTGTCGCTGATACCGTCTACGGACCGACGCGTGCCCTGGCCGGAGGAATCCTCAAGCGCTTCGGCGTTACGACCTCCTTCTACGATCCGCTCATCGGGCGCGGCATCGAGTCCCTGATGCGGCCCGAAACCCGCGTCGTCTACGTCGAATCGCCCGGCTCGCTCACGTTCGAGGTGCAGGACATCCCGGCCATCGCCGAGGCCGCCCACAAGCGTGGAATCACAGTGATCATGGACAACACCTGGGGCACGCCGTTGTTCTTCAGGCCGTTCGCCCACGGGGTCGACGTGTCCGTGCAGTCCGCGACGAAGTACATCGTGGGGCACGCGGACGCCATGCTCGGCGCGATCACCGGCACCCGGGAGGTCTGGCCGAAGCTGCGTGCTTCGACCTACGAACTGGGGCAGACTGCGGGCCCGGAGGACGTCTACCTGGCTCAGAGAGGATTTCGCACCCTCGCCGTGCGACTCAAGCAGCACTGGCAGGCGGGCGTTGCGCTCGCCGAATGGATCGGCCGCCAGCGGGAGGTCGAGCGCGTGCTCCATCCGGCGCTCCCGGGCGACCCGGGGCACGCGCTCTGGAGGCGAGATTTCACCGGTGCGTGCGGCCTGTTCGGGGTCGTTCTGAAGGAGGGCGTGAGCGACGGGGCGCTGGCTGCGATGATCGACGGGCTGGAGCTCTTCGGGATCGGCTCGTCCTGGGGCGGCTACGAAAGCCTGATCGTCCCCTTCGATCCGCGCGAGTCCCGCACCGCTACGCAGTGGCCGCACAGGGGGCCGTGCTTCCGCGTCCACGCCGGGCTCGAGAGCGTCGAGGACCTGATCGAAGATCTCGACGCGGGGTTCGGGCGGCTGCGCGCGGCGCTCTGATCAGCTCGCGCCGATCTCGCGGCGCATGATCTTTGCGCCTTCGACCATGGCTTTCATCTTTCCGAAGGCGACGTCACGCGGAAGGTACTTCATGCCGCAATCGGGCGCGACGATGATGTCCTCGCCTCGGGCATGGGGCAGGGCGCGGCGGATTCGCGCCGCCACCTTCTCGGGCGTCTCGACCGTCATGTCGTTCAGGTCGATCACCCCGAGGATGAGCTTCTTCCCGGCGAGGGACCTGAGGACGGAACAGTCGAGGTTGGACTGCGCCGTCTCGATCGATACCTGCCCGCAGGTGCAGCCGGAAAGCTCGCCGAGAAAAGAGTAACCCGAGGGCCGCGCGTGGATAACCGCCGCGTAGCCGAAGCAGATGTGAACCGCGGTCGTTCCCTTCGCGCCCTCCAGCGCCCGGTTCAGGGCTTTGAGGCCGTAGGCCCGGGCCTTTTCGGGCCGCGCCTCCATATAGGGCTCGTCTATCTGCACGACGTCGGCGCCCGCGGCGAAGAGGTCGCGGATCTCCTCGTTGACCGCGACCGCGTAGTCCATGGCCGCATCCTCTTCGGATTTGTAGTAGTCGTTCTGGGCCTGCTGCGACATCGTGAACGGGCCCGGAACCGTCATCTTGATGTTCCGGTCCGTGTGCGCGCGCAGGAACCTGAGGTCCTCGACCTCGACAGCGTGGCGCCGACGTATCCTGCCGACGATGCGCGGCACGGGGTTGGGATGGCCAGAGCGGTCGAGCGCCGAGCCCGGGTTGTCGATGTCCACGCCTTCTAGCGCGGTGGCGAACCGGTTCGAATAGCTTTCGCGCCGGATCTCGCCGTCGGTGATGATGTCGAGGCCCGCTTCTTCCTGGGCGCGTATGGCGAGCAGCGTGGCGTCCTCCTGCGCTTGGGCGAGATAGGGCTCGGGAACGCGCCATAGCTCCTTTGCGCGGACGCGGGGAGGAAAGCGTCCCGCAAGCTTCTTCCTGTCGATCAGCCACTCGGGCTGCGGGTAGCTGCCGACCAGCGTGGTGGGGAACAGCACGCGCGACGTCAGGGCTTGAGTCCCTGAAACACCTTCTCGCGCCCGAGCTTGATACCGGGCTTGCCTTCGTACATGTAGATGTCGGCGGTCGCGAAGGTGTCCGGGAAATTCTCCGGGATGAACGAGCCCGTGCCGACGACGTCGAGAGGCGCACGCGCGTTCGCGAACATCTTGCACTTGAACAGGTTGAAGCCGGAGGAGCCGACGATCTTGGCCGCGTTGAACCCTTGCGCGTCCAGCGTCTGCCGCAGCTGGATCACCGATGCGACCGAGACGCCCGTGCCGAACAGCACCTTGCGCACGCGGTCCTTCACGATGTTCAGGCTGTCCGCGTCGAACGCTTCCTCGCCCATGACGTGACGTACCGCCTCGTATTCGTTCGGGACGTGCAGCCAGTTCACCACGATGTCGACGGACTTCTCGTAGTCGAGGCCCTCGGCGTAACGCTCGCCGTGGGTGTCTATCCGCAGGGCAAGGGCTCGCGCCCCCGTCTCGTCGCGCGGCAGGTACTCGTTGTACCACCAGCGGCACACCTCGAGCGCGTCGGAGTACTCCCTGCCGAAATAGTCGACCAGGACGGTGAGATTGTCCTGCGGATGAGTCTCCACATACATCTGCGCGGCGCGCAGCGTCGATCCGGCGTAGCCGATGATGCCGTGGGGCATGGTTCCGATTCCCGACGGCTGGCCGTAGAAATGCGAGGTGAGGTCCTGCGAGGACCCGATGAAGCCGAGGGCTCCTCCCAGCTTGGCCAGGCGGCTGCCGACGGAGGCGCCGTAGGCCGCGAGAAGCGAGAGATCGTCCCCCGGCGAGTGACGGGCGTGCATGTCGATGAAGGCGACCTTCTTCAGGTTCATCGCCATCTTGTAGGCGTTGTACGCCGAGACGCAGGCGACGCCGACGCGCTGCAGGATCAGGGTCTCGAGCTCCACCAGCGAGGCGAACGACCCCGTGTAGGTGAAGATCGCTTTCTGATCGGGAACGAAAGCCCCTTCCTCGTACAGCCGGGTGATCCTCAGCGGCTCGGCAGCGGCCGAGTAGTAGGTTCGCAAGACGTCGATCGCGGGATTGACCGCGCAGATCACGCCGCGCCGCAGGAACACTCCGTACGTGACGGTCCGGTCTCCGAACTTCTCGACGATGCTCCGCGACTTGGTAAAGTACTTGTCGGTGCGGCGCTTGAGGTACTCGAGCTTGTCGGACGGTAACGACTCGACGGGCTTGTTCATCGACGTGGACTCCGGCGGGCCGCGCCCGCTCGCAGGGAAGACTCAGATTCTAGCCAAGCGCACCGGTGCGTGCTAGCCTGAGGCCGTGCGCCGAATCCTTGCGATCATCGCCGTGAGCGCAATCGCTCTGCCGGGTTGCGCCACGCCTGTCGCGACCGCGGTCGTCGTCGGCGTGCTGGCGGCGGACGCGATGAACGAGGGGAAGATGTCGGTGTACCGCGCGCCGGAGCCCGATCCGTCGCGAACGATCAACGTCCAGGACTGCACCCAGCCGGTCGACTACGGCGCGGGCAACCTGATGTGTCGCTAGACGCAAGAGGTTTCCGATGATTCATTTCGTTGTGCACGACGAGGGCGACTCCGTGGGCGTCGTCGTCGTCGAGGGCGTGAAGTCGAGCCAGGAGCTCACCGGGTGGATCATGGATCAGGACCGCGAGATCAGGGTGCGCGCGCAGAGCGATATCCCCATTGGCCACAAGCTCGCGGTCCGCGCGCTGGCAAAGGACGATACGGTCATCAAGTACGGCACGGACATCGGCCGGGCCATCGCACCGATCCGGGTAGGCGAGCACGCCCATGTCCACAACATCAAGACGAAGCGCTGGTGAGAGTATGGGCATCGATTTGAAGAACGCTACGTTTCACGGCTACCGGCGCGAGAACGGCCGCGTCGGCGTGCGCAATCACGTCGTCATCCTCCCGGTCGACGACCTGTCGAACGCCGCGGCGGAGGCGGCCGCGCACAACGTCAAGGGGACGCTCGCCCTGCCGCATCCTTACGGCCGCCTGCAGTTCGGCGCCGACCTCGAGCTGCACTTCCGAACGCTGATCGGCACGGGCGCTAATCCCAATGTCGCGGCTGTCGTCGTGATCTGCATCGAGCCCGGCTGGGCGAAGAAGGTCGCCGACGGCATCGCCAAGACAGGAAAGCCGGTGTCGTGCTTCGGCATCGAGCAGCATGGCGACCACGACACAATCATGCGCGCGTCCAAGGCGGCGAAGGAGTACGTGCAGTGGGCCAGCGAACTGGCACGCGAGGAGCGCCCGCTGAAGGACCTCTGGGTATCGACCAAGTGCGGCGAGTCCGACACGACCTCGGGGATCGGCGCGAATCCCTGCGTCGGCAATGCTTTCGACAAGCTCTATGCGCACGGCGTCACCCTGGTGTTCGGAGAGACCACCGAGCTCACCGGGGGCGAGCACCTAGTCGCGGCGCGCTGCCGCACGCCGAAGGTGCGCGAGGATTTCATGCGCGTGTTCGACCGCTACCAGGACGTGGTGAACCGTCACAAGACGAACGACCTCTCGGAGTCGCAGCCGACCAAGGGCAACATCGAAGGGGGCCTGACGACGATCGAGGAGAAGGCGCTCGGCAACATCCAGAAAATCGGGAAGAAATGCGTGATCGACGGCGTGCTCGACAAGGCCGAGGCGCCGACCGGACCGGGCCTGTGGTTCATGGATTCGTCCTCGGCGGCGGCCGAGATGGTGACCCTGTGCGGCGCGAGCGGTTACGTCGTTCACTTCTTCCCGACGGGGCAGGGCAACGTCATCGGCAACCCGATCCTGCCCGTGATCAAGCTGTGCGCGAACCCGCGCACCGTGCGCACGATGGGCGAGCACATCGACGTCGACGTCACCGGCATCACCCGGAAGGAATTGAACATGGACCAGGCGGGAGACAAGCTGCTCGAGATGATGTTCCGCACCGCGAACGGAAGGCTCACCGCCGCGGAAGCGCTGGGTCATCGCGAGTTCGTGCTCACGCGTCTGTACGAGAGCGCCTGATGCGCGGGACGCTGCTGGTTCTCGCGTTGCTCGCGACGCCCGCGCTTGCGGACGAGGTCGCCGGGGTCAAGGTGGACGACCGGGTCCGCGTGGAGTCGAGCGATCTGATGCTGAACGGCGCCGGGCTGCGCACCAAGTACTTCCTCAATATCTACGTTGCGGCCCTGTATCTCACGGAGAAGAAGGCGACACCCGCGGATATCCTGGCTTTGCGGGGCGCGAAGCGCGTATCGATGCGCCTGATGCGCGGCCTGAGCGCGAAGCAGCTGACCGACGCGCTCGAGGTCGGGATCGACTCCAATACCTCGGCGCCCGAGCGCGAGACGCTGAAGGGGCGCCTGGACGAGCTGACCGCCATCATGAACGCGCTGCAATCGGCGAAGAAGGGCGACCTGATCGCACTCGACTGGCTGCCCGGCATGGGTACGCGCATCTCGCTGAACGGCGAGCCCCACGGCAAGCCGATAGCCGGCGAGGACTTTTACCGTGCGCTGCTGCGGATCTGGCTCGGTGAGGAGCCGGCGCAGGAAAGTCTGAAGAAAGCGCTGCTGGGAGGGAGCTGAGGTGTTCATCGGCCATTTCGCGGTCGCGTTCGCGGCGAAGAGGGCCGCGCCCAGGGCTTCGCTCGGCACGCTGGTGCTCGCCGCGGCCTTTCTCGACGTGGTGTGGCCGGTGCTCGTGCTTCTCGGCATAGAGCGCTTCCGCATCGTGCCCGGATTCACCGCGGTGAACCCGTTCGATTTCACCTACTATCCCTGGTCGCACAGCCTGCTGATGACGGTGGTGTGGTCGCTGGCGTTTGCTCTGGCCTATTTCGCCTGGAGCCGGGACCGCACCGGCGCGGTGTGGGTGGGCATCGCAGTCGGCAGCCACTGGCTGCTCGATTTCGTCAGCCATCGCCCGGACATGCCGCTCTACCCCGGAGGCGGCGAGAAACTGGGGCTGGACCTGTGGCGATCGATACCCGCGACGTTTGCCGTGGAAGGTCTCATGTTTGCTGCCGGGATTGCACTGTACTTGCAGGCGACGAAAAGCAGGGACCGCATCGGCAGCATCGGCTGGTGGGCGTTCGTGATCCTGCTCCTCGCCCTATATCTTCCCGGTCCCTGGGCGGCGCCGCCGCCGAGCGAGAACGTGGTGGCGATCTTCGGCCTCATCGCCATCGCCATCTTCGGCCCGTGGGCCTACTGGATCGACCGGCATCGCGAGCCAGCGGCCTGATGGGCTAGGTCCGCTGTCTCGCGGTTCACTTCGCCGCAGCGATCCTGACGGAACGGTAGCGGGGCGGTGGTGCTTCCGAGGTCTGCGCCTCGCGCCGCGCTGCCTCGATGAGCGCGTGTGCGGGCGCAAGGGTGCAAGCCGGATCGGTGGCGCCCATGTTGCCGGTCAGATGGTAGGCCTGGCAGCGGCAGCCGCCGTAGTCCACGGCGCGCTTGTCGCAGCTCTTGCAGGGCTCCGGCATCCACGCTTCGCCGCGGAACGCGTTCAACCCTGCCGAATCGGACCATATCGCGGCAAGACCGCTCTGCTTCACGTTGTCGAATTTCAGGCCCGGAAGCGTGTGCGCAACATGGCAAGGCAGGACGAGGCCGTCGGGGCTCACGACGATGAAGCGCCTCCCCCAGCCGTCCATGCAGCTCTTCGGAAAGTCGGCGTAGTAGTCCGGGGTCACGAACAGCACCTCCATTCTTCCGAGCAGCCGCATTCTGGCCGTCGCGGCGACCGCCCGCGCCTCTTCGAGCTGCTCGCGCGTCGGCAGCAGCGCGCGCCGGTTGAGAAGGGCCCAGCCGAGGTACTGCGTGTTGGCCAGCTCCAGCCGGTCCGCCTTCAGGCGCTCGGCGAGCGCGACGATCTCGGCGACGTGCCCGAGGTTGTCGCGGTGGAGCACGACGTTGAGCGTGAGCGGCATGCCCAGCTCCTTCACCCAGCCGCAGACCTCGAGCTTCCTTTCGAAGGAGCGCAGCCCGGCGATCCGGTCCGACGCCGTCGCGGTCACGTCCTGGATCGAGACCTGTACGTTGTCCAGGCCGGCGGCGCGGAAACTCGCCAGGCGCTCGCGAGAGAGCGGAATCCCGCTCGTGATCAGATTGGTGTAGAGGTCCAGCTTTCTCGCCCCGGCGATCAGCTCTTCGAGATCGCGTCGCACGATGGGCTCGCCGCCGGTGAGGTTGAGGCCGACGACGCCGAGGTCCTCGGCTTCGCGGAACACGCGCAGCCAGGTCTCGGTGTCCAGCTCGCTCTTGCGCTTCGCCCAATCGATCGGGTTCGAGCAATAGCTGCAGCGCAGCGGACAGCGGTAGGTCAGCTCCGCGACCAGCGTGTACGGGCGGTGCTCGCTCAATCGGCCTCCCGCAGGAGGCCGCGCTCGGCGAGCGCCGCGAGAAACTTCGTGACCTCGCCCTCGATCACGCCGGCGTCCTTGCCGTAGCGGGATGCGAGCTGGTCGATGATGGCCGCGACCGAGTGCTCGCCGGTGCAAAGCTTGGCGATCTCGGCCGCCGTCGGATTCAGCACCAGGCCTTTCTCCGGGTAGAGCAGCATCGTGCGGCCCGTTTTTCGATCGTAGCGCAGGCGCGCCTTCGCTGCGAGGCGCGGCCGCGTGGCGGAGGAGATCACCGCGGACCGCCCCTTCCCCAGGCGGGATCGATGTAGGCGGCGTACGCGCAATCGAGGAGGTGCCAGAGGATCTCGGTCTTGCGGATCAGCGCCGCCACGCAGCGCTCCTGCATCTCGTAGGTGGCGGCGTGCCCCACGACGTATTCGATCGCCTCCTCGGAATCGCGCCGCGCCCGCGTTACGCGTCCGCGAAAGTAGGCGAGCATCTCGGGGCTCACCCAGGGGTAATGCTTCTCCCAGGCGAGCACGCGCTTGCTCATGATGTCGGGCGCGAAGAACTCGGTGAGCGAAGAGGCCACGGCTTCGAGGAGGCTGCGGCTGCGGACCAGATCCACATAGGCGTCGCAGGCGAAACGCACTCCGGGCAGGACCGAGCGGCAGCTCGCGACCTCGTCGCGGTCGAGGCCGACGCCTTCGGCGAGCCGCAACCAGAGCGCGAGCCCCCCCTCGACTTCCGCCTGGCCGTCGTGGTCGTGGATGCGGCGTAGCCACATGCGGCGGAAGGCCGGGTCCTCGGATTTGGATACGATGATCGCGTCCTTGATCGGTATGCGCGTCTGGTAGTAGTAGCGGTTGAGCACCCACTGCTGCAGCTGCTCGCGCGTGAGCTTGCCCTCGTGCATGAGCACGTGATAGCGGTGTCGGTCGTGGTAGCGCGACTCGCCTTCGCGCCGCAGCCACTCGACGAATTCCCCGCGCGGAAGCGGGGCGCGATCAGGTGCGTTCACAGGGCGACCTCCATGCCGTCGTATGCGATCTCCCAGCCCGCCTCCTCGGCTTGGACGCGCTCGGGCGAGCGCGGACGGAGCAGCGGGTTCGTATTGTTGAGGTGAATATAGATCCGTTTCGGCGTGCGCACTCCGGCGAGCGTCCGCAAGCTCCCGTCCTTCCCGCCCACGGGCAGGTGCGCCATCTGCTCGGCGCGCTTGTCGCCGAGCCCAAGCGCGATGAGCTCGTCGCTCGCCCAGAAAGTCCCGTCGAAGAACACGCAATCGGCCTGATCGAGCGCGGCACGCATGGCGGATGTGATCGCCGCGGCAGCGGAAAAATAGGCGAGGCGCTTGCCCGTCTTAAGGTCGCGGACGAGAAGGCCGATGTTGTCGCCGGGGTCGGACACTCCGTCACCCTCGAGGTGAATGGGCGGCTTTCCCGGAGCGGGCAATGCCTCTACGGCGAGTCCTCCGACCTCGATTTCCCTGCCGAGCTCGAGCGCACGCCAGGTCACCTGGCCGGGAAAGCGCTGGAGCGTCCGGTAAAGCACATTTCCTTCGGTGAACCCGCGGCGCACCCGCTCGGTGGCGTAGATCACGAGAGGGTGCGACTCGCGAAGCGAGAGCAGGCCCAGGCAGTGGTCGAGATCCCCGTTGGTGAGCAGGATCCCGGCGATAGGCGAATGGCGCGGCCCGCGTGGATACAGTCCCCGAAAACTTTCGATCTGCGAGCGGATCTCGGGCGAGGCGTTGAGGAGAAACCAGCGCTCGGCGTCGGCGCTGACCGCGACGCACTCCTGCGTGAGCGGCTTCGCAGCCATCGCGCCGGAACGCACGTCGCGGCAATTCGGGCAGCCGCAATTCCACTGGGGAAACCCGCCGCCTGCGGCGGCCCCCAGCACTTTGATGTGCATGTCGGAAGCGCGAGAAAAACCGCCGTCCCCCCGGCTGCCTTCAGCGGAGGGCGGTAGAAGCGAGTGCTAGCTGAGTGGTGCCGGTGGAGGACTTAGACGCCGGTGTCCCGGTCGCCGCCGAAATCGTCCTGATAGGAGTTGATCTCGGCATCCATCTTCACTTCGATGAATTCTGGGGTTTCCCAAGTCATGTCCTTGCTCCTCGTTTGGTTACGACTTCAGCCCTAGACACTGCGTGCGGGGCAGTATAGCACCAACGGAAAGGGGTCAAGCTGGCGACGCTGTTCTCTTGCTTTGGCCGACGATGTATCGCTAAACTAGCTCGCGTAGCTGGCAGATTCCCGGCCCGCCCACTATCCCGCCAAAGCAGTCAAACAAGGAGGAGACATGAACTGCTGCAAGGCATCAGCTGCCGTATTCCTCGCGTTTCTTGGCACTGCCGCGCTGGCGCAGGCTCCGGACGCGCCACCACCCTGGAAGCAGGGTATGACCCCGGAGCAATCCAGCTCCACGCTGCATCCCTTTGCGCCCCATATGACCGGCCGGGACGCAAAGAGCCTCCCGGTGAACACGCTGAAAGTGCCCGCCGGCTTCAAGGTGGAAGTCTGGGCGGACGGCATCCCCGAGGCACGATCGCTCGCGCTGGGTGACAAGGGCACGGTGTTCGTCAGCAACCGCTTGGCCAAGAACGTCTATGCCGTGGTCGACAAGGGCGGCACGCGCGAAGTGAAAACCCTGCTCAAAGGGCTCAACGCCCCGAACGGCATCGCGTTCAGCAAGGGCACGCTCTACGTCGCCGAGCGCGACCGCATCACGCGCTACGACGGCATCGAGGATAACCTCGACAATCCGCCGGCTCCGAAGGTCGTGGTCGACAACCTCGACCCGACGAATCAGCCCGGGCACTTCTGGAAGTACCTCGCGCTGGGGCCGGACGGCAAGCTCTACTTCAACATCGGCGCGCCCGGCAACATCGTGATGCCGAGCTACATGCAGGCCTCGGTCATGCGCGTCGACCCGAAGACCGGCGTGCTCGAGCAGGTGGCGCGGGGCGTCCGCAACTCCGTGGGCATCACCTTCAACCCGAAGACGAAGGAGGTGTGGTTCACCAACCACGGCCGCGACTGGCTGGGCGACGACTCGCCGAACGACACGCTGCACCGCGTCTCCATGTCGTCGAAGAGCGCGCCCAACTTCGGCTACCCGTTCTGCCACCAGGGCGACACACTCGACCCGGAGTACGGCAAGAACCGCTCGTGCAACGAGTTCGCCAAGCCGGCGCTCAAGCTCGGCACGCACATCGCGCCGCTGGGCGTGAAGTTCTACAACGGCAAGATGTTCCCGGCGGAGTACCAGAACACCCTGTTCATCGCGATGCACGGCTCGTGGAACCGGCAGCCGAAGCAGGGCTACAACATCATGCACGTGAGCTTCGACGCGAACGGCAACCCGAAGATGGCGCCCTTCCTGACCGGCTTCCTGCAGGACGAGAAGGCCGACCCGCCGATGTGGGGTCGTCCAGTGGACATCCTGCAGATGAAGGACGGATCGCTGCTCTTCTCCGACGACTACAACGGAATCCTCTACCGCGTCAGCTACGCGAAGAAGTGAACGGCATTTTCGGCAATGCGGGCGCGGCGGCGTGGGCCGCCGCGCTTTGTTTTTTCACCTGGGGAGCGGCGTTCGCCGCGGATCCCCAGCTGTGCGCAGCGTGTCACGGCGCCGACGGAAACTCGCTCATCCCGGCGAATCCGTCGCTCGCAGGGCAGCCGGAGCAGGCGATCTCCACCCAGCTCTACCAGTTCCGCGAGGGCAACCGCAAGGACCCGCAGATGTCGCCGATGGCGGAGAAGCTCAGCAACAAGGAGATGAACGAGCTGGCCGCTTATTTCTCCAGGCAGAAGCCGGCGGCGCCGACGCACAAGACATCGCCAGAGAGCGCCGCGGCGGGACCGAAGCTTGCGCAGCAGTTCAACTGCGTGCAGTGCCACGGGCCGGCGCTGCGCGGCCAGCAGCATATTCCGCGCATCGCCGGTCAGCAGTACGACTACCTGCTCGCGCAGCTGCGCAAGTTCAAGGCGCGCACGCGCGCCGACCTGGACGGGAACATGACCGCTGCCGCCGAGCCGCTGAAAGACAAGGACATCGAGATCCTCGTCGACTACATCGCGGGGCTGAACCCGCAGTAGACGCATGCCGGCGCTTCCGCTTTTCCACCTTGCGTTCCCGGTGACAAGCCTCGAGAAGGCGCGCGCCTTCTACGGCGGGCTGCTTGGCTGCCGCGAGGGGCGCTCCGCGCCGGACTGGGTGGACTTCGATTTCTACGGCCACCAGATAGTGGCGCATTTGGCGCCCGACGAAGTGGGTCACAGGAACGCCAATGCGGTCGATGGCGACAGCGTGCCGGTTCGCCATTTCGGGGCGATCCTTCCGCTGGACGAGTGGGAGGAGCTCGCCGCAAAGCTCAGGGCAGCCGGACAGGAATTCATCATCGAGCCGCATGTCCGCTTCAAGGGCCAGGTCGGCGAGCAGGCGACCATGTTCCTGCTCGATCCCTGCCGCAACGCGCTCGAGTTCAAGGCATTCAGGGACATCGGCAGGCTGTTCGCGAAGTAGGGCGGTGCCCCTTGGCGCGCGGGCGCCGCGCGCGGATAATCCGCGGTAAAACGGCGGGCCAACGCCGGGAGGCATCAGAGACTACTAACATTTTAGGAGGGAAACCCGATGAGACTTCTTGGATCCGCACTCCTTGGCGCAGCGCTGGCGCTTTGCGGCGGCGCCTACGGGCAGGAGAAGTACAGCCTGTCGATCGCGACCGGAGGCACCGGCGGCGTCTATTACCCGATCGGCGGCGGCATGGCGAACATACTGTCGAAGTACGTGCCGGGCATGCAGGCGACCGCCGAGGTCACCGGCGGCTCGGTCGACAATCTCAAGCTGATCGCCACGGGCAAGCCCTACATCGCGTTCTCGATGGCGGACGCCGGGCAGGACGCGTACCGCGGGGAGGACAAGTTCAAAGGGACCAAGGTGCCGCTGCGCACCCTGATGGTCCTCTACCCGAATCGCATGCACGTGGTGACCATCGAAGGCACGGGCATCAGCAAGATGTCCGACCTGAAGGGCAGGCGCGTCTCCACCGGCTCGCCGGGCAGCGCAACGGAGGTGATGGCCTTTCGCGTGATCGAGGCGTCCGGACTCGACAAGGACAAGGACATGACGCGCGAGCGCCTGGGCGTCGCCGAATCGGTGAACGCCATCAAGGACCGCAAGATCGACGCGTTCTTCTGGGTGGGGGGCCTGCCGACCGCCGCGGTCACCGATCTCGCCAACACTCCCGGTGTGAAGATCAAGATGATCGACCACGGCGACACCGTGGACAAGATGAACAAGAAGTACGGCCAGCTGTACGTCCACGACTCGATTCCGAAGAGTACGTACAGGGGCATGGACGCGGACAACAAGATAGCCACGGTGTGGAATATCCTGGTCTCGAACGAGAACCTGAGCGACAAGACCGCATACGCCATCGTGAAGACGATCTTCGATCACAAGGCCGATCTGGTCGCCGTGCACAAGGAATCGGAGAACTTCACCCTCGCAAATCAGAAGGCATCGGCGTCCCCCATTCCCTACCATCCTGGGGCGATCAAGTACTTCGCCGAGCGCGGCGTCAAGCTGAACTAGCACGGCACGATACGGGTCCTGTGGCGCGGCGCCGTGCTAGCATGCGCGCCGAGGAGAGCGCATGAGCGAGACTGCGGGACAGGAGTCGGCCGGGCAAGCGATCGACGCCGAGGCGCTCCGGAAGGCCGAGGAGTTCATCGAGGAGGAGGAGGGGCGCACCAACAAGCTGCGCGGCTGGCTCGGCGTGTTCGTGACCGCCGTGGCGATCGCCATGTCGCTGTTCCACCTGTATTCCGCCTACTCGATAGTGACTGCGCAGGTCATGCGCCCGGTGCACGTAGGCTTCGTGCTCTTCCTCGTCTACCTGTTGTTCCCCGTCGCGCAGCGCTACCGCCACCGCATCATGTGGTGGGACTGGATCGCGGCGTTCGCCGCGATCGCGATCGTCGCCTACATTATCCGGGGCGGGGACGACTTCTGGGACCGCAACACCTCGCCCGACAACTGGGACATCTTCTTCGGCGTGCTGCTGATCCTGATGATCCTGGAGGGGATGCGCCGTGCCTCGGGCTGGATCATTCCGGGGGTGGTGGTCGCCTTTCTCCTCTACGCGATGTTCGGCGAGCACCTCCCGGGATCGTGGGCCCACCAGGACTACGAGGTCGGGCGGCTCGTCGGCCAGATGTACATGACGCTCGAGGGGATTTTCGGCGTCGCAGTGGACGTGTCCTCGTCGCTCATTATCCTCTTCACCATCTTCGGCGCCTTCCTCCAATACTCCGGAGCCGGCAAGTTCTTCATCGATTTCTCGCTCTCGGCGATGGGCGGCAAGTCGACGGGCGCCGGACGCACCGTGGTGCTCGCGTCCTTCCTTCTCGGCGGGCCGTCGGGCTCGGGTGTCGCGACGACGGTGACGCTCGGCTCGGTCGCCTACCCGATGCTCGCCAAGGCTGGCTACGGCAAGGACGCGGCAGGGGGCTTGCTCGCCGCGGGCGGCCTGGGCGCGATCATCTCGCCACCGGTGCTCGGCGCCGCGGCCTTCCTCATCGCGGAGTTCCTGAAGATCTCGTACCTCGACGTGCTGTTGATGGCGACAATCCCGACCTGCCTTTACTACTTCGCACTGTTCCTCATGGTCGAAATCGATGCGCGCAAGTTCGGGATGAGCG
The DNA here is from genome assembly GCA_035499735.1 of Burkholderiales bacterium. GTDB lineage: Bacteria > Pseudomonadota > Gammaproteobacteria > Burkholderiales > SG8-39 > VBDM01. The sequence goes on from DATJYC010000070.1 coordinate 115,746, forward strand.
GGGTACGCTTCGAGCGCGTGGAGTCGTTGTGGAGCCTCACCAAGCAGTACTGGTTCCATTTCCTGTCGCTCGTCTCGATCGTTGTATTCATGCTGCTCGGATACTCGCCCGTGATGTCGGTTTTCTGGGCGACCGTGGCGTCCTTCGTCACGAGCTTCCTGCACCGCGACTGCGCGATGTTCTCGTACGACCTGTTCCGCGGCCGCGAGCCCTGGGTGAAGGGCGTGTTCCAGTCGAAGTTCTTCAAGGCGCTGGAGGCCGGCTCGACCGGGGTCCTGAACGTGGCGATCACCTGCGCGGGCGCGGGGCTGATCGTCGGTGTGGTCACGCTGACCGGCTTGGGCCTGAAGTTCAGCGCGATCATCATCGACTACGCCGGGGGGTCGCTGTTGCTCACCGCGGTCTATACGTCGTTGATCGTCTGGATCGTCGGCCTCGCGGTCCCGGTAACCGCCTCGTACATCATCTGCGCGGTGGTAGCGGCGCCGGCGATGATCAAGCTCGGCGTGCCCGACTTTGCCGCGCACATGTTCATCTTCTACTACGCGGTCCTGTCGGAAGTCTCGCCGCCCACCGCGCTCTCGCCCTTCGCGGCGGCGGCCATCACGCGCGGCGACCCGTACAAGACGACGCTGCAATCCTGGAAATACACGCTGCCCGCCTTCCTTGTCCCCTTCATGTTCGTCCTCGACCCGTCCGGCACCGGCCTGCTCCTCACGGGCTCGATCAAGACGCTGGGCAACGCAGACTGGGGGTCCATCGCGGTCGTCACCGGCACGGCGGCGCTCGGTATCGCGGCGCTCGCGGGCGGTGTGCAGGGCTGGCTGTTCTCCCGCACGAACTGGGTCGAAAAGTGGCTGCTGATCATCGCCGGCGTCGCGCTCGTCTACCCGACGACCGCGGCGGACATCGCGGGCTTCGGCTGCTTCGTGCTCGTCGTCGCGATGCAGCTGCTGCGCAAGCGCATCGCCGGATCGACGGCATAGCGCGCTAGAATTACCCGATGCAGCCCGTATCGGGAACGTTCCAGGCGAAGCTCGTGGCGCCGTTCGGTCTGCTCGGGGTCCGGACTTCCTGCGGTCGGCTTGCCGAGATCGTTTTCCTCAGGCCGGGCGGTGCGGCGCTCTCGCCGCGCGACGGCGTCGCCGAGCGCACCTGCGTTCAGCTCGAAGGCTACCTCGCCGACCCTGAGTTCCGCTTCGACCTCCCGCTCGCTCGATCGGGCACGTCGTTCCAGCTCCGCGTCTGGGCAAAGATCGCCGCCATTGCGCCCGGGCGCACGCGAAGCTACGGCGAGATCGCGCGGGAAATCGACTCCGCGCCGCGCGCCGTCGGGCAGGCGTGCGGGGCGAATCCGCTGCCGCTCGTCGTGCCTTGCCATCGCGTGCTCGCCGCGGGCGGAATTGGCGGCTTCGCGCACCGCGAGGGAGGCTTCCCGCTCGCGGTGAAGCGCTGGCTGCTCGCGCACGAGGGGGCCCCGGTCGCGCGATGAACGCGCAAAATGCAGCGTTGCTCGACGAGTTCTGCGACGCCGTGTGGCTGGAAGACGGGCTGGCGAAAAACACGCTGGAATCTTACCGGCGCGACCTGCGCCTGTTCTCCCATTGGCTCGAGCGTCGGCGCCGCGTCTCGCTGCTGCATGCGACCGAAGCCGATCTGGCCGGGTACCTCGCGTCGCGGTCCACGGGCGGCACGGGAAAGGGGCGCGGCATCCGACCGAGCACGCAGGCCCGCCTGCACTCCAGCCTCAAGCGCTTCTACCAGTTTCTCGCCCGCGGGCGACGCATCGAAGTCGATCCGACCCTGAAGCTCGACGCCCCGAAAAGACCACCGAGATTTCCAAAGACGCTCTCGGAGGAGGACGTCGAGGCGCTGATCGTTCGTCCCGAGGCGGAGACTCCGCTCGGCCTGCGCGACCGGACCATGCTGGAAGTGGTCTACGCAAGCGGGCTGCGGGTGTCGGAACTGGTGCGCCTGAAGCTCGCCGAAGTGAGCTACGACATGGGCGTGGTGCGGGTTTTCGGCAAGGGCGCCAAGGAGCGCCTGGTGCCGCTGGGCGAGGAGGCGCTCGCCTGGCTTGCGCGCTACGCGAAAGAGGGCCGGCCGGCGATTCTGGGCGGGCGCTCGAGCGACTACGTGTTTGTCACCGGGCGGGGCGGGCCGATGACACGGCAGGCGTTCTGGCACCTGCTGAAGAAGCGGGCCGCACGGGCCATTCCCGGCAAGGCGCTATCGCCGCACACGCTGCGCCATGCCTTCGCCACGCACCTTCTTAATCACGGCGCGGACCTGCGCGTGGTGCAGATGCTGCTCGGTCACAGCGACCTGTCGACCACCCAGATCTATACCCACGTGGCGCGCGAGCGCATGAAGGAACTGCACTCGCAACATCACCCGCGCGGGTGAGGCTCGAGGCGGCCCCGTGGTGGGGAGACATGCTATTCTGACGGCCATGAAACCGCTGTTGCCGCGTGCGCTGAGCGCTGTCCTGTTGGGTGCGGTCGCCCTCGTGGGCTGGACCGCTGATCGCCCCGCGGCCGCCGCTTCCGCGAGTACCCCCGTGCCCGTGACGACGGCGAGCTCTGCGATCAGCACCGCCAGTGCCGGCACGGTCGCTGCGCCCTCGGCCAGCTCGGCGGCGGGCGTGGCGATTCCCGGCGTCAAGCCGCCGGACATGGTGCGCGCGACGCCGGTGCCCGGCATCTTCGAGGTGCACCGCGGCGCCGACATCATCTACATGACGCGCGATGGACGCTTCGCCTTCACCGGCGATCTCTATCAGGTCGCGAGCCACGATGATCTCACCGAGGCGCGGCGGCGCGACCTGCGCCGCGAGCTCATCGATGCGGTGCCGGAATCGCGCATGGTGGTGTTCTCACCGCCGCAGCCGAAGTACACCGTGACCGTCTTTACGGATGTGGATTGCACCTACTGCCGTGCCTTCCACCGGCAGATCGCCGACTACAATCGCCTCGGCGTGCGCGTGCGCTACGTATTCTTCCCGCGCACCGGACCCAATACCGAGTCCTGGTACAAGGCGGAGCAGGTGTGGTGCTCGACCGACCGGCGTGCGGCGCTCACGCGCGCCAAGCTCGGCGAGCCAATCCCGGCAAAGCTCTGCGGCAACGACCCCGTGGCTGAAGAGTACGCGCTCGGCAAGGCCATCGGCCTCGAGGGCACACCCGGGATCGTGGCCTCCAACGGCACGCTGGTCGGCGGCTACCTGCCACCCGACCAACTGGTC
>DATJYC010000071.1:0-12418 GCA_035499735.1 Burkholderiales bacterium
GTACGACGCGGCGCGCGAGAGCTACGCGCTGACCGTGAAGCAGTCCTGCCCGCCGACACCCGGGCAGGAGAGCAAGCTGCCGTTCCACATCCCGCTGGCAGTGGGGCTGGTCGCGCCCGACGGGTGGGACATGCTCGCCGAGGGCACGCGGGTCGTGTCGCTCAGGAACGCGGAGGAGCGCTTTGTCTTCGAAGCGCGCGGCGCCCGGCCCGTCCCCTCGCTCGCGCGCAACTTCTCCGCGCCGGTGATCGTCAGGTACGACTACAGCGAGGCCGAGCTGGCGCTCCTCGCGGCGCACGATACCGATCCGTTCAACCGCTGGGAAGCGGGCCAGCGCCTCGCACTGCGCGTCATCCTGGGTGGAGTCGAGGCGTGCCGGTCCGGACGCGAAATCGAGGTCGCCTCGACCCTGATCGCCGCGATCGCGCAGGTGCTCGAGAGCGCGGCGCGGGATCCGGCGTTCGCGGCCGAGATGCTCGCGCTGCCCGCGGAGACCTACATCGCCGAGCAGATGGAGGTCGTCGATCCCGACGCGATTCACTCGGCCCGCGAAGAGGTCAGGCGGCGCCTGGCGGTCGCGCTGAAGGACCGGCTGCTCGAGATCTACCACGACCACGCGGTCCCGGGTCCCTATTCGCCCGACGCGCTTTCCGCGGGACGGCGCGCCCTGCGCAACGCGGCCCTCGGGTTCCTGATGCATCTCGACAAGCCTCGGGTTCGCTCGCTCTGCCTCGCGCAGCTCGATGCGGCCGACAACATGACCGACGCGTTCGCCGCGCTCGCCCAGCTGGCCAACTGCGACTGCCCGGAGCGGCAGCCGGCGCTCGACGCCTTCTACCGCGAGTGGAAGGACGAGGCGCTGGTCGTGGACAAGTGGCTCGCCGTGCAGTCCTCGAGCCGCCTGCGCTCCGCGCTGGCCGACACCCGGCGTCTCATGGAGCATCCGGCGTTCAACATGAGGAACCCCAACAAGGTCTACGCGCTCGTCGGCGGGTTCCGCGGCAACCAGGTGCGCTTCCACGCGGCCGACGGCTCGGGATACGCCTTCGTCGCGGATCAGGTCATCGCGCTGGACGCGATCAATCCGCAGGTCGCGGCGCGCATGGCGCGCGGATTCGACCGCTGGAGGAAATTCGACCCGGCCCGGCAGTCCCACGCGCGCGCCGCCCTGGAGCGCATCCGCGACGCCAAGGGCGTCTCCAGAGGCGTTCTCGAGATCGCGACGCGCGCGCTCGCCTGAAGCAGCCCCTCGCGCTCGCCTACTTCCTGCGCTGCATCTCGGCGAACTTGGAGAGCTCCCACGGGCGGATCGCGACCAGCATGTGCATCGCGGTGCACTCCTCGAACGGCCGCCGCGTGTCGTCGCTGTGCAGGTCGGCGAACTCGTTCGCGACGCGGCGCAGGCGCACCAGCATCGCCTCGCGCGAGGCCTTCGAGAGCCGGCCGGTGACGAACAGCATCAGCTCGTCGGGCCCGTCGAAGCGCGTGCGAAAGTACTCGTTCTGCGCCTGCGCCTTGAAGAACTCCTGGAACGGCCCGTCCGGGATCCACGAGAACGTGCGGGAGAGCAGGAGCCGGTAGCGGTTTCCGGGCAGCAGCCGGATGATGCCCAGCTTGTCGAGGCGCACGAGATGGCGCACGCACTCGGCCTCGGACATGGCGTAGGTGCGGATGATCTTCTCCACCGGCCACTGGTGCAGCACGCGCAGCGCGACGAGCACGAGCCGCCTGTCGGCGACGATGGCTTTCTCCGCCTGCGGGGTGAGGCGCGACACCAGCCGGTCGCGCCGCTCGAGGGACCGTGTCAGCTCCGAGAGCTCGAGCCCCGCGAACTCGAGCACCTGGTCCAGGCGCTTCAGCGTGAAATCCTTGCGCGAGAACATGCGCTTCACGCTCGCCTCGCTCATTCCCAGGGCGCGCGCCACGGCGGCATAGGTCACGCCCAGCGACTTGAGCTCCTTCTTCAGTGTGTCGATCAACGCCGCGCTCGCGCTCATGCGGAATCCTCCTGAGGCGCGAAAAGTATCACCTGGCGATACCCCGGGTCAAAGCTCGTGACACCCTGCGCGCGGCGCTTTGCTCGCGCGGCGAGGCTTCCGATCATGGGCTGCGCTGCGGGTGCCTACGTTGCGGAGATACGACCGGGTCCGGAACGGGTGGAGGGAGGCGCCCGCAGCCGCACGATTCTTGAGGAGAGAATCATGGGACAAGGCGCTTCGCTGCTCGACCTGCTCGTCGCCCTGCTTCAGTCGATCGTGGTGCTGCTTCTGGCGTCCGGCGTCTACGTCGCCCTAGTGGTGCGCAGGCCGGGCTCGCGCGCCTCAGGGCCTGCGGCGCACCATCGCCACCTTGTCCTGGATCCGGACGTCGAAGCGCGACACGTTGACGACCATGCGCTCGTGCGTCCCGTCGCCGACCGGCTCCTTCTCGTCGGCGACCACGACGCCGAACGTCACCGTCCTGCCGTCGACCTTTAGCACCTCGACCTCGGCGCGCACGCGCATGCCGACGGGCGTCGCGGCGAAATGGCGGATGTCCAAGCGCGTTCCCAGCGACTGGTAGCCCTCGGGCAGCAGGTGCTCGATCGCCGCCAGCGCCGCGGCCTCGATCACGTTGATCATCACCGGCGTCGCGAGCACGTGCACGCGCCCGCTGCCCACGCGCGGCGCGGTGTGCTCCTCGGCGACGACCAGCTCCGACCTTCCCTTCTGCCCCGGCTTCAGCCTGTCGGTGGAACTCATCGCGTTTTCTCCAGCGTGCATAATAGCGCGCAATGCCGCGGGAACTTGGAAACTGGGACTACGTGATCGTCGGCGCGGGCACCGCGGGCTGCGTGCTCGCCAACCGTCTTTCGGCGGACCCGGAGGTCACGGTGCTGCTGCTCGAGGCGGGCGGCAAGGACGACTGGGTCTGGATCCACATCCCGGTCGGCTATCTCTTCTGCATCGGCAACCCGCGCACCGACTGGTGCTACCGCACCGAGCCCGAGGCCGGCCTGAACGGCCGCTCGATACTGTACGCGCGCGGCAAGGTCCTCGGCGGCTGCTCCTCGATCAACGCGATGGTCTACATGCGCGGCCAGTCGCGCGACTACGACGAATGGAAGGCGCTCGGCAATCCGGGTTGGGGCTGGGAGGACGTGCTCCCGGTCTTCAGGCGCTCCGAGGACTACCATCTGGGCGCCGACGCCGCGCACGGCGCGGGCGGCGAATGGCGCGTGGAGAAGCAGCGCCTGTCGTGGGAGATCCTCGACGCCTTCCGCGACGCGATGGCCGAGGCGGGCATCCCGAAGATCGGCGACTTCAACCGGGGCGACAACGAGGGCTCGGGCCTCTTCGAGGTCAACCAGAAGCGCGGCGTGCGCTGGAACGCGTCCAAGGCCTTCCTGCGTCCCGCGATGCGCAGGCGGAACCTCACGGTGCTGACGAACGCCGAGGCACTGCGCCTGCGGCTGGAAGGCAAGCGCAGCGCCGGAGTGGAATTCTCGCGGGGCGGCGAGGAGCTGCTCGCGCGCGCGCGCGTCGAGACCGTGCTCGCCGCAGGAGCCATCGGCTCGCCGCAGATCCTCCAGCTCTCGGGCGTGGGGCCTCCGGACCTGCTGCGCGAGCGCGGCATTCCGGTCGCGCACGAGTCGCCGGGCGTGGGGGCAAACCTCCAGGACCATCTCCAGCTGCGCATGGCGTTCAAGGTGAAGAACGTGCGGACGCTCAACGAGCGGGCGAACACGCTCGCCGGAAAGATCTCTATGGGCCTGGAATACCTCCTGTTCCGCACGGGGCCGCTGACCATGGCGCCGTCGCAGCTCGGCGGCTTCACCCGGTCGGACCCGTCGCAGAAGACCGCCAACCTCGAGTACCACATCCAGCCGCTGTCCCTGGACAAGTTCGGCGACCCGCTGCATCCCTTTCCCGCCTTCACCGCCTCGGTCGCAAACCTGCGGCCGACGAGCCGCGGAAGCGTCAGGATCAAGTCCTCCGATCCGCGCGCGGCGCCCGCCATCCGGCCGAACTATCTCTCGACCGAAGCCGACCGGAGAATCGCGGCGGCCTCGCTCAGGCTGACCCGCGGCATCGCGCGGCGCCCCGCGCTCGCGCAATACGGGCCCGAGGAATTCCTGCCCGGGGAGAAATTCCAGACCGACGAGGAGCTCGCCCGCGTCGCCGGAGACATCGGCACGACCATTTTCCATCCAGTCGGCACCTGCAGGATGGGCCCGGATTCGGACGCCGCAGCGGTCGTCGACCCGCGGCTGCGCGTGCGCGGGATCGAGCGCCTGCGCGTGGTCGACGCCTCGATCATGCCGACGATCACCTCGGGCAACACCAACTCGCCCACCCTCATGATCGCCGAGCGCGGCTCGGATATGATCCGCGAGGATCGCAGGAAAGGAACACGATGAAACCCACGTTGAAGCCCGGCATCGCCACGACCAAGACCATCACTGTCGACGAGCCACGCGTCATAAGTTTCATGGGCGAGGACTGCCGCGTCTATGCCACTCCGCGCACCATAGGCGACGTCGAGTACACCTGCCGGGATTTTCTCCTCGCTCACCTCGATCCCGGCGAGGATTCGGTCGGCACCAAGGTGAACTGGGAGCACGTCGGCCCCGCGCTTCTCGGCGAGAAGGTTACGGTCTCGGTCAGGCTCGCTCAGGTCGACGGGCGGCGATTGACGTTCGAGGCCTCGATCGCAGCGGGCGCGGACGAGGTCGCGCACGGCACCCACGAGCGCTTCGTCGTCGACGTCCAGAAGGTGCGCGAGCGCCTGCTCAAGCGAAAAGCCAGGGCAGGCTAGCGTGCGCGTCGGGCTCCTCGGCGGAGGCGTCATCGCGCGCCTGTTCCTCGAGCAGCGCCCGGACGACGTCGAGATCGTGGCGATCGCGGGCCGCAGCGAGGCTTCGCGCGGCAGGGCGATCGCGCGCGAGTTCGGCGTGCCCTTCGTGGTCGGCGCGCAAGAGCTCATCGCGGCCCGTCCCGAGATCGTCGTCGAAGCGGCTTCGCACGACGCGGTGCGCGAGCACGTCGGGGCGCTCCTCTCCGCGGGCATCGCCGTCATCGTGCTCTCGGGCGGCGCGCTGTGCGACGACGCGCTGCGCCAGCGCCTCGAGGGCGCCTCGAGGAAGCACCGCGCGGCGCTCTACGTTCCCTCGGGCGGGATCGGCGGTCTGGACGCGCTCAAGGCCGCGTGCGCGGCGGGCGTCGACGAGGTGGCGATCGCGGTGACCAAGCCGCCCGCAGCCTGGAAGGGCATTCCCTACGTCGAGCGCCTGAAGCTCGACCTAGACCGCCTGCCCGGGCCGGTCACTCTGTTCGAAGGCACGGCTCGCGAAGGCGTGCCGCACTTCCCGGCGAATGTGAACATCGCCGCGGTCCTCTCGCTCGCAGGCGTGGGCTTCGACCGCACGCGGCTCAAAGTGATCGCCGACCCGGCGCTCAGGTTCAACACCCACTTCGTCACGATCAAGGGCCGCACCGGCACCATCGACCTGCGCTTCGAGAGCGTGCCTTCGCCCGACAACCCCAAGACGGCGATGCTCGCGTGCTACAGCGCGCTCGCAGCCTTCCGCCAGTTCGGCTCGACCGTGCGCTATGGCACCTGACTCGATCCGCCGGCGCTACCTGAAGGTGGACACGGCGACCGTGGCCGACGTGCTGGACACGCTCGGGCTGCGGGATCAGGGGCTCTCGCCCGAGTTCGCGCCCTATCCCGCGAGTGCCGGCAAGCTGGCCGGCTGGGCCTACACCATCCGCGGAAAGATGGTCCGCTACGCGGGAAGCGGCGATCCGAGGAAGATGCAGGCGGTGGACGGCGTCGGCCGCGGCGAGATCACGGTGTGGTCGGGCGAGGGCCGGGGCGTGTGCTTCTTCGGCGAGCTGATCGCGCTCGGCATGAAGCGCCGCGGCTGCGCGGGCGCGCTGGTCGACGGCGGCATCCGCGACATCGAGTGGATCGCGCGGCAGCGCTTTCCCGTGTACGCGCGCTACCGCACCCCGGTGCAGTCGATCGGACGCTGGAAGGTGACCGCGCGGCAGGTCCCGGTCGAGATGCCCGGCGCGACGAGGAGGCGCGTGAAGGTGAGCCCGGGCGATTTCGTTCTCGCGGACGTCGACGGCGTCATCGTCATCCCCGCCCGCGCCGCCGAGAAAGTGCTGGTCGAGGCCGAGCGCCTCACGAGAAAAGAGGTCCGGATCCGGCGCGAACTCGACCGGGGGGCAAGCCTAGCGCAAGTGCTCGCCCGGTACGGCCACGTCTAGGACGTCTTCGCGCCGACCATCACCGGCTTGTCGCGGTACTGCTCCGGGAACAGCCGCTTGAGGTTGTCGATCTTCGGCAGGTCGTTGATGACGATGTAGGGATACCGGGGATTCAGGATCAGGAAGTCCTGGTGGTAGGCCTCGGCCGGGTAGAAGCCCTTGAGAGGATCGACGCGGGTCACGATCGGCTTGCGGAAGGCCTTGGCCTTCGCGAGCTGGGCGATGTAGGCCTCGGCGATCTTCTTCTGCTGCGCGTCGGCGTAGAAGATCGCCGAGCGGTACTGCGTGCCGACGTCCGGTCCCTGGCGGTTGAGCTCGGTGGGGTCGTGCGCCACCGAGAAGTAGATGCGCAGGATCTCTCCGTAGGAGATCTCCTTCGGATCGAACGCGATTTCCACCGACTCGGCGTGGCCGGTGCGGCCGCTGCTCACCGTCTCGTACTGGGCGGTGCTCTTGTCGCCGCCGGAATAACCGGACAGCACCTTCTTCACGCCCTTCGTGTACTGGTAGACGCCCTGCACGCCCCAGAAGCAGCCTCCCGCGAGCACCGCGGTCTGCGTCGGGCCCGCGGCCTTGGGGTTGTCGAGCGCGGGCGCGGGCAGCACCACCGCCGCCTCGCCCGAGCGCCCCGGGGTGTTCCACAGCACGGCGACCGCCCCGACGGCGAGCACGGCGATCCAGCCTGCGTTCTTTCCGGCTTGTGACATCTTCGACCTCTCTATCATGGCCACGCGACTTGGTCGGTAGACCAGGGCGGAACCTTACGGGTTCCCCTTGCGCACCGCCTCGAGCAGCGGCTTGAGTATATCCATCGGCACCGGGAAGACAATGGTCGAGGATTTGTCCCCGGCGATGTTGGTGAGAGTCTGCAGGTAGCGCAGCTGCATCGCTTCGGCCTGCTTCGAGAGCATCTGCGCCGCCTGCAGCAGCTTCTCGGAAGCCTGCAGCTCGCCCTCGGCGTGGATCACCTTGGCGCGGCGCTCGCGCTCGGCCTCCGCCTGCCGGGCAATCGCGCGCACCATGGTCTCGTTCAGGTCCACGTCCTTGATCTCGACGGTGGTGACCTTGATGCCCCAGGCCTCGGTCTGCAGGTCGAGGGTCTTCTGGATGTCGAGATTGAGCTGCTCGCGCTCGGCGAGCAGCTCGTCGAGCTCGTGCTTGCCCAGCACCGCGCGCAGGGTCGTTTGTGCCAGCAGATTCGTCGCGGCGAGAAAGTCCGCGACCTGGATGATCGCCTTCTGCGGATCGACGACGCGGAAGTAGACGACCGCGTTGACCTTCACCGAGACGTTGTCGCGCGTGATGACGTCCTGCGGCGGGACGTCGAGCACCACGGTGCGCAGGTCGACCTTCACCATCTGCTGGATCACGGGCCATATCACGATCAGCCCCGGTCCCTTCACCATCCAGAACCGGCCGAGCTGGAACACCACGCCGCGCTCGTATTCGCGCAGGATCCGGAACGACCACAGGAAGAGGAGCGCGACGAGTATCGCCGCGCCCAGGCCGAAATTGAATGGCATGTTCAGGCTCCTTGTCGGGTATCGGGCTCGACCTCGAGCAGCAGGCCCTTGAGCGCCGCGACGCGCACGCGCTGGCCGGCCTTGAGGGGCGTGCTGCTGCGCACGCGCCAGGTCTCGCTGTGGACGCGCGCCCAGCCCTCGCTCTCGAGGTCCTCGAGCACTTCGCCGGTGCTGCCGATCAGCTCCTCGCGCCCGCTCACGATCGGGCGCTTGCGCGCCTTGAGCGTCATGCCGATGGCGAAGAAGATGAACGCCGCGCTCGCGGCGGCGACGCCCAGCACGAGCGCGAAGGGCACGCCGAAACCCGGGACGTCGGTGTCGATGAGGATCACCGAGCCGAGCACGAACGCGACCGCGCCGCCGACGCCGAGCGACCCGTACGCGGGAAAGAACAGCTCTCCGGCCATGAACGCGATTCCGAGGAGCATGAGCGCGAGCCCGGCGTAGTTGACCGGAAGCATGTGGAAAGCGTAGGCCGCGACGAGGATGCAGATCGCTCCGACCACGCCGGGAAACACCAGGCCCGGATTGGAGAACTCGAAGATGAGGGCGTAGATCCCGAGGAGGACGAGCAGGTAGGCGACGCTCGGATCGGTGATCACCGAGAGGAAGCGCGTGCGCCAGTCCTGCTCGAAGGCGACGACGGCGGCGCCCGCGGTCTGCAGCGCGCGCTCCCGGTCGCCCGCCTTCAGCGCGCGGCCGTCGAGCCGCTTGAGCAGGTCGGGCACGTCCTCGGCGAGGACGTCGACCACCTTCATCTTCAGCGCCTCGCCCGCCGACAGGCTGACCGCCTCGCGTACCGCGCGCTCGGCCCATTCGGCGTTGCGCCCGCGCATCTGCGCGAGGCCGCGGATGTAGGCCGCGGCGTCGTTGACCTGCTTGCGCGTCATGGTCGAGCCCTCGTCGCCTTTCGCATCCTTGCCGTCCTTTTCGCCTTCTTTCCCGCCCCCGCCGCCCGGCGCGCCTATCGCGACCGGCGTCGCCGCCCCGAGATTGGTCGCCGGCGCCATCGCGGCCACGTGCGCGGCGTAGAGAATGTAGGTCCCGGCGCTCGCCGCGCGCGCCCCGCCGGGGGCGACGAATGCGGCGACCGGCACCGGCGATGCGAGGATGTCCTTGATGATCGCGCGCATCGAGGTGTCCAGCCCTCCCGGAGTGTCCATCCTGATCACGACCAGCTGCGCGCCCTCCTTCTGCGCCGCCTCGATGCCGCGGTGCACATAGTCGGCCGTCGCCGGCCCGATCGCGCCGCTGATCGTCAGCAGCGCCACCGGCGCGGGCGCGGGCCTCGCCGAGACGGGCCAAACCGCGCACAGCGCAATCAGTACCTTATGCCAACGCAACCGGCCTCCGGATGGAGCGCAGACGACTCCTCGAACTATAGTCTTCTTTTGAGTTCCCCGGCGCCACTGGACTTCACCCGGCGTTCGCAGTAAGTTTCCCGAAACAAAAGCAACACTCCGAAACCCCGCGACCGAGGAGATCCCATGAGCTGGCTCAGCCCCGAAGAATTACAGCGCCTGTCCCCCGCCGAATCCCTGTTTCCCTCGCCGATACCGGTGCAGTCGGTGTCGAGCGACGAGTTCATGCCGGGACCGCAGACTCCCAAGCAGCGCGAGTTCGAGGCGCGCGTGAAGGAGATAGGAGCGCAGATGGCCAAGCGCCTCGGCATGAGCCGCAGGCGCTTCTTCCAGACGGCGTCCGGGATGGCGGCAGCCTTCCTCGCGATGAACGACACGTATGGGCCGGTCTTCGGCGTCTCCAAGGCCGAGGCCGCCGAGCCCGACAAGGCCGACGAGCGCGCCAAGAAGCTCTCGGGCCAGTTCATCATGGACATGCATACCCACTTCCTGCGCCCGGGGACGCGCATCATGACGTTCGTCGCCCAGAGGAACGCGGTCGGCAAGGCGGGGTGGAACCCCAAGCTCCGCGAAAAGGAGCAGACGATCGACGACCTGATGTTCCAGAATTACGTGAAGGAGATCTACCTCGACAGCGACACCAAGGTCGCCTGCATCTCCGGCGCGCCGTCCGAGGTCCCCGAGGACTGGTTTCTGACGAACGAGATGAAGGCGCAGGCGCGCACCGACGTGAACGGCCTGTCCAAGAGCCGGCGCATGATGTCGCACGCGATCTTCACGCCCGGCTACGACGGCTGGATGGAGCAGATCGACCACGCGATCAAGGACCTCAGGCCCGATTCGATGAAGGGTTACACCATCGGCGACAACACGCACAAGGACCTGTCCAAGCACCCCTGGCGCCTGGACGACGAGAAGCTCGTCTATCCGGCGTACGAGAAATTCCTCAAGGCCGGGCTGAAGAACGTGTGCATCCACAAAGGCCTGTTCCCGCCGTCGGTCGAGAAGCAGTTCCCGCACTTGCGCGAGTACTCCGACGTGCGCGACGTCGGCAAGGCCGCGAAGGACTGGCCGCAGCTCAACTTCATCATCTACCACGGCGGCTACCGCTTCCCGGGCGGCGGCACCGCGGCCGACGCCTGGGCGCAGCTCGAGCAGACCGGCCGCATCGAGTGGGTCACCGACCTGTCGGAGATCCCCGCGAAGTTCGGGGTGAAGAACGTCTACGCCGACGTCGGCCAGCTGTTCGCGCAGTCGACGATCGCCGAGCCGCGCGTGACCGCGGTCATGATGGGCCAGATGATCAAAGGCATGGGCGCCGACCACGTGTGCTGGGGTACCGACGCGATCTGGACCGGGTCGCCTCAATGGCAGATTGAGGCGCTGCGGCGCCTGGAGATCCCGGAGGACCTCCAGAAGAAATACGGATTGAAGCCGCTGGGGCCTGCCGACGGGCCGGTCAAGACCGCGATCTTCGGCGGCAACAACGCGCGCCTGTATCACTACAAGCCCCAGTGGCGCGCCGAGCTGGAGAACGACAAGCTCGCCGAGTACAAGGCCCTGTACGACAAGCACGGCGCCGGGCGCACGAACCTCGCCTACGGGTATGCGTTGAAGCGCGGCTGAGGCCGCGGAGCGAAACGGCGGACCAGGGTCCGCCGTCTACCTTGCTTCTCCGATGATCGCCGCGAGCTAGCCGGCGACCGGCTTTCTCCTGCCCACGCGCATCGCCACGCCGAACGCGAGGATCACCAGCGCAATCACCGCCAGGCCCAGCCAGGGCGCCTTGCCTTCGTTCCATCGACCGGCCTCGAGCGAAAAATATCTCGCCGCTCCCAGCGCGGCCGCGGCGAAGCTCAGCGAGGAGACCAGGATCGCGAAAACGCGCGAGGCCATCAACGCCCGCCGGTTGACCCGCAAGACCAGCCGGAACATCCACAGGCCGTTGCATCCGTCGACCACGAGCATGCCGAGGGTAAACAGGCCGCCCAGGGCCAGGGCGTAGCCGATTCCGCCGGATTGCGCCGCCGCCGCAGCAAAGAAAGCGGCCTGGCTGACGGTATCGAACGATATCGCGAACAGGCTCCCGACCAGGGCCGCGGAGAGCGGATGAGCCGTGCGCAGCAGGCCGGAAGCGAAGCCGGCTCTCACGCCCACGAGGCGCACCGGCTCGTGCGGTTCCGTCGTCGCGATCGCCGCCACGTTCAGCGCGCCGAGCGCGAGGAGAAATGCGATCGAGACCCATACGCCGACGTCCTCGAGCCATGGCGGGGGCGTGAAGGCCCTGGCCAGCGCCCCGACCAGGAGCGCGATCAGCACGACGATCGCGCCGTGTCCTAGGGAGAACAATGCCCCGCACCATCGCGCATGCGGTCGTTTGTCCATTGCGCTCAAGCGCGTCAGGCCGTCGATCGCCACCAGGTGATCGGCATCGAGTCCATGGCGCATGCCGAGAACGAAGACCAGGGCGGTCAGCGCAATCCAGTCATTGGGCAGGGCATCCATTTCCCGCGTCCGAGTTCAGAACATCACCGAGAGCACCAGGCCGGCCAGGAGCGCCAGGCGCGCGAGCGGCGTCCACACGACCCTCCTCACGTTCCTCGAGCAGCGCCACGCGGGCAGCAACCAGGCGACGTAGACGACGAGCCGCGCCGCGTCGCACGCGTCGCCCCAGCCCCAGGCCCACGGCCCAAGGCCCCGCACCTGCTCCGCCGCGATCGTCAATGCCGCGCTGATCAGGGCGACCAGGACTCCGCCGCCCCACCAGACCTTCCAGAGCTTCTCTTCGCCGCGAAACGCGCGAGACAGGGAGAGCTTCACGGCCGTCAGAAGCGGGTCACGAGCGATACCCTGAAGGTCCGCGGCTCGGCAGGGTGGAAATGGATGTCGTTCACGCCCGCCGGCGGCTCCCCGGGCAGCCGCGACGTGTAGTAGTACTCGATGTCGTCCGCCTTGCGGTCGAACAGGTTCAGGATGTCCACGTTGAGTTGCGTGCGCGTGTCGAATTTGTACGTCGCGCGCGCCGACCACATGAGCGACGACTGTGCGACCTGGCTGTTGTCCTCGACCAGCGGGTACGGCCCGAAGTAGCGCATGAACAGGCTCCCCGACCAGGGACCGATGTCCCTGGCGGTCACGCCGAAGGAAGCCACCTTGTTGATGGCGCCGGGAATGTAGTTCCCCGAGGGGTCGCTGTCGGTGAATCGGGCGTACGAAAGCGACAGGTCGAAGTCGAAGATCAGCCACGGCTTCGGGATGTAGCGATTCGACCACTCGA
>DATJYC010000072.1:0-12588 GCA_035499735.1 Burkholderiales bacterium
TCGACGAGAACGTTCTCGCGCCCGTGCCGCACCGGCAATAGCGCGCCAGCGGCCTGGCCCGCGGGGCTCGCCCGGCAGCGTCGAAAGGCGCCGCTCGGTCGCCGCCACATCAGCCGGCCTTCCGCAGAGTCGCCAAGGATACTCCGTGGCTGCTATCGCGCACAACGCAGCCGGTCTCGTGCGGGCAACCGTGGCCGATCCGCCGGCGAGCAGCCCTTACTTGTACGCTATCGCGCGAATCTGGTAGTCGTAGCCCTGCTTCAGCGTCAACGCGCCGGTGCCGCGGTCGGCGACATACAGGCCGGGTCCGCTGCCCGCGCTGCCGAGCGCGTAGAGCGTGTCGTCGCCGGGATCGTAGGTCATTCCGGACACGTTCACCACGTTGGCCGCGCCGATCGGCGTGGCGTGCCCGGTGCCGGTGTCCAGAGTGCAGAGCTGATTGTTGATGAAGCCGTAGAGCCGGCCGCGGCGCGAGTCGAACGCCAGAGCCGAGACGACGTCGGGAGCGGTGGAGCCCAGAACCGTTGCGGCGCCGGTGGTGGCGTTGATCTTCACCAGCTGCCTAGGGTTCACGTCGTAGCCGAACAGTGCTCCTGTGTTCGGATCATAGGCGAGATGGACGACGGAATCGACACCCATGGGGCCGATCCCCGTTCCCTCGCCGGTGTCTGCATTCAGGCTCACCAATTTCCTATTCGCAGCCGAGAAGTAACGGTGGTTTGCTTCGTCGTACGCCAGGCCGTCGAGGCTGAAATATCCGGTGTGATTGATGCCCGTGGCCTTCCCGGTCGCCGGATCGATGCGGACCAGCGCGTCAGCGCTGGGGGTATTGCCCAACAGCTGTCCCGTGTCGGGATCGAACGTCAGCGTGGTCGCCTGGTCCGACCCGGTGGGCGAGACGAGCGTCGCGGCACCGGTGGCGACGTCGATCTTGAGGAGCTGGCCGTTGCCGTTTCCGTCGCTGTTGACGCCGTAGAGCGAATCGTTCGCGGCGTCGTAGGCCAGAGCCTCCACTCCCGCTTGCCCCAGTCCGCTGCCGATTGGCGAGGCGCTGCCCGACCCCGCGTCGATCGCATAGAGGCGGTCGGTGGTCGTGCTGACGGCGTACAGGGCATCGTGGTTGGGGTCATAGGCCAGGGATTTCATGCCGACGACGCCGGTGTTGCCGACGGCGGTGCCGGCGCCCGTGCCCGTATCCACGGTGATGAGCTGCTGGCTGGGGGTGTCCATGCCGTAGAGGATCCCGTGGTTGGCGTCCCAGGTGAGACCTTCCACGTCGTCGTATCCCAGCGGCCCGATGAGCGTCGGCTGCGCCGTGGCGGTATCGATGCGGATGAGATTGTCTCCCGACGTTTCCGTCGCGTAGAGCACCGGGTTGGCGGCGGGGTCGTAAGCCATGCCGCCGATCGCGTTGAATCCGAGGGCCGCCTCGAACCTCCCCGCGCCGCTGGCCGGATCGATGGAGATCAGGACGTTGCCGTCCTGGTCGGGGTTTCGCCCGACCGTATAGAAGCGATCTCCCGGGCCGTATTCCAGCGCGCCCGGAATGGTGAATCCCGTCGGCCCGACCGAGGCGGTGGCCGCGGTGGTCTTATTGATGGTGTAGAGCTGGTTGGTGTCGCGGTTCAGCCCGTAAAGCGCGCCCGCCCGGACGGCCAACCGTTCCACGAAGTCGGGAAGGGAGGCGCCCACCGCCGCGCCCGCGCCGCTCGCGGGAGCGATGCTCAGCAATTTCGTGGGGCCGCTGCGGTCGATGCTGTAGAACTTGTGGGTCGTCGCGTCGAAGCTGAGGTCCGTCGTATTGGCGAAGCCCACGGCGCCGACGGTCGTCGCCGACGGGCCGCCGGGATCGACGCTCACCAGCTCGGCATCGGAGTTGATTCCATAGAGCGTGTGGTTGTCCGTGTCGTAGGCCAGCGAGTGCAGAGGCGTGGTGCCGGCCACCGGTCCGAGGATGTGCACCTTCCCGCTTGCGAGGTCCAGCGTGGCAAGCTCGCCGTTCCTGCCGAAGTAGGCGTAGGCGACGCTGTTGTCGGTATCGTAGGCGAGGCCAGACGCTTCCAAATGGCCAAACAGGCTTTCGCCGGTCAAGCGGGTGACCGTCCTCGAGCTCGAGGTGACGGTGCCGAAGAATTCGTCGGTGCCTACCAGCACCGAGAAATCGCCGGGCGGGTTGTTGCTGGTTGGGCCGCCGCCTCCTCCTCCGCCTCCGCCCCCGCAGGAGACGCACGCCCCCGCGGTCAGGCCCAAGATCAGATGCGCTACCGCCTTCCGGATGGAATGCTTCACGGCCACCTCCGCATCCTCTGCCTATCCAAAACTCTACACCCCAGCCCGGGCGGGCAACAAGTCCGGACCGCCGGACTTTCGCGAAGCCGCGCGCTGAATATTTCGCCCGGACTTTCGCATGGCCTATATTCGGCCGTGTTTCCGATCTTTTACCAGTAGACTCGCTCCGATCGCCTCGTTGAGGCGTGCGCAGGCGCAGCCCACTTACCATAAGACCGATATGCGGGGTTCCAGGCACGTTCAAGCACCGGATTGCCGCGCGCCGACAGGCCCCTCAGATTTCGCGGCCGAATTGACTTTCCTATCCCTTCCTATCCGTGCCCGGAGGAATACGAGCGAACCCGGCTCCCGCACGATCGCGCGCGGCACGAGTATGATTAATGCTCCCTCCCAGGGTCAGGGGTATCGCATGTCGAATGCGCTCGAAAGCATTGAAGCCCAGGCTCTGAAACTGACGCCCGAGGATCGGGCGCAGCTCGCGGATCGGTTGATTACCAGCCTCTTCGAGGACCACGAAATCGCAAGTGCCTGGGCGGCAGAGGTAGAGCGCCGCATCGAGGAGATCGAGAGCGGTCGTGCCAAGTTGATTCCGGCGGTTGATTCCATCGCCCGAGCACGCGCCGCGATTAAATGACCCCTTCGGTTACCCCGAAGCGGACCGGGAGCTAATCGAAGGCGCGGTCTTCTACGCTCGCGAAGCCGATGTCGATGTGGGTCTTGCATTCATTCTCGTAAATTCCCCTCAGCATCGTCTACTACGTCCGTGGCGAAGACCTCCGAGTGGTCGCGCTTGCCCATCACCGACGCAGGCCCAGCTACTGGAGCGGCCGGAAGAAGAGACAGGTTACAGCGATCAATACTCTGACCTCTCGCCAGCCGTCAGTATCCGAGAAAACGGAGGAAGCCCATGATGCTCAATCGGTTTCCGGCGCTCGCGCGCTTCCTGCTGGCGCTGGTCGCGATCAACTTCCTTGTGTTCGAGGCGTTCCGCGCGGCGTTCTGGGTGGCGTTTCGCGAGACGCTCGCGGGGACGTCCGGGGGAGATTTGGCGAAGGCCGTCTACCTGGGATCCAAGTTCGACCTGCGGCTCGCCTTGCTGCTGCCGCTGCCGCTCGCCCTGCTCGGCTGGATCCCGCTTCTCGATCCGGCAAGGCGCCGCGCCGCGCGGATCGGCTGGCTGGCCTATCTCGCGGCGGCCGAGTACGTGGTGCTGCTGCTCTACTTCGTGGATTTCGGACACTACGCCTGGGTGCGGGTGCGCCTGAACGCGAGCCTCATCGATCATCTGACGCCGATCGGCGTCGCGGCGCAGGTGGCCTGGGAAACGTATCCGATCGTGTGGGGCGTGCTCGCGCTGGCGCTGCTCACCGGCGCGTACGCCTGGGTGGCGCGGCGCGCTGCGGCGCGCACCCTCGCGCCGGCTTCGAATCCGCTTTCGAAGTGGCCGACGTGGGCGGCGGTCGCCGCGCTCGCGGCGCTCTACGCCTTCGGCATCTACGGCAAGTGGTCGCGCTACCCGCTGCGCTGGAGCGAGGCGTATTTCTCCTCGAGCGAAGCGGTGGCCGCGCTCGCCTTGAACCCGGTCCTGTTCCTCATGGACACGGCGCAGGAGAACGGTAACCTCCCCTACGACGCCGACAAGGTGCGCGAGCACTACGCGTACACGGCTGCGCTGCTCGGAGTCGAATCGCCCGATCCGCAGAAGCTCGACTTCGCGCGCTGGGTGGTGCCGTCGAAAAAGCCCGCGGTCCTCTACAACCTGGTGGTGATCCACCTCGAATCCCTTGCCGCGTTCAAGACAGGGACCTTCGGCAATCGCCTGAACGCGACGCCGCAGTTCGACGCGATCGCGAAGGAGGGCCTGCTGTTCACGCATTTCTTCGTGCCCGAGGTGCCGACGCCGCGGTCGGTATTCGAGATGCTCACCGGGATACCGGACGTGAACGGGTCCACCACCGCCTCGCGCAACCCGCTGGTGGTGAACCAGCACACGCTGGTGAACGCGCTGCAGGGCTACGAGAAGTACTACTTTATCGGCGGCAGCGCGACCTGGGGCAACATCCGCGGCCTGTTCACGCACAACATTCCCGGCCTGCACCTCTTCGAGGAGGGCGACTACGATGCGCCGCAGGTGGACGGCTGGGGCGTGTCCGACGTCGTCCTGTTCGACAAGGCCTACAAGACGCTGCGCGCCCAGAAGAAGCCCTTCTTCGCTTTCATCCAGACCTCGGGGAATCACCGGCCTTACACCATCACCGAGGTTCACCCGGGATTCGATCTCGCTTACGTCGATCCGGCCACGCTTGAAAGGAACGGTTTCGACGGCCTCTCCGCTTACAACGGCCTGCGCTACCTCGACTTTGCGCTCGGCTCCTTCTTTGCGAAGGTCAGGACGGGATCCTACTTCAAGAACACGATATTCATCATGTACGGGGACCACGGCAATCCGTCGACCCAGCAAACGCCCTGGCAGCGGCTGCTGCTGACCGGCTACCACGTGCCCTGCGTCATCTACGCGCCCGGCCTCGTCAAGGCAGGCGCGCGCATCGATTTCACCGCCAGCCTGCCCGACGTGCTCCCGACCTCCCTCGGCCTGATGGGCATTCCCTACCTCGACACAGCGCTCGGGCGCGACCTGCTCGATCTCGGACCCTCCGGCCGGCATTTCTCGCTGATCGGGCTCGACGGGGTGCTCGACGACGAGTTCTACCTGCGGACCGGTCCGGCGGGATCGTTCCTGTTCCGCTACCGCTCGGATTCGGCCGCCGAGGACGTGCACGAGCGCTACGCGGAAAAAGTCGCGGAGCTCAAGCGCCTGCGGGAAGCGCTCTACGAGACCTCGAAATACCTGCTCTACCACAATCCGCCCCGGCCCCACGCCGCGCAGGCGGTTGCGGTCCGGGAAGAGCACCGTAAGTGAGCGCGCGGCTCAAGCAGGTGAATCGCGCCGCGATCGCGCTGGTGTTCGCCGGTCGCTTTCTGCGCACGCTCGAAGCGCCGCGGCCCGAGGGTATCGCGACCGATTTTCCCCGGCTTACATCAATGCCGCCTGCGAGCCGGTTCCTTGTACGCGATCACCACGGTGCTGTTGATCTGATAACCCGCGGCCCCCATGCCCATGGGGGTCTGCTTGGAATAGCGCGCCGCCTTGAGTTCTCCCGAAACCCAGACTGCGTCCATCACGCGCAGGTTCTTGATCGGCTTCGCGCTGATCACGTGAATGATCTGATTCGCGGGCGGCGGCGGAACGTGGATGCAGGCGCCGAAGTAGGGAACCAGCAGGAACTCCGTGACGGCCCGCCCCTCCTCTTCCAGCGGCACCACGAACCCCGGGATCTTCACCTTCCTGCCGTCGAGCGAGGGATCGATGGGCGCGTTGTCCCACTCCTCCTTGAGCATATCGAGCAGTTTCATCGCCCGGCGATCGCCGTCGTCCAATGCGGCGAGATCCATATTTCTGAAGCGTTTCGCGGGATCCCAGTTCTTGGGCACGAGCGCTTCCCAGGAAATCTCCTTGTACGAAACGTCCCTTACCCCGGCCGGAACGCCCGCCGCCGGAGCCTTTCGGGATTCTCCCGGCTGGGCGGAAACCGGCAACGCGAAAAACACGACGAGCAGGACAAGAATGCGTTTCATGCGGTGTTCCTTCATATGCGGGGGGTGAGGCCGTCCACCAGCGTCTGCCGATATGCCTTGAATGCGGGTATCGTACTCGCGGTCGCGGCGGCGAGCAGGATCGCCGCGAGCAGGATCAGTTCGTTCGTGGAAACCGGGTCGTTGGACAAGGTCAGTCCGTAGTGCGACTGTATCCATGAGCTGCTGATCCACGTCAACATGTCGAGAACGAGCAAGCCCGACACGCAGGCGGCGAGCGTCATGAAAATGCTCTCGCCGAGTATCAGAAGCAGGATCTGCCACGGCCCGGCGCCCACCGACCGCAGGATCGCCAGCTCGCGGCGCCGCTCGCCCAGCCCCGCCAGCAGCACCGCCACCAGTCCCGCCAGACTGGCGGCGACCACCATCGCCGAAGTGAAGAGCAGCGATTGCTCGGCGATGCTCATGACGTCCCACAGTTGGTCGAGCGCGACACCTGGCAAGGTCGCCATCAGCGGCTCGCCCTTGAACTCGTTGACATAGCGCTGCACGCGAAATACGGCGATCCGGCTCTTGAGGCCGAGCAAGACCGCGGTAATGGTCTTGGGCGTGAGATCGAACTTGGTCACGTATTTCTCGGGTATCGATACGCCGGGGATGGGCGCGCCGCCGCTCCAGTCCAGATGTATGGCCTCGATGGCGGCCAGGCTCACGTGCACGGTCCTGTCGACCGGGGTGCCGGTTCGGGCCAGGATGCCGACTACGGTGAAAGGTTTGTCGGCGTGGCTCACCAGGCTCACGCCCGAGGTGCCGTGGCTCAGGATGATGCGGTCACCGAGGCGATAGTCGAGTTTTTCCGCGACACCGGCGCCGACGACCGCCTCGAAGATGCCGTCGAAGCGGCGCCCTTGCGCGAAGCTCAGCGCGTGCTTGGCTCCGTAACGGAAGAACTTGAAGTAGTCCGGCGTCGTTCCCAGGACCGGAAAGCCGCGATGCGAATCTCCGAGGGAGATCGGTATCGTCCATGCGACCTCGGGATGGCTGGCGATTGCCTGGTAGCTCTTCCAGTCGACGTTATTCGTGGCGTCGCCCAGATGAAAGATCGAGTAGAGCAGCAGCTGCACGGCCCCGGTGCGCGCGCCGACGATCAAATCGGTCCCCGAAACCGTTTGAGCGAAACTCTGCCGCGCGCTGGTCCGCGCGCGCTCGACGCCCAGCAGCAGCAAGGTGCTGAGCGCCACCGAGATCAGGATCAAGCCGAGCGTGAAGCGCCGGTTCCAGGCGCTCTTGATCGCCAGAGCGGGCAGGTAGGGCATCAGGCGGCCCCTTCCTCCTGCGAGGCGCGATTGATCTCGGACATGGAGACGCAGCGCGTAAACCGATCCATCAGCGACAGGTCGTGGCTGACGTAAAGTAGGGTGCTGCCCAGCGCCTGGCATTTTCCGAGGAGCAGATCCAGGAAGCGTCCCCGCCGTTCGGCGTCGAGCGCCGAAGTCGGCTCATCGGCGATGATCAGTTCGGGCGTGCCGATCAGGGCGCGGGCGACGGCGACCCGCTGCTGTTGGCCCACCGACAGCTGCGTGACCGTCCGCGCCGGGATTTCCTGCGCCAGCCCCAGATGACCCAGCAGCTGCCGCGCTTCCCGCTCGGCCGATCCGTTGGAGTTGCCGCGGCGGCGCGCGGAGAAGTGGCAGGGCAGCAGCACGTTTTCCAGCACCGAAAGGTAAGGCACGAGATTGAATTGCTGGAAAATCATTCCCACGTGGTCGGCGCGAAATCGGTCGCGCTCGCGGTTGCCCAATTTGCTGATTTCCCGGTCCAGGCATTGCACCGTGCCGCCTTCCGGGACCAGCACGCCGGCCAGGACGTTGAGCAGTGTGCTCTTGCCGCTGCCGCTGGCGCCGTGCAGAAAGAGCCGCTCGCCGCCCGCGATCTCCAACGCGTCGATGTCGAGAGTGAGCGGCCGGTCGGAGCTCCACCGGTACTTGAGACCCTTCAACGCGATCGCGCTCATCCGGCGCGGATCAAAACCTGATCACCCGGCGATCCGCGGACAAGTTCGCCGCGGACTGGCCGCGAGGACCGATAATCTCCGCCTTGAGGACCCTGGTGCCGGGAAATGCGCCGAACACGGTGACTTCGATCGAGTCGAGCTTGCCGATGTTGGCGCAGACGAAGGCGAAGGTCGCCGTCAGGTCGGCGTGATCATCATCATCGTCCCCGTGCGTGGCCTCGACGGATTTCGACGGTGCGGTGGCGCCATCCAGCGGCGAATCGACGCGCGTGGGTCCGGCCCTGCACGAGGCCGCCGGCGGCAACTTGAACAGCGTTTCGGGCCGGTCGAGCTTGGCCGTCATGGCCTTTACGGCCGCGCGTTGCGAGTCGGTCCTGGGCGGGTGCTCGAATCCGAGCAGGTTCTCCAGCGGACCGTGAAGCTCGATGCTGAGCTTGTCATCCTCGATCGCCACGTGCAATTCGCCGGTGCCGTGGACGTGGGGTCCGTGCGCAAGCGCCCCGGCGGATGCCGCTGCGAAGCAAAGACAGAACAGCCTGAAAGCCTTCAGCTTGCTCATGTTCCTCGAGATCAAGCCTCGGGAATCGCAGGCAATTTCACCTCATGTCCGCCGGCCTCTCGAACGCGCCCGGGTTCCACAGCAGCACCGGCGCCATTTCCCCGTCGTTCATGTAGAAATGCGGGTCGGTCAGATTCATCCCCGGTGACAGATTCATCCCCGGTGACGCATTTCCGTCGACGTACAAGGACGAGCGGTAACCGCCCGGCGATGCACAGGAACAAAGGACCAAAGCCACCGATGCACACAGCACTATCCGATACAGGTGTTTCATCTTGCGCCTCCTTCAACCGGTTCCAGCATGGCTTCTTCCAGCCCGTAATCAAGGCACACGAAAATATCGCGTGCGCAGGAAAGCGGCTGATGCCGACTACTTGCTACGACCGCGGGAACGAAGCGTAGGGGGGGCCGCGCGAGGCGGCAGTGAGTGGTTCACTGGGGCACTGACGGACAGGTGCTGCGGAGAACTGCTCCGGAACCATGCCGGGCTGGCACAGCGCCGCGGGACTCGATCCGACTGCGCTGAGAAGCGACTCGAAATCGGCATGAAACGCGCACAGATTCGAGTGAAAGCTCTTGTAATCCCCGGCGTGCTGTGATTGAAGCGGCTCATGATCGAGCGCATGCGCGGCCTGGTGCGCAACCGCCACGTGCTGCCCAAAAAGCAGCAGTACGCACAGCGCCAGCCGGAAAATCGCGCGTTTCGGACGGCTCATCGACCCATCATATAGCATTTGTCGCTATCTCGACCGTCCGGTTTCGGACACGGCCATGGAACTCCCCGCGAAGCGAACGCCGCGTTCGACCACAGGCTGGAGAATATGTTCCCTGCCTGTCCTGCGGTTCCGCGCTATCGCGCAAGCCGGGCGGCAAGAAACACGAAGGCTGCGCCCAGGCAGGTAAGGACGATCAGGCCGGCCGCGGCGCCAGCGCCGCCCTTGGAATGGGCCTCCGGCAGAACATCGGACGCGCCTATGTAAAGCAGAAACCCTGCGAAGAATCCAAGGTACACCACCACAAAGGAACTGGGGACCTGAATGAGAAGCGTCAAGATGGCGCCCATTACCGGGGCGAGCGCGTCCAGCGCCAGCATCGCCAGCGAGCGGAAAGTCGTGTTGCGATGGACGAGCATCAAGCTTACCGTGTTGAGGCCGTCACAAAAGTCATGGGTGATGACGGCGATGGCTACGGCAATCCCGACGGCATTCGAGACTTGAAACGCCAGACCGATCCCGACACCGTCCATGAAGCTGTGCCCGATCAGGGCGAGAGCCGAGAGCACGCCTACCTGCGGGTGGTGGTGCGAGGCATACTCGGCCTCGTGGACGTGGTGGACCAACACGAATTTCTCTAGAGCGTGAAAGAGCAAGAAACCGGCAACGAGCGCGATCATCGCCCCGGCGGGATCAGTCCCCTGCGCGCGGGTCAGCGCGAAAATTTCAGGCAAGATGTCAAAACTCACGACGCCCAGAAGCACGCCCGCCGTGAAGCTGAGAATGAGGTGGAGGCGGTCCTGGAACTTGAGAGCGAACAGTCCGCCGGCGAGGGTCGAGAGGAACGTCGCAAGCGACAGCGATACAGCGCTCATGCCTGCATATATTGGCATACTACAGGCGTGACATACTATTCCGGCATGCAAGTCGTTTCAGGCACCGTCATTGACGGAGAAGTCGTCGTCGAAGGCCTTTCTCTGCCGGAGGTCGCAGCAGAAACATCTGTGGGGAATCAACCTCTATCCCGAGGCGCCCGGCGACGAATTCATCGAGTTTGATTCGATGATCAACGTGCGCCCATCGCAGGGCAACAGGAGTCGGGGGGTGGAAGACGAAGCGATCAGAAACAAAGTCATCCAGATCGTCGGCAAGAGGATCGTGCGGTGACCTACCAGCACCGGGGACTGGCCGCTGGAATGAGCTGTCTCTGGTCGCTCAACTGGGCCATGTCGGCAGTGAGGTCGAGCGAGCCCTGAAATGGAGAGAAAAGAATAATGTCGATTATTGCATGAGAGCGTTCGAACGCGCGCTGGAGCTGCTGGATCTGACGCTGGCGTGCCCCGCACACAAACATCGCTTGAGGGAAATCGCCAGAACGAGAGAGATATTGGTGGATTTTTTCCTTGGCGAAAACCAATTTGCAACAACGGGGAAATCTCTCAGTGCCTACTTCTTGCGTTTTGCCTGTGCAGCGCACAGACCATCCGCCTGAGCTGGACGTCGGAACCCCTCGCGACTGGGACAGAAGTACGGCGTATTGCAACGGAGAAAAGATCAACGTCCTGGCCGAAGAGGAATTCGAAAAGTGAAGGACGCCGCCGCCCGGGAAACCGCGCTCGACGTAAAGCGCTCCTTCATCGTCCAGGCGCCGGCGGGCTCGGGCAAGACGGAGTTGCTCGTCCGCCGTTTCCTGAAATTATTGGAGGTCGTAAGGAAACCCGAGGAGATCCTCGCCATCACCTTCACCAAGAAGGCGGCGGCCGAGATGCGCAAGCGCGTGCTCGAGCGCCTGCGCGAAACGGGAAATGACTCCGGCGAGATCGCGCACCGCCTGCGCATCCAGACGATCGACTCGTTCTGCACCGCCCTCACCCGCCAGGTGCCGGTGCTCGCGCGCTTTGGCGCGCAGCCCGAGACCGTCGAGGACGCCTCCGAGCTCTACCGCGAAGCGGCGGCCCGGACGCTGGCCGAGCTTTCTCCCGCGGCGGAGAGGCTGCTCGCGCACCTGGACAACAACGTCCCCGCCGCAACCAAGCTGCTTGCCGACATGCTCGACAGCCGCGACCGCTGGCTCCGGAAGACCGGCGCCGCGCCGACGCGGGGCGAGCTGGAGGCGACCCTCGCCGCCGAGCGCGATCGCCTCCTGCGCAAGGCGCAGGCGCTGTACCCCGGAGCCACGGAGGCGCTCGCCCGCGGCGTCCTGACGAAGGAGGGCGAGTGGCGCAGGCAGCCGGCGGCGCCGGAGGAGCTGAAGAAGATCCCGGGCCTGCGCGAGGCGCTCGAAGCGCTGTGCAACATGCCGCCCGCGGAATACGAGGACCGTCAGTGGGAGGCGCTGGAGGCGATCCTCGCGCTCCTCAGGCCCGCGGTCGCGCAGCTGAAGGTGCTGTTCGCCGAGCGCGGCCAGGCCGACTTCACCGAGTTCGCGCACGGCGCGCTGGCGGCGCTCGGCTCGGTCGACGACCCGAGCGACCTGCTGCTCTCGCTCGACCAGAGGATCTCGCACATCCTGATGGACGAGTTCCAGGACACTTCGCAGTCGCAGTTCTCGCTGCTCGAGCGGCTGGTGTCCGGCTGGCAGGAGGGCGACGGCCGGACGCTCTTCCTCGTCGGCGACCCGATGCAGTCGATCTACCGCTTCCGCGAGGCCGAGGTGTCGCTGTTTCTCCAGGCGAGGCATGCGGGCATCGGTCCGGTCGCGCTCGACCACATCGAGCTCAGCACCAACCGCCGCTCGCAGGAGGGCCTGGTCGACTGGTTCAACGAGTCGTTCCCGCGCGTGCTCCCCGCGCAGGAGGACGAGGCCTCCGGCGCCGTCCCCTATCTCCCGGCCTCTGCGTTCGAGCCCGCGCTTCCCGAGGGCGCGGTGACCTGGCACTGCGGCTACGACCGGCTCGAGGAAGCGAGGCAGCTCGTCTCCATCGTCAAGGACGCGACCGGCACGAAAGCGATCCTCATCCGCAACCGCGCGCACCTGGACGAGATCGTGCCGGCGCTCAAGGAGGCGGGGGTGCGCTTCCGCGCCGTCGACATCGAGCAGCTCGGCGAGCGCCAGGTGGTGCAGGACCTCTACGCGCTGACGCGAGCGCTCCTGCACCTCGCCGACCGCGTCGCCTGGCTCGCGGTGCTGCGCGCGCCCTGGTGCGGCCTCACGCTTTCGGACTTGCTGCTGCTGTCCTCCGGCCCTCCTTCGAAGGGGGGCAGCGAGTTCACGAGCGGGGGGGTCCTCGTCTTCGATCTCCTCGCCGACGTCGCCCACCTCTCGGCGGACGGCCGGCAGCGCGTCGAGCGCGTGCGCTCGGTGCTCGCGCCGCTCGTCAGGGACCGGCTGCGGGGGTCGCTGCGCGGGCGCGTCGAGGGCGCGTGGCTCGCGCTCGGCGGCCCCGCTTGCGTCGCGAGCGAGACCGACCTCGAGGACG
>DATJYC010000073.1:0-3714 GCA_035499735.1 Burkholderiales bacterium
GACGAAGCCTCGCTCGTGGACGGCGCTAATATCTACCAGGCGGCTTCGTTGCTCGAAGTCTGCGCGCATCTGACCGGGCGGCAAACCATGGCGCGCCCCGAAGCGCCGCCGAGCAGCGCCGCACCCAGCTACCCCGATCTCGCCGACGTGAAGGGTCAGGCGCAAGCGAAGCGCGCCCTCGAGGTCGCCGCGGCAGGCGGCCATAGCGTGCTCATGGTTGGGCCACCGGGAACGGGAAAGTCGATGCTGGCGGCGCGCTTCCCCGGGCTGCTTCCGCCCATGACGAGCGCCGAGGCGCTCGAGTCCGGCGCGCTTGCGTCGCTGGGATCGGCAGGGTTTCGCACCGAGCATTGGAAGCGCCGTCCGTTTCGCGCCCCGCACCACTCCGCCTCGATGGTCGCCCTCGTCGGCGGCGGCGGCAACCCACGCCCGGGCGAGATATCTCTCGCCCACAACGGCGTTCTATTCCTGGATGAGCTGCCGGAATTCCGCCGGGAGGTGCTGGAAGCGCTCCGGGAGCCTCTCGAGACCGGGCGCGTCGTGGTGTCGCGCGCCGCGCGGCAGGCGGAGTATCCCGCGCGCTTCCAGCTGATCGCCGCCATGAACCCCTGCCCCTGCGGATACCTGGGCCACTTCAGCGGCCGTTG
Organism: Burkholderiales bacterium; assembly: GCA_035499735.1. Classification (GTDB taxonomy): domain Bacteria; phylum Pseudomonadota; class Gammaproteobacteria; order Burkholderiales; family SG8-39; genus VBDM01. Next base: position 648 of record DATJYC010000073.1, read on the forward strand.
CCGCTGCACGCCCGACCAGGTCGCGCGCTACCGCGCGAAGATCTCAGGGCCTCTTCTGGACCGCATCGACATCCAGATCGAGGTGCCGACGCTGCGCGAAGAAGAATTGACGGCTTCCGGCCGCGGCGAAGGCTCGGAGCCGGTGCGCGGGCGCGCCGAAGCGGCGCGGTCGCGGCAGACCGCACGCCAGGGGAAACTGAACAGCCAGCTCGGTCCGCGCGAGCTGGAAAAATACTGCTCGGCCGAGGACGCGGCCAGGGCGCTGCTCAAGCAGGCCATTGCACGGCTCAATCTCTCGGCTCGCGCCTACCACCGCGTGCTCAAGCTCGCGCGCACGATCGCGGACCTCGCGGGCCGCAACACCCTCGGCGTGGCGCACATGGCCGAAGCCATTCAGTATCGCCGGCTCGACACCTCGATCTGAATCAGGCGCGCAGCAGCGGCCTGAGCGCGCGGACGTCGCGGATCTTTTCCGCCGCCCAGATCGCGGCGCACAGCTTCCCGGCGCGGGCGCGCCCGATGACGGGCGCGATCAGATCCAGAGCCTTCGCCTCGACCTCGGCCCGGGTCATCGGGTTCTCCGGCGTTCCCCGCACCGAGCGGGTATGGTGCTCGATCTCGCGCCCGTCCTTCAGCTTGATCGCCACGATGCCTTCCCTGCGCGGCATCGCCCGGGTCAGCGCGTCGTCGCCCTTCAGCTCGATGCGCTTGCGGAGCTCGAGCACTTTCGGATGGCGCATGCGCGCCGCATCGTGGGAAGACTTGAAGGTCACCATCCCGTCGAGCAGCATGACCGCGCACAGGTGCTGCATGCAGATGTCGGGCATGTCGCGATTGTCGGTGGTGTTCGCTCCGAGATGCGCCACGCGCACGACCACGCGCTCGACTTCCTCGGCGCGCACGCCGTGCAGGCGGATCAGCTCCAGCAGCGAATCGAGGGGCGCCTGGATCGGCGATCCGACCGCCCAGCGCTTGATGTCGGTGCGGACGATCTCGTAGCGCTCGCCGAGCTCGCGCGCCAGCTCGTCCGGATCGGGCGAGCTCCCGTAGGCCGCGAAGAAATTGCGCTCTCCGGTGAAGACATCCTCGACGCCGGTGAATCCGTGCTCGATCATGGTGGCGGCGGTGACGCCGTTGCGCGCCGGCATGCCGCCGAAGTCGAAGGCCTTCTCGATGTGCTCCTCGTCGCGCATCCAGCACGAGATCCCCGAAGCCTGCTGGGCGGCATACGAGAGCAGATGTCTCGCGCGCCGTTCGTTCACCCCCGCCAGGGCGCCCGCCGCCGCGGCCGCCCCGAAGGTCGGCCCGAAGCTGTGGGTGGAATGGCCTGCCGCCCGGAACTGCAGCGCGCCCAGAGACTGGGTGATCCTGCAGCCGACGTCGTAGCCGAGCGCCACGGCGCGCAGCAGCGCGGTGCCGCCCGCGCGCCTGCGCTCGGCCATCGCCAGCGAAGCGGCGACGATGCCGCAGCCGGGGTGGGTCTGCGAGGGCGAATGCGAATCGTCGGTCTCGTCGGCGTGCGCGAGCATGCCGTTCGCGAGCGCGGCGTTCGCGGCCGAGGTGACCACGCGGCTGCCGAGCACGCACGCCTCCTTCGCGCCGCCGAGCGATCGCGCGAACGAGACCGCCTTCTTTCCGGGCCGCAGCCGGGATCCGGAGATCATCGCCGCGATCGTGTCGAGCAGGTGGTGCTTGGTCTTCTCGGCGACCGCGTCGGGGAGCGGCCTGCGCGAGGCGCCGGCGACGTACGCGCTGAGGCGCTGCATCACCCGCGAAACGGGCGGGACGGAAGGCATGTCGAATCTCTCGCGGTATCATGGCCGGATGATCCGGCTTGCGGCGATTGTATGCGGTGCGGCGCTCGCCGTGGTGGTCCACGCCGAAGGTTTCCCGGACAAGCCGGTGCGCTTCGTCGTCGGATTCACTCCAGGCGGCCCGAGCGACATCATCGCGCGCGAGATTCTGAAATGGGCGAAAGTAGTCAAGGAATCCGGCGCCCGCGCCGAATGAGGTTATGGTAACTTGCCGCCGTTGAGAGGAGCCCCACATGAAAAGCATGACGGCCTGGCTGCTGTGCGCGTTCGCGGGTGCGGCTATGGGCGCTGAGATCAACGTGCTGAGCGCCGGCGCGGTCGAGCCCGGTCTGCGCGCCGCGGCGGGGGCGTACACCAGGCAGACCGGGAACGAGGTGAAGATCACTTTCAACACGGCTCCGGAGATCAGGAAGCGCATCGAAGCCGGCGACAAGTTCGACGTGGTGGTCGCGCCGCCCGCGGCGCTGGACGAGTTTGCGAGCGCGGGGAAGATCGCCGCCGACCGCGTCGCGCTCGGAAAGGTGGGTCTGGGAGTGGCCGTGCGCCCCGGCGCCGAGCTGCCGGATATCTCGAGCACCGAAGCGCTCAAGCGCGCGGTGCTGCAGGCCGATTCGGTGGTGTTCAACCGCGCCTCGACCGGGATCTACCTCGAGAACCTGTTCAAGAAGATGGGCATCTACGACCAGATCCTTCCGAAGACCACACGCTACCCCGACGCCGGAGCGGTCATGGAGCACGTGCTCAAGGGCAAAGGCAGGGAGGTCGGGTTCGGGCCGGTCACCGAGATCCTCCTCCAGCGCGACAAGGGGTTGAGGCTCGTAGGCCCTCTTCCCGCCGACATTCAGAACTACACGTCGTATGCCGCGGCGCCCATGACGTCCGCCGCGAACGCCGATCTCGCGCGCGGCTTCGTGCGTTATCTGGGAGGCTCCGAAAGCAGGGCGCTGCTCGTCGCCGCCGGCGTCGACTAGGCGACCATGCGGCTGACCGCGCTTCTGCTGGCCTGCGCGTTGCCGGTCGCCGCCGGCGCCGCCGACATCAGGGTCCTGAGCTCCGCCGCGGTCGCGCCCGGCTTGTCCAGGATTGCAGACCAGTACCGCAAGGACACGAAGAACCGGCTCAGGGTCCAGTACGCGAACCCGCAGCAGCTCGAAAGGCGCCTCGGCTCGGGCGAGACGGCCGACGTGCTCATCGCCTCTCCCGGACTGATGAACGACCAGCTGCGCCGGAACAAGATCGAGCCGGACCAGCAT
>DATJYC010000074.1:0-15331 GCA_035499735.1 Burkholderiales bacterium
AAGGAAGAAAGGCCTCGACTAGCCGATGACCAGTCCCACTAGGATCTTATGCGTGGGTGCGACTGGAAGCATCGGCCTGCACGTTGTCGATGAAGCGCTCCGCCGCGGGCATAGTGTCCGTGCACTAGTGCGCAATCGCGACAGGGCGCCGCAATGGCCACCGCAGGTCGAGGTCGTGGCGGGAGACTTGACGCGCCCGGAATCGCTTTCGCAAGCGGTGGCCGGAATCGACGCGGTGATCTTCGTCCACGGGACGTACGGCGGAGACCAGGGAGCGGCGGAGGCCGTTGACTACGGCGGCGTGCGTAACGTGCTCTTCGCCTTGGGGCGCCATAAGGTCCGCATCGCGCTGATGACGGCGATCGGCGTGACTGATCGCAAGGGCGTGCACGACTGGAAACGCCGTGGCGAACGGCTGGTTCGGGCGAGCGGAATGCCTTACACAATTGTCCGGCCTGGCTGGTTCGACTGCAACGAGCCCGACCAGCGCCGGCTCGTCCTCCTGCAGGGAGACCGCCGTCAGTCGGGCACTCCGCGTGACGGCGTCGTCGCGCGGCAGCAGATCGCAGAGGTACTGGTCCGCAGCTTGGGCTCGTCAAAGGCAGCGCGCAAGACATTCGAGCTGATCGCCGAGACCGGGCCGGAACCGGACGACTTCGATCGTCTCTTCGCCACAGCCGATCCGGATGCGGAGCGCGCGTTGGACGGCGTACACGATGCTGCCAACATGCCGCTGGACGAGGAGCCGGAGCAGGTCAAGGCAGATCTGAAGAACGTTCCGTGAAAGACGGCGAGCGCCATTTGAGCGCGGACGATCGCCTGCACGATTTGCTCGATCATCCGGCTTTCGCAGGGTTTGCCGGGCTGATTTTGCCCTGGGATGACCGTGCCTGCGACAAAAGCATGCGGCTGCGCGAGCTCGGATCGCTGCTGCCCTATCACAGCCATGTGAATCCTCGGGTCGTAGTAGATGCCTTGAACCGGATGATCGACGACGTGCATGCGGGCAAGAAGATCTTCTACGACTTCCACACCGAGTCGCAGAAGCGATCGGACCCCTCGAAGCGGCATACCGGGCTTTTCCTGTTCCGCGGCAAACCCGGAGCGCCGTTCGCACTTGTCGCGCCCGGCGGCGGGTTCGTCTATGTTGCGTCCATCCACGAGGGCTTTCCGTACGCGGCCGAGATAAGCCGGACCGGATACAACGCTCTTGTGCTCAAATACCGGGCAGGCGAGGGTGCGGCCGTTGCGACCGAAGATATGGCGGCGGCCCTCTCGTACATCTTCCGCAACGCGAATGCACTGGGCATCGGCACCCAGGACTACTCGGTCTGGGGCAGCTCGGCGGGCGCCAGAATGGCGGCCGCGATCGGATCGCATGGGGTTGCGAACTTCGGCGGCGACGATCTGCCAAAACCGTCAACCGTCGTCATGGCGTACACGGCGCACTTGGATCATTCGTCCGATGAGCCACCGACGTTCGTCGTGGTCGGCGAGCATGACACAATTGCACCGGCATCCACGATGGAGAAGCGGGTTCAGGCGCTGCGCAGAGCCGGGACAGAGGTCGAGTATCGCAAGTTCAGAAATCTCGGCCACGGCTTCGGGCCAGGCAGCGGTACAGCTGCTGAAGGTTGGATCCGCGACGCCGTCGGGTTTTGGGAAAAACACATCAACCGATGAAAGTGAGCGGCACGGCACTGATTACCGGAGCGAGCCGGGGTATCGGACGCGAGGTCGCCCGGACGCTCGCAGCCGAGGGCTGGCATGTGCTGTCGGGCGTCCGAGATCCGAAGTCGGCACCGCCGGAAACGCAGGCCGAGGTCGTCGACGTGGGGAACCCCGGCTCGATCGAGGCTTTGGCCGAGCGGCTTCGCGCCCGGAATCAGCGGCTGGATGCGCTCGTCAACAACGCCGGCGTCTATCAAGGCCCCGCGCGCCGGATCTGGGACGTCAACGTGCTCGGTCCGCTGCTGCTGACTCGCGCGCTGGAGCCGCTCCTCGCGCGGAATGCGCGCGTGGTGATGGTGACGAGCGGCCTCGGGAAGCTCTCGGCTCAGTCCGCGAGCCTGGTCAAGCGTCTCTCGAATCCGAAACTGTCACTCGCCGAGCTCGAACGCCTGGCCGAGGAAGCCCCGGGCGGCTACGGCGCGAGCAAGGCCGCGCTGTCCGCCATGGCGCGCCTGTTTGCAAAGGAGCTGGCACCGCGGGGGATTCTCGTCAACGCGATCAGTCCCGGATGGGTCCGCACGGACATGGGAGGAGCCAACGCTCCGCGCTCGGTGGAGCAAGGTGCGGGCAGCGTCCTGTGGGGTGTGCGGCTAGCACCTGGCGGGCCGACAGGCGGCGTGTTCGAAGATGGAAAACCCGTCGAATAGCTTCAGTAGGAGCGACGCATGCGAATAGGCATTCTCGGTTCAGGCTTGATGGGCGCCAAGCTCGGAACGCTCTTCGCCCGCGCCGGGCACGAGGTCGTGTTCAGCTACGCGCGCAGCGAAGACAAGCTCAAGCGGCTCGCGCGCAAGGCGGGCGGCAAGGCGCGGGCCGGCACGCCGCGCGAGGCGGCGCAGGATGCGGATGCGGTGCTGCTCGCGGTGCACTGGCTGCGCTTCGACGACGTCCTCGCTCAGGCGGGCGATCTGTCGGGGAAGGTCGTGGTGACCTGCTCGCTGCCGATGAACGAGGACGACACCGAGCTCGTCGTGGCCCATACCTCGTCGGGCGCGGAGGAGCTCGCGAAGAGGATTCCCGGGGCCCGCGTCGTGGCGGCCTTCGGCACGGTCCCGAGCGAGGTGTTCTTCGCGGTCTACGAAGGCAGGCGCAGGGCGAGGCGGCCGAGCCTCGTGTACTGCGGCGACGACCGCAAGGCGAAGAACGTCGCGGCGAAGCTGATCCGCGACGTGGGCTTCGATCCCGTGGATGCGGGTCCGCTGCGCATCGCCCGCTACTCCGAGCCCTTCACCATGCTCATCGCGCAGCTCGCGTACGAAGTGAAAGGCGGCGCCGGGCTCGCGTACCGGCTCGAGCGACATAGGTAAGATATCTGCTTGGGAGGTACCCCATGCTGCCAGAGCTCGTCGAGTGGGAGAGCTTCTACGTCATCGTCGGCTCGTCGGCCGGCGCCCTGATCGGTCTGCAGTTCGTCGTCCTGACGCTGATCGCCGAGAAGCCGCAGCTCGCCACGCCGGAAGGCGGCGCGGCGTACCTGACACCGACCATCGTTCATTTCGGCACGGTGCTGCTGCTGTCGGCCGTTCTCCGGGTTCCGTGGCAGGCGATCGGCGCCTTCGCACTGGCCTGGGGACTCGTCGGCCTCGCCGGGATCGCGTACGTCGCGGTCGTGAACCTGCGCATACGCAGGCAGGAGCTGTACCAGGCGCAGCTCGAGGACTGGCTGTTCCACGCCCTGATCCCTTTCGCCGCCTATGCCCTGCTCGCGCTCTCGGCGCTCGCTTCTTCTTCCTACGAGCGCGAGGCGCTCTTCGGCGTCGCGGCCGCGGTCCTGCTATTGCTCTTCTGCGGCATCCACAACGCCTGGGACGTCGTGGCCTATCACGTCTTCGTGAGGATGCGAAACGCGAAGGAACCCTAGGCTCGTCTTGGCGATGGGACGGTGAGGTCCTGATTGCGCAATTATTCGCAGCAATTCGGGCCCATGTTTCGTATGCTGGACGCCCTCCCGGGAACGGCTGGACGGTCATGACCGAAGGCTCCTTGCAGTCGCGCATTCTGCGCTACGCGCTGCTCGATCCGTTCGACGACGCACGCGATATCCTGCGACGGTTGCAGAGCAACGAGGCGTTCCGGCACTATCTGCGGAAGCGTACGCTGCGCGCGCTGCCGCTCGTCGCGGGGATCGTGCTGACGAGTCTCGCGTTTTCAGCAGCGGCGATGTTCTTTTTCCTGCGCGCCGGTCCCTTGCTCGCGTTTGCGGCGATGGTACTCGTTGCGCCGATCGTCCTGATTGCGAGTTTTTCCGTACAGGCGTACGTGCTCCTGTCCTGGCTCGAGGGGCGTTCGCTCGCGAAGCTTCAGGAGCACCGCCGCCCTCGGCACCGCGGGCCGATCGGCCAATGGCTCGTGCGGAGCTATCGCATCGACATGGGCCCTCTTCCTCAGGTGCCGTGGATTCCTGCGCTGGTGTTCTTCCTGCTGCCCGCCGTAATGCTAGCCAAAGTCGCGGCGCTGTTCGCCGCGGGGCTTGCAGCCTTCCAGATTGCTGCCGCGATCTTTTACGCCAGACGAGACCCTGTGTCCGGCGATCATTCTCCCGCGCGGGGCGGGGTCGTGGTTCCAAGGCAGGCAGGCGACCTGGACTTCGCCTCCTCCGCGGCCCGATCGGGCACCGCAAGCCGGACCCGGCGCCTTCGTTCCATCGTGCAATCCGGCCTCCGCTCCCTTCGTTTCCTGGTCGAGCTCTGCTTGCTCAACCTTCTTCCCTTCGTCGAATACTGCGTGCTCGTCGCCGGCATTCTTGCGATAGTGCAGGGCCGGCGGTCCGCCGCCGAACAGGACGTCGCGCTGGGGATACTTCTCGTCGGCCTCGCGCTTCTGCTGGCGGGACTGGCATCGATCGTCACGAAACGCATGGGTTTTCGCTTCTACCGCAGCGCGCGTACGAGCCATGCGGCAGCGACGGCGCTCATCACGGGCATGATGCAGGTGATCATGGGCGGCCTCGCCGTCGCGGCGGCTTATGCACTTGCGAACCACGTGTGGCAGGCGAACCTCGATGTCCTCCTAACGAACCCGTGGCCCTTGCTCATTCCGCTCGGGCTGCTGCTGATGGGCGCCGGCCTGTTGCTGGCGCGCCGCTCCAGCAGTTACGTCGGTCCTCTCGGGACCGTGCTCTTCATCCTGCCGAAGACGCTGATCGGCGTTGCCGCTCTGGGCGCCGGCGCCGCGATCCTTGTCGGCTGGGCCTGGAAGACTTATGACACGCAGGCATTTCTCGGCTTTGTCCGCCAATTCCCGGACGAGTATACGAATCTCCTCGCGAACTGGTGGAGCGCGGCGATCGCGTTGCTGCGCTGAATGTCCGCCCGCGAGCTGGGCAGCTGAACCTCGCCTTCACAGCGTGATCGAAGCGATGGCGCGGCAGTCGCCGGTCGACGCGGCGCTGCCGGATTACGGCCGGTTCACTTTGCGGTGAGATCGCCGGGTATCGGCGTCTCACTTCTCCGGAGCGCCGCTTTCCCGCCGCAGGTGGCAGTGCGCGCACTCCCTGCGAAGCAGCTGGAAGAAGTACCAGCTCTCGAAGTAAGGCTTGCCGCAGCGCGGGCAGGCAAAATGCGCGACGCGCAGGCCCACGACGCCGATCGCGGCGACGAACGCGAAGGTGACCAGAGGCAGCACCGCGTTCTGCCACAGCACGCTGTCGAGCAGCAGCAGCAGCAGGGAAGCCGCGAGGATTGCCGGCAGGCTGGCAACGAGAAGCCACCACAGGATCTTCGAATCGCGCCTCAGCAGGCGCCAGGCCTCGTCCGGCGCGACGCGGGCGGTTTCAGCAGCCAGGTTCGCGCCCAAGGAGCCTCTTGCAGAAGATCGCCGCCGCCAGGGTGTCCAGGCTCCCCTGGTGGTCGCGGGTGGCGCGCCCGTAGGTGCGCTCGATGCTGCCCTTCGCCCCTTCCCAGTCGTGCCGCTCCATGCTCGTCTCGAAGCCGACCGCGGCGCACAGGCCCCGGTCCGCCTTCACGCCGTCGTACCACTCGTCCATGAGGCGGTCGAGCACGCTCAGCGACTCCGCGCGCGACATCCGCGTCGCCCACGAAACAGCGCGGATCTCTTTCACCTAGCGGCGCCGGCGGAACGGCATCCGGGCCCGGGGGGCGAGCTGCGGAGTGCTGTGGCGGAAGTTGATGCGCCCCTTGGAGAGATCGTAGGGCGTGAGCTCGAGCGTCACCTTGTCCCCGGGCAGGATGCGGATCCGGTGCTTTTTCATCTTGCCGGACATGTGCGCCATGACTTCGTGGCCGTTGTCCAGCGTGACGCGGAAGCGCGTGTCCGGAAGCTCGTGGGTGACCACGCCTTCCATTTCGATGAGCGCTTCCTTGGTCATGCAACGGCTTTCAGGTCCACCGCCGACCTTCTTCCGTCGAGCTCGCTCCTCACGTCGTAGGACAGCCTCTGGTTCTCCTGCAGCGAAGCCAGGCCGGCGCGCTTGACCGCGCCGCTGTGCACGAATATGTCCTTGGATCCGTCGTCGGGACGTATGAAGCCGTAGCCGTACTTCGGGTAGAACGATCTGACGAAACCGGTGGGCATGGCGTTCTCCTGTCGATTGCCCTCGCGCGACTGCGCGCGGCATCAAATTTCCGTGGGAGAAGGCCTGGACGGCGCCCGCGAGGGAGAGGCTAGCCGAGACCCAAAGCGATTCGACGCGTCATTGTAGACCTTTCCGGGTGCCTGCGCTTGCTACGCCGCCGCTGCAGCCACCGTCGGCCGCCCTTCCTTGATCGGCAAATTCAGCACCGCCGCGATCGCGGCGAGCGCGATGTCCGCGTACCACATCCAGTTGTAGTTCCCTGTCGTCGCGATGGCGATGCCGCCGAGCCAGGCGCCGAAGAAGCCGCCGATCTGGTGAGTCAGGAGCGTGAGGCCGAACAGCGTCGCGAGGTGGCGGGTACCGAAGAGCTTGCCGACGAGCCCGGCGGTCGGGGGAACGGTGGCGAGCCAGGTGAGGCCCAGCACGAAGGCGAAGACGTAGAACGTGAGCGCGGTCTTCGGCGCCGCGAGGTAGAGCGCGACCGCCGCGGCGCGCGAGCCGTACATCCAGAAGAGGACCATCTTCATGCGCCTGATCTGCGACAGCCAGCCGGCGCCGATGCTCCCGACGATGTTCGCGAGGCCGATGATGGCGATCGAGGCCGCCGATACCGACGCGGGCAGGCCGCACAGGTTCACTTCGCCCGGCAGGTGAGTGATGAGGAAGGCGATGTGGAAGCCGCAGGTGAAGAACGCGGCGTGCAGCAGCACGTAGCTCGGGTCCCCAAAAGAGACGCGCAGCTGCTGCCGGATGCCGATCTCCGCGGCGTGAGCGGTCGGCGCGGCCTTCTTCTCGCGGAACGGCAGGCCGAGCGGGATGGTGAGTAGCGCGCTCGCGGCGAGGGTCCACAGCGCGCCCACCCAGCCGATCGAGCCGATCAGCGCCTGCGCGAACGGCGCGAAGACGAACTGCCCGAAGGAGCCGCCGGCGTTGATGAATCCCGAGGCGAAGGCGCGCCTCTCCGCGGGCACGCGCTGCGCCGTCGCGCCGATGAGGATCGAGAAGCTCCCCGCCCCCGCGCCCATCGCAGAGAGGATGCCCAGGAACAGCATCAGCCCGAACCCGGAGTGCATGTACGGCGTCACGGAGAGCCCGAGCGCGAGCATGAGCGCGCCGATGACAATGACCTTGTACGAGCCGATGCGGTCGGCGAGGAGCCCGAAGAGCGGCTGCGCGGCGCCCCAGGCGAACTGCCCCACCGCCAGCGCGAAGCTGATGGTGACGATCCCGAGCCCGGTCGACGAGTTGAGCGGCGAGACGAACAGGCCCATCGTCTGGCGCAGGCCCACGGTGACGGCCATGATCGCGGCCGAAGCGAGCACCATGGTCCAGAAGATTCTCTTCGCGCTCATGCTCCGCACTGTAGCAGAAGACACCGGCCGCTCAATCGCTGCCCTTTTCCCGCGGCAGGCTGCAATGCGCGCATTCCCTGCGCAGTCAGGTCGTACGGCGTGAGCTCGATCGTCACCTTGTCCCCGGGGAGGATGCGGATGCGGTGCTTGCGCATCTTACCCGACATGTGCGCGATGATCTCCGCGCCGTTGCTGAGCGTGACGCGGAAGCGCGTGTCGGGCAGCTCGTGGGTGACCATTCTTTCCATTTCGATCAGCGCTTCCTTGGTCATGTCACGGCCTTCAGGTCGACCGCCGATTTTCTTCCGTCCAGCTCGCTGCGCACGGCGTAGGAAAGCCTCTGGTTCTCGCACAGCGGCTGCAAGCCGGCGCGCTTCACCGCGCCGCTGTGCACGAAGATGTCTCTGGAGCCGTCGTCCGGGCGGATGAAGCCGTACCCCGACTTGGCGTTGAACGATCGGACGACACCGGTGGGCATCGGCGTTCTCCTTGCCTGATTGCCGTCGCGCGGCCGCGCGCGGCATCAAATATCCGTGGGAGAAGGCCTGAAGTGCGCCCCGAAGGGAAGTGCGGGGCCGAGACCCAAAGCGATTCGACCCCGCTATCATCGCACGGCTTGCGGCCCGGGCCCCGCGCACCCCGTCACAGCGCGGAAAGATAGCGCGCGATGGCGTTGCGCTCGCGCTCGCTCAGGCGCCGCATGAATCCGGGCATGTCGAGGTTGTTGGTCCGCTCACCGGTCGCGAAGGCGCGCATGGACGCGGCCAGGTATTCGTAGCTCAGGCCCGCGAGCCGCGGCGCCGGCATGCCGCCCTCGAAGCCCGGCTGGTGGCAGAGCCGGCACTGGGCGACGCCTTTCGGCGGAGCGGACGGTTTCGCCGACGCGTGCTGCGGCCAGGCCTTGTCCGCGAAGTAGGCGGCGAGCCTGCGCAGGTCCTCCTCGGCCAGGTTCCTGGCGATGGGCGACATGATGCCGCTGTTGCGCTCGCCGCTGCGGAAGTCGCGCAGCTGCTTCATGAGGTAGCTCTGCTGCTGGCCCCAGATGACCGGAACGGTCTTGGGATCCATGGGCGTGCCCTTGTCGCCGTGGCAGGACGCACACAGCTGCGCCTTCGCCTCGATCGCGTCCTGGGCGTGCGCGGCGACGGCGGCCAGGCTGATCCCCATTCCGAAAACCGCCGAAGCGAAGCGCGTGAGCATCGCGACATTCCCCCTTCCCCTTGCCCGCGAAGCGTATCATAGGCGCGTCGAGCTCCATCGAGTTTTCATCAGGGAGAGCCCATGCGCGCCAGACTGATCTCGACCCTTGCCTCCGCTGCGATCGTCTTCCCCGCCGCCATCGACATGGCCCAGGCACAGGGACCCGCGGCGCTTGCCGGCGTCGTCAGCTCCGAGGCCGAAGGCAAGATGGAGGGCGTCGTCGTCACCGCGCGCAGGGCGAAGTCGATCGTCCAGGTGAGCGTCACCACCGACGCCGAAGGCCGCTACAGCTTCCCGCGCGAGCGGCTTCAGCCGGGCGAATACACGCTCGCGATCCGCGCGGTCGGCTACGACATCGCCTCCCCGGCGAGGGCGACCGTGAACGGCAAGACCGCGACCGCCGACATCAGGCTGAAGAAGACCGACAATCTCGCGCATCAGCTCACCAACGCCGAATGGATGATGAGCTTCCCGGGCACCGAGGACCAGAAGGCGGGGCTCCTGAACTGCGTCGGCTGCCACACGCTCGAGCGCGTCGCGCGCTCCACCCATGATTCCGACGAATGGACGAAGGTGGTCAGCCGCATGATGGGCTACGGCGCGGTGAGCCAGCCGATCAAGCCCCAGCCGATGCTCGATCGCGCCCGCGCCGGATCGCCCGAGCAGTACCGCAAGCTCGCGGACTACCTCGCGACGATCAACCTGAGCGCGACCGACCGCTGGCAGTACGAGCTGAAGACGCTGCCGCGTCCCAAGGGCCGCGACACCCGCGCCATCGTCACCGAGTACGACATGGGGCGGCCGACGACCGAGCCGCACGACGTGCTCGTCGACAGGGAAGGCAAGGTCTGGTACACGGACTTCGGCGAGATGTACATCGGCAAGTTCGATCCGAAGACGCTCAAGCGGGTCGAGTACCCGATCAGGAAGTTCAAGGCAAAGGCGCCGGAAGGCCTCCTCTCCATCGACTTCGATCGCGAGGGCATGATCTGGTTCGACACCATGTACCAGGGCTCGCTTGGCGCCCTCGATCCCAGGAGCGGCAAGATCGCCTACTACCCGGTGCCGAAGGAATGGAACGACGACACCGTGCAGCTCAACTTCACGGGCCTGCGCCACGACGTCGACGGAAAAGTCTGGACCAAGAGCGTCGGCACCCAGCACATCTTCCGGCTCGACCTCGCGAGCGGCAAATGGGAGCGCTTCCACCCGACCGACTACCTGCCGGCGGCGACCGCGCCCAAGCGCGCCACCATCTACCAGGTGATCTCGGACTCGCACAACAACCTGTGGATGGCCGAGTTCGTCGCGGGCCATCTCGGCAAGATCGACGCCAGGACGACGAAGGTGACGTGGTGGCCGCTGCCGACGCCGAACGCGCGGGCGCGCCGCATGCAGATCGACGACCAGGACCGCATCACCGTGACGGAATATCGCGGCAACAAGGTCGCGGTGTTCGATACGCGGGCGGAGAAGTTCACGGAATACGACCTGCCGCCGCGCACGTACCCCTACCGCGCCAACTTCGACAAGAACGGCGAGATCTGGGCGTCGACGATGCACACCGACCGGGTCGTGCGCCTCGATCCGGAGACCGGCGTCGCGGTGCAATACCTGATGCCCTCCGACACCAACATGCGCACGGTGTTCGTCGACAACTCGACCACGCCGGTGACGTTCTGGGTCGGCAGCAACCACGACCACCGCATCGTGAAGGTCGAGCCGCTCGACTGAGAGCTGCTACGCCGCGCGGCGCAGGCGTACCGCCCCGCATCGTGCAAGACTCGCGAAAGAAACTCCTCGCGACAGCAGGACCGCCAAAAATGGCACGCCGGAGCTCAGGCATCGATTGACGCCGGCCAGGCCGTGGGCGAGCATGCCATGCTCGCAAAGGGGAAAAATCCATGGCGGCGAAACGTCCGTCGCGGCGCCATCAGGTCGCCGCGGGGCTTATCGGGATCATGCTGGGCCTGGGCGTCGTCGCGCTCGCCGTGCTCCACATCAGCAAGCCCGTCGTCCGGCTCGACCCGGTGATCGGCGTGATCGGCGGAGCCGCGTTCGCCTTCGTCGGGGCGATCCTCGTCGCGCCCGAGCGCAACAAGAAGCTCAGGGCCTGGTTCGGCGCCCTGATGGTCACCTCGATCGCGACCCTGTTCGACTGGCTCGCGTTCGGCCCGGTGAGCCACGCCGCGGCCGCCGTCTCCAACTCCAACCTCGGCGTGCGCACGCACTTCTGGGAAGCCCCCGGGCGCGTCATGCTCGCCTGCGGCGCCCTGCTGTTCACCCTGATGGCGCTGTGGGCGTGGACGCGCGCCCTCAGCAAGAGAATCCGCCGGATCTAGCCGCGCGCGGCGGCGTAGCGCGCGTCGTACTCCGGCGCCAGCGTCCCCATCAGCCGGTCCCAGAAGAGGAAGTAGAAGCCGTAGTTGTGGCGCGCGGTCGCGTGGTGCAGGTTGTGCGCGACCGAGGTGTTGACCCAGCGCCCCAGCCAGTGGCGCGAGAACCCGCGCGGGTAGATCTCGTAGCCCAGGTGCCCGTACACGTTGATCGCGGTCGACACCGTCTGGAACAAGATCAGCGCGAGCGGGTGCGAGGGCACGACGAAGATGACGAGCACCACGCCCAGCGCCTGTACCAGCGACTCGAGCGGATGGAACGAGTACGCGGTGAAGGGCGTCGGGTTCCTGGAGAGATGGTGCACGGCGTGGAAGGCGCGGAACAGCAGCCGCGTGTGCATCAGGCGGTGCGTCCAGTAGAACCAGGCGTCGTGGACGAGGATCATCAGCGGGATCGAGAGCCAGAACCAGCCCCAGCCGCGCTGCGCCACGTCGAAATAGAGCTGCGTGTGCGGCGTGACGCCGTAGCCCGAGATCACCGCGTTCACCAGGCCGAAGACCAGGACCGCCGCGACCGACCAGGCGATCTCGCGCGCGAGCTGCGGCAGCCCGGGCATACCGCCCTGCAGCTTGCCCGCGGGCGCGACCGCCCTGCCGTACCAGGCGGCGAAGGCGAGGCCGGCGAACGCGAGGTAGCGGAATCCGAAGATCGCGGCGCCGAAGAAGAACGGGCCCCAGAAGGGGCCTTGGGGGAGAAGCGGCTGGGCGATGTCGAGCATAAGCGACGGAATTGTACGGTGGTGCCGCCTGTTCCATCAAAGATCGCGCCGCGTGCGGAGAAGTCTGTTTCACGCGGGCCCTCGATAACCCCGGACCGCACCGCGCTCCGTTTACCGCTGCATGCCCCGCGAGGGGAAACCGGCATGGAGACGAAAATGCACCGGACGACACAGCTTGCCGTGGGCGCGGCGCTCGCGGCTCTCGCCTGCGGAACGGCGCAGTCCCAGGACGCATCCAGGATCATCGCGGTCACGCTCTACCCGGGCAGCGCGACCGTCGAGCGCACCGCGCGCGTCCTGCCCGGCGCGACGCTGCTGCAGATCACCGGGCTTCCGGCCAACTTCGACCCGCAATCGGTGCGCGTCGAGGCCGACCCGGGCGTGGCGATCGGCGAGGTGTCGACGCAGGATACGGCGCGCGCGCGGTCGCCCGATCCGCGCGAGGCGCGCCTGGAGGAGAGGATACAGGGGCTGCGCGACCGGGTCGCCGAGCTCGACGGCGAGGCCAGGTCGGCGCAGATGGTCACCGAATTCCTGTCGCGCCTGGGCGCGCCGGGCGAGAAGCCCGCGCCCCTTCCCGACGCGAGATCGCTCGGCTCGATCGTCGATCTCATCCGCCGCGGCAGCGGCGAGTCGCTCGCGCGCGCGCAGCGCGTCCAGGTGCAGAAGCGCGAGACCGGCAGGCAGATCGCCGCGCTCGAGCGCGACCTCGCGCGGCTCAAGAGCGGCGCGCGCGACACCCGCAGCATCCTGGTCGGCGTCGCGAGCGAGACCGGCGGCAGCGCCCGCGTCTCCTACCAGGTGAACGGCGCCGGCTGGCGGCCGGCGTACCGCGCGAGCCTCGACTCGCGGGAATCGCGGCTGGAGCTGCTGCGCCAGGGCGTCGTCCAGCAGTCGACGGGCGAAGACTGGACCGGCGTGAAGCTCAGGCTCTCGACCGGGCAGCCGCGGCTGTCCCCCGCGGGGCCCGAACCGCGTCCCTGGTGGGTGTCGCTGCCTCCGGTCGCGCGGCCGGCGAGCCTCGGCTACGCGGCCGAAGCCCTGGCGGCGAAGCGCGAGATGCGCGCGGACATGCTCGCGCAGTCCGGCGTGAACTCGCCCGCGCCCGTGGAGATCCAGACCACCTTCAGCACCGAGTTCGAGGTGCCCGGGGCCGTCACGCTGCCCTCGGACGGCAGGAAAGTGACGGTGTCGCTCGCGAAGCTCACGCTGCCCGCGAAGCTGCGGCTGCGCGTGGTGCCGCGCCTCGACCCGGTCGCGATCGTCACCGCTGAGGCCGCGCGCCCCGAGGGCGTGTGGCTTCCGGGCGAGATCCAGCTCGCGCGCGACGGCAGCGTCGTCGGCACGACCGCCTGGAATCCTCAAGGCCAGGAGAACCTGCTCCTCCCCTTCGGCCGCGACAGCCTCGTGCGCGTCAGGCTGGACCGCGTGAAGGACAGGAACGGCTCGGCCGGCCTGATCGACCGCAAGAGCGAACGCGAGGTGACCGACGTGCTGACGCTTTCGAGCCTGCACAAGACCCCGCTCGACCTGCTCGTCCTCGAATCCTCGCCCGTCTCGACCTCCGACCAGATCGCGGTCAAGTCGGCCTTCGAGCCCGAGCCGCAGGTCCGGGACTGGGAGAACCGCCGCGGGGTTGTCGCCTGGGAGCGACCCATCGGGCCGGGCGAGACGGTCAAGATCACGCTCAACTACGCCATCACCTATCCCAGGGAGGGGGCGGTAGTCGGCCTGCCCTGACAAGGGCTACACTAGGCCCGCATGGGGAGCGGGCCGGCCGACGAAGAGCTGATGACGAGCTACGGCGCCGGAGATTCGGGCGCCTTCGAGACGCTCTATCGCCGCCACCGCGGCCCCCTGTACCGGTTCCTGCTGCGCCAGGTCAGCGACGCGGCGACCGCCGAGGAGCTATTTCAGGACGTGTGGATGCGCGTGATCGATTCCCGCGGGCGCTACCAGCCCCGCGCCAGGTTCAGCTCGTGGGTGTACGCCATCGCGCACAACCGCCTCATGGATTTCTACCGCGCGAACGGCAAGGCGAGGTTCCTCGCGCCTTACGAGTCTCAGGAAGCGCTCGACGCCCTGCCCTCGGACGACATTCCCGCGGAGGCGCTCATCGACAGGAAGCGCGCGGCCGAGCGGCTGCTCGCGGCGCTCTCCGAGCTGCCCGACGCGCAGCGCGAGGCCTTCCTCCTGCAGCAGGAAGGCGATCTGTCGGTCGAGGAGATCGGCGCGGCCACCGGCGTGGGCCCCGAGACCGCGAAGAGCCGCCTGCGCTACGCGGTGGCGAAGCTGCGCGCCAGCCTGAGCGTGAAATCATGAACGATTCGAACGGACACCGGGATCACCGCGTCTCGAGCATCTACCGCGAGGGCGCGTGGCCCGAGCCTGGCCGCCAGATCGACCAGGCGATCCTGGCCGCGTCGCGCCGCGCCGTGCGCGAGCGGCACCCGCGTCTCATGCGCTGGGCGCCCCCGGTCGCCATCGCCGCGACCGTGCTGCTCACGTCGAGCCTGGTGCTCAAGGTGTTCCTCGCGCAGCCCGAGGCGGTGTCGCCCTCGGCGCCCGAGCCCGAGCTGCGCGCGAGGCAGGCTCCCGCGGAGGAGGAGAAACCGGTCGAGGCCAGGCCGCCGCGGACCGAGGCGCCGGCGCAGCAGCCGGATGCCACGCCGCCCGGATTCTCCTCCACCATGGACGCGGGCGAGGCGGCGCGCCTGGATCGCATGAAGCGCGACCTCGGCGCGATGAAGCTGAGCACGATACCGAGCGAGTCTCCGGTGCCGGAGCCGAGGCCGGGGCCCGCGCTCAAGAAGGAAGCCGCCCGTCCCGCCGCGGCGGCGAACACTCCGCAGGCCGCCGCTCCGCTCAGCGTGTTCGGCGCGACCACGCCCGCCCGCTCGGCCGCGGCCGCCAAGCCAGCGCAGCCGCTCGTTCAGGCGCCGGCTACGGCGCCGGCTCAGCCGCAGGCGCAGGAAGCGCAGCCGGCGCCGGCCCCGCCGCCGGTCGTGCAGGCGGCCGCCATCTCGAGCGCCGCAGCCAAGGAGCGCACCCCGCAGGCCTGGATCGAGGACATCCGCGCGCTCATGAAGGAAGGAAAGTTCGAGGAAACCGGGGCAGAGATCGCCAAGTTCAAGAAACGCTACCCCGATTACGTATTGCCGGAAGATCTACGCTGACCGCCGTCTAACAAAGGGAGGATATCGTGCACCCAGTGAGCCGATTCGCTGCAGTCCTGCTGCTTTCCGCGCCGCTTTCGGCGCTCGCCGCCGTCACCTGCGCCGACCTCGTCAAGGCATTCGGCCCGAGCCTCGCCGACGTCAGCTGCTTCGCGAGCGCCGACCTGACGACGAACAATCCTCAGACCACGCCCCCGGACAATTCGCTCCCGGGCCTGCCGGC
>DATJYC010000075.1:0-13354 GCA_035499735.1 Burkholderiales bacterium
CTCGCCGCGCACGACCGGGCGTTTGCGGCGGCGCCGGCGCTGCTCGCGCTTCTCGCCGGCTGGCTGATCCAGCTCGGCGGCGTCCTCACCGACAACTACGAGAACCTGGTCTCCCAGCCCGAGGACCGCGAGCATCCCGAGCTGGTCGAGGCCCTCCGCACGGGCGCGCTCACGCTGGGCCAGCTCCGGGCCGCGGTCGCCGCATGCTACGCCGCCGCGCTCCTCGCCGGAGCGGTGCTGCTTGCCATCGCCGGCCCGCTCGTCCTGTGGATAGGCCTCGCGAGCATCGCGGCGAGCTGGCTCTACTCGGCGGGGCCGTGCCCGATCGGCAAGCTCGGCCTCGCCGATCCGCTGTTCTTCGCCTTCTTCGGGGTCGTGTCGGTCATGGGCGCCTACTACGTGCAGGCCCAGTCGCTGACCTTCCACGCGCTCGCGCTCGGCCTGCCCGTGGGCGCGCTCACCACCAATATCCTCATCATCGACGACATCCGCGACCGCGGCTTCGACGCGGTGAAGGGTAAGTGGACGGTGGCGGTGCGCTTCGGGAAGGAATGGAGCCGGATGGAGTTTCTAGTCCTGCTCGCGCTCTCGTATTTCGCGCCGCTGTGGTTCTGGCTGGACCTGGGCTTCAGCGCCTGGGTGCTGCTCCCATGGTTGACGCTTCCCCTCGCGGTTGGCGCGACGCTTGCGGTGCTCACGCTCGACCGCTATGAGGATCTTCTGCCCGTCACGCCGCGCGCGGGGCGCCTCCTGCTCGCGTACTGCGCGTTGCTCGCAGCCGGCGTCGCGGTTTCCTGATGCGCGACCTCTTCGCCCCGGTCGGAGTCGGCCCCTTGAGGCTCGGCAACCGCATCGTCATGGCGCCGATGAGCCGCAACCGCGCCGACGCCGCCGAGGCCGCGCACGCGCTCACCGCGACCTATTACGCTCAGCGGGCGGGCGCCGGCCTCATCGTCACCGAAGCGTCTCCGGTGTCGCCGCAGGGCAGGGCGGGCCCCGGCGCGCCGGGAATCTGGAACGGCGCGCAGGTCGCGGGCTGGCGGCTGACGACGGAAGCGGTGCACGCGAAGGGCGGCAGGATCTTTCTGCAGCTGTGGCACGCGGGCAAGGTCCCGCTCGCTCTGGAGGAGATTCCCGCGGCCGTTTCGCAGTTCGCGGCAGCCGCGGGCAACGCGAAGGACGCCGGATTCGACGGGATCGAGGTGCACGCGGCGAACGGCTACCTCATCGACCGGTTCCTGCGCGACGGCTCGAACCGGCGCCGCGACGCCTACGGCGGGACGCTGGAGAACCGCGCGCGCTTCCTCTTCGAGGTCCTCGACGCGGTCGGGGAGGCGTGGGAGCGCGGCCGCATCGCCGTGCGCCTCTCGCCCGCGAATCCCTACAACGACATGCGCGATTCGGATCCGCAGCGCGCTTTCGGCGAGCTCGCGCAGAGGCTCGGCGAACGCGGGCTCGCCTTCCTTCACGTCGACGAGGGCGGCGAGGGCTTCGACTGGAAGGCCTTTCGCCGCCGCTACGCGGGGACCTACATCGCGAACGGGGGCTACGACCGCGAGCGCGCCGCCGCCGCGATCGAGAGCGGCCACGCGGACCTGGTGTCCTTCGGCGTGCTCTACCTCGCCAACCCCGATCTTCCCGAGCGCCTGCGGCTGCGCGCCCCGCTCAACCGCCCGGACCGCGCGACCTTCTACGGCGGCGGCGAGCGCGGCTACACGGACTATGCCGCGCTGGGGGAGGGACAGTGAGGGCGATGCGCCTGCACGCGCCGCGCCGCGCGCTCGAGTTCGACGAGGTCGCCGCGCCCGAGCCGGGCGCGGGCGAGGTCCTGCTCGAGGTGCGCGCCTGCGGAGTGTGCCGCACCGACCTGCACATCGCCGACGGGGAGCTCGCGGGCGGCCGGCTGCCGATCGTGCCCGGGCACGAGATCGTCGGCACCGTTGCAGCGCGCGGCGAGGGCGCGAAGCGCTTCGCGACGGGCGCGCGCGTCGGCGTTCCCTGGCTCGGCTGGAGCTGCGGAGAATGCGGGCACTGCCGGGCCGGACGCGAGAACCTCTGCGACCGCGCGCGCTTCACGGGATTCGACCGCGACGGCGGCTACGCGGAATACGCGATCGCGGACGAGCGCTTCTGCTTCGCCCTGCCCGAGGCCTACGGCGACGTCGAGGCGGCGCCGCTCCTGTGCGCCGGACTGATCGGCTACCGCGCGCTGGCGATGGCGGGGGACGCGCGCCGCGTCGGCATCTACGGATTCGGCGCGGCGGCGCACATCGTGGCGCAGGTCGCGGCCTGGCAGGGCCGCGAGCTCTACGCGTTCACGCGGCCCGGCGACGCCGACGCCCAGGCCTTCGCGCGCAAGCTCGGCTGCCGCTGGGCCGGCGGGTCCGACGGGCCTGCGCCGGAGGAGCTCGACGCTGCGCTGCTCTTCGCTCCGGTCGGCGCGCTCGTGCCGCTCGCGCTCGCTGCGACGCGCAAGGGCGGCAGCGTTGTCTGTGCCGGCATCCACATGAGCGACATTCCCTCGTTTCCCTATTCGCTGCTCTGGGGCGAGCGCAGCGTGCGCTCGGTCGCCAACCTCACGCGACGCGACGGCGAGGAGTTCCTGCGCCTCGCCCCGCTCGCGCGCGTGCGCACCGAGGTACGCCGCTACGCATTGGGCGAGGCGAATGCAGCGCTCGCCGACCTGCGCCGGGGCGCTCTCAACGGGGCGGCGGTGCTGGTACCCTAGGACCCTTTGACCTGCGTCAACTTCGCCTCGACGCGGGCGGCTATTCTGGATGCAGTTCTACAAAAGGAGAGCGCCATGTATGCGAATATCCTGGTCCCCACCGACGGATCGCGCCTGTCGGACAAGGCGGTGAAGCACGCCGTGATGCTGGCCCAGGCGGGGGGCGGACGGATCCTGTTGTTCCATGTCGTGGCGCCGTATCAGATGCCGGTCTACGCGGAGGGCATGACGGTGCCTAGCCTTCCCCGCGAGGCGGTCCTCAAGACATCCGCGCGCAAGGCCGGGCGCATCCTCGCTCTCGCCGAGAAGCGGGCCAGGGCCGCCAAGGTGCCAGTGAGCAGGGCGTGGGCGATCAGCGGTTCCCCGCGCCACGCCATCGCCGAGATCGCGAGCAAGCGCCGCTGCGACCTTATCGTCATGGGCTCGCACGGTCGTCGCGGCCTTTCGCGCCTGTTCCTGGGAAGCGAGACGCAAGGCGTGCTGCCCAGGGTGAAGATCCCGGTGCTGGTCGTGCGCTAGGCCGCTTCCCGTGTCAGCCGTCTTCGCGAAGGCCGCGCCCGAAGGATCGAAGGCGAGGCGCTGGGGTTTCCTCGCCGCAGTTGCGGCTCTGGTCGTCGTCTGCATCCTGCCGACGCCGCAGGGACTGCCCCTCGCCGGCCAGTACATGCTGGGAATGCTGCTTTTCTCGGTGATCCTGTGGATGAGCGAAGCGGTGGACTATGCCGTCAGCGCGGTGCTGATCGCCGCGCTGATGGCTTTCCTGCTCGGGCTCGCGCCCAATGTCGTCAAGCCCGACCAGGCGCTCGGAACCGCGGCCGCCCTGGGGCTCGCTCTTGGCGGTTTCGCCAACACGGCGCTCGCGCTCGTGGCCGCGGCGACTTTCCTGTCCGCGGCGATGACCGTCACGGGGCTGGACAGGCGCATCGCGCTTTTCGTGCTCTCGAAGGTCGGCGCGAAAACGCACCGGGTGGTCGTCGGCGCGATCCTCGTGGGCGTCGTGCTCGCGTTTCTCGTTCCCTCCACGACGGCCCGGGTGGCCTGCATCGTCCCGATCATGATGGGCATCATCCTCGCCTTCGGCGTCGACACGCAGTCGCGCTTCGCGGGCCTGCTCATCATCACCACGGCGCAGGCCGCCTCGATCTGGAACGTCGGCATCAAGACGGCTGCGGCGCAGAACATGGTGGCGATAGGCTTCATCGAGAAGACGCTCAAGGGGACGATCACCTATCCGCAATGGCTCGTCGCGGCGGCGCCGTGGGCGATCCTCATGTCGATCGTGCTGTACTTCGTCATGGTGAAGATGATGCCGCCCGAGACCGACGAGGTCGCAGGAGGCGACGAGGCGATCCGCAAGTCGCTGGCCGAGCTGGGGCGCACGAGCGCGGCCGAGTGGAGGCTGCTCGCGGTGTCGCTCGCGCTCCTGTTCCTGTGGGCCACCGAAGGCATCCTGCACCGCTTCGACACCTCGACGACCACAGTCGCGGCGATCGGCATCCTGTTCCTGCCGCGGGTCGGGGTGATGGGCTGGAAGGAGGCGCAGCCGAGGATTCCCTGGGGCACGCTCGTCCTTTTCGGCATCGGCATATCGCTCGGCACGGCGCTGCTGCAGACGAAGGCCGCCGGATGGCTCGCGGACATCATCGTCAGGAACCTGGGACTCGCCGACGCATCGGCGTTCGCGATCATCGCGCTGATGTCGCTGTTCCTCATCGTCGTGCACCTCGGCTTCGCGAGCGCCACCGCGCTCGCCTCGGCGATGATCCCGATCATGATCGGCGTGCTCCAGGCGATCAAGACGCCTGGCCTGAACCTCGTCGGCATGACCATGATCCTGCAGTTCGTGGTGAGCTTCGGGTTCATCCTCCCGGTCAACGCGCCGCAGAACATGGTGGCCTACGGCACGGGGACTTTCCTGGTGAAGGATTTTGTGAAGACGGGGCTCGTGCTCACGGCCGTCGGCTACGCGCTGGTGCTGCTGCTCGGAGCGACCTACTGGAGCTGGATGGGGTACCTGGTCAGGTAGCGAGGGCCTCGCGCGCCTCGGCATGCGCGTATCCGAGCGCCTCGGCTACCTCTTTGCGCGTGACCTTCCCGCGAAAGATATTGAGCCCGTCGCGCAAGCCGGCGTTCGCCCGCAGAGTTTCGATGATCCCGCCGCGCGCGAGCTCGACAACGAACGGGAGCGTCGCGCGGTTGAGCGCGTACGTGGACGTTCGCGGCACCGCGCCGGGCATGTTGGCCACGCAGTAGTGGATCACGCCGTCCACCGTGAACACGGGCTCGGCATGCGTCGTAGGGCGCGAGGTCTCGAAGCACCCGCCCTGGTCGATGGAAACGTCGACGAGCACCGAGCCTTTCTTCATGGTGCGGAGCATCGCGCGCGTCACGAGCTTGGGCGCAAGGCCCCCCGTCACCATCGCGGTCCCGATCACGGCGTCGGCTTCCCGCACCTCCCGGGCGATGTCTTCCGGGGTCGAGAGATAGGCGCGCAGCCGCGGACCCAGCTCGGCCTGGAGCCTCTGCATCGGCCCGGCCGATCGGCTGAGCGTCGCGACGTCGCCCCCCATCGCTGCCGCGATGCGCGCCGCGTTCGAGCCGACGACGCCGGCACCGAGAACCACCACGCGCGCCGCGGCGATGCCCGAGGCTCCCGAGATCAGCACGCCGCGGCCGCCGCTCGGGCGCTCGAGATAGTGCGCCGCAACCTGTATCGCCATGCGACCGGCCACCTCCGACATGGGCGCGAGCAGGGGCAGCTCGCCCGTCGGCGACGTCACGGTTTCGTAGGCGATCGCGATCGCGCCGCTCGCGAGGAGGTCGCGCACCTGCCCGGGATCCGGGGCGAGATGGAGATAGGTGAACAGCGCCTGCCCGGGGCGGAGCCGCGCGCGCTCCGGCGCCTGGGGTTCCTTCACCTTGACGATCAGCTCGGCGGCGGCGAAGACCTCCTCCGGCGTCGCCGCGATGGCTGCGCCCGCCGCGCGGTAATCGGCGTCGCCCGCGCCGATGCCTTCGCCCGCGTTCGTCTCCACCAGCACGCGGTGCCCGCGCGCCGCGAGCTCGCGGGCGCTCTCCGGAGTCAAGCCGACCCGGTACTCGTGGACCTTGATCTCCTTGGGCACGCCGATCAGCATGGGCACAGCCTAATGAGAATCGGCCTGCGGCGGGTTGACCCACGTCAATGGCCCCGGCCTGCGATGGTCCATCCTTTCACGCATGGGCAAGCCAGGCGGCGAGGTTCCGGGGGCGGGGTCGGCGGTTCACAACGCCGACATCGCGCGCGCCTTCGAGGAGATCGCGGACCGCCTCGAGATCGACGACGCGAATCCTTTCCGAGTAAGGGCTTATCGCAACGCCGCCCGCGTCGTCGGCGAGCTGCAGTTCGATATCGCGGCGCGAATCCGCGGCGGCGAGGCGCTGCCCAAGCTGCCGGGAATAGGCCCGGACCTCGGGGGCAAGCTGCACGAGCTCGCGACGACCGGACGCTGCGCGATGCTCGAGCGCCTGCGCCGGAAGATGCCGCCGGCCATCACCGAGCTGCTGCGCGTTCCCGGGCTGGGACCCAAGCGGGTCCGGGCCTTGTACAGGGAGCTCGACGTGCAGACCCTGGAGCAGCTGCAGCGTGCCGCGCGCGACGGGAGGATCCGGAGCCTTCACGGATTCGGCGAGAAGTCCGAGGCGAGCCTGCTCGAATCCGTCCAGGCGCGCCTGTCCAAGGCGCGGCGCTTCAAGCTCGCCGTCGCGGCGCAGTACGCCGAAGCCCTCGCCGCGCATCTGCGCAGCTCTGCCGGCGTCGGCGAGGTCGTCGTGGCCGGGAGCCTGCGCCGCATGCGCGAAACCGTCGGCGACATCGACTTGCTCGCGACCGCCGGTGCCTCAAGCGACGTCATGGATCGCTTCGTCGGTTACGGCGAGGTGAAGGAAGTGCTCTCGCGGGGAGACACGCGCTCGAGCGTCCTGCTCGAGTCGGGCATTCAGGCCGACCTGCGCGTGGTGCCGCGCGAGAGCTATGGGGCCGCGCTGCATTACCTCACCGGCTCGAAGGCGCACAACATCGCGGTGCGACAGCTGGCCCAGGCGCGCGGCCTGAAGGTGAACGAGTACGGAGTGTTTCGCGGCAAGAAGCGCGTCGCGGGCGCAACCGAGGAGTCGGTGTACGCGGCAGTGGGACTGCCCTACATCGAGCCCGAGCTGCGCGAGGAGCATGGAGAGATCGAGGCGGCGCGCGCCGGCCGCCTGCCCGCGCTGATCGAGCTCCGCGACCTCCAGGGCGACTTGCACGCGCACACGAAGTGGAGCGACGGGCGCAATTCGATCCGCGAGATGGCGCTGGCCGCGAGCGAGCAGGGCTTTTCCTATCTGGCGATCACGGATCATTCGCGCCGCTCGGGACGGGGGCTCGACCCCGAGCGCCTGCGCCGGCAGTGGAGCGAGATCGACGAGACGGTCGTGCCCGGCGTGACTCTGCTGAAGGGCTCGGAGGTCGACATCCTCGAGGACGGCACGCTCGACCTTCCCGACTCCGCGCTGCGCGAGCTGGAAATCGTGATCGTCGCGGTGCACGGCAGGTTCAACCTCTCCCGGGAGCGCCAGACGGAACGCATCCTGCGGGCGCTCGAGCATCCGCTCGTCACGATGCTCGCGCATCCGCTCGGAAGGCTGATCGACGCGCGCGAGCCCTACGACGTCGACATGCTGAAGATCGTGCGCAAGGCCGCCGCGAAAGGGAAGTTCCTCGAGCTGAACGCGCACCCGGAGCGGCTCGATCTCCTCGACGTGCACTGCCGCATGGCGAAGGACGAGGGCGTGCTGGTGAGCATCAATTCGGATTCGCACAGCGTGCTCGAGTTCGGCAACCTGAAGTACGGAATAGGCCAGGCCCGCAGGGGATGGCTGGAAAAGCGCGACGTGCTGAATACGCGGTCGCTCGCCCAGCTGCGTTCGATGGCCCGTTCCTGAGCGATGGACCGGGGCTACTCGTATTTCGAGCACGACGCCGATGCCGGCGTCGTCGGACGAGGCGAGACGCCGGAGCGGGCGTTCGAGGCGGCCGCGCGCGGGGTATTCGCGCTGATGGCGGAGCCCGATTCCCTGGGCGAGACGCGGGAGGCTTCGGTGTCGTTCGTGGAGGAGGACCTCGAGCTCGCGCTCGTGGAATGGCTGAACGCGCTTCTCGGCGCCGCGCGCGAGCAGGGCGCGGTGTTCCGGCGCTTTGCGCTCACGCGCGACGGCTCGCGCTGGACCGGCCGAGCCTGGGGCGAGCCCTGGCGCGACGACATGGAGCGGGGCACGGAAGTGAAGGGCGCGACGCTCACCATGCTCTCGGTCAGGCAGGCGGACGGGGCCTGGGAAGCGCGCTGCGTGATCGACGTCTAGGGAAAGCGAATGGATCTGGAGCGGCTTGAGCAGACCGGCCCCTGGGCCTGGCGCGTGAAGCACGAGCCCGGCGCGGTTCGCGCCGAGGCGGTCCTCTACGGCGACGCCGATCTGCTGCGCACCATGGACGACAAGGTGCTCGAGCAGATCACGAACGTCGCGCGTCTTCCCGGCCTCGTCGGACCCGCGCTCGCCATGCCCGACGCTCACTGGGGATACGGCTTTCCGATCGGCGGCGTCGCCGCCTTCGACCCGGAGCGCGGCGGCGTGATCTCGGCGGGCGGTGTCGGTTTCGACATCTCCTGCGGCATACGCTGCCTGCGCACGAATCTCACGGCGGAGCGGATCGCGCCCCGGGTCGCCGAGCTCGCCGACAGCCTGTATCGCAACATACCCGCCGGCGTCGGCGTCGAGGGCGATCTGCAGCTCTCGATCGGGGAGCTGGACGCCGTCCTCCTCGGTGGCGCGCGCTGGGCGGTCCGCCAGGGTTACGGCGAGGAAGGGGAGCTCGAGTACGTCGAGGAGCGCGGCTGCGTCGCCGGCGCGAAGCCGCAGAACGTCTCGCCGCTCGCGAAGAAGCGCCAGCGCGGGGAGATGGGCACGCTCGGCTCGGGCAATCACTACCTCGAGGTCCAGGTCGTCGAGCGCATCCACGACGCGGCGGCCGCGGAGGCCTACGGGCTTCGCGCCGGGCAGATCGTCGTATCCATCCACTGCGGATCGCGGGGCCTCGGTCACCAGATCGGCACCGACTTCCTCGTCGGCCTCGCCAAGGCGGCCGGCCGGCTCGGGATCGCGCTGCCCGATCGCGAGCTCGCCTGCGCGCCGGTCCGCTCGCCAGAGGGCGAGCAGTACATCGGCGCGATGAACGCGGCGATCAACTGCGCGCTCGCGAACCGCCAGATCCTCGCGCATCTGACGCGGCGGACGCTCGCGCACTTCTTCCCCGACGCGCGCGTCGAGACCCTGTTCGACGTCTCGCACAATACCTGCAAGCCCGAGCGCCACGCCGTCGGCCGCGCGAGCCGCCTGCTGTGGGTGCATCGCAAGGGGGCCACGCGCGCGCTGGGGCCGGGGCATCCCGACATCCCGGCGCGGTATCGGCACGTCGGGCAGCCCGTGATCATCGGCGGCAGCATGGGCACGGGATCGTACGCGCTCGCCGGCGTCGCCTCGAGCGAGGCGCGAGCCTGGAGCTCGGCGAGCCACGGCGCGGGACGCGCAATGAGCCGGCACCAGGCGCTCAGGCAATGGCAGGGCCGCCAGCTGGTCGACGCCCTGCGCGAGCGCGGCATCCTCGTCCGCACGCGCTCGATGCGCGGGGTTGCGGAGGAGGCGCCCGGCGCGTACAAGGACGTGGACCGGGTCGCCGAGGCGACCGAGGGCGCGGGCCTGGCGCGGCGCGTGGCGTTCCTGCGGCCGCTCGTGTGCATCAAGGGCTGAGCCGATCGGGCTTGTTCCGACCGTTGAAGGCCCCATCTAGGATTGGCTTCTTGTGCGTCATCCAGAAGAGGATTCCAGATGACTTATCGCGATCCGCGGTGGATATGGGCCGAGGCCCTCGAGCTGTTCCGGGAAGCCGGACAGATCCAGCGCCGCTTCTTCCAGCTCGGCGCCTCCGAGGCGCCGGCCTGGGAGCCCGCGGTCGACCTGTACGAGACGGCGGATGGGCTCACCCTGGAAGTCGCGCTCCCCGGCGTCGCGCCGGACAGCATGGAGATCGAGCTCGATTCGGGCACCGTCGTCGTCCGCGGCGAGCGGGGGTTTCCCGTGGCGCAGCAGCGCGCCGTCATCTACCGGCTCGAGCTTCCGTACGGCCGCTTCGAGCGCCGCATACCGCTGCCCGCCGGGCAGTTCCAGCTGACGGACCGACGGCTTGAGAGCGGCTGCCTGACGCTCGCGCTGCGCAGGGTGGGATGACTTGATGAGCCTCGAATTCGACAGCACGAGCCGCAAGCCGGCCGACGGGAAGGCGGATTCCGCCGCGTCGCCGGCGGACGTCACTCGCCCGCTTCCGGCGGACGCCCTCATCGTCCTGCCGGTGCGCCGCATGGTGCTCTTCCCCGGCATGATCCTGCCCATCGCGCTGGGGCGCGAGGGCTCGATCGCCGCAGCGCAGGCCGCGGCCAGGGCGAAGCGTCCGATCGGCGTGATCCTCCAGCGCAATGCGGAGGTCGAGAGGCCGCGCGCGGAAGACCTGTGCCTCGTCGGAACGGTCGCAACCATCCTGCGCTACGTCACCACGCCCGACGGCACTCACCACGTCATCTGCCAGGGAATGCAGCGCTTCCGCACGGTCGAATACCTCGACGGCTACCCCTTCATGGCCGCGCGCGTGGCCCGCATCGAGGAGCCCGAGGTCGCGGGCAACGAGATCGAGGCGCGCTTCGTGCAGCTGAAGGAGCGCGCGCTCGAGGTCCTCGAGCTGCTGCCGCAGGCCCCGTCCGAGCTGGTGGCCGGGGTCCAGACGATTCCGTCGGCGGGGGCGCTCGCCGACCTCGTCGCCGGCATCATGGACATCGACGCGCCGGACAAGCAGCTCGTGCTGGAGACCGTGGACCTGCAGAAGCGGCTCGACCGCGTGCTCGAATTGCTCGGCCACCGCCTCGAGGTGCTCAGGCTTTCGCGCGAGATCGACCAGCGCACCAAGGCGAGCCTCGACGAGACGCAGCGCAAGTACCTGCTGCGCGAGCAGATGAAGTCGATCCAGAAGGAGCTGGGCGAGGGCGAGGAGGGCCAGGCCGAGATCGAGGAGCTGAAGAAGGCGATCGACGAGGCCGCCATGCCAGAGGACGTCGAGAAGCAGGCGATGAAGGAGCTGAAGCGCCTGGAGCGCATGCCCGACGCCTCCGGCGAGTACTCGATGCTGCGCACCTACCTCGACTGGCTGATCGAGCTTCCATGGAAGAGCCCCGCGCCCGATGCGATCGACGTGGCCGAGGCGCGGCGCATACTCGACGACGACCACTACGGCCTCGACCAGGTGAAGAAGCGCATCGTCGAGTTCCTCGCGGTGCGCAAGCTCAACCCCGAAGGCCACGGGCCGATACTCTGCTTCGTCGGGCCTCCCGGAGTCGGCAAGACCTCGCTCGGCCAGAGCGTTGCAAAGGCGCTCGGGCGCAAGTTCGCGCGCGTGTCGCTGGGCGGCGTGCACGATGAGGCGGAGATCCGCGGGCACCGGCGCACCTACATCGGCGCGCTGCCCGGCAACATCATCCAGGCGCTGAAGAAGGCGGGCACGCGCGGCTGCGTGATCATGCTCGACGAGATCGACAAGCTGGGCGCGGGCATCCAGGGCGACCCGTCGTCCGCGCTCCTCGAGGTGCTCGACCCGGCGCAGAACAACAGCTTTCGCGACAACTATCTCGGCGTGCCGTACGACCTGTCGAGCGTGCTCTTCATCACCACGGCGAACGTTCTCGACACCATTCCGGGTCCCCTGCGAGACCGCATGGAGATCATCCAGCTCCCGGGCTACACGCAGGAGGAGAAGCGCGAGATCGCGCGCCGCTACCTCGTCGTGCGCCAGATGAAGGAGAACGGGCTGAAGCCGGGGCAGTTCGAGATCAGCGACGCTGCTCTCGCCGCCATTATCCGCGACTATACCCGCGAGGCGGGCGTGCGGTCCCTGGAGCGCCAGATCGGCGCCGTGTGCCGGCGCGCCGCGGTAAGGATCGCCGAGGGCGCGGCGCAGACGGTGAGCGTGGACGAAGCGGACCTCGCGGACATCCTCGGGCCGGCCAAGTTCGAGAACGAGGTGGCGCTGCGCACCGCGGTGCCGGGCGTCGCCACCGGCCTCGCGTGGACGCCGGTCGGCGGGGACATCCTGTTCATCGAGGCGAGCCGCACGCCCGGCTCCGGCAAGCTTATCCTCACCGGACAGCTGGGCGACGTCATGAAAGAATCGGTACAGGCCGCCCTGACGCTCGTCAAGTCGCGCGCCTCCTCGCTCGGCATCGACCGGGCGGCGTTCGAGAAGACGGACGTGCACG
Organism: Burkholderiales bacterium; assembly: GCA_035499735.1. GTDB lineage: Bacteria > Pseudomonadota > Gammaproteobacteria > Burkholderiales > SG8-39 > VBDM01. The sequence goes on from DATJYC010000075.1 coordinate 12,100, forward strand.
TGCACGTGCCGGCGGGCGCTATCCCCAAGGACGGACCGAGCGCGGGCGTGGCGATGTTCACCGCCCTGGCGTCGCTCTTTTCTGACCGCGCGGTGAGCTCCGACACGGCCATGACCGGGGAGATCAGCCTGCGCGGCCTGGTGCTCCCGGTCGGGGGCATCAAGGAGAAGGTGCTCGCCGCGATGCGCGCGGGCATCCGCCGCGTGCTGCTCCCCGAGCGCAACCGCAAGGACATGGAAGAGGTGCCCGCCGAAGCGAAGCAGAAGATCGAGTTCGTGTTCCTGCGCGACGTCGACGAGGCGGTGCAGACCGTGCTCGAGCCGCGCAAGCGGACGAAGCGGGCCGGGCGTTGATCCATGTCAAAGCCTTCGCGACCGGACGCGCGAAACTGAAGGCCGGAAGCGAGGGAAACATGGACTACAAGACCATCCTGGTTCACATGGACGCGGGCCCGCGCCGCACCGAGCGTCTGGAGCTGGCGCTCGCGCTCGCCGACCGCTGCGACGCGCATCTCGTCGGCCTGTTCGCGCTGAGCGCGCCGAGGCTGCCTTCCTACGTCCGCGCCGAGACCTCGGCCATGCTGGAGGCGGCGCAGGACCTGCGGCGGACCGAAGCGGCCGGCGAGGCCGCCGAGCTGTTCCGCGCGGCCGCGGCTAGATATGGCGGCGTGAAGGCGGAGTGGCGCACGTCGAAGGCCGACGCGCTTCGCGCGGTGCAGCTGAACGCGCGGTACTCGGATTTGGTCGTGGTCGGCCAGCGCGAGCGCGACGACGAGGGCGCCTCAGGGACCGGCCCGGAGTTCATCGACGAGCTGGTGCTGTCGTGCGGCCGGCCGGTGCTCCTCGTGCCCTACGCGGGGCACTTCCGCGACGCGGGCAAGAGCGCGCTCGTCGCCTGGAACGCTTCGGCCGAGGCGGCGCGCGCCGTCGCGGACGCGCTGCCCCTGCTCGAGCGCGCGCAGCGCGTCGAGGTCATCGTGTTCGACGGCGGGCCGCGCGGGGACCACGGCGAGGAGCCGGGCGCGGACGCCGCGCTCTACCTCGCGCGCCACGGCGTGAAGGCGACCGTCTCGCGGTACGGGATTCCCCACGTCGACGTCGGGTCGCAGATCCTCACGCGCGCCGCGGACATGTCCGTCGACCTCATCGTGATGGGCGCGTACGGGCACTCGCGGCTGCGCGAGCTCGTCCTCGGCGGAGCGACGCGCACGATACTCGAGTCCATGACGGTCCCGGTGCTGATGTCGCGCTGAGCC
>DATJYC010000076.1:0-21378 GCA_035499735.1 Burkholderiales bacterium
ATCCGCCCGAAGATGCAGCCGGAAGGCCATCCCTCGGGGGATTTCCTCCTGCAAGGCCCGGCGGATCACTCGGTGCCGGGACTCGTCAATCTTTTCGGGATCGAATCGCCCGGACTCACGGCATCCCTCGCCATCGCCGACCACGTGCTCGGCCTTTGCTGACGCTCCGGTATCATTGGTGCCCGATGTCCGCATCGCCCATCTACACCGTCGCAGCGATCCGCAAGCTGGAATCCAGCGCCGGTGCAGCCAGGCTGATGGAGCGCGCGGGGAAAGCCGCCGCCGAGTACGCACGCGGGCTTTGCGGCGATACCGCAAAGTCGGTCCTGGTCGTCGCCGGGCCGGGCAACAACGGCGGCGACGCCCTGGAAGTCGCGACGCATCTCAAGCGCTGGTTCTTCCGCGTCACCGTGGTCTTCGCGGGCGACCGCGAGAAGCTGTCCGGGGACGCCGGCGCGGCGCTGGCGAAATGGGAAGCCGCGGGCGGAACCCTCCTCGACGCGATTCCCTCGGGCGCACGCTTCGATCTGGCCGTCGACGGCCTCTTCGGCATCGGCCTCAAGCGTCCGCTCGAGGGGAGATACGCGGCGCTGGTGGAGCAGCTCAATGCGCTGCGCGTCCCCGTCCTCGCGCTGGACATCCCCAGCGGCATCGACGCCGACACGGGCGCGGTGATGGGCCGCGCCGTGCGCGCAGCCCGCACCATCACGTTCATCGCGTACAAGCCCGGTCAGCTCACGCTCGACGGCCCCGACCACTGCGGCGAGCTCAGGGTCGATCCCCTCGGCCTCGACCCCCCGGCGCTGCTTGAGCCGAACGGCGCCCTCCTCGACGCGGACATCCTCGCCGCGGCGATCGCTCCGCGGCCGCGGAATTTCCACAAGGGCATGGCGGGAAGCGTGGGCATCCTCGGCGGCGCGGCCGGCATGGTCGGCGCCGCGGTGATCGCCGGACGCGCCGCGCTCAGGTGCGGCGCCGGGCGCGTCTACCTCGGAATGCTGGCCTCGCGGGCGCCCAGGGTCGATGCCGTGAATCCCGAGCTGATGGCGCGCGCACCCCTCGCGCTGCTCGAGCGCGGCCTGCTCGACGTGCTCGTCGCTGGCCCGGGAATGGGCAAGTCGGAGGCCTCGGCGCGGGCGCTCCGCGCCGCGCTCGCCGCGCCCGTGCCGCTCGTTCTCGATGCCGATGCGCTCAACCTGATCGGCGGCAGCCGCGCGCTTTCCGCCGCCGCGGCGAAGCGGGCGGCTCCGACGATCATGACGCCCCACCCGGCCGAAGCTGCACGCCTCCTCGGAAAGACGACCGGTCGCGTCCAGGCTGACCGCGTCACCGCGGCGAGGAGCATCGCCGAGCGCTACGGCGCCTTTGCGCTGCTGAAGGGAAACGGCAGCGTGATCGCGGAGCCGGGCCGCAGATTCTGGATCAACCCCTCGGGCAATCCGGGCATGGCCTCCGCCGGGATGGGAGACGCGCTCGCCGGCATCGTCGCCGCGCTGTGCGCCCAGGGCGCCCCGCCGCTCCATGCGCTCCTCGCGGGAGCCTGGCTCCACGGCGCGGCGGCCGACGCGCTCGCCGCCTCGGGCTCGGGCCCGGTGGGCATCACGGCGAGCGAGGTGATCGACAGCGCGCGCGCGCTGATGAACGCCTAGAAGCGGAAGCCGAGCTTCAGCCCGTAGCTGGTGTCGTCTCCGGTCTTGTCGGCCTCGACCACGACGTTGACCAGGACGAAATTCATGTTGATGCCGGCGAAATACTTGTTCTGCGAGAAGGACTCCTGCGACGGCGTGCTGCCCGGAATGTTCTTCGGGGTCCCGGTCACCCACACCTTGCCGATGCCGCCGTAGGGCGTGATGAAGGCAAAGCCTTTCGAGATCGAAAGATCGGCTCCCTTGGTGTTGAAATCGAGCTGGTCCACTCCGCTCAGCTGCGTATAGCTGCCCCGCAGCGCGAGCGCCGGCATCGCGGTGCTTCCCTTGATGAACGCCCAGCGCAGCTCGCCGCCGTAGAGGCGGATGTTCGTGCCGGGGGCCTCGCCCGCCATGGCGCCGACGTCGATCCCGAAAGGCAGGCCGACGTTGGCGCGCAGCGAGGGCACGACGATGTCCGAGAGGTTGCTCGTGCCCGCCTTCTGGAAGACGTCGCTGTTCTTGATCTTGGTGTCGGTGCCGGCGACGCCGACGTCGAACCCGAACAGGCCGAGCGGCTCGGCGGGCGTCAGCGGCTTGTAGGACAGCGCGGCGCCGAGGTCCTGCGACATCCGGTGGAATTCGTCCTGGGTCAGGCCGCCGATGTTGCTGATGTCGCCGGCCGCGACGGGCAGCGATGCGGTCAGGAGGATTGCTGCGACGAAGCCGTTTCTCGCGGACATCTGATCGTCTCCAAGGAATCGGACACCGCGGAATCTAGCACATCGATGCCGCGCGCGGCGCGGCGCTTTGTAACGAACTGCTCACGCCGCCTTGCGCCTGGCGTTCGCCTCGGGGTAGGGATAGAGGACGTTGAGGGCGGCGCTGTGTCCCGCGGTCTGGACGATGCGCACGTGCTCGCGCCGCAGCTCGCGCGCGTGGCGGCAGCCGCAGGAGTGCGCGATCATGTCGATCTCCTTGTTCATTCCCATGGCGTAGTTCGCCACGCGGACGTATTTCTCCTCGATCACCAGGCCGCGCTGCAGGCGCGGATTGTGCGTGGTCACGCCCGTGGGGCAGGTGTTCTGGTGGCAGCGCAAGGCCTGGATGCAGCCGAGGGAAAACATGAAACCGCGCGCGGTGTTGACGAAATCGGCGCCGACGCAAAGCGCCCAGGCCGCCTTCGCCGAGGTCACCAGGCGCCCCGCGGCGATGACGCGGATGCGGGCCCGCAGCCCCGACTCGATCAGGGCGTCGATCACTCGCGGCAGCGCCTCGGCGATCGGCAGGGCCATGTGATCCATCAGCGCCTGGGGCGCCGCGCCCGAGCCACCCTCGCCTCCGTCGATCGCGAGAAAGTCCGGCGCGTATTCGAGCCCGCGCCGGTTGACCGCGTCGCCGACCTCGTTGATGAACTGCCAGCCGCCGATCGCGGTCTTGACGCCGACGGGCTTGCCGGTCAGGTCCCGCACGAAGGCGATCTTGTCGAGCAGCTGATCGACGTTGCCGACGTCGCGGTGGCGGTTGGGGCTGATCGAGTCCTGGTGCGCGGGGATGCCGCGTATCCGCGCGATCTGCTCGGTCACCTTCGCCCCCGGGAGCACGCCTCCCTTGCCGGGCTTGGCACCCTGCGAGAGCTTGATCTCGAACGCCTTCACCTGCGGATGCTGCGCCAACTCGCGCGCGCGCTCCGGGGAAAAATCTCCCTTCGCGTCGCGCACCCCGTAGTTGGCGGTGCCGATCTGCATGATGATGTCGCAGTCGCCCTCGAGATGGAAGGGCGAGAGCCCGCCCTCGCCCGTGTCCATCCAGCAGCCGGCGAGCGCCGCCCCGCGCGACAGCGCGCGCACCGCGGGCTCCGAGATCGCGCCGAAGCTCATGCCGCTCACGTTGACGATCGACCGCGCCGTAAACGGGGTCCGGCAGTGGCTCTCGCCTATGGCGAGCGGGGGCGTCGGCAGGCGGTCCTCCTCGAGTACCGGGTAGGGATGGTTCACGAACAGTATCGAGCCCGGCTCGTTGGTGTTGTTCGTCGAGCCGAAGCCGATGACGCCGCCCTCGGCCTTCGCCAGCCGGTACACCCAGCCGCGCGTGGCGCGGTTGAACGGCAGCTCCTCGCGGTCGTTCATGAAGAAGTACTGGCGGAAGTACTCGCCCTGCTTCTCCAGGAAGTAGCGCAGGTGCCCGATGACCGGGTAGTTGCGCAGGACGGTGTGCTTCTTCTGCGTGATGTCCTGGATGAACACGATCACGACCAGCGCGAACAGGGCGAAGGCAAGCAGCGTGCCCAGGCCGTACGAAAGGAAACTCACCATTCCGGACATCGCGCCCTCCTCCGGGTGGAATGATAAGGCAAGGCGCCCGCCCGGTCAGGGCAGGATGCGGAGGATCATCGACTCGGGGTCGTCCGCGGCGCCGTTCTCGATTTCGGCGGCGGTCGCCGGGCGCACTCCGACGACCGTGCACGAGAGCTTGAGCGCCATTCCCGCGTACGGATGGTTGGCATCGAGCACCACCTTGTCCTCGGCGATGTCCGTGACGGTGAAGAACCTGCCCTCGTCCGCTCCTCCGGGATCCCCCTCGAAGCGCATGCCCACCTCGAGCTCCTGCGGGAAGCGGGCGCGCTCCTCGACCCGGAGCAGATCCTCGTCGTAGTCGCCGAAGGCGTCCTCGGGCTCGAGCCTCACCTCGACGCGGTCCTTGACGCCCCTGCCCTCGAGCGCGGCCTCGGCGGCCGGGAAGATGTTGCCGTAGCCGCCGTGCAGATACTGCACGGGCTCGTCCGAGCGCTCGAGGGAATTTCCCCAGATGTCGGCAAGCTCGACGTCGAGCGAGACGACCGTGTTCTTCGAGATTTGCACTGCCCGAGACGCCGGGCGCCCTAGCGCAGCGATCTGACGAGGTTCAGCACCTGAGCGGCGTGGCCGCGAGGATTGACCCCATAGAAGACGTGGCGCACCGTGCCCCGCTTGTCGATGATGAAGGTCGAGCGCGTGATGCAGGACTTGATGCCGCCGTTCGCTTCCTTCTCGTGGACGACGCCGTACTTCCTGCAGACTTCGTTCTCGGTGTCGGCGAGGAGGCGGATCGACACGCCGGCCTGGTCGCGGAACCCCGCATGGCTCAAGCAATCGTCCGGGCTCACTCCGATGATCACGCAGTTGTGCCGGGAGAACTCGTCCTCGTGGTCGGAGAAGTCGGTCGCCTCCAGCGTGCAGTTCGGCGTCCCGTCCTTGGGATAGAAGAACAGGACCACATGCTTCTTCCCGCGGAACTGCACCAGGTCCACCGTCTCCATGTCGGCGTCCGGAAGCGAGAAAAGCGGAGCCGCCTGCCCTTCGCGCAGTGCATCGGGCGGGACCTCGCCTGTCCTGAGCGGAACTTCGTTGGCGCGGGTCAAGTTCTCCTCGACGGGTTCGCGGCATCAACAGACTATAATCGCCGCGATGAGAATGCAACTGCTTGGCGGCCTGACGGCGAGACAGTTCCTGTCACAATTCTGGCAAAAGAAACCTCTGCTCGTGCGCAACGCCATCAGCGACTTTAAAGGGGTGGTGCAAGCTCATGAATTGTTTGCGCTCGCCGAGCGGCCCGATGTCGAATCGCGAATCGTCAGACGCGACCGTGGCACGTGGAAGGTGCGCGAGGGGCCGATTTCTCGCGCGGAATCGGGGCGGCTTCCCCGCTCCAACTGGACCATGCTGGTGCAGGGGCTGAATCTCGAAGTCCCCGCCGCCGATGCGCTGCTGCGCCGCTTCCGTTTTCTGCCGCACGCGAGGCTCGATGACGTCATGGTGAGCTACGCCGTCGCGGGAGGCGGCGTCGGTCCGCATTTCGACTCGTACGACGTGTTCCTGCTCCAGGGCGAAGGCCGCCGCCGCTGGAGCATCGCAAGGCTCCGCGACCCCGAGCTCGAGCCCGGCGCGCCGCTCAAGATCCTGCGGCGCTTCGCACCGGAGCATCAGTGGCTGCTGGGTCCGGGAGACATGCTCTATCTGCCGCCGGGTTGGGCGCACGACGGTGTCGCCATCGAGCCGTGCTTCACCTACTCGATCGGATTCCGTGCCCCGTCGCGCGGCGAGATCGCGAGGGAATTCCTCGGATACCTGCAGGAGCACGTCGATTTCGACGGCCTGTACGCGGATCGCGGTGCCGTGCCCCTGCGGCATTCCGCCGAGATTCCCGGCAGGATGGTCGATCACGCCGCGGCCGCTGCGGAGCGCATCCGCTGGCGAAGGCGCGACGTCGCGCGCTTTCTCGGCCGCTACCTGTCCGAGCCCAAGCCGCAGATCGTCTTCGCGCGGCCGCGAAGGCCGCTCGCGCCGGGGCGATTCGCGTCGCGGTGCGCCACCCGCGGCTTGCGGCTGGATGCGCGCAGCCGCATGCTGTTCCGCGGCGGCGACTTCTTTCTCAACGGAGAGAGGGTAGCGGCGGGCGGGCGCTCGCGCCCCGCGCTCGTGCGCCTCGCCGACGAGCGCTTCCTCGCTCCGGGCCCGCGCGCGAGCGAGCCGCTGCTGCGCCTGTTGCACGGGTGGTATCTCGCCGGCTGGCTTCACGTCGGAGAACGCGATGGCTGACGCTCCCGCCGGCCCGTCGCCCGAGCGCACGCTGCTGCAGACGCGCGGCGACTACCAGCTCGGATTCGGCAGGGTGCTGGGCCTGGCGCGCCGGGAGCTGCGCATCTTCGACCCCGACCTCTCCGACCTGGAAATGAATTCCACGGCTCGCGTCGAGGTGCTTGCGCGCTTTCTGCGCGGCGGGGCGAACCGCCGCGTCTTTGTCGCGCTCCACGACGTCGACCACGTGAGCAAGCGCTGTCCGCGACTGATCTCCCTGATCGGGGTCCACGCCTCGAGCATCTTCATCCACCGGACGCTGGGGGACGCGGCCAAGGTGCAGGACTGCTTCGCGCTCGCCGACGGCGACCACCTCATCCGCCGCCCGGTGACCGCGCAGCCGCGCGGCGTGCTGGTGATCGCCGACCCGAAGGAATGCCAGCCGATGCGCGAGCGCTTCGACGAGATCTGGGAGTCCTCCGCGCCGGCCGTTTCGGCAAATACGACCGGACTCTAGAGGTCCCTCCAGGAGAACCCCTCGTCCTGGGTCGCCACCGCGACCCATTCCGGGCCGCACGAAAGCGCGCCGGCGAGCGCCGCGCGCGCCAGGGCCGGCGTATTGTTGGTCTGCGACAGGTGCGCGGCAATGACGTGCTTCAGGCGGCTGCGGTCCAGCGCCGCGAGGATCGCTCCCGAGGTTCCGTTGTCGAGGTGCCCCAGGCGGCCCGCGATCCGCGCCTTGAGCGAAGGCGGATAGGGGCCGCCCTCCAGCATGCCTGGATCGTAGTTGCACTCGAGCACCAGCGCGTCGCACCCGGAAAGGCTCGCCTCGATGTGCGCGGTCGCGCAGCCGGCATCGGTGAGCACGCCCAGGCGGCGGGCGCCGTCGGAGATCACGTACTGGACCGGCTCGCGAGCGTCGTGCGGCACCGTATACGGCTGTACCAGCAGGTCTCCCACCGGGAACTCGACGGCGGAGTCGACCAGGCGGATCGGACAGTTCTCGACGCTGGCACCGGCTTCGCGGAGCGCGGCGAGCGTGCCGTAGGTCGTCCACACCGGGATGCCGTGACGGCGCGCGAAGGGGAAGACGCCGTCGGCGTGATCGCCGTGCTCGTGCGTGACGATGATGCCCGACAGGTCCGCGGGCGCGAGGCCCGCGCGCGCGAGGCGACCTTCGGCCTCCTCGATCGCGAACCCGCAATCGAGCATGACGCGGGTGCGTCCGGCCTCGGCGACAAGGGCGTTTCCCTGGCTGCCGCTGCCGAGCGAGGCGAAGCGCACGCGCTTACTTGAGCTGCTGCTGAAGCAGCGAAAGGATTCTCTTCGCCGTATCCGAGGTGTCCGACCCGCCTTCCTTGTTGAGGACCTGCACCTCGCTCGAGTCCTTGCGGTCCTTCACGAACACGCGGTACTGGCCGGCCTTGGGATCGGGCGGGTCGCGCCAGAACGCGAGCTTCGCGATGAAACTGTCGTTCTTCTTCCCCACGGCGTCGTCCTCGGGATCCACGTAGCGCACGAAATAGACTCCCTTCGAGCGGTCGCGGTCCTCGACGGTGAAGCCGACGCGGTCGAGCACGAGGCCGACGCGCCGCCAGGCTCGGTCGAAGGGCTCGGACAGCTCGATGCTTCCGCCGCCGTCGGCCGTCACCAGCTTCGCCTTCGGATCGGCCGGCGCGGCGGCGAGCTGCGCCTTCGCGCGCGCCTCGTCGACCCCGAACCTCATCATCAGCAGCCTCAGGAACTCCGCCTCGAGGCCGGGATCCGGAGGGCGCGCCTGCCATACCGTATTGTCGCGGTACTGGTTCGCGTAGACCTCGGTCACGCCGCGATGGGTGATGTAGATCTCGGTGGTGTCGGGCTGCGCGCCGCGCTCGAGGCGCGTGCGGAACTTGTCACGCTCGCCCGTCCCGTAGGCTCCGGTGAGGAAGCTGTTGAGCGCGTTCCGGATCCCGTCCTGGCTGATCTTGGCCCGGTTCTCGTTCCAGTCGGTCTCCATCACGCCCGCCTCGGGGACCTCGGTCTTGATCAGGAATCCCATGTCCTGCCAGAACTCCTTGACGACGGGCCAGACCTTCTCGGCGGGCTCGGGCACGACCAGCCAGCGCTCGCTCGCCGAGCGCTCGATGCGGACCTTGTCCAGCTCGGGAAGGATGCCGCTCGTCCCCGGCTTGGGGCCTGCCGAGCGCTCCGCGTTGTACGCCGAGAGCGTCGTCGGCGCGCCCGGCTTCGCCGTGTCCGGGACCTGGAAGCGATCGTCGCGGGCGGGCGTCGTCAGATCCGGGGGAACCTCCAGCGGAGGAAGCTTCTTCTCCGCCTTGTAATCGACCTTGGCGCCGTCGGTCGCCGCGCAGCCGGCGAGCGCCAGCGCCGCCGCGACGGCGGCGAAGCCTTGCCGCGTCATCCCGCCTTTCCCTCGACGACGCGCAAGCCGCTCGAGGGCTTGATGTCGGCCTGCCGCATGGCTTCCCTCACGGTCTCGTGGAACTGCTGCGACAGGGGCGTGAGCGGCAGGCGGATGCCCATGCCGATCAGCCCCATCTGGGCCACGGCCCATTTCACCGGAATGGGGTTCGCCTCGACGAACAGCCTGGTGTGCAGGCCGAGCAGCCTGAAGTTCAGCTCGCGCGCCTTCGGCAGCTCGCCCGCGAGCGCGGCGGCGCACATCTCGTGCATGAGCCGCGGCGCGACGTTCGCGGTCACCGAGATGATGCCCTTGCCCCCCAGCAGCATGAGCGCCAGCCCGCTCGCGTCGTCGCCGCTGAGCACGGAGAAGCCCCTGGGCGCGCGGCGCAGCAGGTCGGTGCCGCGCTCGATGTTGGCCGTGGCGTCCTTGATTCCGATGATGCCCGGCACCTGCGCGAGCCGCAGCGTGGTGTCGTTCGCGAGATCGGCGACCGTGCGGCCGGGAACGTTGTACACGATCTGCGGAATGTCCACGCTTTCCGCGATGGTCCGGAAATGACGGTAGAGGCCCTCCTGCGTGGGCTTGTTGTAGTACGGGACGACCGAGAGGCAGGCGCTCGCCCCGGCGTTCTTCGCCGACTCGGTGAGCTCGACCGCCTCGGCGGTGGAGTTCCCGCCGGTGCCCGCGATGACGGGAATGCGGCCGCGCGCGTGGGCCACCGCCGCGCGTATCAGCTCCTTGTGCTCGTCGAAATCCACCGTCGGGGATTCGCCCGTCGTGCCGACGACGACGATGCCGTCGGTGCCCTGCTCGATGTGGAAATCGATGAGCGTCTTGAAGCGCTCGTAGTCCAGGCGGCCGTCCTCCTGCATCGGCGTGACGATCGCGACTATCGATCCTGTAACCATGGCGTTTCGCCCCGAAAAGTCAGTCGTTCATTCTAGCGCAATCACCTCCGGTCCGGACGGTCCGGCTTCGCCGCGCACGGCGCAGATGCGCTGGACGAGCGCCGCCCTTGGCGCGGCCACCAGCCCCTGTTCGAACGCGACCACGCTCAAGGGTTCAACGCTGGAGAGGAGCTCGCCGGGCCTGAGCAGGAACTCCGGATTCGACGGCCGCCCGTAGCGCTCGTTGCCGAGGGCGAAGGTCTCGTAGATCAGGACGCCGCCGCGGCGCAGCGCGGCGACGAGGTGCGGGAAGATCGGGCGGTGGAGATAATTTGTAACCACCACGCCGTCGAATTCCTCCTGCGAAAACGGCCAGGGCCCGCCTTCGATGTCCGCGACGCGGACCTCGACGCCCGCCAGCCCCCGCAGCGCGGACACGGCCTGCTCGTCGCGGTCGACGCCGACGGCGGCGAGGCCCAGGGAAGCGAGGAGCCGCAGGTGCCGGCCCTGCCCGCAGGCGACGTCGAGGACGCGCCCCCCGGAGGGAATGACGCGCGCCCAGCGGCGCACCCACGCGGAGGGCGTCTCGATTTCGTGGGCACACGGCGGCATATCGCGTCTATTATCGCCGTTCACCCGAGGAACTCCCATGGCACCCAGCAGCCGTCCCGTGACTTTTCCCGGCGCGTTCGGAACCAGCCTCGCGGCGCGGCTCGACGCGCCGCTGGGGGCCCCGGCCGCCTTCGCCCTGTTCGCGCACTGCTTCACCTGCTCCAAGGAAAGCAAGGCCGCGGCCACGATCAGCGGCGCGCTCGCCGAGCACGGCGTCGCGGTGCTGCGCTTCGATTTCACCGGGCTGGGGGGCAGCGAAGGCGATTTTGCGAACACCAACTTCTCATCGAACGTGGACGATCTCGTCGCCGCCGCGGATTTTCTCAGGCGCGAGCACGCTGCGCCCTCGCTGCTGGTGGGACACAGCCTCGGCGGCACCGCGGTGATCGCCGCGGCCTCGAGGATCCCCGAGGCCGTCGCGGTCGCGACGCTCGCCTCCCCGTTCGAGCCGGAGCACGTCCTCGGACTGCTCAAGGAGTCGATCGGCACGATCGAGAGCCAGGGCGACGCCGAGGTCGACATCGCCGGCCGTTCCTTCCACATCAAGCGCCAGTTTCTCGACGACATCCGCGCGCACAGGATCGGCGCGGCGGCCGCGCGGCTCGGCAAGGCGCTGATGGTCATGCACTCGCCGCGCGACACGGTCGTGAACATCGACCACGCCTCGCGGATCTTTCTCGCCGCCCGGCATCCCAAGAGCTTCGTCTCGCTCGACCCCGCCGATCACCTGATGCTGAATCGCGCCGACGCGGCTTACGCCGGCCAGCTCCTCGCGTCCTGGGCGCAGCGCTACCTGCCGCCGCGGCCGGCCGTGGCGGCGCCCTCGCCGAAACCCGGCAAGGTGCTGGTACGCGAAACCCGCGAAGGCAAGTTCAGCAATCAGGTCTTCGTCGGCCGCCACGTGATCCACGCCGACGAGCCGGTCGCGGCCGGCGGTCTCGACACCGGTCCCGGCCCCTACGACCTGCTCGCCGCGTCGCTCGGCGCCTGCACCTCGATGACGCTGCGCATGTACGCCGACCTGAAGGGCATTCCTCTCGAGCGGGTGAGCGTCGAGGTAAAGCACGAGAAGATCCACGCGGCGGACTGTGCCGAGTGCGAGACGCGCGAGGGCCGGATCGACCGCTTCGACAGATTGATCACCCTGGAAGGCCGGCTCGATCCGCAGCAGCGCGCCAGGCTTCTCGAGATCGCCGACAAGTGCCCGGTGCACCGCACCCTGCACTCGGAGGTCCTGATCAAGACCGAGCTGGCGGCCTAGAAGGACGAGCCCGGCTGCCCGAGGAACTCGACCTCCTCGGGCGTCGACGTCCGGCCGAGCGCGGCGTTGCGATGGGGAAAGCGGCCGAAGCGCGCCACGACGTCGTAGTGGCGCTTCGCCCATTCGACGTTGTCCGGGTCGCCCGAGCGGAACAGCTCGAGCGAGCGCCGCTGCGCGGCGAGATCCTCCGCGTGCTCGAAAGGCAGGTAGATGAAGGTGCGCTCGTGCGGCAGCAGCGGCCGGTCGAAGCCGCGCGCGACGGCGTCCTGCGCCGCGGCGAGGGCGCGCGGGTCCGTCGAGAACGCCCGCGCCTCGCCGCGGAACATGTTGCGCGGGAACTGATCGAGAACGACGAGGAGCGCGAGCGCGGCGAGCGGGGTCGACCGCCAGGGATCGAGCTCGCCGCGCGCGCCCCGCTCCCACAGCGCGAGAAAGCGGTCGCGGATCCGGGCGTCGAAGGCGGCAGACTTGCGGAACCATGCGCCGCGCGGCCGTCCGCGCTCGCTCGAATCGGGAGCGCCGAACCAGAATTCCAGGACGTCGGCGAAGTGAGCTAGCTGCAGATACGGATGTTCGCGAAGTCGATCAGCATCGCGGGGTGGACATAGCCGTTCAGCGCGAGCGCCAGCACGCCGGCGAGAACGCCCAGCCCTATCGCCGCCGCGAGTATCCGGTCGCGGGTCATCGTCGGGTCATTCTAGCCCTAGTCCCTGATGCTGGCGACGGTCCAGGCGACCAGCTGGTCTACCGCCTCATCGCTTGCCTCGATGAGCGCCCGGACGCCTCCCTCGGCGTCGGGGGTTCCCGCGGGGCGCTCCACGCTGAAATTCCTCTGCGCGACCAGCGCGTTCTTTCCCAGGACCGTGGCGCGCAGCCGCACCACCGCGCGGCTGTGCCCCGGCGCGTCGAACACCTGGGCGAACTCGTCCAGCTCGATGCGCAGCGCGTAGCTCGCGCGCGTGCCGTCGGCGGGGTGCACGACGACTCCCTTGCCTGAGGCCGCAAGGCGGCCGCGCACGCGGCTCCCGATCAGCTCGGCGGGAGAACCGACCCAGCGGCTGTCGGCATAGGCCTGGGGCCGCGCGGCGTCCTGGTAGGCGAGCCGGTAGTAGATGAGCGACGAGTCGAGCCACGCGGGCGCGCTCACGTCGTAGATCACCAGCGACTGGCGCAGGCCCGGCGCCGCCTTCTTCGCCGGCATGGGGCCGAAATCGTACTGGGTCACCTCGGGCGGCGCCGAGATCGGCGAGATGCCGCACGCGGCGCAGGCGAGGCCCAGCGCGATTGCCGCGGCCTGTCCGGTCGGGAGCTTCATCGCTCTAGCGGCTCCCGTCCTTGAATCCGGTCTCTCCCGGTCCGGGCCTCCCGCGCTGCGCGCCGAACACGAAGCTCTGCGGGTTCTCGCCCAGCGCGTTCAGCACCCGGTCGAGGGTGCGCGCCTCGCGCTGAAGCTGGTCGACCAGCGTGTTGATGCGCGGCAGCGTCTCGTCGTTGAAGGAGTTGGCCGCGACGCCGACTTCCTCGAGGCTCGCCGCCATCCGGTCGAAGGCGGCGGAGCGCTCCTCGAGCTTCCGGGAGAGCTTGCCGATATCGGCCAGGGTCGAGCGCGCATCGCCCATCAGGGCCGGCGCGTCTGCCGCCTGGAGCTTCTCCGCGAGAGCCGCGGTCTGGCGCGAGGCCTGGCCGATCCCGGCGAGCGCGCGAGTCAGCAGCTTGCGGTTCTCCTCGTTCAGCACCTCGCTCAGGCGGGCCGAAAGCTCCTTCACCGATCCGACCAGGTCCATGCCCGAGTCGAAGACCGAAGGGCGCAGCTCGATGCGCGGCGGCTCCCCGTCCCGGCCCTTCAACGGCTCGCCCGACGATCCGTCGTCGTCGAGGGAGACATACGCGAGCCCGGTCACGCCCTGGTAGCCGAGCTGAGCATACGTGCCGCGGGTGACCGGCGTGTCCTCGTGCACGCCGACGCGGATGTGAACGCGCCCCGAGCCTCCCGGCTCGAGGCTGATCGATTCGACCCGCCCCACGTCGACGCCGCGGAACCGGACCGGCGCCTCGACCTTCAGCCCGGTCACCGAGCTGGTCGTCGTCACAAGGTACTCCGAGAAGCGGATGTCGTCCCGGCGGAACCACAGCCCGGCGGCGATCAGAGCCGCCGCCAGCACGAGCGTGAACAGTCCGGCGGCGATTGCGTGTGCGCGATTCTCCATAGGTCCTCCTCAGGCTCTCTGCAGCGCAGGCGCGGCCGACAGCGCGCGGGCGCCGCGCTCTCCGAGAAAAAAATTGCGGATGAAGGGGTGATCGTATTCCACGACTTCCTTCAGGGTGCCGCAGACGACCACTTTCTGGTCGGCGAGCACGGCGATGCGGTCGGATACCGACACGAGCGTGTCGAGGTCGTGGGTCGCCATGATCACGGTGAAGCTGAGCCGGTCGTGCAGGTCGCGGATGAGCTTGACGAAGCCCTCGCTGCGGTCCGGGTCGAGCCCGGCGGTGGGTTCGTCGAGGAAAACGAGCTCCGGCTCGAGCACCAGGGCGCGGGCGAGCGCGACGCGCTTCACCATGCCGCCAGAGAGATCGGCCGGCATGGTCGACGAATGCACCTTGTCGATCCCCACCGCGTCGAGCTGCAGCATCACGATGTCGCGGATGAAGTCTTCGTCGAACGCGTGCAGCTCGCGCAGGGGGAGCGCGACGTTGTCGAAGACGCTGAGCGCGCTGTAGAGCGCGCCCTGCTGGAACAGGACGCCCCAGCGCTTGCGGATCCTCTTGAACAGCCGCACGTCGCAGCTGTGGATCGGCACGTCGAACACCCGCACGCTGCCGCGGTACGGTCGCTCCAGCGCCAGCATCTGCCGAAGGAGCACCGACTTGCCGCTGCCGGAGCCGCCGACGAGAGAGAGCACCTCGCCGCGCCTGACCGAAAGATCCAGGTCGCGGTGGACCACGAGATCGCCGAAGACGGTCCACAAGCCCTTGACCTCGACGACGGCGTCGCCCACTCCTAGCTCCAGCCCACGTCGGAGAAGATCACGGCGAGGATCGCGTCGGCGAGAATCACCGCGGTGATCGAGGTGACCACCGAGCGCGTGGTCCCGGCGGCAAGGCTCTCGGTGTTCGGCTTGATGCGCAGCCCGAAGTGGCAAGCGACGAGCGCGATCAGCACGCCGAACACCACGCCCTTGCTCACGCCGAGCCACAGGTTGAATTCCGGAACCGCCGCGGGGAGCCTCGAGAAGAACTGGAGAGTGCTCATCCCGAGCTGAAACCTCGCCGACACCGCGCCCCCGAGCAGCGCCACCGCGCAGGTCCACAGCACCAGCAGCGGCAGCGCCACTGCGATCGCCGCCACCTTCGGCAGGATCAGCCGCACCGTGCGCGAAATGCCCATCACCGACAGCGCGTCGAGCTCCTCGGTCACGCGCATGACCCCCAGCTGGGCGGTGATCGCCGATCCGGACCGGCCCGCGACCAGGATCGAGCAGACCACCGGCCCGAGCTCGCGGATGATGCCGATGCCGAGGATGTTCACGATGTAGACGTCCGCGCCCACCAGGCGCAGCTGCTCGGCCGAGAGATACGAGAGCACCACCCCGATGAGGAAGCCGACGAGCGCCGTGATCCCCAGCGCCTGCGCGCCGATCGTGTAGATGCCAGCGGAGAACTCGCGCCACGGGCGCAGATGCGGCCGGGGGACGATCGCCGCCGCGTCGAGCAGCAGCTGCCCGAAGAGCTGGAGTATCTCGAGCGCATGCCCGGCCGCGGCGAGCACGCCGCGCCCCAGGGCGACGACGGGAGCGAGCGGGTCCAGGCGAGGAGCGGCGAGCGCGCCGGCGCCGGCCGATCCCTCGCAGGCGCCGAAGAAGATCTCGTGCTCGTGCCGCAGGCGCAGCTTCATCGGGCGGCACCGCCCCCAGGCGCGCCACACGAGCATCGCGCCGATGTGGTCGAATCGCTGGATCTGCGACAGGTCCCAGTCCGCCGCGCTGACGGCGCCTGCGGACTCGAGCGCGGACTGGAGCGAGCGCGCGCGCGACTCGATCGCGCGGATGTCCCAGGCTCCGGAAAGACGAACGACGCGCGTGCCGTCTCCGGAAGTGGTGACCTGCACATCCGGATCGTGGACCGGCTTGGATGCAGCTTGCTGCATTCGCGCGGCGGGCTCCCCCCGACTTCCGCTTTCCTGCACGGCAAACTAGCAGCAAAGAGCGCGGAACGCAACGCCATGATTCGAGGGCGTTTCGCGTTAGAATCAGCTTCCCGCGCCCCGGTAGCTCAGTGGATAGAGCAGCCCCCTCCTAAGGGGCAGGTCGGACGTTCGATTCGTCTCTGGGGCGCCAAGCCTTTACTTGAGATACGAGCGGATCTTCTTGAGCAGCTTCTCGAACTGAACCGGCTTCGTCTCGAAGTCGTCGCAGCCGGCGGCAAACGCCTTGTCGCGGCTCTCCTTCGACACGTCGGCGGTGACGACGATGACCGGGATGTGCTTCGTTTCCGGCTGGCTCTTCAGGCGGCGCGTCGCCTCCCAGCCGTCCAGGCCCGGGAGTCGCAGGTCCATGACGATGAGATCGGGCAGGAGCGTCTTCGCCCAGTCGACGCCCTCCGCGCCGTTCGCGGCGACCTTGACCTCGAATCCGGCGAGGCTCAGGCGCCTGTGCAGCGCGAACAGGTTGTCCTCGCTGTCTTCAACGCACAGAATCTTGGCCATCTCGGTCTCTCCTAGGTCGCGTCGGGCTGGTTGGCGGGCTGCGCCCTGACGAACGCGTCGAGCTTCATGCACGCCTCGTGGATCCGCATCACCGTCGGATAGGGCTTCACGTCGCACTTGTAGAGAATCGCGTTGGACACCTGGGGCACGAGGCAGCAGTCGGCCATGGTGACCTGGTCGCGAAAGACGTGCTTGCCGTGCTTCTTCTCCTGCGCGAGGAACCCTTCCATCATCGCGAAGCCCTCGGCGATCCAGTGGCGGTACCAGCTGTTCACGCCCTCCTCGTCCAGCGCGTAGGTCTTGCCGATGTACTTGCGCGTGCGCAGGTTGTTGAGCGGATGGATCTCGCAGGCGATGATCTGCGAGAACGCGCGCACGTAGGCGCGGTCGAGCGGGTCGGCGGGCAGCAGCTTCGGCCCGGCGTGGACCTCGTCGAGGTACTCCATGATCGCGAGGGACTGCGTGAGCAGCCTCCCGCCGTCCTCGAGCGCGGGAACCAGCCCCTGCGGGTTGAGCGACTTGTAGCCGGCCTGGAGATGCTCTCCCTTCGGCAGGCTCACCCCGGCGTGCTCGTACTTCAGCCCCTTGTGGTTGAGCGCGATGCGGACGCGGAACGACGCCGAGGAGCGGAAGAACGTATACAGCTTCATGGCCCGGCAGGTTAGCCGAATCTGAGCTTCATCGCCAGCACGGTGCCGGCCAGAAGCAGGGTCAGGCCGTTGCAGACGATGATCGGCGCCGCGCCGAGCATCAGGCCGTACGCGAACCAAAGCGCCACGCCCGCGGTGAAGATCAGATACATCGGCAGCGACAGGTCGCGCGCCGAGCGCGTCTTCCAGATGCGCCAGACCTGCGGGACGAAAGCGACGGTGGAGAGCGTTCCGGCGACCATGCCGATGAGATCGGTGCTCATGCTTTGCCCTTCCTTCTTTCCTCTTCTCTCTGCCTCAGCACGCGGCGCTGCACCTTGCCCGTCGTCGTCATGGGAAGGCTGTCGATGAACTCGATTTCCTTGGGATACTCGTACGGCGCGAGCTTGCCGCGCACGTGCTCCTGCAGCTCGGCCGCGAGGGCCGGCGAGCCCGCGTGGCCGGCGGCGAGCACGACGAAGGCCTTGACGATGTGGGTGCGCTCCGGGTCGGGCTTCCCGATCACCGCGGCGTTGGCCACGGCCGGATGCCTCACCAGGCAGCTCTCGACCTCCGATGGCCCGATAAGGTAGCCCGCGCTCTTGAAGACGTCGTCGGCCCGGCCCTGGTACCAGAAATCGCCGTCCGCGTCGCGCTTCGCGAGATCGCCGGTGCGGCACCACTTCCCGCTGTATTTCTTCCGCGTCGCCTCGGGATTGTTCCAGTACCCGAGAAAGAACACCGGGTCGCCCCCGTCCCAGGCGGCGACTTCGCCGAGCTCCCCGGCCGGGACCTCCCTGCCCGCCTCGTCGAGGCAGGCGACGCGGTGCCCCGGGTAGGGACGCCCGATCGAGCCGGGCTTCGCCGGCCACAGCGTGTGCGAGTTGCCGACGATGTAGTTGATCTCGGTCTGGCCGAACATCTCGTTCACGGTGACGCCGAGCGCCTCGCGGCTCCAGTTGAACACGGTTTCTCCCACCGACTCCCCGGCGCTCATGATCGAGCGCAGCGCAAGCGCGTAGCGCTCCTTCGGCAGCGGCACCGCCTTCATCATCATCTTGAGCGCGGTCGGGAAGAGGAAGCTGTTGCGCACGCGGTACTTCTGCATCAGCCAGAAGGCCTTCTCGGGATCGAAGCGCCCGCGGTAGCCGAGCAGCGGCAGCCCGTGATAGAGCGTGGGCAGCAGCGCGTCCATCAGGCCGCCGGTCCAGGCCCAGTCGGCCGGCGACCAGAACATGTCGCCCGGCTGAGGGAAGAGATCGTGCGAATGCACGAAGCCCGGAATGTTGCCGAGGAGCACGCGCTGCGGCATGAGGGCGCCCTTGGGCGGTCCCGTCGTGCCGCTCGTGTAGATGAGGAGCGCGGGCTCGTCTGCCGCGGTGTCGGCGGCGGCAAAGCTCGGCAAAGCCTTCTCGAGAACGGACTCCCAGGGCTGCGCCCACGACTCCTTCGCTCCCGCGACGCCGATCACGTGCTTGAGCGAAGGCAGCCGCTCGCGGATCGCCGCGATATTCGGAAGGGACGCGGGATCGACGAGCGCGACGGCCGCCCCGCTGTCCTGCAGCCGGTATTCGAGCGCTTCGGGGCCGAACAGGATCGACAGCGGCATCGCCACCGCGCCCATCTGGTAGCAGGCGAGGTGCGCGATCGCCGTCTCGGGACGCTGCGGAAGGACGATGCCGACGCGCTCGCCGCGCGCCACGCCGAGGCCGGCGAGCGCGTTCGACAGGCGATCGGCCTGCTCCTGCAAATCGCGGAAGCTATGCGTGGAGGCGAGGCCGCTCTCGTCTTCCCAGTGGAGCGCCACGCGGGAGCGATCCTGCGCGTAGCGGCGGCAGCACGCCTGGGCGATGTTGAAGCGCTCGGGCACTTTCCACCCGAAAGCGTCGTAGATCTCGCGATAGCGGTCCTGCATCCTGTGATTGCCCAAAACTGGTCTCTATCGGGCGCCTCGCAGCCGGGGATTGCCTCCCCGCCTGCCGCATCGCAGCGAGTATACTCGGGGCGCCCCGTCCGGCACCCTGGAGAACGCTCTTGTCGCCGCTTCGCGCGCTGGTATTCGATGCTTATGGCACGCTCTTCGACGTGCACTCGGTCGTCGCGCTTTGCGAGGAATTCTGGCCGGGCAAGGGCGCTTCCCTGAGCCAGCTGTGGCGCACCAAGCAGCTCGAATATACCTGGCAGCGCAGCCTCATGCGGCGCTATGAAGACTTCGGCAAGGTCACCCTGGCCGGCCTGCGCTACGCCTGCGAGGCGCTCGGACTCCCGCTCGACGAAGAACGCTGCCGCAGGCTCGCCGGAGCCTACCTCCGGCTCGCGACCTTCCCCGAGGCGCGTGCCGCGCTCGCCGAGCTCAAGGCCATGAAGCTCAAGCTTGCGATTCTCTCGAACGGGTCGCCGGCGATGCTGCGCCCGCTCGTCGCGAACGCCGGGCTGCGCGACCTGGTCGGTGCGGTCATCAGCGTCGATCCGCGCAAGACCTACAAGCCCTCGCCCGACGTCTACCGGCTCGCGGTGGCACGGCTGCGCGTGCCCAAGGCGGCGATCGGCTTTGTCTCGAGCAACTGCTGGGACGCGTGCGGAGCGAAATCCTTCGGCTTTCGCGTGTTCTGGATCAACCGGGCCGGGGCGCCCCTCGACGAGCTGGGCGCGGCGCCCGACCACACCATCCGGAGCCTGGACGAGCTGCCGCCCCTGCTCGGGCGCGCGGGGTCGTAGCCGCGTGCCCTTCCAGCCGATGAACTTCTGCTCCAACTGCGGCGCCAAGGTCGCGCTGCGTGTTCCCCCCGGCGATTCCCTTCCGCGGCACGTCTGCGACAGCTGCGCGACGATCCACTACCGGAATCCCCTCATGGTGGTCGGCACCGTCCCGGAGTGGGAGGACCGGATCCTGCTGTGCAAGCGCGCGATCGAGCCCCGTCTCGGGTTCTGGACGCTTCCCGCCGGATTCATGGAGCTGGGCGAAACGACCGCACAGGCGGCCTTGCGTGAAACCCTCGAGGAAGCGCGAGCGCGCGTCGCGCTCGGCGAAGTGTTCTCGCTCCTGTCCGTTCCTCACGTGGACCAGGTGCACCTGTTCTACCGCGCGCGGCTGCTCGAGCAGAAGTTCGCCGCGGGCGAGGAAACCCTGGAGGTGCGCCTGTTCGGCGAGAGCGAGATTCCCTGGGAGGCGGTCGCTTTCCGCACGGTCTCGACCACGCTGCGGCACTTCTTCTCCGACAGGAAGGAAGGGCGGTTTCGCATGCACGCGGGCGAGATTCTTCCGCAGAAGTGACGCTCCCGCCCTAGAAATACTTGACCGCCTGCACCCAGCCGCGCGTTTTCTGATCGGTGTCCGTCGAAGTCGAGTGCTCGCTGCCCAGGCGCGTGGCGACGGTAAGCTTGACCTGAAAGTCGCTCGCCCGCACCCACGTCAGGCCCAGGCCCGCGCCGCTCAGATGGCGGGTGTTCGGCACGCCCACGAGGAACGGATTCTCGTTGATGGTCACGCCTCCGGCATCGACGAACGCAAAGGGCTGCCACACCCCCGGCAGGGCGGCAAAACCGAAGGCGTAGCGCAGCTCTGCCGTCGCCAGGTAACCGCTGTCCCCCGCCGCCTCGCCCGTCGGGTACGCGCGCACGCCGTACGCGCCGCCGAGAAAGAACTTCTCCGAGGAATCCAGATTCTTGCCGGCTTTCTGCCCGGAGACCGAAACGTACACCGACAGCCGCTCGCTGATGCTTTGCAGGCGCAGCGCGCTGAGGTTCCATTTGTCGAAGTGCCCGTTCGTCTGCGCCGTCGCGTCGTCGACCGTGAGCGTGGCGGGCGTTTCGATATTCACGGTGCCGCTGCCGTAGATGAGAGAGAACACCGAGATGCCGCCGCCCAATACGGCGTCGCGCGCGTCGCCGTTGAGCGTCAGCCTCGCCACGCGCGTGGTCTTGTCGCTCACCAATCCCACCGCTCCCTGGCGATCCTCGAAACTGCGCCAGTCGTAGGCGGCTTGACCGTAGAGATTGAAGTCGGGCGCGCGCACGAACGGGTAGCTCGCCTTGAGCGTATACGTATGCCCATTTCCGCTGGCGTCGAGCGCCTCGAAGCTCTTGCCCAGCCGGTAGTCCACGCCGTTGTACGCCCCACCGAGCTTGAAGCCGTCGCTGCCTACGGGAACCTGATAGTCCACCAGCCCGTACCACAGGCCGCTGAAACCCCGGGTCAGCTGCGCGGTCAGCATGTCGCCGAGCCCCAGCGGGCTCAACAGGTTCAGGTTTCCGACGAGCTGATTGGCGCCGGTGTAGTAGTTGCCCTGATTGTTGTACTCGAGGCTGCCCGAAGCGAAGGGCGCCTCGGCCAGGTTCACGGCCAGAGCGGACTCGCCCACCTCCGCCCCGGGCTTCAGCGCCGCGCGCGCTGCGCCCACCCCGGGCAGATCGTTGAGCAGCAGCATCTTGCGCTCGAGAGCGGGCTGCGTCACCAGGGTGCCGGGGAACGCGTCGAGGTAGCCGCGCGCCACGCTGTCGCTCACGCGCGACTTGTTGTCGAGCTCGACCTTGCCGAAGCGGCCTTCGATCACCGCGATCTCGACTATGCCCTCGGTCGTGATGAGCTGCGCCGGAATGTAGGCGCGGGCCACCATGTAGCCGTGCTCGCGGTAGTAGCGCGAGATCCGCGCCGCCGCCTGGTCGATATCGCCGAAGCCGACTTCCTTGCCGGCGT
>DATJYC010000077.1:0-32354 GCA_035499735.1 Burkholderiales bacterium
GCGGCCTCGCGCAGGACCAGGATGAGTACGGCGTGCATCTGATCGGCGGCGATACCGATTCGACGCCCGGCCCGGTTTGCATCGCGATCGCCGCTTTTGGCGAGGTGCCGATCGGCAGGATGCTGCGACGCGGCCGCGCGCGTGCCGGTGACACGGTGTTCGTAACGGGCACGATCGGCGATTCCGCGCTGGGCATCGAAGTCCTGCGCAACGCCCTGCCCGACGTCGGCGCGGTCGCCGCCACCTTTCTCGTTGAACGATACCGCGTGCCGCGACCACGGGTCGCGCTGGGACCGCGGCTCGTTGGGCTTGCGAACGCCTCCATTGATGTGTCAGACGGTCTGGTTGCCGACTTGCGACATATCTGCGAAGTCTCCGAACTCGCCGCGGTCGTCGAGGCGCCCCGGCTACCGCTGTCGGTTGCCGCGCGCAGCGTCCTCGTGGCAAGACCTGGACATCTCGCTACGGCGCTCACGGGCGGGGATGACTACGAAATCCTGTTCACCGCGCCACCGACGGCGGCGGGTGATCTGAGTCGATTGTCGGAAACGCTCGACGTTCCGATCACCGCCATCGGCCGAATGCAGACGCCGTCAAGCTCGACCGAAGATCGGGTGACAGTCCTCGACAGCAACGGTCAGGCAATGATCCTCCGGCGCAGCGGATGGACTCACTTCTGATCACTCCATCACGAGCGGATAGCCGGCCTTCGCCCAGTCCGCGATTCTCATATCGACCGCGACGGCGTTGGTGAAGCCCAGGTCCTGCAGGCTCTTGGTCGCGAGAATGCAGCGCGTGCCCGATGCGCAGTACAGGGTGATCCTCTTCCCAAGGTCGGTCGAATCCGGGAACCCGACGTACGGCCAGATACTGAGCTCGATCACTCCGCGCGGGATGTTGATCGCGCCGGGAACGTGTCCGGATGCGTACTCCTCGGGCTCACGCACGTCGACGACCAGCCCCGCCTCGTGCTTGTCGAGCGCGGACTTGAACCTCGCCATGTCGATGGTCCTGATCTGCGCCCGGGTGCGCGCGACGAGGTCCTTCACCGAAGGAGGGTAGCCTTGCGCTGCGGAACAATCGGCAAAGAAGACGCCGGCGGCGATCAGCAGTGCGGCCAGCGGCAGGCGGACGCGGCTCACTGGACGATCGTCGGATACCGGTTGGTGGCAACGGCGGTCAGCAGCGCGAGCACGGCGAGCTGGACTCCGAAGTCGACGCCCAGTCCGTACGCGCTCTGTGCGCCCTCGATCATGAAGACGCGCAGCGCGTCCACCTGGTAGGTCAGGGGATTGAACGTCGCGATCGACTGCAGCCAGTCCGGCATCATCGCGATGGGATAGATGGCGTTGCTCGCGAAGAACAGCGGCATGGTCATGATCTGGCCGATGCCCATGAAGCGCTCGCGCGTCTTCACCATGCAGGCGACGATGAGCGAGAAGGTGCAGAAGATCGCCGAGCCGAGCACGATCGTGACGATCACTCCGGCGACGGGCAGCACGCCGATTCGCAGCTTCACCCCGAGCAGGATCGCCAGCACGAACACGATCAGGGCCTGCGACAGACCGCGCACGCCCGAGGCGAGCGCGCGGCCGAGCACCAGCGCCGGGCGCGCGGCGGGGCTCACCAGGAACTTCTGCAGCACGCCCAAGTCGCGCTCCCAGATGATCGAGACTCCGTAGAAGATCGCCACGAACAGCACGCTCTGCGCGAGGATTCCCGGGGCCATGAAGTCGAGATAGCCCATGCTTCCCGTCGGTATGGCACGCGAATGCGCGAACACCTCGCCGAAGATGAGCAGCCACAGCATCGGCTGCACCATCCGCGAGCCGAGCTCCCACGGATCGTGGCGGAGCTTGCGGATGTCCGCCTCGGCGACGGCGAGCGTCTGTCGCAGGAAGGTCGGGATTCCCACGCTCACTCCAGGCGGGCCGCGGTGCGGCGGACCCGCCTCACCTCGCGGTACGAGCCCGCCTCGCCGGCCGCGCTCCCCGTCATCTCGATGAAGACGTCGTCGAGCGTCGCATGCGGTCCGACCTCCGCCTTGAGCTCGGCAGGCGTCCCGAATCCGGCTAGCCTGCCCCGGTGCATGAACGCCACGGTCTCGCAGAGGTGGTCGGCCTCGTCCATGTCGTGCGTGGTCATGAACACCGTGGTGCCGAACTCGTCGCGCAGCTGCCGGATGTGGCGCCACACGCCCTGGCGCGCCACGGGGTCGAGGCCGACGGTGGGCTCGTCGAGGAACAGCACCGCCGGACGGTGGAGCATCGATTGCGCGATCTCGAGACGGCGGATCATGCCTCCGGAGTATTGTCCGACGAGCCGGTCGGCGGCGTCGCTCAGATCCATGAAATCGAGCGATTGCACGATGCGCTTCCTGCGCTCCGCCGCGGAAAGCCCGTACAGCTTCGCCGAGATCAGCATGTTCTCGTAGCCGGTGAGCTCCCCGTCCGAGGACAGCATCTGGGACACGTAGCCGATGTGCCGGCGCACTTCCTCGGGCTCGCGCACGACGTCGAAGCCCGCGACGGCCGCGGTTCCGAGAGTCGGCGGCAGGAGCGTGGTCAGCATCTTGATGACCGTCGTCTTGCCCGCGCCGTTCGAGCCCAGCAGCCCGAATATCGATCCGGGCTTGACCGCGAAGCTCAGCTCATCAACTGCCGTCAGAGACTTGAACCGGCGGCTCAGGCCGGTTAAAACCACTGCGGGTCCCGGCGTGGGGTCCATGCTGCAGACGCAGGCTATCCGGAGGCCTGACGGTCTCCGGAGCCCACGGACCGCGCCTGCCTAGCGGCGGGCGATCAGCATGCCTACCAGCGCGCCGAATGCCGCGGCGGCGCCGACCACGCGCCAGGGATGTTCGTGCGCATACTCGTCCGCAGTCCTGGCCTTTCCGAGCGCCAGCCCCTCGACGGTGTCGATTCTCTGCTTCGCGGCCTTGATGCTTTCCTGGACCCGCGCACGAGTCGCGGCGTCGACGCTGTCGATTCTCTGCTTCGCGGCCTTGATGCTCTCCTGGACGCGTACCCGGGCGGCGGCGACCTTCTCGTTGGCCTGGTTCGCCGTTGCCTGGAGCAGTTGCTCGGTATCTTCGATAACAGTGCCGAAATCGGCGACAAGCTTCTCTTTGGCTTCCATTACGGTTCCGGTGTACATGGTTGACTCCTACAAATGACCTCTACCTATGTCAACTCTAGCCGGGGGAAATGTCCGTCGATTGATCCAGATCAAGCCGCCGTCAGAATCGGCTGACGAGGAGGCGATCCGCCTCGCTCTGCACGCGTGCGCCCATCGGACGGCACTCGCGTTCGAGCATCCGCGCGAGCCAGCCCGCCTCCTCCTCGCTCGCGCGATTCACGCGGAAGCGGCCGACGCGCGTGGGCACCAGCCACAAGCGCGCGAGTCTGCCGGTCGCCGCGTCGAGACTGGCGAAATACATCAGACCGAGGCCGGGACGGAACGACTCGTGCCCGGAGATGCCCTCGTAGTCGTTGAGAAAATCGCCGCATCCGTAGAGGATGGGCCTGTCCCGGTGGATCTCGATCGCCCTGGGGTGGTGGGAGGAGTGGCCGTGCACCACGTCGGCGCCGCCCGCGTCGACCAGCCGGCGAGCGAACTCCCTCTCCGCGGACGAGACCTCGTAGCCCCAGTTGCCGCCCCAGTGAATGGAGACCACCACCAGATCGCCGGCGCGCCGGACGGCCGCGGCTTCGGCGGCGATGGCCTCGGCCGTCCCGGGCGACAGATCCGGGAGCAGCCGCAGTCCCGGCCGGCGCCGGGTCGCCTCCCAGTCCGAAGGCACGCCGGCGCTCTCCATGCCGAACGCGAACACGAGCGCGCGGCGATCCTCCGCGATCTCGATGACCGCGGGTGCGGCCGCCTCGGCGGCGTCGCGGCCGGCGCCCGCCGTCCGCACCCCGGTCGCGCGCAGCGTTTCCAGCGTCTCCTCGAGCCCGCGCAAGCCCCAGTCGAGCGCGTGATTGTTGGCGAGCACGCAGCAATCGATCTTCGCCGCAGCAAGGCAGCCCGCGTTGGCGGGATGCATGCGGTAGTGGATCCCCTTGAGAGGCCAGGCGTCGTCGCAGGACGTGACGGCGGTCTCCAGGTTGACGACGCGCGCGTCCGGACGCGCACGCTCGAGCTCTTCGAGCGCGTCGCCCCAGATGTAGGAGAAGTCGACCGCTCTCGGAAGTGGCCCGGACGCTTCTTCGGCGAGCTTCACGTAGCCGAGCGCCGATCGCATGTAGGGTTCGAAGAGCTGCGGTCGGGAAGGATGCGGAAGGATCTGGTCGATCCCGCGCCCGGTCATCACGTCGCCGCAGAGGAACAGCGTAAGCGGCCGCTCCTGCGCGGTGCTCACGGCGCTGCCGCGAGGTCCGGCTCGCCGCAGCGCGCAAGGATCTCGGCGCGCGCGCGGTTCCTGAGTGCCGCGGCGGCCGCCCAGTCGCTTCCCCTGGGTCGGAGCGGCTGTCCGGCGAAGATCTGTATCACCCCCCGGCGCGGCAGCCAGTCGCCGTCGCGCAGGACCGAGCGCGTGCCGCGCACCGCGACCGGCACCACCGGCATGCCGGCGGCCGCCGCGACGACGAACGCGCCCATGTGGAACGGCAGCAGGCCCGGGGCGCGGGTGAACGTGCCCTCGGGGAAGAAGACCAGCGCTTCACCGCGCCCGGCGAGCCGCGACAGCTCGCGCGAATCGCTGACGCCGCGCTCGGCGTCGCCGCGCTCGACGAAATGCATCCCGTACGCGCGGAGCAGCGCGCCGACGAGCGGCGCCGTCGCGAGCTCGCGCTTGACGACAAAGCTCAGGCCATCGGGCAGCGCGGCGAAGAGCAGAAAGGAGTCGATGTAGCTCGAATGGTTGGCGACGACCATGACGGGCTCCCGAGGAAAGTTCTCGAGGCCCTGCACAAGAATCGGCAGCCCGGATGCGCGCATCAGCGAGCGGAACAAGAGGCGCACGACGCCGCGGCGGCGCGCGCGGCCCGGCACGAGCAGCGCGGCGAGCACGCCCAGCGCGAAAATCGAGAAGAGCGCCCAGAGCCAGCCGGCGTAGAGCCTTTCCGCGGCGGCGCGCGCGACGGACCGCGCGCGTGCGCGCAGAGCGCTCAGGAGAAACGCAGCCCGCTGGCGCCCCGCGCCGATCCGGCCGCGCACATAGGCGTCGCGGCTCGCCGCGCGGCGGATCTTGCCGCTCGAGGTCTTCAGCACCGTGTGCGGGGGAGCGAGCACGATGTCGTCCGCGGGCGCGCCGAGGAGCCGGAGCGCCAGCCCGGCGAGCGCTTCGCGCAGCTTGTCGCGCCGCTCGCGGTCGCTCGCGCGGGTCTCGGCGAGCACCACGATTCTCTCCGTGCCCAGGACCGGATCGGGGACACCGAACACGGCGACGCAGCCCTTGCGTACGCCCTCGACGTTTCCAACGGCCTGCTCGAGCTCGTAGGGATGCACGTGCTGGCCGCCGCGGATGATCACGTCCTTGGCGCGGCTGGTGGGGAAGATCTCGCCCCCCGCCATGTACCCGAGGTCGCCCGTATCGAGCCACTCGCCGTCGAACAGGGCGCGCGTCGCGTCCGGGTTGCGGAAATAGCCGGCGGTCGCGGACGCGCCGCGGAACTCGATGCGTCCTTCCCTGCGCTCGGGCAGCTCGCGCCCGCTCGCGTCCGCGACGCGAAGCTGGTGGCCGGGCAGGGGCGACCCGCAGGCCGGGAAACGCAACGCGTCGGCGTCACCGGCCGCCGCCGGCGAGGCAGTGCCTTCGAGCAGGAACGCGCGCCGCTCCACGCGATCGACGAGCGGCCCGCGTCCCAGAGGCGGGAACGCCAGGCCGACCGCGCATTCGGCGAGCCCGTATACCGGAGCGAGGGCCGAAGGGGCAAGGCCGTGCGCGGCGAAGCGCGCGCCGAAGCGCGAGAGAGTGTCGGGACTGACCGGCTCCGCGCCGTTGAACGCGAGGCGCAGCGAAGAAAGATCGAGACCTGCGAGGTCGCGCTCGTCCAGGCGCGCCGCGCACAGCTCGTACGCGAAATTCGGCGCCGAGGTCAGTGTGCCGCGGTAGCGGTGGATTGCCCACAGCCAGCGCGCAGGCCTCGTGAGGAACGAGGCGGGAGGCATCACCACCAGCGGAAACGCGAAGTACAGGCTGCCCAGCCACGCGCCGATCAGGCCCATGTCGTGATAGAGCGGCAGCCAGCTGACGAACACGTCGCTTGAATCGGCGGCGACCGCGCGTCCCATGGCGCGGATGTTGGCGAGCAGGTTCGCGTGGCTGAGCATCACGCCCTTCGGATTGCCCGTGCTTCCCGAGGTGTACTGGAGGAGGGCGAGGTCCTCCGCGCGCCGCGGTCTCGGTTTGCAGGGCCCGGTCCGCGCGAGCTCCGGCACGGTCACGCAGCGCCGCAGGGTGGGAACGCGGCCGCGCAGCAGCCCGGCGAAGCGCTCGCCCTCGGGAACCGTGACCAGAAGCCTGGCCAGGCAGTTGTTCAGTATTCCCGACTGGCGGCTCAGGTGATCTGCGATTTCCGACGCGCGCGCCGGAGGATAGATCGGCACGGGGACCGCGCCGGCGAGCAGGACCCCGAAGAACACGCCGAAGAACGCGCGCGAAGTCGGGAGCATGATGGCGACGGCGTCGCCCGGCTCGATGCCGAGGTCGGCGATGCCCGCGGCGATTCGCCCGGCCTCCGCACGAAGCTCGGCGTAGGTGATCGGCTCCGCCCGCTCGCCGTCGGCCAGGAGCACGATATGGGTGCGGTCCGGCTGGGCGGCGACGTGCCAGTCGAGCACCTCGGCGAGCGTCGCAGCGGCTTCGGGTAGGCCTTCGCGCGCGAGCCCGGCGTGCTCGATGGGCCGCGCGGCCGGCGCGCCGGGCTGCGGGGCGCGCGCCCCTCCCGCCTGCACCGCCCGCAGCAGATCGCGCGGCGTCTCGGCCGTGCCGAGCAGGTGCTCCGGGAGGCGCACGTCGAAGGCGCGCTCGATGCGCACGATCAGCTCCACCTTCGCGAGGCTGTCGATGCCGAGGTCGCGCTCGAGGCGGCTGTCCAGGCGGACCGGCCGCTCGCGCGCGTGCGGCTCCGATTCGCGCAGCAGCTCGGCGACGACGGCGAGGAGCTTCCCCGCGAGCGCCTCGGTCGACGGCTCGGTGCGCGGCCGGTCGATCACCTCGGACATGGGTCTGTGCTCGCTTTCCCCTCGATCTTCGAAGGCTATTTTCAATGTTGCGTGAGCGTGTTCGCCGGCTCTTGATCCAGATCAAGAGGGAAGGCGGCGCGACATCGGAGAGTCGCCGAATGGATTCCGCGGGGGGGAAGCGGCGATTTCCGATCAACCGGTTCAGCTTCGGCGGCACCGCGGGCGTCGTGGCCTGCGCGGCGCTGGTCGTCGGGCTGGGAGCCGCCGCGGTATCGAAGTCGGTGATCGTCAGCAGCCTTCTGATCGTCGCGATCGCCGACAATCTCACCGATTCGTTGAGCATCCATATCTACCAGGAGTCCGAGCGACTCGCGCCGAGGCAGGCCTTTCTCGCGACGATGACGAACTTCGCCTCGAGGCTGCTCGTGTCCCTGAGCTTCGTTCTCCTGGTGCTGGCGCTGCCGGATCGCGCAGCGGTCGCGGCGGCGCTCGCCTGGGGATTGCTGCTGCTGGGCCTGCTCAGCTGGATGATCGCCAGGCAGCGCGGCGTGCGCCCGATTCCGGAAATCGCCAAGCACCTATTCGTGGCGCTGGTGGTGGTCGCGGCCGCCGAGTTCATCGGCGAATGGATCCCGCTCCTGCTGCCGGGCGATCGCTGACGCCAGGGCCTTCAGCCCCGGGTCCTCAGAGGGTTGGCCTGCCCGGCTGGAGGAACGTCTTTTCGAAAACGCTCTGGCAGTCGAAGCAGCGCAGCGCGGTCGGCTGACGCCGCAGGCGCTCCAGGCCGATTTCGCCTCTGCACTCGAGGCATGTCCCGTAGCTCCCGGCGCGCATCCGCTCGAGGGCCGAGTCGATCTCGCGCAGCTCGTCCAGGTCGCGGGACAGCTCGGCGTTCTCGACATCCGAGATGAGATCGGCGGTGGCCTCGTCGCCGGTATCGGCCACAGGCCCCGCGGTCTCGGAATACACGTCCCCTCGTGCCTTCGAGGCGTCGGCGTGCGCTTCCGATTCAAGCAGTTCACGCCGCCTCGTCAGCGCTTGCTCCAGCTCACGCAGTTGCTCGGGTGTCATGGCAATTCCTCGATTGAACTGGTACAAGTTGTGCAATTCCACGATAGCCTGCCCGCCCCGCGTCTTCTTGCGCTAGATCAAGACGGGCCTGTCCTAAGGGCTCAAGATGGCCTGAGAAGTGTTCGTGTTTGATTTTATGCGCACCGCCGGCCCGCGACCTGTCCCCGAGGTTCCGCCTTCTCCGGAGGAATGGCCGCCCGCGCCGCCGGTGGAGGTTCCGCCGGCTTTGCCGGAAGCCCCGCCCGAGCCGGCGCCGGAGATCCCGGCACCGCCTCCGGAAGTTCCGCCGCCTCTGGAGCCGGAAGTTTCGATGCCGTGACCTTGCGCGCGGCGACCGACGTCAATGATGTCACAGGAGGCTACCGTGACCCCGGAAAGGAAGATTCCAGCAGGTGAGACGCCAGAGCCCGAGATCCAAGAAGGAGGCAGCCGCGGAAAAGCGCGCGACGAGAAGCTGAAACGCGCCATCAGGCGCCACCCCAAGCGCGACGAACCGCGGGTCGACAGCGTGGAGGACATCGACCTGCCGCCGTCGTAGCCGTCCTCGCGCTCAGGCCATGATGTTGACGCCACCGTCGACGTATACGGTGCTGCCGGTCATGCGCCGCGCGTAGGGCGTTGCCAGGTAGGCGCAGGCGAAGCCCACGTCCATGATATCGACCAGCTCGCCGACGGGAGCGCGCTGCACCGCCTCGTTGAGCAGCAGGTCGAAGTCCTTCAGCCCGGAGGCCGCGCGCGTCTTGAGCGGCCCGGGGGAGATCGCGTGGACGCGGATCCCGCGCGGCCCGAGCTCGTAGGCGAGGTAGCGGCACGCGGCCTCGAGCGCCGCCTTCACCGGCCCCATCACGTTGTAGCTGGGCACGACTTTCTGCGCCCCGTGGTAGCTCATCGCGAACATCGCCCCGCCCTCGGTCATCAGGGGTGCCGCGAGCTTTGCCATGCGCACGAAGGAGTGGCAGGAGACGTCCATCGCGACTTTGAAGCCCTCTGCCGAGCAGTCGATCAGCCCCCCCTGGAGGTCCTCCTTCGGCGCGAAGGCGATCGAATGCACGAGCAGGTCGAGCCGCCCCCAGGCGGAGCGGACGCGCTCGAACAGCGCCTCGAGCTCGCCCGGCTTCGAGACGTCGAGCGGCGCGAAGATCGGGGCTTCGAGCTTGCGTGCCAGCGGCTCGACGAAGGACTTCGCCTTCTCGTTGAGGTAGGTGACCGCAAGCTGGGCTCCCAGCTCGCGGAACGCGGTCGCGCAGCCGTAGGCGATGGAGTGCTCGTTGGCGATCCCGACGACGAGCGCCTTCCTGTCCTTGAGCACCGGGCGGGGAATGTCGGGAGTCATGATTCGACGAGGTGAGGTTGCGCCGAGCCGAGCAGCGCACGCGTGTGGCGCGCGATCATCAGCTCCTCGTTGGTCGGGACAACCCACGCGGAAACGCGGCTCGCAGCGGTGCTGATGCGCGGGCCGACCCTGGCGTTCGCCGCAACGTCCAGCTCGACCCCGAGCCAGGCGGCGTCGCGGCAGACGCGCTCGCGAACCGCGGTGGAGTTCTCGCCGATGCCCGCCGTGAAGACGACGGCGTCGAGTCCGCCGAGCGCGGCGGCGAGCGAGCCCAGCTCGCGCCGGATGCGGTAGAGATACAGGTCGACCGCTAGCTTCGCGCGCGGCTCGCCGCTCGCGAGCAGCGTGCGCATGTCGCTCGAGACGCCCGACACGCCCAGCAGCCCCGACTCGTTGTAGATGAGGTTTTCGATGGCGCGCGCGTCCATGCCGCGCTGGTCCATCAGATAGAGCACGACACCGGGATCGATGGCGCCGCAGCGGGTGCCCATGGGCAGGCCGTCCACCGCGGTGAAGCCCATGGTGCTTGCCATGCTTCGGCCCGATTGCATGGCGCACATGCTCGAGCCGTTGCCGAGGTGCATGACGACGGTCTGACCGGCCGCTGCCCTGGCGTCGAGTCCGGGCAACACGGAGGCGACGTACTCGTACGACAGCCCGTGGAAGCCGTAGCGGCGCACGCCCTGGGCGTGAAGCTCCGCGGGCAGCGCGAACATCTGCGCGATCTCCGGGTTGCCGCGGTGGAAGGAGGTGTCGAAGCACGCCACCTGCGGCAGCTCGGGCGCGCGCTCGAGGAGCAGCCGGATAGGCGCGAGGTTGTGAGGCTGGTGGAGCGGGGCGAGCGGAACGAACTTCTCCAGCGCACCGAGCACGTCCGAGTCCACGCGTACCGGCCGCGTGTACTCGAGCCCGCCGTGGACCACGCGGTGGCCGATGCCGGCGAGGCGGTCCCCGCCGAGGCGCTCGCGCACGTACGCGACGAGATGGTCGAGCGCACCAGGGTGCCCGAGCTTCACGCCCTCGCCCCAGCTCTTCTGCGCGAGCGGTATTCCGTCGCGGTCCTTCGCGACGAAGCGCGGCGCGGTATAGAGGCCTTCGACCTGGCCGCGCAGATCCAGCTCCAGCTTGTCGCCGCGCAGGGCGAACAGCGAGAACTTGATGCTCGAGGAACCAGCGTTGAGGACCGCGATCGCGTCCGCCATGGGATCCCTCAGACGGCGAGCTTCGCCGGCTCCCGGCGGCGCGCCTGCGCCACGAGCGAGGCGATGGCGCAGGAAGCGAGGCGTGTCGTCACCGAGTCGGCGCGGCTCGTCAGCACGATCGGCACGCGCGCGCCGAGCACGATGCCGGCGGCGTCGGCGCCGGCGAGGAAGGTGAGGCTTTTCGCAAGCATGTTCCCGGCCTCGAGATCGGGAACGATCAGCACGTTCGCGCGGCCCGCCACGGCGGACTTGATGTGCTTGATCTGCGCAGCCTGGAGGTTGATGGCGTTGTCGAGCGCGAGCGGGCCGTCGAGGACCGCACCGGTGATCTGCCCGCGGTCGGCCATCTTGCAAAGCGCCGCGGCCTCGATCGTCGACGGCACCTTCGGGTTGACCGTTTCCATCGCCGAGAGGATGGCGACGCGCACCTCTTTCGCGCCGAGCGAGCGCGCGAGATCGATCGCGTTCTGCACGATATCGACCTTCTCCTCGAGCGTCGGGGCGATGTTCACCGCGGCGTCCGACACGATGAGCACGTCCGAATGCGAGGGCACGTCCATGACGAAGCAGTGGCTGATGCGCCGCGCGGTGCGCAGCCCCGCCTCGCGCGAGACCACGGCCGCCATCAGCTCGTCGGTGTGCAGGCTCCCCTTCATCAGGCATTCGGCGCGGCCTTCGCGCACCAGCCGCACGGCTTCCTCCGCCGAGGCGTGGCTGTGCGGCGCATCGACGATCTCGAGTCCCGAGGTCTTGAACCCGGCTTTTTCGGCCGCCGCCTGGATGCGCGCCTTCGGCCCGACGAGGATGGGAGCGATCAGCCCCATCTTCGCCGCCTCCAGCGCCGCGGTGATCGAGGATTCGTCGCAGGGGTGCGCGACCGCGGTCGCGACGGGCGGGAGCGCCTTCGCCATCCTGAGGAGCCGCTGGTACTTGTCGTGCTTGCGCTGTTCCATGGCCGTCCTCAGTGCCTCGTCGCGGAGCGGTGCGGCCTTGCCGGCGTCGACGGGCCGAGCACGCCGCGGATGCGCTCGAGCATCGCAATCTGATCGGCCGAAGGCTCGGCGCTCTGTATACGTCTGTCGGCGAGCAGGCGGTCGAGGAGTCCGACCAGCCGGTCGCGGTCGGCGCGCTTGGCGAGCAGCCGCGGCAGGGTGGCGATCGCGCGCTCGGGCTCGCGCCCGACGATGATCTCCTGCTCGCCTCGGATGCGGCGCTGCTCGTCGCGCGGAATGTCCTGGAGGAACTCGCGGTAGTCGTGCATCAGCTCGCGCTTGCGCTCGATCTGCGACAGGGGCAGGGGCTCGCCCTTGCGAGCGAGGAGAAAAGCGACGCGGGCGAGCGCCTCCGGATAGCCGCCCTGCGCGATCGAGGCGAGCGCCTTCTCCACGACGGGCTCGGCCTCGGCCGGGCGCGTCGCGGCGGGCTTGTCGGCGAGGATGAGCGAGAAGAGGTTCCCGTAGATCTGGTAGAAAGCGGCCTCGCTGACCGCGTCGCGGATGGCGCGGTAGTAGTCGAGCGACGCGCTCGTCAGCTCCGACAGCATCGCCTCCGCGCGGCGCGCCGGATCCTCGGGCGGGAGCGCCCGGCGCTGCGCCTTCACCAGCTCCGCCGCCGGGCCAAGCCAGGCAAGCCAGGGATTCATGTCGGACGCCATCCAGCGCTGGGCGCGCAGCGGGTGCAGCTCGCGCGACAGCTTGGCGGAATACTCCGTGGAGAACGCCTCTACCAGGGGACGCGCAAACAGCTCGTAGGCCCGCTGGTTGAACTCGGAGACGGCCTCGACCGCCTCGAAGGGCTTCTCGTCGGCGCGCTCGAACCGGTTGAGGCGCGCCGCGACGTCCTCGAGCCTGCGCTCGGCGAAGCTCACCTCGTAGACGGGCTTGCCCTGCGCGCCCTTCTTTTCGGCGATCTGCATGGCGTACAGGCCCGGCGCGAGCGCTTCCACGGATTTCATCACCTCGACGATCTGCGCATGCTCCTTCTTCGCGATCTTGCCGGAGACGAATATGCCGAGGTGGCCGACGCTCTCGTGCACCAGGCCAACGATCACCTGGCCGTGCGCCTTGATCTCGTCGGTGCTGCCGTAGACGTCCGCGACCCAGTTGAAGGCCTGCTGCGGGGGGGTGATGTTGTCGCCCAGGGAGGCGAACAGGATGATCGGCGTCTTGATGTCGCGCAGGTCGAACACTCCGCCCGACCACAGCTTGTTGCCGACGAAGAGATTCTTCGTGATCCACTCGATCTCCTCGCGGTTCATCAGGTAGAAGCCGCCCCACCAGCGCTCGAACTCGAGGAACCGCGGCGGCTCGGTGTCGACGTTGGCGAACACGTGGTAGTACTTGTCCCAGAAAGTGTTCGCCGGGTTGAGGTTCTCGAAGTTCTGCACCAGCCACGCGCCGTCGAATTTTCCGCCGCCCAGGTCGGCGGCGAGCGAGGCGAGCCAGGTGCCGCCTAGCAGGCCGCCCGCGTAGCGCATCGGGTTGTCGCCCTCGCCCTCGCTCCACGCGCCGCCCCAGTAGGACATCGGCGCGCCGTTGATGACGATCGGCCCGGTATCCTCCGGGCTTGCCGCGGCGAGCATCATGGCGGCCCAGCCGCCCTGGCAGTTGCCGACCACGGCGGGCTTGGGCGCATCCGGGTGCAGCTCGCGCACGCGACGCACGAACGCCCGCTCGGCTTCGCACACGTCGGGCAGCGTCTGCCCCGGCTCGGGCTCGGGATAGAAGATCACGAAGTAGACCGGATGGCCTTCGCGCAGCGCGACGCCGACCTGCGAATCGTCCTTGAAGCCGCCGATGCCGGGTCCGTGACCGGCGCGCGGGTCGATGATGACGTAGGGCCGGCGCTTGGCGTCGACGATCACGCCCGCAGGAGGAAGGATGCGCACCAGCGCGTAGTTGACCGGCCGCTCGAGCGTGCGGCCGTCGAGCACGGTCTCGTAGTCGAAGTGCAGAACCGGCGGCAGGCCCTGCCGCGCGCGCTCGTTGAAGTCGTTGCCGCGCTGGCGCAGCGTGTCCCAGAACAGCATCGTGCGCTGGGCGAAATCGGTCGCGTAGCGCGCGCCGCCCGCCCACACGTCCCAGGGCGTCGCGGGCGTGGGCGTCATCCCGGAAAGGTGATCCTTCCAGGCGGCGCGCACGCGCTCGTTGAAATGGTCCAGCGCCACGGCCGCGCGCTTCTGGAACACGGCGGCGACCTTGGACGCGAGATCGTGGGTCCTAGACAGGTGTTTGCTGAGATCGGTCATGACGGGGTTTGAGTGGTCAGCAACGCATGAAAATGCTATCGCTGCGGCGCACCAATCGTTTGACCCAGATCAAGCCTCCCGAGTGCCCTCCCGGAGCGTCTTGGAGATGCGCACGATGCTGTAGTCCTGCGGAGCCGGCTCGGCCTCGAAGCCCAGAGCGCGCACGAAACGCAGCATCTCGGCGTTGCGCGCGAGGACGAAGCCTTCCATGCGCGGGAGCCCGCGCTTGCGGGCGGTCTCGATCAGCGCACCCATGAGCAGGCCGGCGATGCCGCTCTTGTGCCAGGCATCGGCGATCACGATTCCGAGCTCGCAGCTCCGGCCCGAGAGATCCGACACGTAGCGCGCCTCGCCGACGATGACCTCGCGCCCGCCCTCCTGCACCGTGCAGACCAGCGCCATGTGGAGGTCGTAGTCGATCTCGGTCAGGAAGCGGATGACCTTGTCCGAAGGAGCGCGCACCCACTTCTGGAAGCGCATGTACCGGCTTTCCTCCGAAAGCGCGGTCAGGAACTCGCGAACGCGGTCCGCGTCCCCGGGGCGCACCGGGCGGATGGTGACCGTTCTTCCGTCGGACAGGCGGTGCTCGCGCACCAGCTGCTGGGGATACTCAGCCATGCGGGCGCGCCGCCTCCTGCCTCAGCTCGCGGCGCAGGATCTTTCCGATCGGTGTCTTGGGGAGCTGCTCGCGGAACTCGATGCGCTTCGGAAGCTTGTAGCCGGTGAGGTGCTTCGCACAGTGCGCGAGAATCGCCTCGGCGGTGACGGCAGGGTCCTTGCGCACGACGAAGAGCGCGACGGCCTCGCCGCTGCGCTCGTCGGGCACGCCGACCGCGCCGGCGTCCTTCACGCCCGGATGCGTCATCGCCACCTCCTCGATCTCGGTAGGGTAGGCCTTGAAGCCCGAGACCACCACGATATCCTTCTTGCGGTCGCTGAACTCGACATAGCCGCGCTCGTCCATGCGGCCCATGTCGCCGGTCTTCAGCCAGCCGTCGGCCGTGAAGGCGCTCGCGGTTTCCTCCGGAGCGTTCCAGTAGCCCTGCATCACCTGGGGGCCGCGCACGCCGATCTCTCCGACGCCGCCCAGGGGGACTTCGCTGCCGTCCTCGCCGAGGATCGCGACCTCCGTGGAAGGCAAAGGGAGCCCGAGCTTGCCGGTGAATTCCCGCGCGTCGAAATGGTTGGCGCATACGTTCGGCGACGCTTCGGTCAGTCCGTAGCCTTCGACCAGCCACACGCCGGTCGCGTCTCGCCAGCGCTCCGCGAGCGAGCGCTGCACCGTCATGCCCCCGGCGACCGCGAGCTTGAGCCTGCCTCTGCTCGCCGCCGCGACCGCGTCGAATCCCGGAGCGCTCAGCAGCGCGTTGAACAGCGTGCTCACCCCGGTCATCGCGGTGAACGGCGTCCTCGCCAGCTCCGCGACGAAGCCGGCGATGTCGCGGGGGTTCGTGATCAGCACGTTCGTGCCGCCGAGCCTGAGGAAGACGAGCAGGTTCGCGGTGAGCGCGAAGACGTGATAGAGAGGAAGCGCGGTGACCACGGTTTCCTCGCCCGCGCGCAGAGTCGTCCCCGCCCACGCGACGACCTGCTCGACGTTGGCGACCAGGTTGCCGTGCGTGAGAGCCGCTCCCCTGGCGATGCCGGTCGTGCCGCCGGTGTATTGCAGGAACGCGAGGTCGTCGGGACGCGTTCGGGGATTCTCGAGGGCCTGCTTCGCGCCCTGCGCCAACGCCGCGCGGAGCGGCACGGCGCCGGGCAGCCGCCATCGGGGGACGAGGCGCTTCAGGTATTTCACCGCGAGATTCACCAGCCAGCGCTTCGGCGGCGGGAACAGGTCGCCCAGCTGAGTGGTGACGACGAGGCGGACCGGCGTCCGCGGCAGCGCCTCCTGCAGCGTGCGCGCGAAGTTCTCCAGGACGACAATGGTGCCCGCGCCGGAGTCGGCGAGCTGATGCGCAAGCTCGGTCGCGGTGTACAGCGGGTTGACGTTGACCACGGTCAGGCCGGCGCGCAGCGCGCCGAACAGGACCACGGGGTACTGCAGCAGATTGGGCAGCATGATCGCGACGCGGTCGCCCCTCGCCGGGCGGAGCGCGCTCTGCAGCCAGGCGCCGAAGTCGCGCGACAGCCGGTCGAGCTCTTCGTAGGTAATGGACACGCCCATGTTGGAGAAAGCCGCACGCGCGCCGAAGCGCGCGCAGCTCGCCTCGAGCAGCTCGTTGAGGGAAGCGTGGCCGCGCGGGTCGATCTCGGCCGGCACGCCCTGCGGGTAGGAATCCAGCCAGATCTTCCTCACGGGCCTGCGATCAGGTAACGGCCGAGACCGGGCGAGCCGGGCTTTGCGGCGGCGCGCCCATCAATGCGCGAAGCTCGTCCGCCGACAGTGTTTCCTGGCGCAGCAGCGCCTCGGCGCCGCGCTCGAGCACGTCTCGCCTGCGGCCGAGGATCTCGAGCGCAGAATCGAGCGCTTTCTTCACGATGTCGCGGACCGCAACGTCGATCTCCCGCGCCGTCTGCTCGCTGAACTGGCGCGGCGGGACCGCGCCGGCCACCTGGCCGAGAAAGCTTGGCCGGGTCTCGTCGTAGGCGACGCTGCCCAGCTTGTCGTCCATGCCGTAGCGCATCACCATGCTGCGCGCGATGTCGGTAGCCTTGACGAGATCATCTGCGGCTCCGGTGGAGAGG
Organism: Burkholderiales bacterium; assembly: GCA_035499735.1. Classification (GTDB taxonomy): domain Bacteria; phylum Pseudomonadota; class Gammaproteobacteria; order Burkholderiales; family SG8-39; genus VBDM01. The sequence continues at coordinate 16,670 of DATJYC010000077.1, forward strand.
GTGCCGAAGACGAGCAGCTCGGCTGCGCGGCCGCCAAGCAGCACTGCCATCCGGTTCTGCAGCTCCTCGCGGCTCATGAGGTAGCGGTCCTCGGTCGGCCGCTGAATCGTGTAGCCGAGCGCGCTCACGCCGCGCGGGATGATCGAGATCTTGTGGACCGGGTCGACGCGCGGCAGGGTCATCGCGACGATGGCGTGCCCCATCTCGTGATGGGCGACGACGTTCCTCTCCTCCGGATTGAGCAGCCGGTTGCGCTTTTCGAGGCCGGCGACTATACGCTCTATGGCGCCGGTGAAATCCACCCGCTCGATCGCCGGCGCTCCCCGCCGCGTCGCGAGCAGCGCCGCTTCGTTCACCAGGGTCGCGAGGTCCGCGCCGGAAAATCCGGGCGTGAGCGCGGCGATCTCCTCGGGATCGACGCCGGAAGCAAGATGGACCTTGCGCAGGTGAACGCGCAGCACCTGCACCCGGCCGGTCTTGTCGGGGCGATCGACCAGCACCTGACGGTCGAAGCGCCCCGCGCGCAGCAGCGCCGGATCGAGGATCTCGGGACGGTTCGTCGCGGCGAGCAGCACCACACCGCCGCTCGGGTCGAAGCCGTCCATCTCGGCGAGCAGCTGGTTGAGCGTCTGCTCCTTCTCGTCGTGGCCGCCGAGAATGAACGATCCGCGCGCCCGCCCGAGCGCGTCGAGCTCGTCGATGAAGATGATCGCCGGCGCCGTCTTGCGCGCCTGATCGAAGAGGTCGCGCACGCGCGCGGCGCCCACGCCGACGAACATCTCGACGAATTCCGATCCGCTGATCGAGAAGAAGGGCACCCCGGCCTCGCCGGCGACGGCGCGCGCGAGCAGGGTCTTCCCCGTTCCCGGGGGGCCGACCAGCAGGATCCCCTTGGGCATGCGCGCGCCCAGGCGCCCGTAGGCCTTAGGGTCGCGCAGGAAGCTGATGACCTCCTTCAGCTCGTCCTTTGCCTCGTCGACGCCGGCGACGTCCTCGAAGGTGACCTTGGTGTCGGTCTCCATGTAAACCTTGGCCTTGCTCTTGCCGACGGAGATGGCACCGCCGAGCCCCTGCTGCCCGGCCATGCGGTTCATCGCGAAGCTCCAGATCGCGAAGAACACGACCGCGGGGACGATCCACGAGAGCAGGGTCGGAAGCCACTTGTTTTCCGTTTGCCCGGTGAAATGCACCTTCGCCGCCTCGAGATCCGGGACGAGAGCCGGGTCGCTGACCCGCAGCGTCGTGAAGCGGTTCTCGCCGGGAGCCAGCTTCAGCCGCTCGATGCTCTCCTTGGAAAGCACCGGCTCCAGCCCCTCGGCGGTGACGGTTCCGCTGATGATCTGCTCGCCCAGAGCCACCTCTTTCACCTTGCCGGCACGCACCAGGGCCTTGAAATCGCTGTACGCGAGTTCCCGCGCCGGCATCGAGAAATAGTCCTGGATGGCCACGATCGCGAGGAGGGCGATCACGAAATACCAAAGCGAGAACTGATGTTTCTTTTCCATCGCGCAGCCTCACGCTCAGGGACCAGAGTTACGATGGACCAGCCTCGGTCGAGGCGTGTTGACCTCGATCAAGCCCGCCGCACGAATCGGCCCACTCACGACACGGGGCAGCGTCCCTCGAGCACTTCGCGCCACAGGTCGGGCGCATCCCGCAGGTGCGCGCGCACGATCCGGTCTGCGGTCTTGCGCACGCCTTCGAGCGCGCCGGGTTCCGCGAGCCGCAAGACGACGTCCGCCAGCGCGGGGTCGCTCACCGGCGAGCCGATGCGGCTCAGGAGATAGCAATAGGCCGCGGTGACCTCGGGCAGCTCGCCCGTCAGCGCCCGCGCGATGCGCCCGGCGAGCAGGTTGTAGAGCTTTCCGGTATGGCTCACGGGATTCTTCCCCGCGGCGGCTTCCAGGCTCATCGGGCGGTAGGGTGTGATCAGGCCGTTGACGCGGTTGCCTCGTCCCACCTGGCCGTCGTCGCCTGCTTCCGCCGAAAGGCCGGTCACCGTGAGATAGACGCTCTCGGCCGTCTCGCCGTCGGCCGTGTTGACCCTTACCTCGATGTCTCCGCCCAGGGCCTTCCTCGCGGCGTCGGCGGCAAGCGCACGCGTTCGTTCCTTCTTCGCGAAATAGTCGGCGAGGTCGCTGACGTGGCGGCCGACGAAGGCGCAGGCGACGGTGAGCTCGATGCGCTCGCCGGCACGCAAGCCCATGACCTTCACGTCGTCCCCGATCTCCGGGTGCGCGCTCCGTGTTTCGGCAGCGGCCAGAATGCGCTCGACTTCCAGCACCGCGCGCTCGAGCCGGTCGAGCGGAGCGAAGCCCACGCCGAAGGAGGTATCGTTGGCGAGCGGCACGCGGCCTTCGCTCCCGCGGAGAAAGAGCGCCGCGAGGTCCGGAGAAGTCTCACGAATGCGCGGCACGATGCGCACGTCGCGCGCCGGATCGATGTTGCGGATGTGCTTTCGCAGCCACTCCCGGCTCATCTCCACCGCCATCTCGTCCACGGGCACCGTCACGCCGCGGAAGCGCCGGGTCGCCCGCCCCGCGAGGATGATCTCGATCGGCTCGAGGAGCGCGCCGCCGCCGAAGGCGGGCCGGGCGGCGCCGCCGAGCAGCAGCGCCTTGTCGACGTTGTGGTGCAGGATCGCGCCGAAGCGCTCGAGGTAGAAGCGCGAAAGCCCTATGCTCAGGTTCTCGGCGAGCGCATCGCACAGGCTGTCGGGATGCCCGCGTCCCTTGCGCTCGACGATCTCGTGCGGCGCGGCGCCCGGCGGGGGAGAGGCGAGGAGCGCAACGTCGACCTTCACTATGCTATGCGGTTGCGCCGCCGGTCCGTTGACGCGCGGCCCACCGCTTCGCCTGGGCGATGGCGATGCGTATCGCCTGGCCTTCGGGCCGGCCCGCCTCGAGCAGCGCGTTGGCGATCTCGATCGCCTTGAAGCGCACGGCGGAGGGCAGGTTCCTCATCGAGACCGGATAGGTGGAAGGCGTCCAGGGCATGATTGTCAGACCCGGGAAGCGAGCTTCGCGCCGATATAGGCGACGATGTCGTTCAGCGTCACGAGCTTGCGGTAGTCGGCCTCGGGAATGTCGACTCTCAGCTTCTCGTGGACCGCCACCAGCACGTTGAGCCAGTCCATCGAATCGAGATCGACCTGGTCGCGCAGCGGCCGGTCGTCGCGCAGCTCGCCTTCCTCGACTTCGGGGGCGATCGACCTGATGACGCCGACGACGCGCGTCCTGATTTCCGATTCGTTCATAGTTCCTCCGGATGCTGAAGCCGCTCGCGGAGCTCCGCGAGAAAGCGCGCGCCGCGGATTCCGTTGCTCGCGCGGTGATCGCCCGACAGGCTCGCGGTCACGAGCGGCGCGGTGAACAGCTTGCCGTCCTCGGACCAGGGCCGCGTCTCCATGCGCCCGAAACCCACGAGCGCGACCTGCGGCGGATAGATGACGCCGAACACCGACTCGACGCCGGTCTCGCCGAGGTTCGTGACGGTGATCGTCGGATCCGACATCTCCGAGCTGCGCAGCGAGCCCGCGCGGGTGCGCGCGACGAGGTCGCTCAAGGCGCGCATCAGCTCGGGCAGGCCCTTCTTGTCGACGTCGTGGATCGCCGGGGGGATGAGCCCGCCCTGGCGGATGGAAATCGCGACGCCGATATGAACGCCCGTGGCCGGCTCGAACGCGCCGTTCCGCCAGAAGCCGTTCAGCTCGGGCACTCTCGCCAGGGCGAGCGCGACGGCCTTGATCTGGAGCGCGCCCATCAGGATGCGCTCGGTCACCGGACGCTTCTCGTTCTCGCGCGCGAGCCACTCGGCCGCGCGCTGCATGGGAATCGTCTCCGACAGGTAGTAGTGGGGGATCTCGCGCTTGGAGCGGCTCATCGCCGCCGCGATCGCTTTGCGCATCTCGACGTAGCGATCCGGCGGTGCCGGCGCCGCCGCGGCCTTTTCCACGTCCTCGACGGTCACCGCGCCGTGAGGGCCGGTGCCGGCGACCGTGTCGACGTCGACGCCGAGCTCGCGCGCGTGCTTGCGCGCCGCGGGCGACACAGGCCTTCTTTGGGCGATGGCGCCGGTCATGGGTGCGGCAACCGGCGGAGGAGGAGCGGGGACCGCAGCGGCCGGCTTCAGGGCGGGACGGGCGGCGCGCTTCTGCTGCTCCGCCTGCTCGCGAGTCTCTCCGGGGGCGAGCAGCGTCGCGAGCACCGTGCCCACCGGCACTTTCTCGCCGATCGGAACCAGCTGCTCGAAGAGGGTCCCGTCCTGCCAGATCTCCACCTCCACCGCGGCCTTCGAGGTATCGACCACGGCGACTACCTGTCCGCGCTTGACCGCGTCGCCCGGCTTCACCTTCCATTCGACGAGCTTGCCCTGGTCCATGTCGGCGCCCAGGGACGGCAGCTTGAATTCGATCATGCCGGGACCTCGCTCCCGATCAGGCCCTTCGCCGCGGCGACGATCTTCTCGGTCTGCGGCAGGGCAGCGTCCTCCATGTGCTTCGCGTAGGGGATCGGCACCTCCTCGCTGCACACCCTCACGGGCGGCGCGTCGAGGTCGTAGAGGGCCTGCTCGGCGATCTGCGCGACGATCTCCGCGGCGAGGCTTCCGGTGCGCCAGCCCTCGTCGATCACCACCGCGCGCCGGCACTTGCGTACCGAGGCGAGGATCGTCGGCGCGTCGAGCGGCCGCAGCACGCGCAGATCGACCACTTCCGCCTCGATTCCTTCTCCGGAGAGGCGTTCCGCCGCCGCGAGCGCCTTCGGCAGCGAGCCGCCGTAGGTGATGAGGCTGACGTCGCGCCCGGCGCGGCGTACCGCGGCCGAATGGATGTCCGTCGTCCAGGGTTCCGGGAGATCGCCTTCCGCGTTGTAGAGCTGCACGTGCTCGAAGATGATCACCGGGTCCGGATCCGCGAGGGCGCCGGCGAGCATGCCGCGCGCGTCCTCGACGGTCGCGGGTGCGAGCACCGTGAGGCCGGGGACGTGCGCGTACCAGTTCTCGAGGCTGTGCGAGTGCTGTGCGGCCACCTGGCGGCCGGCGCCGGTCGCGATGCGCACGACGAGGGGCACGGAGAACTGCCCGCCCGACATGTGGCGGAACGCGGCCGCGCTGTTGACGATCTGGTCGAGCGAGAGCAGGCTGAAATTGACGGTCATCACCTCGACGATGGGGCGCATTCCGCCCAGCGCCGCGCCGATGCCGGCGCCGACGAAGCCGAGCTCGGAGAGCGGTGTATCGCGGATGCGCTCCGGCCCGAACTCCTCGAGCAGGCCCTTGGTAACCGCGTAGGTGCCGCCGTATTTCCCGATATCCTCGCCCATGAGAAACACGCGCGGATTCGCGGCGAGCGCCTCCCGCAACGCCTCTCGCATCGCCTCGCGGTAGGAGAGGTGCCTCATGTGGACGCCCTTGGCGTATGCACGTCGCGCGCCAGATCTTCGACGGGCTCCCAAGCCGAAGCTTCGGCGAATGCCACCGCCTGCTCGACTTCCTGGCCGATCTTCGCGTCGAGCGCGAGGAACTCCTCTTCAGTCAGCTTGCCCTCCGATTTGAGCCGCGCCGTGAACGTGTGCAGCGGGCCCCGCGTCTTCCATTCCTCGATCTCGCGCTTGTCGCGGTACAGGTCGGGGTCGAACATCGAATGCGCACGGAACCGGTATGTCTTGTACTCGATGAAAACCGGCATGCCGCTCTCGACGACCCGCTGCCGCGCGCGCTTTGTCGCCTCGTGCACCGCCACGACGTCCTGCCCGTCCACCTGGCCCGCCTCCATGCCGTACGCCGCGGCCTTCACGGACAGATCGGTCTCCGATTCGTAGCGCGCTACCGCCGTGCCCATCGCGTACAGGTTGTTCTCGCAGCAGAAGAGCACGGGAAGCTTCCACAGGACGGCGAGATTCGCCGATTCGTGGAAGACGCCCTCCGCCATGGCGCCGTCGCCGAAGAAGCAGGCCGTCACGCGCCTCGTGCCCTGCATCTTGTCGGCGAGCGCGAGGCCGACCGCGAGCGGCAGGCCGCCGCCGACGATGGCGTTGCCGCCGAACAATCTCGTCTTCGCGTCGAACAGGTGCATCGAGCCGCCGCGGCCGCGCGAGCAGCCGTCGCGCTTGCCGTACATTTCCGCCATGATCCTCTCCATCGGCATGCCGCGCACGAGCGCGTGGCCGTGCTCGCGGTAGGTGGCGACGATGTTGTCCTCGGGCTTGAGCGCGTGCAACGCACCGACCGCGACCGCTTCCTCGCCGATGTACAGATGCAGGAAGCCGCGTATCTTGCCCTCGCCGTAGAGCTCGGCTGACTTTTCCTCCATGCGGCGGATGCGGAGCATGTCCACGAGCAGCTCGAGAGCGAGCTCGCGCTCGTAGGGCACCGGCCCCGAAGGCGGGGGAGCGATCGTCACATGAGCTCCAACGTGGAGGTGTCGCCCTCGGGCAGGCCGAGCTCGCGCGCCTTCAGGAGGCGCCGCATGATCTTGCCGCTGCGCGTCTTCGGCAGCCCGCTCTGGAACTCGATCTCCTTCGGCGCGACCGCGGCGCCGAGGCGCTTCCGCGCGTGGCCGAGCAGCTCCATCTTCAGCGCCTCGCTGGGCTCGTAGCCCTTCTTGAGCGACACGAAGGCCTTGACGATCTCGCCCACCGTCGGGTCGGGCTTGCCGATCACGCCGGCCTCGGCCACCGCGGGATGCTCCATCAGCGCGCTCTCGACCTCGAAGGGGCCGATCAGGTGGCCCGCCGACTTGATGACGTCGTCGGCGCGCCCCACGAACCAGTAATAGCCGTCCGCGTCGCGCTTCGCCAGGTCGCCGGTGAGATACCACTCGCCCGAGAAGCACTTGCGGTAGCGCTCCTCCTGGCCGAGGTAGCCGGTGAACATGCTCGGCCAGCCGGCGCGCAGCGCAAGCTCGCCCTCGGTGTCCGGCGTGTCGATCACGCGCACGCTTCCGTCGGGCTTCCGCGCCACGATGCGCGCGTCAATCCCGGGCAGCGGCTTGCCCATGGATCCCGGCTTCACGTCCATTGACGGCGTGTTGGCGACGATGATGCCGCCCGTTTCAGTCTGCCACCAGTTGTCGTGGATCGGGAGGCCGAGCGTGTCCACCCCCCACCACACGGCTTCCGGGTTGAGCGGCTCGCCCACGCTCGCGATGAAGCGCAGCTGCGGGAACGCGTACTGCTTGGGCAGCTCGGGTCCCGCTTTCATCAGCATGCGGATCGCCGTGGGAGCCGTATACCAGACCGTGACCTTCTGGTCCTGCAGGATGCGGTACCAGCGCTCGGCGTCGAAGTCCGCCTCGTCGACGATGCTGGTGACGCCGTGCAGCAGCGGCGCGACGATGCCGTACGACGTGCCCGTGATCCACCCCGGATCGGCGGTGCACCAGAACACGTCCTCGGGGTGCAGATCGAGCGCGTACTTGCCGGTGGCGTAGTGCATGACCACCGCGCCGTGCACGTGCATCGCGCCCTTGGGCGTGCCAGTCGTGCCGCTGGTGAAATGCAGGAACGAGCCGTCCTCGGGGCGCGTCGGCTCGATCACGAAATCGTCGGAGGCTTCGGCCATGAGGCGCGCGAGGTCGAGCGTACCGGGCACGGAAGTCGCGGCGCCGGCTTCGCCCGCGATCAGCACGTGCCTGAGCGACGGCAGCGAGGAGACGCTCTTCTCGAGCTTGCGGCGGTAGAGCGCTTCCGTGGTCAGCACCGCGTTCCCGGCTCCGATCTCCAGGCGCATGCGTATCGGGTCCGGCCCGAAAGCGGAAAACAGCGGGCAGACCACCACCCCGGCCTTGAGCGCGCCCAGCGCTCCGATATAGAGCTCGGGAATCCTGCCGCTGAGGATGAACAGCCGGTCGCCCTTGCGCATCCCGAGCTTGCGCAGGACGTTGGCGAAGCGGTTGGTAAGCCTCTTGAGCTCGGCGTAGGTGATCAGCCGCTCGCCGCCGTCGCGCTGCAGGCAGCGCAGCGCGACCCGGCCGGCGAGCGCTCCCGCGGCGTGGCGGTCGACCGCCTCGTGCGCGATGTTGAGCGCACCCCCGGGCAAGCCCTCGAGCTCCCGACGCACGGCCTGCCACGAAAAGCCCGCCCGCGAGGCGTCGATGTCGGCGAGGTTGGGCTCGACGCGGAGCTGTGTTGCGGTCTTGTGAATGAGAGGTGGTCTAGGCAACTGGCTCCCCTCCGGCATGGGAATCGATGAGCCATGCTAGGCACTGCCCCGAGCTGGATTGTTGACCCAGATCAAACAGGTGTCCGCCACCTCATTTGATTCAGATCAAGAGGGCGCCCGTCCAGAAGCGAACAATGTCTGACAGTTTCGGGCAATACTGAAAAAGGAGGCGAGTCATGAGTACCCTTTGGATCGTCGTGATCGGCGTGTTGACCAGCTATCTGGCTTACAACCTTTACGCCAAGCGCATCGACCGGAGCGTGATCCAGGCCGATGCCAAGCGGGCGACTCCGGCGCGGATGTACATGGACGGCGTGGATTTCATGCCGACCAACCGGAACGTTCTTTTCGGATACCACTTCAAGGCGATCGCGGCCGCCGGGCCGATCGTGGGGCCCATCACCGCCGCCAACCTCTGGGGATGGTCGCCCTCGCTCGCGTGGCTGGTACTGGGGGTGAGCTTCATCGGCTGGGTGAGCGACTATACGGCCATCATGGTCGCGGTGAGGAACGACGGCAACAGCCTGTCGGCGATCGCGCACAAGCTCATCGCACCGCGCACGCGCACGATCCTGTTCGTCTTCATCTTCTTCTACCTGATGATACTCGCGGGCGCGTTCATCGGTATCCTGGCGGCAATCCTGTCCGCGCGCCCGGACGTTCCCTTCGGCATCGTCATGCTGGCCCTGATGGGATTGCTCGCGGGCCAGATGATGTATCGCTGGAAAATGGGCATCATGGGCGTGACCATTTTCGTGGTCGCGCTCACGGTCGCCGGCATGGTCGCCGGTCCGTGGGGTCAGCACCGCGACGAAAAAGGCGCCCTCGTACAAGGTCCGGTCGCGGCGGCGATCGTGGCCGTGAACGGCGTCGTGGACAGCATCAACAACAGCCAGGCGCTCTTCTCGGTCGAGGACCCGACGGCCGCGGACCCGAGGGTACCGGCGCCCGGCAAGGACGGCGTTCGCCCGACCACGCCCGCGTATGACTCGGCGACCGGTCTGCTCAAGACGCTGCCGAACTACCTCCTGTGGATGGTGTTCCTGTTCGCCTTCAGCTACATGGGGGCGAACATGCCGATCTGGCGCTTCGCGCAGCCGGTGAACTACATCGGCTTCTGGATCACTTCGATCACCATCCTGCTCTCCGCGCTAGGCATGGTCGTCGCGCCTCTCCTTGGCACAAAGGACGCCGGGGGCAATCTCATCGGCGCTTTTGCCTTGCCGGCCCTCAAGGACCTCGGCTTCACGATCGACGCAGCCAAGGCATGGCAACCGCTGTGGCCGATGCTCTTCGTGACCATCGCCTGCGGCGCGATCTCCGGCTGGCACGCGCTGGTCGGCTCGGTCGGCACCGCGCGCCAGCTCGAATACGAGACCGACGGCCTGCCGGTCGGCGCCGGCGGCATGCTCGGCGAAAACGGCCTGGCGCTCCTGTCGCTCGCCGCGGTCTCGATCGCCGGCGCGGGCGGCGGCGCCGGCCGGTTCGCGATCGGGGTCGGCAAGCTGGTGTACGCCGGAACCTTCGGCCTCATCCCCGAGACCTTCGGCACTGCCCTCGGCTTGGCAACCTTCGTGATCATCGTGCTGACGGTCACGCAGCTGGTCTTCCGCGTGATGCGCGTGACGCTCGCCGAGTGGGTGGGCGACGCCGTCCCGATAGCCAGGAACATGCACGTGGCTAGCCTGACCTCGATGGTCCTCACGGCCGCGCTGGTGCTCACCGGCACCTGGGTCTACCTCTGGCAGCTGTTCGGCGCTTCCAACCAGCTGATGGCGGCGTTGAGCATGCTCGTGGTCGCGGTGTGGCTGAAGTCGGAGAAGCGCAATCCGAGCTTCGCGGTCGTGCCGATGATCTTCATGTACGTGACCACGCTCGCGGCCATCGTCGTCACGGCACGCAACCTCTACGTGACGATCGCGGTGAACCCGAAGATGTCGGCGCTGCCCGTCGCGGGCGCCTGGGCCATGATCGCGGTGTCCGCGCTGCTCTTCGTGGCGGCCCTCATGATCGGCTGGGACGGGTACAAGGCCTACCTCCGTCAGGGGGCGACGCCCTCGGCGCCGGCCCCTCGGGCGGCGGGTACGCCGCACCCGGCGTAGATGGAGGCCGGATCGTGTCAGGCGAGCGCGCGTTCGGCCAGGTCGTGCACCGCTTTGAAGAAATCGTGCGCCGGCTGGCTGCCATCCGGGAGGAGAACGTGAAGCTGGAAGTTCGGCTCGGTGCGGCGCACGGAAAGGCGCTGCACTTTCATCCCGGCGCGCTGCGCGATTTCGAGCAGCGCGTAGGCGTGACCGAGCGCCGCGGCGCCGGAGTGATGTACGACGATACCGCCCGGCGCGGCGGCCCGGGCTGTCAGCCAGTCCCGCGGGACGCGGGGGAGCGCGTCGCGGCCGGACCAGCTCGCGGGGTCGAGCGCCTCGAGCTCGAAAGACGGGACTCGGCGCAGCACGCTGCGGACGATGAGCGTATCGCTCCGCCCGCGCAGGCGGGAGAGCGGCCACCACGGCAGGTCGCGCGGCTCGAGGAATATGACCACTGTCACGCGTGCGAACTCGGCTTTGCCCTGATCTATAACGAGCTCTACCGCGGTCGAGCCAAGCCACCGCACGGTGGTGCGCTCGCCGATGACCGGCAAGCCGCCCTGCATCCAGCGCATCGACTCGCGTCCTTTGCGGACGTTCCAGATCGTGCCGGCGGCGAACCAGGCGACGACAGCGACCGCGATGATGCCGATAAGCCCCGTCATGGCGGACCTCACGATAGCACGCCGCCTGCGCGCGGGTGGAAGCGGGCGCTGCGCGAATTCCTATACGGGATGTTTACCTACGAGATCGTGCAGGAGGTGCGCGAAATGCGCGGCTCGCTGGAAAGGCTGTTCATGCTGGGACTGTTCGGCGAGATGCTCGGCATCCCTATCCTGCCGCCGTATTACGGGCTGCGGCTTCTGCCCTTTGTGGCGCCGCAGATCGAGACCTGGAAGCGCAGCATCCTGCGCGAACGCGAGTTCGGCACCGACCACGAGCATCATCTGCACGGAGTATGAAGGAGACGACCATGAGCGACCCCGACAAGCAAGCGCCGAAGAAGAGTCTGTGGCAGAACGTTCGCGAGACCATCTACGGCATGGCGGCGCACGACATGAGCCGCGCGGCTCTGCGCACGCGCGCGTCGATGGAGCACCTGTTCATCCTCATCACAATGGGCGATCTGCTCGGCATCCCGATCCTGCCGCCGTACTACAGCCTGCGGCTCCTGCCCTACGTGGTGCCGCAGATCGCGACGTGGAAGCGGCGCATGCTGCGCGAGAAGGACGTCGCCGATGCTATGTTCTGAATCGATGTTCTAGGGAGCGGCGCCATGGGATTCAAGGACGTGTTCCTGCAGCACCCCGAGCGCCGCTACATCATGTTCGGGGGCGGCGGCGGGGTCGGCAAGACCACTTTCTCCGCGGCGGCGGCGTACTGGCTCGCGAGCCACGGCAAGAAGGTGCTGGTGTTCTCCGTGGATCCCCAGGCCTCGCTCACCGACATATTCAAGAAGGACATCTTCGGCAAGGGGCCCGTGCAGATCATGGACAAGCTCTGGGCCCAGGAAATCGACGCCGACCGCCACATCAAGGCGTACCAGCAGGAGATACGCCAGAAGATCCTCGATATGTACGGGATGCCCGCCGTGCCCGAGGAGATCGAGCACTACATCCAGGCGGCGAGCGCCGAGCCGGCGATGGAGGAGAGCGCGATGTTCGACGCCGTGGTGGACGTGGTCATGAAGGGCGACTATGACTACTACATCTACGATCTCGTTCCCCTCGGGCACGCGCTCTACTACCTGTCGATGGCCAAGGTCTACGATGAGTGGATCAACAAGGTCACGAAGCTCCGCGAGGACATGCGCGAGTACGAGGAGATGGTGAGCCGGCTCAAGCACGAGAAGATGAGCGAGCAGGACCAGATCCTCCAGGAGCTGCTCTATATCAAGAACCGCATCAACACCTCGGCCGGGATCCTCACCGACAAGGCGAAGACGGCTTTCTTCTTCGTGCTGATCCCGGAGGCCGGGGTCATCAACGATACACAGAAGGCCGCCAAGCTGTTCGCGCAGTTCGACGTGCCGCTCTCCGGTTACGTGGTGAACCGGGTCATCCCGCACGAGCTGCTGAACCAGAGCATCCCCGAGTACCTTCGCCGCCGCATCGCCATGCAGGACCAGCACCTGGTCGACGTGCGCACGGCCTTCGGCGACCGGGTGCTGGCGCGGGTTCCGGAGATGGAGCGCGATGTCACCGGCCTGCCGATGATCGAGAAGCTGGCCGCCGGAATGTTCGCGTAGAGAGGAATCCATGCCGGAAATCACCATGCCCTCAGTTACGCTACCCATGGGTCAGTACTTGCGCGAGCACCCCGCGCAGAAGTACCTGTTCTTCGGCGGCAAGGGCGGCGTCGGCAAGACCGTCTTCGCCGCGGCCGCCGCCATCGGGCTGGCGCGCCAGGGCCGCCGCGTGCTGCTCGCGTCCACGAATCCCGTGCACAGCCTGACGGCCCTGCTCGGCCAGGACGTGCTCGGCAAGCACGTCCCCGTCAACGGCGTGCCCAACCTGTGGGCATACGAGATCGAGACCAAGGAAACCATCGAGCGCAGCAAGCTGCAGATCCGGGAGAAGATCCGCTGGTTCCTCAAGTTCGCCGACATCACCACCAAAGCCGACGACTTCGTCGAGACTGCGACGATGAACCCTGCGTTCGAGGAGTCGGCGATGTTCGAGAACATGATCGACCTCATGTTCAAGAACGAATACGACGTCTACGTCTTCGACACTGCGCCCACCGCCAACGCGCGGCGCCTGCTCGGCATGTCGAAGGTGTACGCGCTGTGGGTCAACAAGATGATGAAAAGCCGCGAGGAGGCGCGCACGCTGCGCGAGATGCTCTCCTTCACAAAGAAGAAGGAAGCGGACCCCCTGATGGAGTACCTCGTCTCCTTCCGCGACCGGATGGAGCACGCGCGCGTGCTCCTCACGGACGCCAAGCTCACGGCGTTCTACTTCGTGACCCTGGCCGAGGCGCTGCCCATCGCGGTGGTTACGCGCTTCATCCAGTGGTTCAAGGATTTCGGCATCCCTGTGGGCGGCGTCTTCGTCAACATGGTCATCGACCGCGCCGCCGTCGGTCCCGACGCCGCCGAGTTCGTGAAGAACCGCGTAGCGATGCAGCAGGAGCACATGCAGACCATCTGGCGCGAGTTCGACGGCGCGGTACGCGCCATCGTGCCGTTGTTCGACGCCGAGATCCGCGGGGTGCCTATGCTCCAGCGCCTGTGCGACGCGATGTTCGTGGACGGCGCGGCGAAGGCACCCTCTGCTCCGGAGGCCGCCAGGCCGCAACAGCTGGCCGCCCGAAACTGACCAGGGCAGGACCGCAGCGCCGGAGTTGACAGGCGCTCCATATTTCGATTATGTTGGAAATATGAAAGCTTCTGAAGCCGTCGTCGCCCTGGAGGCGCTCGCCCAGGAATCGCGCCTGGGCGTCTTCCGCCTGCTGGTCGAAGCGGGTCCCGAAGGGCTTCCCGCCGGGAAGATCGCCGAGCGCATGAAGCTTCCCGGGCCAACGCTGTCGTTCCACCTGGCGCAGCTGAAGCACGCGGGCCTCGTCGCCTGCCGGCGCGAGGGGACCTCGCTCATCTATTCGGCGGAGTTCGCCGCGATGAACGAGCTGGTCGCCTTCATGACCGAGAACTGCTGCGGCGGCGACCCCGCACAGTGCGCTCCAGCGAGCGGGGTTTCCGGGTCCAGGCTAAAGCGGAGAGCAGCATGAAACAGGCAAGTCCTGCTGCGGTCGAGCATCACCGAGCCGAGCCGTGAATCTTCTCTTTCTCTGCACCGGAAATTCGGCCCGCTCGATTCTCGCCGAGGCGATCACGAACAGCCTGACGATCAGCAAGGGAAGATTCCGCGCCTTCAGCGCTGGCAGCCACCCCAAGGGGGCCGTTCACGCTTTCGCGCTTGACCTGCTCCGGCAGCTTCGCCTGCCCGCGGCGGGATTGCGCAGCAAGAGCTGGGACGAGTTCGCCAGGCCCGATGCGCCTCGCATGGATTTCGTGATCTCGGTGTGCGACCAGGCGGCCGGCGAACAATGTCCCTTCTGGCCCGGGCAGCCGATGACGGCGCATTGGGGGATGCCCGATCCCGCGGCGGTCGAAGGCAGCGAGGAGCAGAAACGCCGTGCGTTCTCTGACACCGCCAACATGCTGCGCCGGAGGATCGAACTGTTCGCGAGCCTCCCATTCGAAAAGCTCGATCGTCTGGCGCTGCAGGGCAAGGTCAGGGATATCGGCAAGACGCCGCAATGAGCGCCCTCCGGCGACTTGCGGCCGAAGGACTGGGTACCGCACTGCTGCTCGCAACGATCATCGGCTCGGGCATCATGGGCGAGCAGCTTGCGGGCGGAAACGCCGCCCTGGCCCTGATCGCGAATGCGCTGGCGACCGGCGCGGGACTCATCGCTCTCATCCTCGCCTTCGGTCCCGTCTCCGGGGCCCACTTCAATCCGCTGGTGTCCATCGCGGAAGCGACCCGGAATGGCCTGCGCTGGCGCGAGGTGCCCCTCTACATCGGCGCCCAGATCGCCGGAGCGTACGCGGGTACAGCCGCGGCGCACCTCATGTTCGCCAAGCCTCTCTACTTCGCTTCGCGGCACACGCGCGCGGGCTGGCCCATGATATGGAGCGAGCTCGTTGCCACGTTCGGCCTGCTGTGCGTGATTCTGGCAACCTCCAGGACGCGTCCCGCCGCGGCTCCCTTCGCGATTGGAGCCTACATCACGGCGGCGTACTGGTTCACGGCGTCGACCTGCTTTGCCAACCCCGCGGTGACGCTCGCCCGCGCGGCGAGCGACACTTTCGCCGGCATCAGGCCGGATGATGTCCCGGGCTTTCTCGCGGCACAGACGGCCGGCTGCATCGCGGCCCTGGTCCTGTCCGCCTGGCTCTTCCCGCGGGGCAACGCGACAAGATGATTGCCTGCGAGCCGGCCACGGCTGCCGATCGCGAGGCGATCGCCGCGCTCCTCGACTCGGAGCGCCAGCCCTCCGCGCCGATCGACCGCAGTTGACGTGGATCAAGCTCCCGCGGCTCCTGGAGCCTAAAGTCGCTTGAGGAGGTGCGCGATGAGAACCCGATTCGGACGCCTGGCGGCCTTCGCCGTAATGTTCCTTAGGAGCGCGCTCGCGCTTGCCGAGCAGGCCGGCGAACCGCCGTCCTGGTACTGGCATCACATGTGGGGCGGAGGCTGGGGCTGGTGGTGGGTTTTCCCGCTGCTCATGTTCCTGTTCATGATCGCGGTGTGCTTCGGGGTCTTCTTCCTGATGCACAGAATCAGCCACGCCGCGCACCATTGGATGCCTTTTCACATGGGGACGGGGCGCCCGCCTTGGGGCGACCCGATCTACTCGGCTCTGCAGATTCTCAACGAACGCTATGCCAAGGGCGAGATCCAGAAGCAGGAGTACGAGGAGAAGAAAGCGACGAT
>DATJYC010000078.1:0-140470 GCA_035499735.1 Burkholderiales bacterium
GGAGCGTATCGTCTCGAGGTCGCGCGTCGCCACGGCCTGGCGAAAGGCGTAGTCGAGCGAGAGGACTTCCGCGGCCTGCGCAAGCTGCCGGCTGTTCTGCTCGATCTGGCGGCGGAAAATCCGCTCCCCGACCGCCAGCTCGTCGCTGGTCGTGGCCCGGGCCGTGCGCGAGTTCGCGACGTCGAGCAATATGAGGGCCACGCCCTGCACGACGACCAGCAGGATCGCGAAGAAGAATACGATCCGCCACTGCAGGCTCTTCCGCAGGAACGCAAAAAATGTCATCGCTCGCCCGCGCGCCTGTCTCCGCCGCCGCGTCAATAGCGTCCGATGCCGCGGCCCGGATCGAGCCGGTGCGGCCGGAATTCCGGCTTCAACTTGAGATCCCAGGCGAGCTCCGCGCGGGCTTGCCCGGTGAGATCCACCCGCGTGACGGGCTCCGCGCCCTCCATCTGCGGGTGCCACACGCGAACCGCGTAGGCGCGCTCCGGAACGTCGCGCAGCAGCGCCCGCCCGTCCGGCCCCGTCTTGGCGAAGTACGGCGACTCGGTCACGTAGACGTAGGCGATCATCCAGTCGTGGATGTTGCAGCCGAGCACCACGACGCCGGGCCTGTCGAACACGACGGGCTTCGCCGGCGTGCCCGCATAAAGAGGCAGCTCGAACTGCTTGGCCGGCGAGAACGAGTAGACCTGGTGGCGGATGTTGTCCTTGTTGGGGAAGAAGACCGGGGTTCCGACGAAGACCGGCTTCACGCGCGGCACGAATTCCTGGTTGATCTGGTCGACGATCTCCCGGCCGGCGGACGGCGGGTGCAGGGCGACGCCTTGCAGCGGGACCGCGACCACGACGGCGTCGGCGAGGGGATTCCCGTCCTGGTCGGTCACGCTCGCCGCGAGCTGCGCGGCTCCCGCCGGCCCGGAGAGCAGGGCGAGGCAGGCGAGCGCGATGCTCCTAGTAGCTGAAGACGAGGCTCGCATTGACCCGGGTGCTCTGGTACTCGATGCCGCCCGAGGCGTAGGTGAGCGCGCGCGAGACCGCCAGGTTCACCGACGACCGGTCGCCCAGCGCGTAGCTCGCTCCTGCGAGGAACTCCCACGTCGTCGCCCCGGAAATGCGGTACGCGAAGTAGTCGGAGCCGAAGGCGGGATCGGCCGCGATCGCGTTCGAATACTCGAAGATCTCCGGTCCGATGCGCGTGCTCGCGGTGACGTCGCCCCACCTGCCCGCGACGGCGCCGAAGCCGGTCCAGCGCTCGGCGAGCGCGTAGTCCGCGCGCGCAAAAAGGTTGCGCCCCAGCACGGTGAAGGCGTCCCCCGAGATTCCCGGCACCACGGCGGTCGCGCTGTCGGCGCGATAGCGCTCGAAGCTGCCGCCGGCCGAGAGATCCAGGCGCTCGGAAACGCGCTCGCCCCCGCGGAGGGCGACGCCCGTTCGCCAGCCGTTGCGGACGTTCTCGTCGTACCACACGTCGGCCGCATAGGCGGAGATCCTGGCCCAGGGAGCGAAGGCGCCGAGGCCGAACTTCCGCGTCCACGAGGCGGTGGCGCCGAGCGCGGCGCTGCTCATGCCGTGGAACCGCGAGAAGGCCGTCCCGCGCAGGTCGCCGGTCAGCGTCATGATGTCGCGGTCGCCCGGCGCGAACAGGAAACCGGCGGACGCCGCGGCGTTCAGCGCCGTGTCGCCGACGATGTCGGCGGCCGACAGGGCGCGCGAGAGGTTGTTGTCGTGGAACACGCCGCCTTCGGCGCTGAAAAGCTCGTCAGCCCGGGCTTCGCCCCACTTCAGCGCCAGCGCCGCGACGAGCGCGAGCAACGCAAGGGCGCTGCCCGCGTGAGCCGCGGTTGGATTCCCCATGGTGTCGAATTCCCCCGACCGGCGATGCCGGTTTGGCCAGCCAGACTATACAGACCCCTTGGGGGCGCAGTCTATTCCAGACTGCGCCTCGCGCAAGCTCCGGCCCGCGGTTCAGTCGGGTTTCGCGCCGGTTTCGCGCACGACCTTTGCCCATTTGACGATCTCGGCCTTCACGTAGTCCGCGGCCTGCTGCGGCGTCCCGCCAACCGGGTCGAAGGCGTTCGCGGCGAGCCGCTCGCGCACGTCGGCGGCATCGAGGGCGCGGTTCACGGCGGCGTTCAGCTTCTGCGCGATCGGGGCCGGCGTTCCGGCGGGCAGAAACACGCCCACCCAGGTGTAGTCCTCCACGCCGGGAAATCCCTCCTCGGCGAGCGTCGGCACGTCGGGCAGGGCCGGAATGCGCTTGGCGCTCGAGACCGCGAGGGCGCGCAGTTTGCCCGCCTTCACCTGGGGCAGCGGCCCGGAGATCGCCATGCAGCCGATGGGCGGCTCGCCCTGGACGACCGCCGTGACGGCGAGGCCGGCGCCGCGGAAGTGAACCGGGGTGACGTCGAGCTTGGCGAGGACGCGCAGGACGTTCTCGCCGGTGAGGTGCGGCGTCGTGCCGCTCCCCGGGGAAGCGAAGGCGATCTGCTTGCCCCGGGACTCCTTGATGAGCTCTCGCAGGGTGCGCGCCGGGTCGTTCGCGGTGACGATGATCATGTTGGGCTGCGAGGCGGCGGTCGCCACCGCGATGAAATCGCGCTCGGCGTCGTAGCCCGGGTTCTCGTACAGGCTCATGTTCACCACGATCGCCGAGGAGGTCGTGAGCAGCGTGTAGCCGTCGGGCGCGGATTTCGCGACGACAGCCGCGCCGATGTTGCCGCCGGCGCCGGTGCGGTTCTCGACCACGAACTGCTGGCCGAAGGCGTCGGCGAGCTTCACGCCAAGGATGCGCGCGATGATGTCGACCGGCCCGCCCGGGGCGAAGGGCACGACGATGCGCACCGGCTTGCTCGGCCACTCCTGCGCGCAGCAGGCCGCGGCGAACAGCCATGCCGCGGCGAGCGCGAGGGCTCGAACAGCGTTTCTTCTCATGACCACCCTCCTCGGGACATCTTATCACCGCCCGCGCGGCTCGACCTCCGCGGGCCGCGTGCGATAAAGTAGAACACCCCGTCCTCTTTCACGAATACGAATCGAACAAGGACTTCCCATGCCTGCGCGCAAGCTTACCCGACAAGACCTCCGCGACGCCGCGGAAAAGTACAAGAATTGGGGCAAATGGGGGCCAGCGGACGAGATCGGCACGCTCAACTACACCAGCCCCGAAGACATCGTTGCCGCGGCGCGCCTGGTGAAGAAGGGCAAGGTGATCTCGCTCGCGCTCAACTTCGACAACGCGGGGCCGCAGGGCGCGAAGAGCAAGTACCCGGCGATGGGGCGGATCAACCCGGTGCACACCATGCTGCGCACCGGCACCGACGCCTACTCGGGCGTGCTCGACCACCGCGGCATCCGCGCGGCCGACGACATGGTGGTCATGCCCCTGCAGTGCGGCACGCAATGGGACGGCCTGGGCCATGTGTTCTACGAGAACTCGATGTGGAACGGCTACGACTGCCGGGAGGTGACCTCGAACGGCGCGCAGAAATGCGGCATCGAGAAAACCAAGAACCGCATGGTGGGGCGAGGCGTGTTCCTCGACGTGCCGCGGGCCCTGGGGAAGAAGGTTCTCGACGACGGCTACGGCATCACCGTGGCCGATCTCGACCGGACGGCGAAGGCGCAGGGCGTCTCCGTGAAGCGCGGCGACTTCGTCGTCGTTCGCACCGGGCAGATGGAGGCGAAGCTCGAGGCGGGCAGCTGGGACGGCTATCCCGGCGGCGACGCGCCTGGCTTCGCCTTCGAGACGCTCGAATGGATACAGCGCACCCAGCTCGCCGCGCTCGCCTCCGACACCTGGGGCTGCGAGGTGCGTCCCAACGAGACCGAGCCCGGCGTCAACCAGCCCTGGCACTGGATCACCATCCCCATCATGGGCATGACGATGGGCGAGATCTTCTACGTGAAGGACCTCGCCGAGGACTGCGCCGCCGACAAGGTCTACGAGTTCCTGTTCGTCGCCCCCGCGATCCCGATCACCGGTGCAGTGGGCTCGCCGACGAACCCGCTCGCGATCAAGTAGCCATGGCAAGAATGACCGGAGCGCAGTGCCTCGCCGACATGCTCGCGGGCTACGGCGTATCGCACGTCTTCATGGTGCCGGCGGTGCTGCGGCGGACTTTCGCCGAGATGGAGATGCGCACCAAGATCAAGCGCATTCACACGCACGGGGAGAAGTCGGCTGCGTACATGGCAGACGGCTACGCGCGCGCCTCGGGCAGGCCCGGGGTGTGCATGGCGCAGGTGATCGGCGCGCTCAACCTCGCCGCGGGGCTGCGCGACGCGCACCTCGCGCATTCACCCGTGATCGCGTTCACCGGCGGGCGCGACCCGAAGACGAAATTCCGCAAGGTCTACCAGGAAGTCGACGACGTGCCGGCGTTCGAGCCGGTGACGAAGCTCAATGCGACGGTGGACGAAGTATCGCGCTTTCCCGACATGGTGCGCCAGGCCTTCCGCGTCGCGGTGTCGGGCACGCCGGGACCGGTGCACCTGCAGTTCCGCGGCAACGAGGGGCAGGTCGACGCCGAGGAGGCGGACATCGAGCCGCTCGTCGAGGGACAGTTCGCGCGAGTGCCGCCTTTCCGGCCCGAGCCCGACGCGGGGAGCATCGTCGCGGCGGTCGATGTCCTCGAGCGCGCCGTGCGGCCGGTGATCGTCGCGGGCGGCGGCGTGCGCGCCTCGGGAGCGGGCAGGGAGCTGGTCGCGCTCGCCGAGAAGCTTGCGATCCCGGTGGCGACGTCGCTGAACGGCAAGGACTCGATTCCCGGAGTGCATCCGCTGTCGGTGGGCGTGTGCGGCACGTATTCACGGGAAAGTGCCAATAGAGTGATCGGCCAGGCGGACCTCGTCTGTTTCGTGGGCACCGAGACCGGCGGAATGACGACGCACTTCTGGGCGGTGCCGAAGATCGGCACGCCGGCGATCCAGATCGACATCGATCCCGAGGCACTGGGCCGCAACTACCCGCTCAAAGCCTCGGTGCTCGGCGACGCAAGAGTGGTGCTCGCAAGGATGGCCGAGCGCGCCGACGCGAGGACCGCGGCCAAGCGAAGGCCCTGGGTCGAGCAGGCGCAGGGCGTCTGCCGCGAATGGCACGCGAAGGTCAAGCCCATGCTCGAGTCCGACGCCGTGCCGATCCGTCCCGAGCGCATGTGCGCCGAGCTCACCAGGCACGTCCCGGACGACGGCATCGTGCTCGTCGACACCGGCCACGCAGGCATGTGGATGGGCGGAATGTACGACCTGCGCGCGGCTACGCAGAGCTACATGCGCTCGGCCGGCCACCTCGGCTGGGCGTTCTCGGCGGGCCTGGGCGCGAAGTGCGCCTGCCCGGACCGGCCGGTCGTCGTGTTCACCGGCGACGCGGGATTCTGGTACCACGTCGCGGAGATCGAGACGGCGGTGCGCTGGAAGATCAACTCGGTGACCGTGGTGAACAACAACGCGAGCGGCAACCAGAGCAAGCGCGGCTTCGACCGCGTCTACGGCGGCGAGCAGACCGAGCAGGCGAGGGAGCTGTGGACCTACCGCATGGTGAACTTCGCGAAAGTCGCCGAGGACATCGGCGCGCTCGGCATCCGCGTCGAGAAGCCGGCCGAGCTCGGCCCCGCGATCCAGCGCGCGCTCAAGGCCGACCGGCCTGCGATCGTCGACGTCGCGACCGACATCGACGCGCTCGCGCCGGTCGCGGTGACGTGACCGAGCGTGCTAGAATTCGCCCGCAGTTTCCACTCGGCAAATCCGGCTCAAAGGGGCGTTAGCTCAGCTGGTAGAGCAGCGGACTCTTAATCCGTTGGTCGTAGGTTCGATCCCTACACGCCCTACCACGCTTCTCCCGGCGCCGGAACCGCACGGTTCTTGATTTGGATCAACATCGCGCCTGCGCCACAATCTAGATTGGACTGGTGAATCTCGTTTCACGGTCTTGGTTGGCGAGAGGAGGTGCGCAATGACGACCAAACCCGGTAGGTGGACTGCTCTCGCGTATGGACTCTGCGCCGCGACGCTCGCCGGCGCGCAGCAGTGGCCCGTGGGCGACCCCGCGCTGTACTCGCCCGAGCCCATGCCGATGTGGGGCTGGGTTTCCGGATGGATCGTTCCGCTGCTGTTGCTCTTGGTCGTTGCGGCGGCGGGCGCCGGAATGTTCTTCCTGGTGCACAGGGCGAGCCAACATCCGCACCATTGGCCCAGGATCCACCTCAATCGCGGCGGCGCCGCGATTCGGCGGCAAGACAAACGCTGAAGCGGATTTCCTAGCCTCGCGGCGCTATTGGTGGTCCGCCGCCTTGACCAGGGTCTCGATGCTCTGCCGCATCCGGTTGAACGACCGCGCGAGGAGCGCGACCTCGTCCTTGCCCGACTCGGGCAGCTCCAGGTGCGCCTCGTCGGCCGAGCTCCGTCTTCCAGCGCTCAGGCGATCGGCCGCGGCGGAAACGCGCCTGACCGGACGCACGATGAGGAAGTAGAGCATCAGGTTCAGGATGATGAAGATCGCCACGAACACCGCGGCCAGCGACAGCATGAAGGTCCGGAACGCGTGGTGGGCGTTCGCGATCGGCAGCGACATCGGCACCGACACAATCTGCGCGCCGATGACCTCGTTCAGCTGCCAGCCGAACCCCTTGTCCGTGCCGTAGAGCTTCACCATGGACACCGGCGCTGCCTCGGGCGTGCTGTGGCAGGCGAGGCAGGCGGCGTCCTTGATCCGGAACGGCCGCGCGAGGAACAGCGAGGGTCCCGACGCGGAGGCGCGCACGCCCGAGTGCTCGGCGAGCGCGGAATTGCCCCGGAACTCGTTGACGATCTCCGCCTCCCAGTTGTCGGCCTTGTCGCGCGGGTTGGTGGGGTTGAGGGCGGCTTCCTTGTAGATGTAGTCGGTGTATTTCATGCGCAGCTGGTTCATCATCTCGGTGGCCGCGAACGCCGGCACGCTCTCGGGCAGGAACTCGTCTTCCTTCTGCGCCAGCCGGCTGCGCACGTGGCCGACGGTGTAGGCGCGCATCGACAGCGCGGCTTCCATCATCAGCCCGGCGTTGCGCAGCACCTCGTCCCGGGCGTTCTTCTGCAGCAGGTTGTAGGACACGTACGCGGATGCCGCGAAGCCCACCGCGAATACGATCAAGAGCGCCAGATTGAATTTCAGCCGAAGACCCATTGACCCTCTCCTTTTCTTCGTTGTTGGCCCGTCCCGCGTATACCCGTTGAGAGCAAGAGTTATTCCAGGACTGGGGCGGCTTTCGACGGAATGTCCCAAAAATTACCGCCCGGTTGCGGTAGGCCGACCGTCATATTCCTGAAATGGGACGGCGGATTCCCGTGTTTACTCCCATGCAGGCGCGAGGGGGGGCCATACCGCACACCGTCAAGCACGATCGCCGGACCGGCATCGCCGAGCTGGCCTTCCACGGGCCGATCACCCGCCATGACCTCCGGGCCTCGACGGCCGAATGCGCCGGCCTACAGCGCAAGGCGGGAGTGAGGAGATTCCTCATCGATGCGAACGGATGGGAAGTGACCGCCTCGTTCTTCGACCTCGTCGCGCTGCCGGAGGAGCAGTACGTCGACGAAGGGTTCGATCCGCTCAGCCGCATCGCTGTGATCCTTCCCACCTCGCCGAAGGCCGTCGAGGCCGCGCAGTTCTACAGGACCGCGTGCGCGAACCGCGGCTGGAATGTGCAGACGTTTGCCGGGCGCGAGGCCGCGCTCGAGTGGCTGATGCGGACGTAGTTTTCCCCCTTGTAGCGGCACGGGGGAGCGAGTAGCATGCCCATCCCTTTCGCGAAAAGAAGATGGAAGATGGAATGGGCACAGGTTGGCAGTTGCTGGAGGGCGTGCTGACGCTGCTCGGGTCGGTGGCCCTGACGTGGTGGATTTTCGTAGCGCCTTCCCGTGCGAAGCGCGAGCGCCAGCGCATTGCGCGCGAGATGAAGGATCCCCGGCTTCCCTGACTCGCCTTTCCGACCTGCGGGAAGCGCGTCGTAGATTTTGTTTATATGATTTCAATCAATAGCATACAATATGATATTAATGCTATTTCTATATGCCTCCTGTAAGGACCAGGTAAGCGAGGAAGGGCTACGATGAGCGCGAGATCCTAGTAATTGAATACAAAGTCTTTTAACTGCTCTAGCGAATCGGTAGACTTAGCCCCCGTGGTGGGCGGTGCGGAATGAGAAACGGCGGCGCCCGCGTGGAGGAACAGAGTTTTGAAGCCCACTGATATCGGCGCACCCGCGTACTTTCACAAAGTCGTCGATTGCCAGTGGGCCTGTCCGGCCCACACTCCAGTCCCCGAGTACATCCGGTTGATCGCGGCGGGTCGGTACGACGACGCCTACATGGTCAACTGGACCTCGAATGTCTTCCCCGGCATCCTCGGCCGAACCTGCGACCGCCCGTGCGAGCCCGCGTGCCGGCGCGGACGCGTCGAGGAGCACAACAGCGCCAAGCCCGAGCCCGTCGCGATCTGCCGCCTGAAGCGCGTCGCCGCGGACAACAAGGAAGCGGCGGGCGTGAAGGCGAAGATGCCGAAGCCCGCGGCGAAGAAAAACGGCAAGAAGATCGCGTGCATTGGCGCCGGTCCGGCCTCGCTCACCGTCGCCCGCGATCTCGCTCCGCTCGGCTACCAGGTCACGGTGTTCGACCAGGATCCGCGCGCGGGCGGAATGATCTGGTCGCAGATCCCGCGCTTCCGCCTGCCGATGGAGGTGATCGACGAGGAGGTCGGCTACGTGCTCGACCTCGGCGTGGAGTTCCGCGGCGGCACGAAGGTCGGCAGCATGAAGAAGCTGCTGTCGGAAGACTACGACGCGATCTTCGTCGGCTCGGGCGCGCCGCGCGGGCGCGACCTCGACATCCCGGGCCGCAAGGAAGCGGCGAAGAACATCCACATCGGCATCGACTGGCTGTCCTCCGTCTCGTTCGGGCACACAACGAAGATCGGCAGGCGCGTGATCGTGCTGGGCGGCGGCAACACCGCGATGGACTGCTGCCGGTCGTCGAAGCGCCTCGGCGGCGAGGACGTGAAGGTGATCGTGCGCTCGGGTTTCGAGGAGATGAAGGCGAGCCCCTGGGAGAAGGAGGACGCGCAGCACGAGGGCATTCCCATCCTCAACTACCTCGTGCCGAAGACTTTCGAGCATTCGAACGGCAGGCTCACCGGCATGACCTTCGAGAAGGTCAAGGCCGTCTACGACGGCAAGGGCAAGAGGAGCCTAGTACCCACCGGCGAGGCCGATCAGCGCTTCGAGTGCGACGACGTGCTCGTCGCGGTCGGGCAGGAGAATGCCTTTCCCTGGATCGAGCGCGACTGCGGGATCGCCTTCGACAAATGGGGCATGCCCGTGGTCGACAAGGCGACCATGCAGTCGACCGCGAAGAACGTTTTCTTCGGCGGCGACGCGGCCTTCGGCCCGAAGAACATCATCTGGGCGGTGGCGCACGGCCACGATGCCGCGATCTCCATCGATAAACTCGTCCACGGCGAAGATCTGAAGGAGCGTCCCTCGCCGATGGTGAACCTCAGCTCCCAGAAGATGGGCATCCACGAGTGGAGCTACGACAACCAGATCTCGCCCGACCTGCGCTACGCGGTCCCGTGGAAGGACAAGGCGATCACGCTGAAGAACATCAAGGTCGAGGTCGAGCTCGGCTTCGACCCGGCGACGGGCTTCAAGGAGGCGCAGCGCTGCCTCAACTGCGACGTGCAGACGGTGTTCACGGACAAGCTGTGCATCGAGTGCGACGCCTGCGTCGACATCTGCCCGATGGACTGCATCACCTTCACTCAGAACGGCGAGGAGGCCGACCTGCGGACCCGCCTCACCGCCCCCGCGAAAAACCCGACGCAGGACCTGTACGTCTCCGCCCCGCTCAAGACCTCGAAGGTCATGGTCAAGGACGAGGACGTGTGCCTGCACTGCGGCCTGTGCGCCGAGCGCTGCCCGACGGGTGCCTGGGACATGCAGAAGTTCCTGCTCGACCTGACGCACGCCGGGCACGGCTGCCGGACCCCGCAGAAGAAAGCGGCGTAAAGACACCATGACGAAGCGCATCGAATCCGTCAACGCCTTCGTCGTGAAGTTCGCCAACGTCAACGGCTCGGGCTCGGCCTCGGCGAACGAGCTGTTCGCGAAGGCCATCCTCAGGATGGGCGTGCCGGTCTCCCCGCGCAACATCTTCCCCTCGAACATCCAGGGGCTGCCGACCTGGTACGAGGTGCGCGTGTCGGAGTCCGGGTGGCTCGGCCGCCGCGGCGGCGTCGACCTGATGGTCGCGATGAACCCGCAGACCTGGGACCAGGACGTGAAGGAGATCGACCCGGGCGGCTATCTCTTCTACGACAACACCAAGGCGCTGCCGAGATCGAGGCTCCGCGACGACATCAACGTGATCGGCATGCCGCTCACCGAGATCGTCAATCAGGCCTATACCGACGCGCGGCAGCGGCAGCTCTTCAAGAACATCATTTACGTGGGTGCGCTCTCGGCGCTGCTCAATATCGATCCCCTGGTGATCGCCGAGCTGATCGGCGAGCAGTACAAGGGCAAGGAAGCGCTGCTCAAGCCCAACCTGAACGCGCTCCAGCTCGGTCGCAGCTATGCGCTCGAGCACCTGTCGTGCCCGCTGGGGATCCGCGTGCGCCCGCTGAAAGGCGAGGCGAACCAGGTCGGCGAAAAGATCTTCATGGAAGGGAACGCCGCCGCGGCCCTGGGCTGCGTCTACGGCGGAGCGACGGTGTGCGCCTGGTATCCGATCACCCCCTCGTCTTCGCTTGCTGAGGCATTCCAGAGGTATTGCTCCAGACTCCGCGTGGACAAGGACTCGGGGAAGAACAGGTTCGCGATCGTGCAGGGCGAGGACGAGCTGGCCTCGGTCGGCATCGCGGTCGGGGCAGGGTGGAACGGGGCGCGCGCCTTCACCGCGACGTCGGGCCCCGGGATTTCCCTCATGCAGGAGTTCATCGGGCTCGCGTACTTCGCCGAGATCCCGCTCGTCATCATCGACGTGCAGCGCGGCGGGCCTTCGACGGGCATGCCGACGCGCACGCAGCAGTCCGACGTGATCAAGTGCGCCTACGCCTCCCACGGCGACACCAAGCACGTGCTGCTCTTCCCCGAGGACCCGCACGAGTGCTTCGAGATGGCGGCGCAGTGCCTGGACCTCGCCGAGCGCCTGCAGACGCCGGTGTTCCTCATGACCGACCTCGACATCGGCATGAACCAGCGGCTGACGAAGCCGCTCGCGTGGGACGACAGCAGGAAATACGACCGCGGCAAGGTGATGACGGCCGAGATGCTCGATAGCGGCAAGGAGTTCGGACGCTATCTCGACGTGGACGGCGACGGCATCCCGTTCCGCACCTACCCGGGGACGCACCCGACGAAGGGCGGTTATTTCACGCGCGGCACGAGCAAGAACGCCTACGCGATCTACTCCGAGGCGGGCCCGGACTACAAGTACAACATGCAGCGGCTGCTGAAGAAGTTCGAGACGGCGAAGACGCTGGTGCCGAAGCCCATCCTCTCGGCGTCCAAGGAGCCGGCGAGGTTCGGCGCGATCTTCTACGGCTCGACCGGTCCGGCGATGGCGGAGGCGCTGGACGCGCTGGCGAGGCAGGGCATCTACGTGAACGCGCTCCGCATCCGCTCGTTCCCGTTCCAGGACGAGATCTTCGACTTCGTGCAGTCGCACTCGAAGGTGTTCGTGGTCGAGCAGAACCGCGACGCGCAGCTGAAGACGCTGCTCGTGAACGACGCGGGCATCAACCCGGCGAGCCTGATCTCGGTTCTCCACTTCGACGGCACGCCGATCACCGCGCGCTACATCACCAACGAGATCACCCAGATCGTCTCGGCGCTGAACGTGCGGCCGATGGTGAAGAAGGATAGGGCAGCATGAGCGCCTTCGGGGACCCCGAGGACGACGACGAGGAAGAGGAAGAGAAGAAGCGCGTCGACGAGGATGAGGATGAGGACGAGGACAAAGAGGACGATGACGACGACGAGGAAACCCTCCAAGTCGTGAGTCGAGCCAAACTGACATGACTTATCTCGCCAAGCCCAAGCTGCATCACCCGACCCTGCCGAAGAACAAGGTCGGCTACACGCGCCGCGACTACGAAGGCAAGGTCTCGACGCTCTGCGCCGGCTGCGGCCACGACTCGATCTCGGCGGCGCTGATCCAGGCGTTCTGGGAGCTGGACATCCTGCCGCACAAGGTGGCGAAGCTCTCGGGCATCGGCTGCAGCTCCAAGACCCCCGACTACTTCCTCGGCAACTCGCACGGGTTCAACACCGTGCACGGACGGATGCCGAGCGTGCTCACCGGCGCGAACCTCGCGAACCGCGAGCTGATCTACCTCGGCGTGTCCGGGGACGGCGACTCGGCCTCCATCGGCCTGGGGCAGTTCGCGCACGTCATGCGTCGCGGCGTGAACATGACTTACATCCTGGAGAACAACGGGGTGTACGGCCTGACCAAAGGCCAGTTCAGCGCAACGGCTGACAAGGGAAGCAAGGCGAAGAGGGGACAGGTGAACGCGGACGAGCCGGTGGACACCGTGTCGCTCGCGCTCATCATGGGCGCGACCTTCGTGGCGAGAAGCTTCTCAGGGGACAAGCAGCAGCTCATCCCGCTCGTCAAAGCCGCGATCGCCCACACCGGCGCGGCCTTCATCGACGTCATCTCCCCCTGCGTCGCGTTCAACAACCACCCGGGCTCGACCAAGAGCTACGACTACGTGCGCGAGCACAACGAAGCGGTCAACCGCCTCGACTTCTGGCCCTCGCGCGAAGCCATCAGCGTCGAATACAACGAAGGCGATGCGATCAGCGTGCCCCAGCACGACGGCTCCATCATCCACCTGCGCAAGACCCATCCCGAGTACGACGCCACCGACCGCGTCAAGGCGCTGGAATACGTCGCGCACCACGCGGCCAAAGGCGAAGTCGTGACCGGCCTGCTCTACCTCAGCCCCGACTCCGAAGACCTCCACGCCCACCTCAATACCGTGGGGACGCCGTTCAACAGGCTGTCGGAGAAAGAGCTTTGCCCGGGGGCGGGGGTGTTGGAGAAGATCAACGCAAGCCTGCGGTAGCGTCCGCCGCGATCACTCGAATCTCGGGTCAGGCGGGATCACATGTCCATCCCTGGCATGCCGCCCATCCCGCCCATGCCGTGGTTGTGACCGCCGGCGCCAGCGCTTTCCTTCTCTTCCACCAGCTCGGCTACCGCGGCATCGGTGGTCAGGAGCAGGCCGGCGACCGAGGCCGCGTTCTGCAGCGCCGTGCGGCTCACCTTGGTCGGATCGACCACGCCCATCTCGACGAGATCGCCGTAGGTTTCCGTCTGGGCATTGAAGCCGAAATTGCCTTTGCCTTCGGCGACCTTGTTCATCACGACCGAGGGCTCCTCGCCCGCGTTGGCGACAATCTGGCGAAGCGGCTCTTCCAGGGCGCGGCGCACGATCTTGATGCCGGCTTCCTGGTCGGGATTGTCGCCCTTCAGCTTGTCGAGCGCGACGCGCGCCCGGATATAGACCACGCCGCCGCCGGGGACGATGCCTTCCTCGACCGCGGCGCGGGTGGCGTGCAGCGCATCTTCGACGCGGGCTTTTCTTTCCTTCATCTCGATTTCGGTCGCGGCGCCGACCTTGACGATCGCGACACCGCCGGCGAGCTTGGCAACCCGCTCCTGCAGCTTCTCCTTGTCGTAGTCGCTGGTGGCTTCCTCGACCTGGGTGCGGATGTTCTTCACCCGCGCTTCGATCGCCTTGGGATCGCCTGCGCCGTCGATGATCGTGGTCTCTTCCTTGGCAATCTCGACGCGCTTGGCCTGGCCGAGGTCCTTGAGCGTCGCTTTTTCGAGCGTCAGACCCATTTCCTCGGCGATGACCTGCCCGCCGGTGAGAACGGCGATGTCCTCGAGCATGGCCTTGCGCCGGTCGCCGAACCCCGGCGCCTTCACCGCGCAGGTCTTCAGGATGCCGCGCAGATTGTTGACCACCAGGGTCGCGAGGGCTTCGTTCTCGACTTCCTCGGCAACGACGAGCAGCGGCCGTCCGGCCTTCGCCACCTGCTCCAGTAGCGGAAGCAGATCGCGAACGTTGGCGATCTTCTTGTCGTAAAGGAGCACGTACGGATTGTCCAGGATCGCCATTTGCTTGTCGGCGGCGTTGATGAAGTAGGGCGACAGGTAGCCGCGGTCGAACTGCATCCCTTCGACCACCTCGAGCTCCGTCTGCAGGCCCTTGCCGTCCTCGACCGTGATCACGCCTTCCTTGCCGACCTTCTCCATCGCGTCGGAAATGATCTTTCCGATTTCGGCATCGGCGTTGGCGGAGATGGCGCCCACCTGGGCGATCTCCTTGCTTGTGGTACAGGGCTTGGAGATTTTCTTCAGCTCCTCGACCACCGCGATCACCGACTTGTCGATGCCGCGCTTGATGTCCATCGGGTTCATTCCGGCGGCCACGAACTTCATGCCCTCCTTCACGATCGATTGCGCGAGCACCGTAGCGGTCGTCGTGCCGTCGCCTGCGACATCCGAGGTCTTGGAGGCGACTTCCTTGACCATCTGCGCGCCCATGTTCTCGAACTTGTCCTTCAGCTCGATTTCCTTTGCGACCGAAACGCCGTCCTTGGTCACGGTGGGGGCGCCGTAAGAGCGCTCGAGGATCACATTGCGTCCCTTGGGGCCTAGGGTCACTTTGACCGCGTCGGCGAGAACATTGACGCCCGCAAGCATCCTGAGGCGGGCGGATTCGTGGAAACGTACGTCTTTGGAAGGCATGTTGCGAGACTCCTGAGTTGAATTCGTTGTGGGGCGCTTAGGCGACGACGCCCATGATGTCGTCTTCGCGCATGACGAGGTATTCGGTGCCCTCGATCTTGGCCGCGGAGCCGGAATACTTGCCGAACAGGATCCGGTCGCCGACCTTGACGTCGAGCGGGCGGATCTTGCCGTCGTCGAGAACCTTGCCGTTGCCCACGGCGATCACCTTGCCCTGGTCGGGTTTTTCCGCCGCGTTGTCGGGAATGACGATGCCTCCGGCGGTCTTGGCTTCCGCCTCGATGCGCTCGACGACGACGCGGTCGTGCAGGGGACGAATTTTCATCATGACAATTTCCTCGTTATGAATCGGTTGGTGGCCGCCGGAATGGCCCGCGGCCAGGAAGGATCGGGGTGGGAGCTTGCGACGAGACTGGCTGCCGTCACAAGCAGGATGGTATGATACTGACCGGTCACCCACCTGTCAAGCACGGACTGGATATGCTCAAGAGCCCCAAGACCAACGGCAAATCAGCCCCACCGGGGAAGCCCGCCAATCGCGCGAGCGCGCGGAAGCGCATTTTCAATACCGCGTCGGAGCTCTTCTACCGCAACGGAATCCGCGCGGTCGGCGTGGATACGATCGCCGAGGAAGCCGATACCACCAAGATGAGCCTGTACCGGAACTTCCCTTCCAAAGATATGCTGGTGGCCGAATGGCTGCGCGAGCACGACGCCACCTTCTGGCAGAAGTGGGAGGCGATGGCGAGCAAGCATCCCGAGGATCCACGCATGCAACTCAAGGCCGCGTTCACCCTTCTGGCCAAACACGTGGTTGATCCCAAGGCCCGAGGCTGCCCGATGGCAAATGCGGCGGTGGAGCTCACGGAAAAAATTCACCCTGCCAGAAAAATCATCGAGGCGCACAAGGCGAAACTGCGCAGCCAGCTGGCGGCGATTTGCGCGCGGATGAAAGCCCGCAACCCCGGGTTGCTGGCCGACCAGCTGTTTCTCCTTATGGAAGGCGCGCAGGTGACGGCCCAGACGCTGGGCGTACGCGGTCCGGCAAGGAACGTAGCGCGCGCAGCCGAAATGCTGATCGATGCGCACTTGCGGGCGTTTTGACGCCCGGCGCCGCAGGACTCCGGCCGGTTTCTAGAACCCGATACGCTGTTTCTTCGCCGCGCGGCTTTCGCTCAGGTCGCCTGGCTGAATTTCGTCGCGCACGGCGAGCTTGGCGTTGCCGAACGCGGTCATGAGCGCTCGGCGCATCTCGCGCGGCCCCAGGTCGGCGAGACCGTCCAGCACCGCCTGCGCGGGCGCCTCGGGAAAGGCCTTGCCCCAGTCGTGGCCCCCGCGTATTTCCGAGTAGATCGACTGCGCGATGCGGAGAGCGCCCTCCCGGTCGGGCGCCTCGATCTCGTAGACGTTGACGCGGTTCAGGATCGGCTCGGGGATGCGCGCGGCGTCGTTCGCGGTGGCGATCCACACCAGGCTCGAGGCATCCACCGGGATCTCGACGAACTCGTCGACGAACTGCGAGGCGGTGTCGCGCTCGAGCAGGCCGTACAACGCGCCCAGGGGATCGTACTGGGTGTCGGCGCCGGCCTTGTCGATCTCGTCCGCCACGATCACCGGGTTGGCGTAGCGGCCGTGGAGGAGGGTGTCGAATACCTTGCCCGGCTTGGAGTTCTTCCATTGCGAGGACGCGCCGGAGAGAATCCACCCGGCGGTCATCGCGCTCATCGAAACGAAGCCGAAGCCGGTGGCGAGCAGCTGCGCGAGGCAGCGGCCGAAGTGCGTCTTGCCGATCCCGGGCTCGCCGACGAGCAGCAGCGGCGGCAGCTCCAGGGGATCGTTCGAGGAGGCGCACAGCGCGATCTGCTTCTTGATGTCGTCGAGCACCTCGGAGAAATTGGGCAGATCCTCGTAGAGCGAATCCATCACCGGAACGCCCGAGGGCTTGACGGCAAAGCGCTCGCCGCCCGCCTTGAGCATCTTCTCGTAGGTCGACTTGAGCGCCTCGTTCGCGGTGGGCGACAGCTCCTGCAGCGCGCGGTCGACCGCGGCGACGTCGTAGACCTCCTTGAATCCCGCGATCGGAATGCTCGTTGCCGCTGGCATCTCGTGGCTCCCGGACGGAAAGACTGCACCTGCAGTCGCCAGCAGACCCTACCACCCGGCGACGCGATCGGCAATCTCCTTCGGAAAATCAACGAGACAGGTGCGCGCTTCGTTGACCGTTCCACGCTGGCACTCTCGTCGTCAGACTGCCAAGTCCGACATAATTGTGACCAAGCTGCTCTACCTCAGCCCCGACTCCGAAGACCTCCACGCCCACCTCAATACCGTGGAGATGCCGTTCAACAAACTGTCGGAGAAAGACCTGTGCCCGGGGGCGGGGGTGCTTGATAAGATAAACGCCGCACTCCGCTAGTCTGTGTCGTAGCAGACTAATATACGTTCCGTCGCATCACAAAACGTCTGAGGTCTCGGATGGCTCGGATTATTGCACTCTTCAACCATAAGGGTGGCGTTAGCAAAACTACCACAACCTTTAATTTGGGCTGGGCTCTTGCGGATCGAGGACATCGCGTGCTCCTCGTAGACACAGATCCTCAATGCAATCTAACGGGAATGGTCCTGTCCTTCAGCGGCCTCGCTGCCCGACCTGAAGCTGCTCGGGTACGTCTCGCTGCCCGCTTTGAAGCTCGAAGGACGCGACCCGATCGGGGCGGTGCCGAACTGGGTCACCTCCACGCCCGACAGTCGCCTGCTCTACATCTCCAACGCCGGGGCGCGCTCGGTGTCGGTGATCGATACGAAGGCGATGAAGGCCGTGGCCACGGTGCCGGTCGGCGAGGTGCCCAAGCGCATCAACACCCTGGTGATGCGCTAGGCGTCACTGGCAGGCCCGCCGACCCGGCGGGCCACGGTCCTCAGGCGGCCTTCACGTCGATCCTCCTCGGCTGCGCGTGCTCGGCCTTGGGGATGCGAAGGCTGAGCACGCCATCTTTCAGCGACGCGTTGATTTTCCCGGTGTCGAGCTCGCGCGAGAGGGTGAAGGCGCGCCGGTAGCGCGGGCTGCGCACTTCGGCGTAGATGGCTTCCATCCCTTCGGGCGCGTCGGACACCATCTCGCCTTCGATCTGCAATGTCTCGCCCTCGATCCGCAGGGTGAGCTTGTCCTTGGGCACGCCGGGAAGGTCGGCGGTGATGGTGATGCCGGCGTCGTCCTCGACGACGTCGACGTTGGGGATCATCGCGGGCGCGGCCTGCGCGCTCCGGGTTGCGACTTGCTTGTCGGTCATGGTCGTCTCCTTCACTTGATCTCGATGCGCTTCGGCTGGGATTTTTCCTGGCGTGCGATGCTGATGCGCAGGATGCCGTCGCGGTAGGTGGCGTTGATGCGCCCGGGGTCGACGTCCTCGGGCAGGCTGACGGCGCGGCGGAACTCGCCGGCGAAGCGCTCGGCGGCGTAGACGCTGCGCCGGGCGCCGGACTCCGGCAGATTGTCCGGGCGCTCGCCCGAGACGGTCAGCACCCCGCGGTCCACGGTGACCTCGATGTTCCTCGGATCGAGCCCCGGCGCGAACGCGTAGACCTCGACGGCGGTGGGGGTGCCGCCGATGTTGATCGCGGGAAAGGCGCCTTGGGCGACGGCGCGGATGCTGGAAGGCAGCCCCAGCGCCCCGAACGAAGACTGCACGTCCCGCTGCAGCCGCTCGAGCTCCTCGAACAGGCCGCCTGGAAAAGTCAGCAACGACTCGTACATGGCTTTCTCCTGTAAGTATCGATAAGTAGGGTGGCGGCCCGCCCATGCCGCAGGCACGGCCGCCATGCGGGGCGATCTAGGGATAGTGCCGCGGGATTTCAAGGCCCCCGAGTCGCCCAGGCTGGCCGATTCCGGCGGCGGCGCCGGACATCGCCATAAAAAAAGCCCGCCGAAGCGGGCTTTTCCGGAGGCGAGCGGTATTACGCGATCACCTTGATGTTCGTCGCCTGGGGACCTTTCTGTCCCTGGGTCGCATCGTAGGACACCTTGTCGTTCTCCTTGAGCGTCTTGAAGCCCGCTGCCTGGATGGCGGAGAAATGGACGAACAGATCCTTGCTGCCGTCATCCGGCGTGATGAATCCGTAGCCCTTGGCGTCGTTGAACCACTTGACCTTGCCTGTACTCATGATCGATACCTAATGTAGTTAAAAAGTGACGAGCTTGCGCCCGTTGCGGGTGCTTCAAGTAGAGAGGGACGGAGATCTGAGCGGTACGCTGAGGACTACGTGTTCAGTGCTTGAAACCTGCACGCGTCTTATACAGATACACGGGACGCGCGTCAAGTCGCCCGGAAGCGGACCCCGGCTCTCACACCACGAACACCGGCGCGAAGCCGCTTCCCGGCGCCCGGAAGTTGGTCGCCTGCCCCCGGTACAGCCGCGCGGCGGCGAGCAGGGTCTCGCCGTCGTAGACGTAGAGGCGCACGTCGGTCTTGCGCACGGCGGGCGCGCCGTCGACCTCGACCACGCGCTCGCTCGGCGCCGCGTAGTCCTGGGCGACGTAGTCTCCGCGCCGGATGGCGTCCCACACCTTGTGGGTCATGCGGTCGCCGCGGTACACGGCCTTGCTGCCGTAGCCGGCCGCGGGCTTGAAGAAGAGCTTCCTGCGGTTGCGCCACAGTTCTTCCGCGTTCGCGGCCATGACGGGCACGGTGCGCGGCACGCCGGCGAGCGCCGCGACGGTCTCTTCCGGAACGCCGAAGGAGCGCAGCAGCGCCGGATCGGAGAGGAGCGCGAGGTTGCGCTTGTCGGCGAAGAGGGCGTAGACGTGCGGGTTCGGCGTCAGCACCGCGGCGCCGGCGAGGTAGGCGGCGCGCAAGGCCGCGTGCTCGGGGGCTTCGAGCGAGAAATCCACCAGGCGGTTGTAGACGAGGTCGATCCTCCTTCCCTCGAAGCTCAGCGCGCCGGCCTCGAAGCGCAGCTCGCGCGCGTCGGCGATGAGGGTCTCCATGCCGTGCCGGCCGAGGGCGCGCTGCGCCAGCACGAACTCCGGATAGAAATGCTGCTCCTGCGGCGCGTCGTCGACGACCGCGACGAGCCGCGGCGCGCCTTCGCGGCGCTGCAGCCGCCACTCGCGCTCGAACATGCGCGCCATCGCCGCGTCGAAGTCGTACGCCTCTGAGCGGCGCAGGCCGGCGTCCATCTCGGCGCAGCAGGCGTGCTGCGCGCGGGCGAGGAGGGCGTTCAGGAACGCGCCGCCAGCGTTCGTGTTGATCTCGATCAGGCGCGGACCCTCGTGCGCGAGGTGGAAGTCGTAGCCCATGAAGGCGCCGCGCGGGCCGAAGTCCGGGCGCGCGATCTCCGGCGAGCGCGAGAGCACCGTCTCGCGGTAGGCGGAGAGGCGCGCGACCGACTCGATCGCGCGCACCGTCCGCGACATCGCGGCGAAGTGCGCCTGCGACAGGAACACCGGCGCGTTCGAGAAGAGGTGAGGGTGCGCGGCGAGCTGCGCCGCGAAGAAATCCGGGTCGCCCGACTCGCGCTCGAGCGCCGCCCGCAGCGCGTCGGGGTCGAGCGTGACGCAGCGGCACTCCCGGTTGAGGCGCTCGGAGAGGTCGGGATCGGCGGTGCCGGGCATGGGGCAAGGATACCCCGGCGAGCGCCCGGCTCGCCCCGGCCTTGCGGTACGGTGGCGGCAAGGACCGTATCGGGCTAGGATCGAGGGATGAAGAACCCATTGGCAGCGCTCGCGGTCATCCTGGCGCTGGCGGGTTGCGCCGCGCCGCGCTACGACGTCGATTTCGACTACGACACGGGCGCGGATTTCGCCCGGTTCAGGACCTACGACTGGATGCCGCCGACCGGCAACGCGGTGAAGGACGAGCTGCTCGTGAAGCGGGTCCGGAGCTCGGTCGACGCCGGGCTCGCGAAGAAGGGACGCACGCAGTCTCCCAACCCCGATTTCCTGATCGCGATGCAGCTCTCCGGCCGGACCACCTACGGCGGGTCGACCGCGGTGGGCATGTCGGTGGGCATTCCGGTCGGCAGGGCGGGGCACGTCTCGGTGGGCGGGGCCCGGAGCAAGCCGATCGAGCTGAAGCAGGGCACGCTGGTGCTCGACTTCCTCGATGCGAAGTCGAAGTCGCTCGTGTGGCGGGCGACCGCGTCCGGCGCCGCGGAGCCCGCCTTCTCGCCCGAGGAGCAGCAGAAGCGCATCGACGACGTGGTCGGGCAGATGCTGGAGCGCTTCCCGCCGAAGAAGTAGGGTTCCCGGTTGAACAACGCCCCTCCCGCTTCGCGCGGGACCGCCTTCCTGCTGCTCGCGCTCGCGACGCTCTTCTGGGCCGGGAACTGGGTTCTCGGCCGGGCGCTGCGCGAGACCTTCGAACCGAACGCCCTGAATCTGTCGCGCTGGACGATCGCCGCGCTCGCGCTCGCGCCGTTCGCGCTGCCGCGGCTGCGGGGGAAGTGGCCCGTCATCCGGCGGTCCGCCGGGATGCTCGCGCTGCTGTCGCTCCTCGGCGTGGCGGCGTTCCAGTCGCTCGTCTACTACGGCCTCAAGACGACGACCGCGGTGAACGCCGTGCTCCTCAACTCCTCCTTCCCCGCCTTCATGCTGCTGTGCTCGTTCGCGATCGAGCGAGAGCACGCGACACGGAGGCAGGTGATCGGGATGCTGATCTCGCTCGCGGGGATCCTGGTCATCCTCTCGCGCGGCGAGTTGTCCAATCTCGGGAGACTGGAATTCCACTCCGGCGACGCGCTCATCCTCCTCGCGATGCCGGTGTGGGGCGTGTACTCGGTGCTATTGAAGCGCCGGCCTGCCGAGCTCGACGGCCTTTCGTTCCTGTTCGCGATCTCGGTGATCGGCGTGCTGCTGCTCGTTCCCGCCTTTGCGGTCGAAGCGGTCTTCGCGCCGCCGAGGTGGCCCGGGCTCGAGGGCCTCGCGGCAGCCCTCTACGTGGGGCTCGCCGCCTCGGTGGGCGCCTTCATCTGCTGGAACCGCGGCGTCGCCATCGTCGGCGCGAACGCGGCCGGGTTCACCATCCACCTGCTGCCGGCGTTCGGCACGCTGCTCGCGATCGTGTTCCTCGGCGAATCGTTCCGGCTGTTCCACGCCGTGGGCATCGCCACCATTCTGATTGGCGTGATCGTCGCGACCCGTCCGGGCGCGAGGCGCTAGTTCTACCGCTTCTGCGGTGGAATGTCCCGGATCGCGGCCGAGAACGTCGCGTGGGCCGCCGGATCGACCGGCCGATGGCGAACCCTGGTGCTCGCGGGATCCTTGCCGAGGTAGTTGTCGCCCTTCCAGTTCTTCGAAGGCCTGACCGGCCTCGGGACGAACCCGCCGCCGCAGTTGGGGCAGACATTCCCGAGGACCCGCTCGACGCAACTCGCGCAGAACGTGCATTCGTACGAGCAGATGCGCGCTTCGAGCGAATCGGGCGGCAGCGCCTTGTTGCAGTGTTCGCAGGTCGGACGGAGCTCCAGCACGGTCATCATTGTTTCACAAGAATGCCCCAGCCTCTTGAGGAATCCTTGACCGGAACGATGCGTATACTCCCGCGCATGCCCGCACGCCGAGTCGCCCTCGTCACCGGAGCTAACACCGGCATCGGCCGGGTGACCGCGATCGAGCTGGCGCGCTCGGGATTCCGCGTGTTTCTCGCCTGCCGCTCGCGCGAGCGGACGCAGCCCGTGCTGGAGGAGATCGGCGCGGCGGCGGAGTGGCTGCCGCTCGAGCTCTCTGAGTTCGACTCGGTGCGACAGTGCGCGCAGATGTTCCTCGAGCGCGATCTGCCGCTGCACCTCCTCGTCAACAACGCGGGCGTCGCCGGCGCGAGGGGCCTCACGCCCTCGGGCTTCGAGTGGATGTTCGGCGTCAACCACATGGGGCACTTCTTGCTGACGCAGCTCCTGCTCACGCGCATCCTCCGCTCGGCGCCGGCGCGCATCGTGACCGTCGCGAGCAAGGCGCACACCCACTCGGGCGGCATCGACTGGGATGCCGTGCGCCGGCCCACCGCCTCGCTCACCGCCGTGCCCGAGTACTGCGCCTCCAAGCTCGCCAACGTGCTCTTCAGCGCCGAGCTGGGCCGGCGCCTGGTCGGGAGCGGCGTGAGGACCTATTCCCTTCACCCCGGCGTGGTCGATTCCGACATCTGGAGGAGGCTCCCCTGGCCGCTGCGGCAGCTCAACCGCCTGAGGCTCATCTCGAACGAGGAGGGGGCGAAGACGACGCTGTACTGCGCGACCTCTGAGGCGGCGGGAAGGGAGACGGGCCTCTATTACAGCGGGTGCAGGCCGGTGTCACCGAACGCCGCCGGCCGGAATACGGCGCTCGCCGCCGAGCTCTGGGAGCGCAGCGAAGCGGCGCTCGCCTAGCGCTTCGGCCGTCTCTTCCGCCGCCACTCGACCGGCGGGACACCGAACTCGCGCTTGAAAGCGCGGTTGAACGCCGAGGTCGAGGCGAACCCCGCCTTTCCGGCGATGGTCTTCGGCGCCTCGTCGCTCTGGGCGAGCGCGTCGGCGGCGAGCTGCAGGCGCCATTGCGACAGGTACTGCATCGGCGCCAGGCCGGTGCAGCGGACGAAGTGGTCCGCGAGCGCGGTCCGCGAGACGCCGACGGCCTTGGCGAGCGATTCGAGCGTCCACGAGCGCTCGGGCCGGCCGTAGATCAGCGCGAGGGCTTCTCCTACATAGCGGTCCTTCAGCCCGGCGAGCCAGCCTTCCAGGTCGGGAGAGGATTCGAGGTAGGCGCGGATCGCGTCGACGAACAGGAGCTCGCAGAGCTTGCCGAGCACGGCGCCCGCGCCGGGCCGGGGCCCGTTCCCGGAGGGGCGGACGGACTTAGGCAGCAGCGCCACGGCGCTGTCCGCGTCCAGGCGCGAATGCATGACCTTGGGAAAGCGGGCCATGAGGTGCGAAGAGAGCGCGGCGTCGCTCGCGAAGAACCCGCAGATGAGCCGGGTCCGCGCCCCGTCGCCTCCGTAGCGCACGTTCGCGATCGCGTCGCGCCGGGTGAGCTTCGTCACCAGCTCGGTGGTGATCTGCATCGGGGAGAGGCCCGGCGAGCTCATGAGGACATGCTGGTCGCCGTGAGGAAAGAGGATCACCTCGCCCGCCTTCATGCTGAGCGGCGCGAGCCCCTGGACCTCCACGTGGCACGCGCCTTCGCTGATGACGTGATAGGGGATGATCCTCCCCGCGCCGGGCGCGAGCCGCGCGGCGATCGCCGACGGCGGCGGCGTGCGCACGGCCCAGGGAGCCGACAGCTCGGCGTCGATGAACGCCGTGCCCGTGAGACGGATCACGCGGAGCAGCTCGGACAGCGCATCCATCCTCTTCGTCCCTGGTTCGGTAGGCGGATCAACATTCCCGGTGAACGGGTGAGGCCGCCGGGGATTGCAGTTTATATCATCGAGCCGTCACTGACGGTAAAGGAGGAACCGATGAACCCGAGCAACGGCAACGACGTGCGCGCGCGGCAGGACCCGCTCCGCGCGCGCTACAGGGAAGCGGCACAGGAAGCCCGGATTGTCGATCGCGGCAGGACGACGGGCGGGGTGGACACCGATCCGTTTCACGGGCGCGTGGCGGCAGGCAGCAAGGACTACGGCATCGTCTGGCCCTTCGGCGTTCACGCGGCCGTCGGCGGCTATCACGACGGGCCGAATCCCGGCGACTTGCTCTGCGCGGCGCTCGCCGCCTGCTTCGATTCGACCCTGCGGATCATCGCCGACCGCCTGCAGGTGACGCTCACGTCGCTCCAAGTCGACGTGACGGGCGAGGTGGACGTCCGCGGCACGCTGGCCGTCGACCGGCAGGTGCCCGTCGGCTTTCAGAAGATGCATTGCCGCGTCGATTTCGAGGCGGCCCCCGGAACGGATCCGAGGACGCTGGAGAAGCTGCTGTCGGCGGCCGAGCACAGCTGCGTCGTTCTGCAGACCCTGCGATCGGGCGTCGCGGTCGAGACCCGGGCAAACCCGCGCGACTGAGGTAAGCTATGCGCCTGGAAATCGAACGGAGCGGGGCGGTGCTGAGAGAGATTCTCGATGTGACGCAGGACGATCCGGCGAGCAAGCGGCGCTGGTTCCATGACGACGACTTCGATCTTTTCGTGCGCGAGACCGACCAGGGCCTCGCCGCGTTCGAGCTGTGCTACGGCATGAAGTCGAGCGAGCGCGCCCTGGTATGGATGCAGGACAAGGGCTACTTCCACGACGGCGGCGCGTCGCCGGACTTCATCGGCTCGAAGCTCGCCTCGGGCGGCGCGCTCGAGGACGACCCGGTGATCGCGCGCTTCACGCTGTCGGCGGGCGGGCTGCCGCGCGACCTGCGGATCGCGCTCGAAGCGCGCTTGCGCGAGTTCGCGCTGCAGCGCGCCGAGGGCGCGGCGCGCCGGCAGCGCTTCCGCCGCGCCGGCTGGCAGCAGAAGAAGGACGGCTAGGGGAAGAGGCGCGTCAGCTCGGCGCCGATGCGGCGCGCCAGCGCGACGGCCTGCTCCGCCCCCAGCAGCTTGGCAAGCTGTTCCTCGAGCGTGCGCAGCTTTTCGCGCAGCGCGAGCGCGTCCGGGCAGGCGTTGATCTCCTCGACCAGCATCTCCCCGAGGGAGGCCAGGCGCCCGCGCATATGGGTGCGGATCTCGGCCATCGCCTGGATCTTGATGCCCGCGAACACCACCGGGTCGTTGGCCGCGGGGGCGCGCGCGATGCGGTTGGGGTCGATCTCCTCCGCGCCCACCTGCTCCACGAAGCCCTCGGCGAGAAGGCGCGCGAGGGTGCTCTCGAACTCGCCGGCGCGCACGTACACCGACAGCTCCTCGTGGCCGCGCTGGCCGTCGATCATGATCAG
The DNA here is from genome assembly GCA_035499735.1 of Burkholderiales bacterium. Lineage (GTDB taxonomy): Bacteria > Pseudomonadota > Gammaproteobacteria > Burkholderiales > SG8-39 > VBDM01. Next base: position 25,624 of record DATJYC010000078.1, read on the forward strand.
CAGGCGCCGTGCGTGGCCTTCGAGACCGGCCGGGCGCTCGGCGACCTCGAGCTTGCCTTTCTCGGTCTTGCGGTAGATCGCTTCGCCGTCCACCGGGGGCCCGCTTCAGGGCGCGACGCGCTTCCACGCGTGGCGCTCGCGCGATGCGAGCAGCGGCACCGCCTCGGCGACGTACTGCTTGAAGTGCGCAGTCTGCTGGTGCGCATCGAAGGCCTTCTCGTCCGCATACACCTCGTAGAGCAGCACCTTGGTGCGGTCCTTGGGGTCGACCAGCACGTCGAACTGGCGGCACCCCGGCTCCTTGCGCGAAGCGGCGGCGTTCGCGATCGCCTTGGCGGTGAAGCTCTCGACGTTCTCGGGCTTGATGCGAAGATCCACCGACAGCACGAACATTAGCGGCTCCTTATCGACGGCTCCTGCGAACGAGCCGGAATGATAAGGCAAAGCGGATCAGCGGGTCGCGAGCTTCTCCAGCTCGGCCGGCGGCACCGCCGCGCTGAACAGGAACCCCTGGTACTCGTCGCAACCGAGCTCGCGCAGGCGCTCGAGCTGGTCCCTGGTCTCGACGCCTTCGGCGACGATCTTGACCCCGAAGCTGTGAGCGAGCGCCACGACGGCGCGCACGATGGCCGCGTCCTGGGCGTCGGCGACGATGCCGTGGATGAAGGAGCGGTCGATCTTGATGCTGTGGAAGGGGAAGCGCTTGAGATAGCCGAGCGACGAGTACCCGGTGCCGAAGTCGTCGATGGTGAAGAGCAGGCCGAGGTCGGTGAGCTGGCGCACGATGCGCTCGCTCTCCTCCAGGCCTCCGAGGAAGATACTCTCGGTGACCTCCAGCTCGAGACGGTGCGGGTCGACGTTCGCGCCCTTCAGGGTCGAGGCGACCTCGGCCACCAGCTGGTCGTTGAACTGGCGGGCCGAGAGGTTCACCGCCACGCTCAGGGTCAGGCCGCGGTCCTGCCACACGCGCAGCTGCGCCGCGACGCGCCGGAGCACGAGCCGCCCCAGGCTGACGATCAGCCCGGTCTCCTCCGCGAGCGGGATGAAGCGCGACGGCGGCACCTCGCCCAGCTCCTCGTCGTTCCAGCGCAGCAGGGCTTCGGCGCCGGACACGCGGCCCGCCGCGATGTCGACCTTGGGCTGGTAGGCGATCTCCAGCGTGCCGCGCTCGATCGCCTGCCACAGCCGCGACTCCAGCTTCTGCCGGTGCAGGGTGAGCGCGTTCATGTCGGCGCTGAACAGCTGGACGTCGCCGCGGCGGCGCTCCTTGGCGCGGTACATGGCGATGTCGGCGGCGCGGATCAGGTCGTGCGCGTCGTCGCCGTCCCCCGGCCAGCAGGTGACGCCGATGCTCGCGGACACGTTGAGCGTGTGCCCGTCGACGTCGAAGGGGGCGGCGAGCGCGGCCGGGATCTTGCGCGCGACCCCCTCGGCCGCCTCGCGGGAGCGCAGCCCCTCGACGACCACGACGAACTCGTCGCCGCCGAAGCGCGCCAGCGTGTCCTCCTCGCGGATGGCCCGGCGGATGCGGGCCGCGACGGCGATGAGCAGCTTGTCGCCGACGTGGTGTCCGAGCGAGTCGTTGACGGCCTTGAACCGGTCGACGTCGATGAACATCACGGCGATGCTCGTCCCGAGGCGCCGCGCGGTGACGATGGAGTGCGACAGCCGCTCGGAGAGCAGCGTGCGGTTGGGCAGGTCGGTGAGCGGGTCGCGCGTCGCCAGGTACTGGGCGCGCGCCTCCGCGCGCTTGCGGTCGCTGATGTCGATCGACTGAACCATGAGCAGCGGCTCGCCCTCGAACTCGACCAGCGCGGCGGAGGCGAGCACGTCCCTGACCTTGCCGTCCTTGCAGCGCAGCCGCAGCTCGCGCCCGTTCACCACGCCGTCGCGCCGCACCTCGTCGACGAAGCGCTGCCGGTCGTCGGGGTTCGTCCAGATCCCGAGCTCGAGGCCGGTGTGGCCGAGCATCTCGGCGCGCGCAAAGCCGTAGAGCGCCTCGCAGGCCGGGTTGACCTCGACGAAGATCCCGTCGTCCAGGCCGGCGACGGTGATCGACTCGGGGCTCGCCTGCATGGTGCGCGCGAAGCGCCGCTCGGACTCGTTCAGCCGGGCCTCGTCGGCGGCGCGCCCGCGGATCTCGCGCAGCGCGACCCACAGGAGCGCGAGCAGCGCGGCGAGAGCCCCGGCCACGCCTCCGGCGATCCTCGCCGTGTCGCGGCGCCAGCGCGCGAGGATCTCGTTGACGTCGTTCGAGACCGCGACCGCCAGGTGCAGGTCGGGGATGGAGCGGTAGGCGATGATGTGCTCGATGCCGTCGAGCGTGCTCTTGAAGTGGACCGAGCCGATCGGCGCGCGGCTCAGGCCCTCGGTCATCAGCGGCGTGCTCTTGAGATCGAACCCGGGCGGAAGGTGAGGCGAGTGCGGGAAGCGGATGAGCAGCAGGCCGTCGGCGCGAAACAGCACCAGGCTCTGCCCCGGGGCAAGGCCGAGGTCCCGGTAGAAGGCCTCGAGGCGGCTCGGATCGAGCGAGGCGCCGACGACGCCGCCGAAGCCGCCGAAGCCGCCGCGCGGGCCCGGGATGCGCCGCGTCGTCGGGATGGTCGGCAGGCCCGTCACGGGAGAGGGCTGAGGCAGGCCGACGAAGAGGAGAGAAGGGGCCGGATCGAGGCGGTGCGCCTTCACGTATTCGGTCTCCCTGCCGTTCAGGCGCGGCGCGGGAACACGCGAGCTGCCCGCGTACAGGATCGAGTCCGGGCCGTACACGAACATCCCGTTGATCTGCGGCATGAGGGCCTGCTTCGCGCGAAGCATCCGGTGCACGCGCTCCTCGCTGACCCGGGGGATCCCGCCGTCCTCGGCGATGCCGTAGGCGACGTCGGCGAGCAGCACGTCGACGGCGTCGAAGGTGCGGCGCACGTGCTCGTCGAGCGCGCGCGCGAGGGTGCTCGAGGCGCGCGTCGCCTCGTCGAGGCGGTCCAAGCGGTCCTGGAGCACGTAGACGACGGCGGCGCCGCACAAACTCGCCGCGATCAGGGCGTAGCTGCCGATGAGGGCGAGCCGGAGCCTCGCGTAGAACGGGCGCGCGGCGTTCGGCGCCCCGGAGTCCCTGGTGGTCACCGCAGCGCCTGCACCACCCAGGGCAGCGTGACCGTCTCGAAGATCTTCTGGTCCGGGAGCTCGTTGCTCCTGCCCATGTGGCCGCCCAGCGGGTTGATCCAGGCTTCCTTGGGAGACCCCGAGCGCAGGAGCAGGAACACGTCCTCGACCGGCACCTGGGTGTCGCGCATGCCGTTGATGAGCAGCATGGGCGCCGAGGGCCTGTCGAGGAAGCCCGCGTCCTTCAGCGACATCTTCGGCCCGTAGGCGAGGAACTCGTCCAGGGTCTTCGCGCCGTAGATCGCCGCCCGCGCCTCGAACAGCTCGAACAGGTATTCGCGGGTGCCGATCGCCTTTCTCTGCCACGCCGGCTGGAAGTACTCGTGCACCGGGCCGCCCTGCACGACGGCGCCCCTCAGGCGCTCGCGCTCGGTGTAGGCGAGCCGCGCGGCCCAGTGCCCGCCCCAGGAGCCGCCGTAGACGACGACGCGCTTCGCGTCGATCTCGTTCTTGCGGGTGGCGACGTAGTCGAGCACGCGCGAGAACTCGCGCTCGGCGCCCGGCGCGACCTGGCGGATGGTCGACTGGCCGGTGCCCGGCATGTCGAAGGCGAAGTAGGCGATGCCCTGCTTGAGATAGGCGTCGTTGCGGAAGGCTGCGTTTTCCTTGCGGCCGTCGAGGCCGCCGATGGTGATGACGAGCGGGGCGGGACGGACGCTGATGGGCAGGCGCAGATAGCCGACGATCTCCCTGCCCTCGAAGGGGATGCGCACGACCTCGATGGGCGGGTAGGGGATCTTCGCGTAGGCGGCGAAGGCCTCGAGCGCCTTCAGATAGGCCTTCTCCTTGCCTGGGGAGTTCTCCAGCGGGAAGCGCGCGAAGAGGTAGTACTCGAAGGCGTACTTGTACTGCCTGGAGGCCTCGGCCGGGTTGGACGAGCCGGCCTTCCTCGCCTGCGCCATGTGGCGGTCGCCGACGGCGCTCCAGGCGGCGGCCCACTCGTCGCGGTCCAGGGTCTTCAGGCCCGCGAGCGCCTCCTTCACCTCCCCGGGCTCGAGCTCAGACACCGGATAGGCGTGGCGGTCGGCCCGCCCCTGCACGTCGGCCTTCAGCTCCGCCAGGGTCCGCGGGCCGCCGGACTGGGCGCAGGCGAGGGCGCACGCGAGCAGCAGCGCGGCTGCGGACGCGGCGCGGATCCGGAATGGCATGGCGGTCCCTCTCCAGGTGTTAACGCCTGGGATCATAAGCCAAAGGCGGGGAGCGCCATTGAAATCGACCAAACCGGTGCTGGAATCGACCCTGACCTGCCCGTTTTGCGGCTTCTCCCGGTCCGAAACCATGCCGGTCGACGCCTGCCTGTACTTCCACGAGTGCGCCCGCTGCCGGGCGATGCTGCGCCCCAAGTCCGAGGATTGCTGCGTGTTCTGCTCCTACGGATCGGTGAAGTGCCCCCCGGTCCAGCTGCGCGGAGGCTAGACCGGGAAGCGAAGCAGATGAGATCATCGGGTCCCCGTGACCCGATTCGATTACGACCTGTTCACCGTCGGGGCCGGCTCCGGGGGCGTGCGCGCCAGCCGCATGGCCGGGCAGCTCGGCGCCAGGGTGGCGATCGCGGAGAACGACCGCATCGGCGGCACCTGCGTGATCCGCGGCTGCATCCCGAAGAAGCTGCTGGCGTACGCCGCGCACTACTCGGAGGATCTCGAGGACGCGCGCGGGTTCGGCTGGAGCATCGAAGGTGCGTCGTTCTCCTGGCCTGCGCTCGTCTCGAGCAAGGACCGCGAGATCGCGCGGCTCGAGGGTGTCTACGCCGACGCGCTGAAGAAGGCCGGCGTCGCGGTGCTCAGGGGCACGGCGAAGCTGGCCGGCCCGCACACCGTCGACATCGCCGGCAAGCGCGTGACGGCGAAACACATCCTCGTCGCCACCGGCGGCCGGCCGGTGCGGCCGGCGATCCCCGGCGCCGGGCACGCGATCACCTCCGACGAGGCGTTCGAGCTGCCGTCGCTGCCGCGGCGCGTGCTGATCGTGGGCGGCGGCTACGTCGCCGCGGAGTTCGCCGGCATCTTCCGCGGCCTCGGCGCCGAGGTCACGGTGTCGTACCGCGGCGAGCAGATCCTGCGCGGGTTCGACGACGACGTGCGCCGGCATCTCCACGACGAGATGCGGAAGAAAGGCGTGAGGATTCTCCTCGGGAGCACCGTCGCGGGCATCGCGCGGCGCGCGGACGGCGCGCTCGAGGCCGCCGGCGTCGAATGCGACGCGGTCATGCTCGCGACCGGGCGCGCTCCCAACACCGCCGGCCTGGGACTCGCCGAGGCCGGCGTCAGGCTCGACGCGCAGGGCGCGGTGGTCGTCGACCGCTTCTGCCGCTCGAGCGTCCCGCATGTCTTCGCGGTAGGCGACGTAACCCACCGCCTCGCGCTCACGCCGGTGGCGATCCGCGAGGGCGTGGCGGTGGCGACAACCCTGTTCGGCGGGACGGAGACGCCGGTCGACCACGACGACGTGCCGAGCGCCGTCTTCAGCCAGCCGCCGGTGGGCACGGTCGGCCTCACCGAGGCGAAGGCCAGGGAGAAGCTCGGGCGTGTGGACGTCTACAAGGCGAGCTTCCGCCCGCTCAAGCACACGCTCTCGGGGCGCGACGAGCGCACGCTGGTAAAGCTGGTCGTCGACGCGGCGAGCCAGCGCGTCGCCGGCGCGCACATGGTGGGGGCGGACGCGCCGGAGATCATCCAGGGGCTCGCGCTCGCCGTGAAGGCCGGTCTCACCAAGCGGCAGTTCGACGCCACCTTGGGGATCCACCCGACGGCGGCGGAGGAGTTCGTGACCCTGCGCGAGAAGACCTGAAGGGATGCGCTCCTGCAAACCGGTCCGCAGCTAGGAGGAGGGTACGGGCCGCCCGGCAGGGCAGGCACGACACTGCGAAGCGAGGAGCAGGAGCGCAAACGCTGAGGCGCTAGCCCAGGCAGGGCGCGAGGGGCGAGGAGCCTCGGAGTCATGGTCACAGCGAAGCCGAATCGCGGCTGTCCGCGCGCGCGACGTCGGCGGCGCGCAGGGCGTCCGCGCGGTGGAAGGGACGGTGCCGCTCGAGGAAGCGCGAGATCGCGCGATTGACGGGATCCGGGTGCGTGACCGGTCCCATGTGGCCGACGCCGTCGAACTCGTAGACCTCGACCCGCGGCAGCATCTGCCCGAGCAGACTTGCCACGGCGCGCGAGGAGGGAGGCGAGCTCCGGCCGGTCATGAGGAGCACCGGGGCGCCGAGCCAGGAGAAGGCGCGCGGCGGAGTGAGGTCGGACATGCACGCCCGGTACCAGTTGCGCAGGTTGCGCATGGAGAGCGCGACCTGGCCCCGGCGCGGCTCGGGCATCGCGTCCCACGCTCCTTCGCCGGCCCAGTAGTCGACGAAGCAGCGGCCGGCGCCCGCCGGATCGCCGGCGTCCCAATGCTCGGCCGCGCCGGCGAACGCGGCGCGGAAGCCGTCGACCTCGTTCGGCGCGGGCGACTGGGCGTTCACCAGCGAGAACAGCGTCGGCTCGTAGATGGCGAGCGCGTGGACGAGCTCCGGGCGCTCGAGCGCGGCGATCAGCGCGATCGCGGCGCCGTAGGAATGCGCGACCAGGCTGACGGGGCCTCCGGCGCGCGCGAACACGGGCTCGAGCAGCGCCACCTCGTCGCGCAGCGTGAGCGGGCGTTTCGCGGTCCACACGGGGCTCTGCCCGGATCCGTAGGAGTCGACGGCGAGCACGCGGAAGCGCGGCGCGAGCGCATCCGTCAGCGCCTGCCACTGGCGCGAGGTGCTGGCGCTCGCGTGCAGGCAGACGACGGCCGGACCTTCGCCGGCTTCGCGGACAAAGGGAACTGAACCGTTCATGAGCTTCATCAGTACCCCGGGCTGACGCCGAAGTCGGAGTCGCGGCTCGCCTGCGCCGCCGGGGCCTTGGGCGCGTAGAAGTAGTAGTCGGCCGTGTAGTTGACGCGCGCCTGCGCTCCGGCGGTGGCGCGGGAGCACCCCGACCCGGGCGCGATGCCTCCCGCGGTGTGCACGCGCTGCACGCTCGTCACGTCGCTGAAGGAGCCCCGCGGGCCGACCGACTTCGCGGTGAGAAGCAGCCAGGGAATCGCTCCCGCAGAGGGCGCGTCGACGCGCTCCTTCAGCGTGCCGACGATGCGGCTGCCGTCGGCCGACTCCCAGTGCGGGCCGGCGTAGTGGTGCCCGACCTTCGTGCCATGCGCGTCGTAGAGATCGGCCTCGGGAGCGACGAACTGCCATTCGTATTCTCCGGCGCCTGCCTTCTTCTCGCGGCACTCGTAGATCTGCACGCCTCCGGCGGGGAGGACCATCGCGAGCGTCTGGCTCGCGTCGGGAACGAGCTTGTCGGGCACGGCGAGCGCGCCCTGCGTCTGGACCTGCTGGCTCGCGCAGCCGGCGGCGACGGCGGCCGCGAGGAAAAACGCTGCTTTGGACATCTTCGACACTTCATGCTCCTTTTCTGGTTTCGAGGGACCGCGGCGGTCGTGACGGCATTGCACGCAGATCACCGTCGCCGAAGCGGGCAGGTGCCCGCAGCGCGGGCAGCGGCTGGGCGCGGGCGCTCTCGGGACTGGACTCATTTCAGACTCATTTCAGACTCATTTCAGAGACACCCGCGGCCGTCGCCTTCGATGCACTGCGGATACGACGCGCCCGCGCGCTGGATCGGAATCGTGGCGCCGCCGGACACCGCGCGCAGGTTGAACGGCCTGACCATGGCGCTGAATCCCCAGTCCTCGCGGAACACCGTGAGCGTGACCCCGCCGTCGAAGCGCGGGCCCGCCGGCCCGAAGGGACGGCAGCCACGCGCCAGCCATTCGAGCTCGAAGGGCGAGTCCGGGACCAGCTCGCCCGGCTTGAGCCGCTCGCCGTTCACCCACACCGCCGTGTTCCGGTCGCAGCCCATCGCGGGCCGGGGATCGACCCAGCGCAGCGGCACCGCGTCGGAGTCGAGCGCCGGCACGAGGAAGGCGTTCAGCATGTAGCGCGACGGATCGAAGGCGGCGGCCGCCGCGGGCGCCTTGGCCGGCTGGGCGAACGTGGCCGAGATCATGGCGCCCAGCCCGACGGCGGCGGCGAGACCCAGCGCATAGCCGAGCGCGGAGGCGAGGCCGATCGCCGTGAACAGGCCGGCCGCGCGCAGCGGCGCGCGGCGCGCGTATTCGATGTATTCGATATGAGGCAGAACCGCCTGTCTTGGAAAATCGGACCGTCTCATTGCACCTCCGTGAGCGCGACAAGTGCGCAGTCTAGGGAGGGGATGCGTCAGGGGAATTTCGCGGGGCGGGCTTTATTGTTTCGTGTGTTTCATGCCGCCGGCATGTTTCACGAAAATGCAGCCCGGGCGCCGCGCGATTTTGTTTCGTTTGTTTCATGCCGGGGGAAAGTCCCCCTGCAATGGGCGTATCATTGCGCCCTTCCAGGGGGAAGAATGCAGTCGACTGGCACGCGGGAAGCAACCATCCTGATCGTCGACGACGAGCCGGGCGTGCGCGACGTGCTCGAGGAATACTTCGCGGCGCACGACTACGTCGCCGTCGGCGCCGAGAGCGCGAGCGCCGCGCGCGCGATCGCTTCCAGGCAGACGGTGGATCTCGCGCTGGTCGACATCAACATGCCCGGAGAGGACGGCCTCTCGCTCGCGCGGCACCTGCGCGAGCGCTACTCGGGCATCGCGATCGTGATGCTCACCTCCGCCGACGCGGTCGTCGACCGCGTCGTCGGCCTGGAGATGGGTGCGGACGACTACGTGTCCAAGCCGTTCGATCCGCGCGAGCTGCTCGCCCGCGTGAAGAGCGTCCTGCGCCGCACCTCGTCGGCGCGGCGCGCCGACCTCGGCGCCGAGCGCGTGCGCGTCGGCCGCTGCGTGCTCGACCTCGCGGCGCACCGGCTCACCGACGAGAACGGCGCGGAGGTGCCGATGTCGCCCCTCGAGTTCGACCTGCTGAAGGCGCTCGCCGAGCACCCGAACCGGGCGCTGTCGCGCGAATCCATCATGAATCTCTCGCAGCGGCGCGACTGGAGTCCGTTCGACCGCAGCGTCGACCTGCGCATCATGCGTCTGCGCAAGAAGATCGAGCCCGATCCCGAGCATCCGCGCTACATCAGGACGGTGCGCAACGAGGGCTACCTCTTCGTGCCCGGCGGAGCATGACCCGCGCCTTTCGCGCGCTCGCGTGCGCACTCCTGCTGCTGGCCGCGGACGGGTGCGTGCGCGAGCAGGAGCCGGCGCTGCGCATCGGCACCAACGTGTGGATCGGGTGCGAGCCGCTGTACCTCGCGCGCGAGCTCGGCGTCATGAATCCGAAGATGGTCCAGCTGGTCGAGTACCCCTCGGCGAGCGAGGTGCTGCGCGCCTTCCGCAACGAGGCGATCGACGGCATGGTCGTCAGTCTCGACGAGCTGTTCGGGCTCGTCAGCGAGGGCCTGCAGCCGCGCGCCATCCTGGTGGTGGACGTGTCGCACGGCGCCGACGCGGTCGTGGGACGCGCCGGCATGCGGTCGATGAAGGACCTGAAGGGCAGGCGCGTGGCCGTCGAAAGCGGCGCGCTGGGAGCGTTCGTGCTCTCTCGCGCGCTCACGCTGAACGGGATGCAGGCGAGCGACGTCAAGGTGGTGCGGCTCGAGTCGAACGAGCAGCCCAGCGCCTTCGAGAAGGGGCAGGTCGATGCCGCCGTCACCTTCGATCCCTACCGGGGCGAGCTGCTGCGCGCGGGCGCAAGATCGCTCTTCGACAGCACGCAGATCCCCGGCGAGATCGTCGACCTGGTGGCGGTGCGCGCGCGCGTCCTTGACTCGCAGCCCAAGTCGGTGCGCGCGCTGCTGTCCGGCTGGTTCGCCGCGGTCGACTACCTCGGGCGCGAGCCGAGCGACGCGGCGCGTCGCATGGGCATACGCCAGCAGACCACCGGGGAGCAGTTCCTTGCGGCGCTGCATGGGCTGCACATTCCCTCGCGCGAGGAGAACCTGCGGATGCTGGGCGGTCCCAGCCCCGAGCTCGCCGTCGGCGGGCGCCGGCTCATGGACCTGATGCTCGAGGCGAGGCTGCTGCGCGCGCCGCTCAACATCGAGTCCGTGCTCGCGCCGGGGCCGCTCGCGAGCCTCAAGCCATGATCCTGCGCATACCGGTGTCGCTCAAGCTGACGGTTCCGCTGATCCTGCTCGGCTTTGCCGCGACGCTTTGCGCGGTCAATCTGCTCGTTCACGTCCCGCAGGCGGAGCGCGCGGCGGAGGACGCGATCCGCAAGCGGCTCACCCAGGAGATGTCGCGCCTGCAAAGCACGCTCGAGTACCAGCTGCTCAAAGGCGACGATGCCGGGGCGGCGCACGAGATCGCCGTGCTCGCGCACAACCACGACTATGTCTTTGCCGCCCTGACCGACGACCGCAACGCGGTCGTCGCTTCGACGCGGCGCGCCTGGCTGGGGCGGCAGATCGCCGACGTCCTGCCGCAGTTCGACAAGGACGAGGGAGTGAGGACCGTGCGGGGGCGGCCCGCGCAGATCGAGACCGACGAGAACCGCAATGCCCTGCTCGCCTCCGCAGGGGTCTTGATGGGCGGCGAGGGCGACGAGTTGCGCCCGTCGCGCACGGGGGGGCTGTTTCTCGCCTACGATCTCAGCCGCGCCAAGTCCGAGGCGCGGACGCAGGTGCTGCAGCAGTCCTTCTACTGGGCGGGGTGGGTGACCGCGCTCGCGCTCGCGATGTGGCTGGTGTTCCACTTCCTGCTGACGCGCCGCACCGCGCGGCTGGTGCGCGCCGCCGAGCTGGTCGCCGCCGGCAACCTGGAAGCGCGCAGCGGCTTGAGAGGAAACGACGAGCTCGGGCGCCTTTCGCGCGCCTTCGACTCGGTGGCGCTCGCCGTCCAGCGCGACGTGGCCGAGAAGAGGCGCTCGGCGCAGGTGCTCGCCGAACAGCGCGAGGCGCTGCATCAGCGCGAGAAGCTCGCGGCGCTTGGTTCGCTCCTCGCCGGCGTCGCGCACGAGCTCAACAATCCGCTTTCGGTTGTGGTCGCGCGGGCGATCATGCTGGAGGAGCAGGGGCACCCGGCGACGAAGACGGCGGCGCTCAAGATCCGCACCGCGGCGGAGCGCTGCGCGCGCATCGTGCGCACCTTCCTCGCCATGGCGCGGCAGCAGCCGCCCGAGCGCGGGCCGGTGTCGGTCAACGAGGTGATCGGCGCGGCGCTCGACATGACTGCGTACGCGGTGCGCACCAGCAATATCGAGGTCGCGGTAGACCTGGGCGAGGACATGCCGACGATCCTCGCCGACGCCGACCAGCTGCATCAGGTGGTGATAAACCTCGTCGTCAACGCGCAGCAGGTACTGCAGGACCGGCCGGGTCCCCGACGCATCCGCGTCGCGAGCCGCTTCGACGCCGAGGCCGGCGTGATCCGCATCGCGGTCGCCGACAACGGCCCGGGCATCCCTGGGCACCTGCGCGCGCGCGTCTTCGAGCCGTACTTCACGACCAAGCCCACGGGAATGGGAACCGGGGTGGGCCTCGCGGTGAGCCACGGCATCGTCGAGGCGCACGGAGGCACGCTCGCGCTCGACTGCCCCGAGATGGGTGGAGCGGTGTTCACCATCACGCTGCCGGCATGTCCGGCGGAGGACGCCGACGACGCCGACGGGCCGTCGCGCGAGCTGGCTGCGGCCCGGCGCAGCGTCCTCATCGTCGACGACGAGGCCGAGATCCGCGAGATCCTCGCGGACATCCTGAAGGGCGCGCAGCACCGGGTCGCCGCCGTCGCCTCGGGGCGCGAGGCGCTCGAGCGCATGGCCGCGGAGCGCTACGACGTTATCCTCACCGACATCCGCATGCCCGACCTCGACGGGCGCACGCTGTACCGGGAGATCGAGCGGCGCTGGCCCGATCGGGCCGCGCGGGTGGTGTTCGTCACCGGGGACAGCCTCGCCTCCACGCTGCACGAGTTCGCCAGCGAGTGCGGCCGCCCCGTGATCGAGAAGCCCTTCGTCCCCAGGGACGTGCGCCGCGTCGTCGCCGAGATCGCGGCCCAGGAGACCTAGCCCGCCGCGCTAAGCCATCGCGGTGACGCGCAGGAAGGTCGCGGGGATCGAGGTCGCGTTTGCGCCGGCGGCCTTGTTCTGGCTGTCGAACAGCGCTTCGAGCTCCTTCTGGAGCTCGGCGGCCTTGCCGTTCTTCTCCGCGGCGTCGAAGGCGTTCATGGTCGGTCCGTAGTATTTCCTGAAGTCGGCGACGAATTCCGACGGCTTGCCCGGGAAATTGAAGATATAGGTATCCCTGGCGAACGCGATCCTGTCTTTCGGAATCCCCGCGCCGGCGAACCGCTCGGTCACGTGGCTCTCGACGCCCCAGGTCATCGGGCTGACGAAGCCTTCGGGCGGCGGGGGCGAGTACGAGGAGCTGATCTTCAGGATCTGAGCGACCAGAGTCGGGTCGTTGGGAATCCAGTTCCCCATGACGATCTTTCCGCCCGGCTTGGTGACCCGCACCATCTCCTTCGCCACATCGAAGGGTTTGGGCGCGAACATCGCGCCGAAGACGGTCACGACGAGGTCGAAGCTGTGATCCTTCAGCCCCTGGAGGTTGGTCGCGTCGCCTTCCTGAAACGTCACGTTCGCGAGACCTTCGGCCTTCGCGCGCCGGGTCCCGGCCGCGACGAGGTTTCTTGCGATGTCGACGACCAGTACCTCGGCTCCGAGCTTCGCCGCGGGCAGGGCCGTTGTTCCGTCCCCTCCGCCCAGGTCCAGCACCTTCATTCCCTTCGTGACGCCGATCGCGCGGACCAACGACTCGCCGCTCTCGCGCATGGTCGCGGCGATGCGTGTGAAGTCGCCCTTCTCCCACAGGGCCTTGTTCGGATTGGACGATGCGGCGGGGGACAGCTGGGCGGACAGGACCGCGGACATGGTGAGCTCCTCGTGTGAATGGGAAATTTCCAGCGATGCTAGTATCCCCATCGGTCGCCCGTGTGGGTTGACCCAAACGCCGCGTTTATTGTCCGAGGGTCCATGGACGCCCTGTCCGATATCCTCAAGTCGGTGCGCCTCGAAGGCGCGGTCTACCTGAACGCGGAGTTCACCGCGCCCTGGTGCGTGTCGGCGAAATTCGGCGTCGCCACCGCGAGGGCGAAGCTCGCCGGGGCCGAGCACATGCTCTACTTCCACTACCTCGCCGAAGGCGGCTGCAAGGTTCGTCTCGGCGACGGCCACGCGCACGCGGTGGCCGCGCAGGACCTGGTGATCTTCCCCCAGGAGGAATTGCACGTGATGGGCAGCGACCTGCATCTCGCGCCCGTGGAGACGGCGAGCCTGCTCGACGCGAAGGCCGCGGCGCGCGGCACCGACGTGGTCCAGCTGCGCCACGGCGGCGGCGGCGAGGCCACGCGCATCGTGTGCGGCTATCTCGCCTGCGACCGCAGCATGTGCCGGCTGCTGTTCGACGCGCTGCCGCGGGTGCTCGTCATCCCCATGCGCGATGGCCCGGCGTCGGCGATGCTGCAGGAACTGCTGCGCGTCGGGGTGAGCGAGTCCTCCGCGTCGCGGCCCGGCGCCGAGTCGCTGCTCGCGAAGCTCTCCGAGCTGATGTTCGTCGAGGCGATGCGCGTCTACGTCGAGAGCCTGCCGCCGGGAGGCCGGGGCTGGCTCGCCGGCGTGCGCGACCCGCACGTCGGGCGCGCGCTCGCTCTGATCCACGCGCGGCCGAAGCAGGAGTGGACCGTGGAGGATCTGTCGCGCGAGGCGGGGCTGTCGCGCTCGGCGCTCGCCGAGCGCTTCGTGTCGGTGATCGGCGAGCCGCCGATGCAGTACCTGACGCGCTGGCGCCTGACGCTCGCCGCGGCGGCGCTGCGCTCGGGCAGCCGCGCCATCGCCCAGATCGCCGACGAATTCGGCTACGAGTCCGAGTCGGCGTTCAACCGCGCGTTCAAGCGCGAGTTCGCGGTGCCGCCGGCGGCCTGGCGCAGGCGGCGCGCGCCCGCCCCGCGCAACAGCGGCTAGGTCGGGACAGGCGGCCGACTATCGTGAAAAAAAGCCCGCCGAAGCGGGCTTTTCACGTGAGGGGTTCTACGCGATCGGCTTGACGTTGGTCGCCTGAGGACCCTTCGGTCCCTGGGCGGCATCGTAGGACACCTTGTCGTTCTCCTTCAGGCTCTTGAAGCCCGATCCCTGGACGGCGGAGAAGTGGACGAACAGATCCTTGCCGCCGTCATCCGGCGTAATGAATCCGAAGCCCTTGGCATCGTTGAACCACTTGACTTTACCTGTAGCCATGTTTCTACCTAAAAAAATGAAAAAAATGGGCTTTCGCCCGGTGCGGGCACTTCAAGAAGAGAGCGCTGCGGAGAGAACCACTGTGTTCAGGACTTGAGGACCTGCACGCCGCCTTATACAGGGAGCGCGGGGACTGGTCAAGTCTGCCGACTACGGCGGCTCTGGATTGGTTAGGATACGCAATCGGTCACTTTGGAGGAGAGACCCATGCATCGCTTCATCCGTTCTGCCGCCTTTGTGCTGGCGCTTGCCGTTCCGGTCCTAGCGGCCGCCGACTATCCGACCCATGCGGTCAAGGTGGTCTCTCCCTATCCACCCGGGGGCACGGTCGATATCCTCTCGCGCATCATCTCGGGATGGCTGCAGGAGAAGCTCGGACAGCCGTTCGTGGTGGAGAACAAGGCGGGCGGCGGCAACAACATCGGCACCGAGTACGTGATCAAGTCCGCGCCCGACGGCTACACGATGCTGCTCGTGAATCCGGCAAACGGCATCAACGCCACCCTCTACAAGAACCTGCCGTTCAACCTGGTCCGCGACCTCGCGCCGGTGGCGGGCCTGATCCGCGTGCCCAACGTGATGGAGGTGACGGTGTCGTTCCCCGCGAAGACCGTGGCGGAGTTCATCGCGTACTGCAAGGCGAACCCGGGAAAGATCAACATGGCCTCCTCGGGCAGCGGCACCTCGGTGCATCTCTCGGGCGAGCTGTTCAAGTCCATGACCGGCTGCAACATGCTGCACGTGCCCTACAAGGGCTCCGGTCCCGTCTTCGCCGACCTCATCCCGGGCGTGGTGCACGTGATGTTCGACAACCTGCCGGCCTCGATCGGGTATATCAGGGGCGGGAAGCTGCGCGCGCTCGCCGTGACCTCGGCCGAGCGCTCGCCTCAACTTCCGGACGTGCCGACGGTGGGCGAGACGGTGCACGGCTACGAGGCGACCGCGTGGTTCGGCCTGGGCATGCCCAAGGGCTCGCCGCGCGAGGCGATCGACAAGATCAACGCCGCGGTGAACGCCGCGCTCGCCGATCCGGGGATGCTGAAGCGCTTCACCGAGCTCGGCGGCAAGCCGATGGGCGGCACGCCCGAGGATTTCGGCAAGGTCATCGTGGCCGAGACCGCGAAGTGGGAGAAGGTGGTCGTCGCCTCGGGGGCGAAGGCCGAGTGAGCGGCGGCCTTCCGGTGCGGGAGTATTCGGTTGACTGGCCTCCCACCGAGGCATAACGTGGGCGCCTCCTGACGGGGAGAAAATCCGCCGCGGCTCCATGAGCTCGATACCGATCCGCAAGCTTCGCGTCCAGCTCATGGTGGCGGTCGGCGTCATCGTGGTCCTGATCTGGGCCGCGGTGGGGTATCAGCTCGCCCGGGAGCGCGCGAGCACGCTCGCGGCGGCGGTCCAGCAGGGAGAAAACCTCGCAGGCGTCGTCGCCGGGCACTTCTCCACCTACGCCGAGGCGACCGATCTGCTGCTGCGGCGCCTGCGGGCGCGCTGGCTCAGGGAGCCGGGCAGCCTGGCGGACGCGGTCAAGCTCGAGAAGGATCTGCGCCGGGACGCGTTTCCGGTGCGGATCGCGGTGATCGACGCGCAGGGGCGGCTCGCCTACTCGAGCCTCGAGCAGACGCGCACCAACCACGGCGGGCAGGACTACTTCACGGTGCACCGCGACCATCCCGAGGACGAGCTGCGCATCGGCAACCCGACCAAGGACGATCTCTCCGGATCCCGCCTCATACCGTTCAGCCGGCCGATCCTCGACGCGCGCGGACGGTTCGTCGGCGTGCTCCTGCTCTCGATCCCGGTCGACAGCCTCACGCGCGTGTACGAAGGCCTGCGGCTCGGGCCGGGCGGCCTGGTGGGCCTGAGGCGGCTCGACGACACGCTGCTCCTGAGCTGGCCCGACCCCGGCGGTCGCCCGCCGGGAACCCGGCTGCCGGCCCTCCCGCGGAGCGCGGCGAGCGAGATCCGGATGGGCGGTGTGGACGCCGTCGAGCGCATCTTCAGCTTCGAGCGCGCCGCCGGATATCCTTTCTACTCCGTAATCGGTCAGTCGGTCGACACCGTCCTCGCCGATTACCGCGGAGAGCGCCGGCTCTACTTCGCGGCCGGGGGCTTCCTGTCGATCGTGGTCCTGTGGTTCGGCGCCGCGCTGCTCGGCAAGCTGCGGAGCGAGGAGCGCGCCGAATCTGCGCTCAGCCGCAGCGAGTCGCGCTTCCGCAGCCTGACCGGCCTCGCCTCGGACGTGTACTGGGAGCAGGACACCGAGTACCGCTTCGTGTCCGTATCAGGCGGTGGCCCCAGCTGGATGGCGACGCGGCGCGGCGGGGCGGTCGGCAAGCGCCTCTGGGACTTCGACTACACCAACATGACCGAGGCCGACTGGGCGGCGCACCGCGCCGTGCTCGACGCGCGCAAGCCATTCCAGGACCTGGAGCTGTGCCGCCTCGACGAGTCGGGACGCAAGGTCTGGATCAGCGTCGCCGGCGAGCCGGTGTTCGACGAGTCCGGCGCCTTCGCGGGTTACCGCGCGGTCGGCAAGGAGATCACCGCGCGCAAGCGCGATGAGAGCCTGCTCAAGCTCGAGCACGCGGTCGCGCGCAGCCTCGCCGACGCCGAGAGCTCGTCCGAGGGCCTCCGGGCGGTGATGCGCGCGATCTGCGAGACCGAGGACTGGGACTGCGCTCGCTATTTCCGCTGGGACCACGCGCGGGGCCTGCTGCACTTCCACGACTTCTGGAGCAAGCCCGGCGAGCGCATCGAGGGTTTCATCGCACGCTCGCGCGAGCTGACCTACTCGCCCGGAGTCGGGCTGGTCGGCTGGACCTTCGAGCATCAGCAGCCGCTGTGGTCGGCGGACACCGACACCGACCCGCGGGTGGCGCACAAGCGCTTCGGCGCCGCTTCCGGGATGCACGGCGCGTTCTTCTTCCCGGTCGCGTTCCAGGGGCAGACGCTCGGTGTCATGGCATTCAACAGCGGCGAGGTGCGCGAGCCCGACGCACGCCTGCTCCAGGCGTTGCGCGTGATCGGCAACACGCTGGGCCAGTTCCTCAGCCGCCAGGAGGGCGAGGACGAGCTGCGGCGCTTCCGCGCGGCGATGAACGCGTCCGAGGACATGATCTGGCTGATCGACCCGGTGCGCATGAGCATCATCGACCTGAACGATACCGCCTGCCGCAAGCTCGGCTACTCGCGCGAGGAGCTGCTCGCCAAGACCCCGCACGAGTTCATCGGCGTCAAGCGCGAGGACCTCGCGTCGATGTACCGCCGCCTGGTCGCCGGAGGCGAGGGGGACACGGTCGAGGGATGGTACGAGCGCAAGGACGGCTCGCGCTTTCCCATCGAGGCGTTCCGGCGCGCCATCCAGTCCCACGGCAACTACCTGATCATCGCGGTGGTGCGCGACGTCACCGAGCGCCGCGCGGCCGAGGAGGAGCTGCGGCGCTTCCGGCTGGCGATGGACAACTCCGCCGACATGATCGTCCTGATCGACCGCGCGACCATGCGCTTCATCGACGTGAACCGGACCGCGTGCCGGCAGCTCGGTTACTCGCGAGAGGAGCTGCTCGCCATGGGCCCGCAGGACGTGCTTCCGATCTCGCGCGAGGAGCTCGAGCGGGACTACGACGCGCTGATCGCCAAGCCCGAAGGGGAGGTCGAGATCGTCGCGAGCGGCATGAGGAGCGAGTACACCTGCAAGGACGGGAGCAAGCTGCCGTTCGAGTCCACTCGCCACGTGCTGCGCTCGGGCGACTCCACCATCATCGCGGCGATCTCGCGCGACATCCGCGCCCGCCTGGCGATCGAGGAGAAGGTCGCCTATCTCGCGCAATTCGACGCGCTCACCGGGCTGCCCAACCGCAATCTGTTCCAGGACCGGCTGGTGCACGCGATGGCCCTCGCCCGGCGCAACGAGTGGCCGATGGCCGTGCTGTTCATCGACCTCGACCGCTTCAAGCTGGTGAACGACACGCTGGGCCACAGCGCCGGGGACAAGCTGCTGAAGGAGGCCGCAAGCCGCCTGCGGAGCTGCGTGCGCTCGAGCGACACGGTCGGGCGCCTCGGGGGCGACGAGTTCGCCGCGATCCTCACCGAGCTCTCCATACCGTCGGACGCCGGCGTGGTGGCGCAGAAGATCATCGACGTGCTGCGGCAGCCGTTCGACCTGGACGGCAAGGAGACCTACGTCTCGGCGAGCATCGGCATCACGCTGTATCCGACGGACAGCGACAGCGCCGAGGCGCTCGTCATGAACGCCGACGCGGCCATGTACCGGGCCAAGGAGCAGGGGCGGAACAACTACCAGTTCTTCACCCGCGACATGAACCAGCGCGCGCTCCAGCGCGTGCAGATGGAGGCGTCGCTGCGCCGCGCCCTGGACCGCATGGAATTCCGCCTCGTCTTCCAGCCCAAGGCGCACCTCGCCACGGGGAAGATCTGCGGCTTCGAGGCGCTGCTGCGCTGGCAGCACCCGGAGAAGGGCACGATCGCGCCGGCGGAGTTCATCCCGGTGCTCGAGGAGACCGGGCTCATCGTTCCCGTGGGCGAGTGGGTGCTGCGCACGGCCTGCGCGCAGATCAAGGCGTGGGAGAAGGCCGGGCTGAAGGTGCCGCCGGTCTCGGTGAACCTGTCGCCGCGGCAGTTCGAGCAGAAGAATCTCAGAGACTCGGTGCATCGGGTGCTGCGCGAGACGAAGGTGGATCCCGGCCTCATCGAATTCGAGATCACCGAGTCGCTGCTGATGCACGATCCCGAAGGGGCGGCGCGCACGCTCGCGAGCCTCAAGCAGTCCGGGGTCCGGCTCTCGATGGACGACTTCGGAACGGGCTACTCGTCGCTCGGGTACCTGAAGCGCTTCCCGATCGACACGCTGAAGATCGACCGCAGTTTCATCCGCGACATCTCGACCGACGCGGACGACGCGACGCTGACCCGGGCCATCATCCTCCTCGCTCAGAACCTGAGGCTCAAGGTCGTCGCCGAGGGCGTCGAGACCGAGGACCAGCTGTCGTTCCTGAGAGCCAACGGTTGCGACGAGATGCAGGGCTACCTCTTCGCCAATCCCACCGACGCCGAGGAGTGCGGCCGCATGCTGCGCGAGGGGCGCAAGCTCGCGCTGCCGCGCAACGGGCGCAAGGCGCAGCTCAGCCGCGCCTAAGGAACCGATGCCGCGCGTGTTCCTCGCCGGCGCCGCCGGCGCGGTCGGAAGAAGGCTCGTCCCGCTGCTCCTCGCCGCGGGTCACGAAGTCTGGGGCACGACCCGCTCGCGCGACCGGGCCTCGGACCTACGTGCCGCCGGCGCGAGACCCCTGTTGGTCGACATGTTCGATCGCGACGCGGTCCTTCGCGCCGCGCGCGAAGCGCGCCCCGACGCTGTCATCCACCAGCTGACCGACCTCGGCAAGATCGCCTCGGGGCCGGTTCCCGAGGAGGTGCTCAGGGCAAACGCCAGGCTGCGCGAGGAGGGCACGCGCAACCTCGTCGATGCGGCGATCGCCGCGGGGGCGCGCCGCTTCATCGCGCAGAGCATCGCCTGGATGTACGCCACGGGGCGCGAGCCCCACGTCGAGGACGACCCGCTCGATCGCGGCGCGAAGGGCGCGGCGGCGATCAGCCTCGCCGGCGTGCTCGCGCTCGAGCGCCTTACGCTGAGCTCGCCACCACTGGAAGGCGCGGTGCTGCGCTACGGCCAGCTCTACGGTCCGGGCACCTGGAACACGTCGCAGGGCGGCCGCGTTCCCGTCCACGTCGACGCCGCCGCGCACGCGGCGCTGCTCGCTCTGGACTCGCCGCATGGCGGGATCTTCAACGTTGCGGAGGAAAAAGGCCTGGTTTCGAGCGAGCGCGCGAGGCGCCTCCTTGGCTGGAGCGCGGATTTCCGGCTGGCGTCCTGACTAGGGGTACAGCCCGCGCACCGCGTGCGCTTCGAGCACGCGCGTGCAGCCGATCACGTACGCCGCGGTGCGCAGCGGCACCTTGCGCTCCAGATGCAGGTCCCACACCGCGCGGAAGGCGTCGCCGAGGATGCGTTCCAGGTTCGCGTTGACGTCGGACTCGCTCCAGAAGAAGCTCGAGAAGTCCTGGACCCATTCGAAGTAGCTCACGGTCACGCCTCCGGCGTTGGCGACGACGTCCGGCACCACCGGGATGGCGCGGCGGCGCAGCACGTCGTCCGCCGCGGGAGTGGTCGGTCCGTTGGCGCCCTCGACGACGAGGCGGCAGGCGAGGGCTTCGGCGCGCGCCGCCGTGAGCTGACCCTCGAGCGCCGCGGGCACGAGGATGTCGCAGGGCGTGCGCCAGAACGATTCCGCGTCGATCGTCTGCGCGCCCGGCGTATCGGTGAGCGCCGCGCCCGCATCGCGCCGCTGCTTCGCCGCGGCCACGTCCAGACCCGCCTCGGAAGCGATCGAGCCCGTGTGGTCCTGCAGCGCCACTATCCTCGCTCCGCCGCGCACGAAGAGCCGCGCCGCCGCTTCGCCGACGTTGCCGAAGCCCTGGATGGCGACTTTCGCGCCCGCGATCGAGCCTCCGAGCCGGGCGAGCGCCTCGGCTGCGATCTTCACGACGCCGCGGCCGGTCGCGTCGTGCCGGCCGAGGCTTCCGCCCATCGACACGGGCTTTCCCGTCACCACGCCCAGCACCGTGCTTCCCGCGCCAATGGAATAGGTGTCCATGATCCACGCCATCACCTGCTCGTCGGTCCCGACGTCGGGCGCGGGCACGTCGCGGTCGGGGCCGAGCAGGACTGCGATCTCGCTCGCGTAGCGCCGCGTGAGGCGCTCGAGTTCGGCGCGCGACAGCGAATCGGGCGCGACGCGCACGCCGCCCTTCGCGCCCCCGTAGGGAAGGTTCACCACCGCGTTCTTCACCGTCATCCACCCCGCGAGCGCCATGACCTCGGGCAGCGACACGTCCGGGTGATAGCGCAGGCCGCCCTTGCCCGGGCCGCGCGACAGGTTGTGCTGCACGCGGTAGCCCTCGAAATGCGCGTATTCGCCGGAGTCCAGGCGTATCGGCACGTCGACCACCAGGCAGCGCTTGGGCTGGCGCAGCGTGTCGATGTAGCGAAGCAGCCCCTTGGGCAGCAGCGGGGCGACCCGCTCGACCTGCTCAAGGTAGGTTTCCCAGGCGTCGGCGCCGGCGGTGCGAGCGTAGGAAGGCTGAACGCGCGAGGTCGTATCCATGGCGTCTCGCGGACATGCTACTCCCGCACGGGACAAAGAAGAACGGCCGCCCGGAGGCGGCCGTCGGCTCGAAGCGGTGAAGGATCAGCGGTGATCGTGGTCGTTCCGGCCGCGTGCGAGGCGGCGCGCCTGGTCGAGCAGCTCTTCGCCCTGGTCGATCAGCTTCCCGGCGCTGCGGGCGTCGACAGGCCGGCCGGCGAAGGCGGCCGCGTTCAGCGCCGACTTCATCTGCGAGGCGAGCGCATCGCGCCGGGCGGTCAGCGCCGCGTTACGCACCTGGATTGCCGCGTAGGCGCTGTCGTCCGAGGATGATCCGCTCGAGAGCGCGTCGGTCGACGCGGAGAGCAGGTCCTTGCCGAAGCGTCCGAAAGGCGCGTTCACCTGCTTGTACACCGCGGCGAGGCGCTCGAACTTCCCCTGGTGCTCGCGCAGCGACCTGGGCAGCGCCCAGTCGTGCAGCGCCTCGGTGATGGCGCGGCCGTCGTGTACGTACGAGTCCTTGAGGCCGAGGAGCGTGAGGATCGTCGGCCGGACGTCCGCGTGGTCGGTCCACACGCGCTTCACGACGCCCTCGCGGCGAACGCCCGGCCCGACGAATCCCAGCCAGGTGGTCGCGATCTCCTTCTGGATGTCGCCGTGGTTCCAGGCGAACAGGGGATTGATGCAGGTCTCGCAGGTCGACGCCGGGAAGTCGGTGATGAAGTAGTCCGGGTCGGCGAAGAGCACGAACACCGGGTTCCTCGCCGGGTCGCCATCGGCCATCATGTGCAGGGCTCTCATGCCCGTCTGGTCCGCCATGCGCACCATGAGCAGGTCGGTCGCTCCGGTGTAGGGGTTGACCGCGGTCAGATTGGCGACGCTGCGCTCGAACTCGCGCGTGAGCGGATCGGTCTGCGCGAGGGCGCCGCCGCCGGCGCCTTTCTTCGCGAGATAGAAGGTGGGCGCGTCGTCGCCGTGCACCGTGAACGCGTTCGCCGCGGCGCTCCCCAGAAGCTGCGCGGCGAGCACCGGGAACTGGTGCGCTACGAGCGTATCGATGTTCGAGTTGATTTCGCCGACCTCGTTCGGCCCGTAGACGCAGGGCACGTTGACGCCGTCGCAGTCCGTCTTCCTCGCGCCGACGAAGTGGTCGCCCTCGTCGACGGTGAAGACGAACAGAGTGTTGTCCCTGGTGATGCCGCTCGAGGCGAGGCGCTCGAAGAACAGGTCGAACGCCCGGTCGTACGCCGCGAGCTGCGCGACGTAGCCCGCGTCGCCCGGCCCGAACGCGACGTGCTGGTTGCCCGAGACGCCGTGGAAATCGTGCGCGTCGGAGATGTAGATGTACGTGATCGGGATGCCCTTCTCCTGCATCGCCGCGCCATACGCGAGCGAGACCGTCGCGAACATGCCGTCGAAGCCGGGAAAGCCGGGGTTGCCGGTCGCATCGACGATCGGGTTGCCGGAGAGGTCGTTCAGCACCGGTCCACCTGTCAGGAAGGGATTGATCGACTGTGCGCCGAACAAGCCCTTGAAGCCCGTGTAGCCGCCCGGCTCGCCGGGAAGGGGATCGTTCTGACCCGAAGCGCACACCGGCGAGCCCGCTGCGCAATGCACCGCGAGGCCGACGAAGTCGGCTTGCGGCCTGGCCTTCGCCGCCGCGTTCGCCGGCGTGTTCGGGAGCGCGCGGGCGTCGTCGGTTTCCGCCTGCTGGGGCGAGGGGTTGCCGAAGACCTTGGTGATGTCCCCGGTCGGCGTCGTATTAGTGTTCTCGAGCACGATGTTCGCTCCGCCGACCGCGCCGAAGTCGCAGCCTGCGCGCGTGAACGGAACCCAGGGCGCGGGAACGTTCGAGCCGTCGGGACCGATCATGTTGAACACGGTAGGCGTGCCCGCGGCCGAGACATTGCCGGTCCAGTATCCGAAGGAGCTCGGGAAAGTGAATGCGCCGGTGTTGGAGGTGCGCACGTAACTGTTCGATACGGTCTGGCCATGGCGGTCCGGATAGAGCCCCGTGAACGAGGAGAGGAATCCGCCCGCGGTATGCGAGATCAGGACCGTGTGGTCGTTCGCGAGCAGCGTGCCGTTCTGCTTCATGAAATTCAGTAAGTGCGGCATTTGCTCGAGATCGGAAGGAACGTTCGGGATATCGCGACGGAAATGCGTGTTGTCGAACTGGATGTAGATGACGTGCTTGATGTCGCCGCGCGCCGAATCGATCTGGCAGCCCTGCGCGCTCGCGAGCGCGAGCGCCGGAGCGAGCGACGCGACGGCAGCGGCCGGCAGCAGCACGCGCCTGAGGCTGAACGGTTTCTCTGAGTTCTTCATTGATTCCTCGCTTATCTTGTTCAGACGATTGGTGATCACCCTTCGCGGCGTGGTGCCGCGAAGCCGATGACGATAGCGAGGGTTTGTGAACCTTAAGTCAAGGAATCCTGACAGCGACGCGACAATCGAAACGCGCGGCGCGCGACCGGCTACTCGAGCTTCACGCCAGCACAGGCACGAGATCGCACGCCCCGATCCTGCTGAAGTTGCTCGCGGTTGCGCCGTGTTCGAAGCTTGGATAGTCTGTGGGAATCGCACGGCGATCCTGCAGGGGGGACGAGCCCATGCAAGCCTGGACTAGGTCGGCAGCCTTTCTGGCCGCGATGAGCGCGCTGGCGTCGTGTGGGGGAGGTGGCGGGGGAGGGGGCGGCGGCGGAACCGCAGTACCGACGACTCCCATCGCGCTGACCTCCACGAACGCCCAGGACGCGGCCGGCGGCGCAACGCTCGCCGGGCTGGGATCAGCGAGCGCCGGTGGACTGTTCGAGGTCGCCCTGCAGTCGAATCGGGCGCTGCCTAGGACGCATGTTCTGGCGCAGATCATGAAACGGCAGATAGGGCTTCTCACCGCACAACCGATCAGTGCCGCCCAGACGACCACCCCGTGCGACAACAGCGGCAGCACGACTGTCACAGACACCGGACCGAACTCGGTGACGATCGCGTTCAACGCCTGTTCCGACGCCGCAGGAGAGTCGCTGAGCGGCACCGTCTCGGTGGCAAATATCGTCGTGAACGCGGGCGTGAATTTCAGCGGGACGGCGTCGCTGGGCCTTACGCTCAAGCAGACGGGGTTTCCCGATTTCGGTATTTCGGGAACCAACATGAACGTGCAGGAGACCGTCAATGGCGGAGTCGACACGGTCACGATGTCGGGCACCGAACTCCTCGCGACCATCGGCGCCACCGCCGAGCGGCTCGGAAACTACAACCTAGTCTCGGTGTTCGACAACAACGCTAGTACCGAAACCGATACGGTCACCTTCGATTATGCAAGCACGAAGATTGGCGGCCAAGTCCACGTCAGCACCATCAACTCTCCGGTGACCGATTTCGCGAGCAACTTCCCGCATTCCGGAATGCTGAGCCTCGCCGGGACCGGCGGAAGCGCGATCCACGTGATCGTCAACAGTGACGAGAGCGGGGCCTCGCCGCAGGTGACAATTCAGCTCGATGCGGACGGCAATGGAGCGATCGACACCAGGCTCGACAAGAACTGGTCCGACCTCGACGTCTGATCACGGCCTGACCTGCGCCCGTACCTGCTCGACTACCGCCGGTGGAAAGAAGCCGAGGCCGAGGCCGTCGAAGAACGCCTTTCTGTCCGATGCGGAGGCCGAGTTGAGCGCCTCGACCATCGCGTCGGCCAGCTGCTTCTGCTCCTCGGGGGAGGCGGCCGCCATCTTCTCCTTCGCGTCCTGCGCCGCCGGGATCACCGTGCTCTTGAGCATCGCGCCGGTCGCGCCGAGTTGATCGCCCGCGCCGGGCGGGGCGAGCGCGATGCACTCCTTGGCCTCGGTGCGCATCTTGTCGTTCAGCAGGCCGAGGTCGGCGAGGTCGTCGAACACCGCCGCGGTCTCGGTGCGCGACAGCGGCTGCGCCATCGCGCCCTGCATCTGACCCATCACCTGCGCCATCATCGCCTGCTGCTGCGGGGTCATCTGGGGGGCTCGCCCGCCCATCTGCTGCTGCATCGTCTCCATCATCTTCTGGATCGTCGCCGGATCCATCGCGCCCATTCCGGCCATGCTCGGGGGCACTGTCGGTGGCATGCCGGCGCCGCCCCCGGCCGCGCGCATCGTCACCGGTCCGCCCGCGAAGCCGCGCCCCTGGGAAGTCAGCATCCGCGTCGCGCCCGCCTTGCCCGTGCTCGCTGCCGCGGCGAGCCCCGCGATCGTCGAGCCCTTGCAGCCCATGTCGGCGAGCGCGCCGAACAGCTCCCCCTTGAGCGAGCCGAAAACGATGTTCTGGAGGATCTGCTTGCCGAGGGATGCCACCATCGTCGGCGGGACCTGGGCGTGGCCCGGCCCCGCGAGCGCGAGAAGGGCTAGAACAAGGGTAATCCGCGTCGGACGCATGCGAGCCTCCCGGGCCGCGTGAACTCGCCCGCAAGCTTATACGATAATGGGGACAGGAGATGGAGGAGACATGGGACAGACGGAACGGCGCTTCCGGCCGCTCGCCGTGAGCGAAATGAGCGAGGCGCAGCGCAGGGTCTACGGCGACATCGCGGCGGGCCCGCGCGGCGGTGTGCGCGGGCCTTTCAACGCGCTGCTGCGCAGCCCGGAGCTCGCCGACCGCGCGCAGAAGCTCGGCGAATGGGTGCGCTTCAACAGCTCGCTCCCGGAGCGGCTGAAGGAGTTCGCGATCCTGGTCACGGCGCGCTACTGGAGCGCGCAGTACGAATGGCACGCGCACCACGCGCACGCGCTCAAGGCGGGACTGGACCCGAGGCTCGCGGCCCAGCTCGCGCGCGGGCTGCGCCCCTCGGGCATGAACGAGGAGGAGGCCGCGGTCCACGACTTCTGCAAGGAGCTGCACGAGAAGAAGGCGGTGAGCGACGAGAACTACGCGCGCGCGCTGAAGCACTTCGGCGAGCGCGGCACGGTGGACCTCATCGGCGTCATCGGCTACTACACCCTGGTCTCCATGATCCTCAACGTCGACCGCGTACCGATCCCGGGCGGCGCGCCCGAGCCGCTTCCTCCGCTCGCATGAGGAGCGATCTGGACGCCGTCGCGCTGACGCGGGAGCTGCTGCGCTTCGACACCGTCAATCCGCCGGGGCAGGAGCGGGCCTGCGCGCGCCACGCCGGCGCGCTGCTCGAGGACTGGGGATTCCTGGTCGACTATCATGAGTACGCCGAAGGCCGCACCAGCGTGATCGCGCGCGCGGGAGGCTCCGATTCGAAGCCGCCGCTGTGCCTCACCGGGCACATCGACACCGTGGCGCTGGGCTCGGCGCCCTGGACGCGCGATCCCTTCGCCGGGGAGACCGACGGCGACCGCCTCTACGGGCGCGGCTCCTCGGACATGAAGGCGGGCGTCGCGGCGATCCTGCTCGCGGCGCGCGCCGCCGCGAAGAAGCTGCCGGGGACGGCCGGCGTCGTGATCGTTCTCACCGCGGCGGAAGAGGGCGGCTGCATCGGGTCGCAGCATCTCGCGCGCACGCGGCTCCTGGGCCGCGCGGGAGCGATGGTCGTCGGCGAGCCGACCGCCAACTACCCGCTCGTGGGCCACAAGGGCTCGCTCAAATTCCACGCGAGGTTTCGAGGGGTGTCGGCGCATGGATCGATGCCCGAGCTCGGCGTCAACGCCATCTACAAGGCGGCGAAGGCCGTCGCCAGCCTTGAGGGCTTCGACTTCGGGGTGAAGCCTCACCCGGTGATGGGCGGGCCGACGGTGAACGTCGGCACCTTCGAGGGCGGGCAGGGGGTGAACATGGTGCCCGACGAGGCGAGCATCGGCGTGGACATCCGCACCGTCGCCGGAATGGACCACGCGGCGCTGCTCGCGCGGCTGCGGAGCGCGCTCGGCGACGACGCCGAGCTGGAGGTGTTCTCCGACATGAGCCCGGTGTGGACCGAGCCGGCGCAGGAATGGGTGCAGCGGGTGTTCGAGATCTGCGCCGGGCATCTGGGAGCGCGCCCGCAGGCGAAGACCGCGGCCTACAACACCGACGCCGGCAACCTGCTGAAGGCGTATGTGGGCGCGCCCACGGTGGTGCTGGGGCCCGGGGAGCCGCAGCTCGCGCACCAGACCGACGAGTACTGCAGCACGGCTCGGCTGCGCGAGGCGGTCGCGATCTACGAAGCGATCATCCGCGACTGGTGCAGGATATGAGGCGCGCTTTCGCGGCCCTGGTGCTCGTCTTCGCCGCGGACGCGGCGCTTGCGCAAGGCGTCACGCGCATCGTCGTTCCGTTCGCCGCGGGCGGCGTGCAGGACATCCTCGCGCGCGCCATCAGCTCGGAGCTCGGCGCCGCCATCGGCGGCACCGTGGTGGTCGAGAACCGCACCGGCGCCGGTGGCACCATCGGCACCGCGTTCGTCGCCAAGGCGCCCCCCGACGGCCACACGCTGGTCCTCGCCGCGGCGAGCCACACCATCAACGGATCGCTGCACGCGAAGCTCCCCTACGACCCGATCCGCGACTTCTGCGGCGTAGCGCACATCGGCACCGTCGAAT
The DNA here is from genome assembly GCA_035499735.1 of Burkholderiales bacterium. GTDB lineage: Bacteria > Pseudomonadota > Gammaproteobacteria > Burkholderiales > SG8-39 > VBDM01. The sequence goes on from DATJYC010000078.1 coordinate 53,693, forward strand.
ACGTCCTCATGATCAATCCCCGGATCCCGGCGAAAACCGTGAAACAATTCGTGGACTACGCCAAGGCCAACCCGGGCAGGCTCAACTACAGCACGGCCGGCGTCGGCACGGCGACGCACCTTTCGATGGCCTACTTCGCGAGCCTCGCCGGGATCGACATGGTCCACGTGCCGTACAAGGGAACGAACGAGGCGGTGAACGAGGTGCTCGCGGGCCGCGCCGACGCGGTGATCGCGGCCAACATCGGTGCGCTGCCCTACCTGCTCGACGCGCGCATCCGCATGCTCGGGGTAACTTCGGCGAAGCGCTCGGAATTCCTTCCCGATCTGCCGCCCATCGCTCAGGACGTCCCGGGCTACGAATTCGATTCCTGGCTGGGGCTGCTCGGGCCGGCCGGCATCCCGAGGGCGACGGTCGACCGGCTGAACCTCGCGGTCGGGTCGCTGCTGCGCGAGCCGGTGATACTGGAGCGCCTGGCCACGCAGGGCATTGAGCCGCAGGCGCTCACCCCCGAGGCGTTCGACGCGCTCCTGCGCGCCGACTTCGACAGGATGGCGCGCGTCGTCAAGGCTTCCGGGGCGCGGGTCGAATAGCCTAGAATCCTCCCATGGCACTCCGACTGATACTCCTCCTCGCCTGTCTCGTCACGCCGCTCGCGCTGGCACAGGACTATCCGTCCCGCGAAATCCGTTCGCTCTGCAACTACGCGCCCGGATCGGGAGCCGACATCATCGTGCGCTTCTACAGCGACCGGCTGGCGAAGCTCTCGGGCAAGCCGGTCATCGTCGAGAACAAGGTCGGCGCCCAGGGCGCGCTTGCCACCGACGCGCTCGCCAAGTCGAAGCCCGACGGCTACACCATCCTGATCACGCCGGCGAGCTCGACCATCGCCTCGGCTCCCTACCTGTTCAAGAGCCTGCCGTTCGACGCGGAGAAGGACTTCGCCGCGGTGACGACCATCGCCTCGCTCTCGTTCGTGATCATGGTCGACGCCGCGAGGCCGATCCGCTCGATGGACGAGCTGGTCGCCGAGCTGAAGGCAAAGCCGAACAACGGCTTCTACGGCACGACCAACAATACCGGCGTGATCGCAGCCGAGCTGCTCAAGACCCGGGTGGGCCTCAAGACCACCTACGTTCCGTACAAGCAGAACGCGCAGGCGCTGACCGACCTGCTGCTCGGGCAGCTCGATTTCCTCACCTTCGACGCCACCTGGGCCTCGACCCAGGTGAGGGGCGGCAAGATCCGCATCCTCGCGGCCACGGCGACCAAGCGCTCGGTGGCGCTGCCCGACGTGCCCACGCTCGCCGAGCTCGGCTACGGGGGGAACGACGTCTCGCCGTGGTGGGGCGTCGTCGTCGCCGCCGGCACGCCCAAGCCCATCGTCGACAAGCTCGCCGACTGGATCAACCAGATCACCGCCGCCGAGGACACGAAGCAGTTTCTTTCCAACGCGGCGTTCGATCCCTTCCCGGGCTCGCCCGAGCAGATGCAGGCGCTCCTGAAGAGCGACGCCGTGCGCTGGAAGCGCTACGTCGAGATGGCCAAGATCGAGCCCCAATAGGAGCCGCCATGAGCTCGCGACCGCAACGATCCGAGGAACGCGCCGACGCGCTCGAGGAGAAGCTGATGAAGGAGGCGCACCGGGCCGCGACCCGCCGCGGCGTGGGGCTGCTGTTCGGCGGCATCACGCCGAGCGGCGCTCCGGTCGAGATCAGGCCGCTGCCGCCGATGCCGCCCAGGCCCACGCTCCTCGACTTCTTCAGGCTGCGCTTCATGCCGCATACGGTCACGCACATGCTGCAGAGCGCGACCGATGCGCTGAAGAAGGGCGAGCCGGAGGACGTCGTGCTCGCCTGCCTGCTGCACGACATCGCGATCAACCTGCTCAAGGTGGACCACGGCTACTGGGCGGCGCAGATGCTCGAGCCCTACGTGCCAGAGAAGGTGAGCTGGGCGATCCGACACCACCAGGCGCTTCGCTTCTACGCCGATCCAGCGAACGGCTACGAGTATCCGCAGCGCTACGTCGAGATCTTCGGCGAGGGCTACCAGCCCGAACCGTACATCCAGGCAGCGTACGAGGAAGCGCGCAGGCACAGGTGGTACAGGGAGGCGCGCATGATCACCGTGCACGACCTGTACGCCTTCGACAAGGAGATGACGGTGAGCCTCGACCCCTTCGTCGACGTCATCGGGCGCGGATTCAGGCAGCCGAAGGAGGGGCTGGGATTCGACGGCAGCCCGGTCGCGCACATGTGGCGCTCGCTGATCTACCCCGACAATCCGCTGTAGCCGCTACTCGGGCTCCAGGCCGATCGACTTCACCAGCCTGCCCACCGCGTCGATCTCGCGGCGCAGGTGAGTGTCCAGCTCCTCGGGCGTGCTCGCGAGGATCGAAAGCCCCAGGTCGTCGAGCTTCGGCCGGACGTCGGGCGCGTTGAGCGCGGAGCGAATTTCTATGGAGAGGCGCTCGGCGATGGAGGCGGGCAGGCCCGCGGGACCGAAGAACGCCCACCACGCGGGAAAGCCCTGGAACCCCGGCACGATCTCGGCGACGGTCGGCAGCTGGGGCAGGCGGCTCGAGCGCCGCGCGTCGACGATCGCGAGCGGCTTCACCCTGTTTACCATGTTGGGCGCGAGGAAGGCCCAGGTCGGGAACCACAGCGCCACGCGGCCGCTCGCCCAATCGTTGATCATCTGCGAGAAGTTCGCCTGTGCGTACGGGACGTGCAGCAGGTCGATGCCCGCGTACAGCTTGAGCGATTCGCCGGTCAGGTGGAACACCGAGCCCACGCCCGTCGAGGCGTACTCGAGCTTGCCGGGATTGCGCTTCGCGTAATCGATCAGCTCCCGGAGCGAATTCACCGGAACCGTCGCGTTGACCACGACGTAGCTGGGCGACGATACCGCCAGGCTGATCGGCGCGAAGTCCTTGAGGACGTCGAAGGCGAGGTTCTTGTACAGGAACCTCGCGTTGACGTAGGTGCCGGAGGTGCCGTAGGTGATGGTGTAGCCGTCGGGCCCGGCCTTGGCGAGCGCCTGCGCCGCCTGGGCGCCGCGCGCGGCGGTTTTCAGCTCGACGATCACCGGCTGGCCCAGAGTGACGCTCATCTTGGCGGCCATCATTCGCAGGGCCGCGTCGCCGCTCGAGGCGGGCGAGGCCGTGCTGACGACGAGGATCGGCTTCGCCGGCCAGGCCTGCGGCAACGCCGTGTTCGCGGCGATCAGCAACGCCGCCGCTATCGCCACCCGACGCATCAGCTCTTCTCCTCGCCGGAGCCCGGCAGCAAGCTGTCCTTGAGGTGGTAGCGGAACATCGTCTTCCCGCGCAGCTTGTACAGGTAGTCGATGATGTCCTCGTTCGACATGTACTTCGACATGTCGTAGCGCTCGCGATGGACGATCTCGGAGAGTTCGCGCCGCACACCCGGCTTTCGCTCGAGGTCGGCGTAGCCGACCGAGATGATGAGGTAGAGGTCGATGAGGTCCGGAACGCCGAGCACGCGCTTCAGCGGCTCCTGGACGTGCACCGTGCCCCAGTGCGAGCCCAGGCCGAGCGAGGCGATCGCGAGCTGCATGTGGGTGCAGGTGTTCGCCAAGCCGTCGGTGAAATGGCTCGCGTGGCGCCCGAACGTGAACGCCGCGTTCACCGTCGCCCATTGGCGGCGGCCGTCGCCGAGCACGACGATCACCACCGGCGCCTCGTGCCAGGGGCGGCGCTGCTGCCCGCCGGTCGAGTTGCGGATCTTCAGCCACTCGTCATTGAGGTTGTCTCCCTTCACCTGGAACGCCGGGTGGCGCAGCTCGAACGGGCGCATCTGCTCCATCCAGAAGCAGAACTCCTGGTTGGTGTCCTGGAAGGCGTCGTACAGCTCCTTCTTCTTGCCCGGGTCCTTGATGACGAGGTATTCCCAGGGCTGGCCGTTCGCCCCGGACATCGCCCAGCGGCCGGCTTCCAGGATCTTCTCGACGTACTCTTCAGGGATGGGATCGGGCTTGAGGCGGCGCACGCTCATGCGCGTGGTCATGATGCGGTGGAGGACGTCGTAGTCGGACTCGTGCTGGGACTTGGAACCGTCGGCCATGGGCGCCTCCGTCGCTGACAGCAACGGACTATAGCAACAACGAGAAGGGGCGTGAACGCAGCCGCGTTCACGCCCCGTGCGGAGAACTTGCGAAGATTCAGTAGATGCCGCCGCCGCTGCTGCCGCCGCCGAGGACCGCGAAGCAGTAGAACAGCCCGTTTCCGCCGGTGCCCTGCAGCGCGACCTGGCTGCAGCCGGGCGCCCCGTCCTTCGACGGACGCGACAGGTGCGAGGAGTTCCACGACCGGGAAGCCTCGTCGTCGCGCAGGCCGAGGCGATCGTGGTGGCCGAGCATGGCCGCGCCGGCGCCGCTCGTCGTCCAGTTGCTGCAGGTCGAATCGCCGCCGCCCGTGATCGCGCGGCCGTCGGGCGTCGAACCGGTGAGCATGTCGTGCATATTGGGTTTGTCGCCGCGCCCGTTGACGGCCTCGCCCTTCTCGTTGAGCGCGGTCTGCTTGTTGATGTTGTTGGCGCCGTGCAGGTTGTCGACGCTGGTCGCGACGACCACGCCCCTGGCGTTCTGCCACGGCCCGCTGCCGATGCGGTCGCGCGCGTTCACGCCCGCCGCGCTCAGGTACGCGTGCCAGGTCTTGCCGCCCGCACCCACCGACTCGGCGAGCGCCTGGCAGTGCCGGTCCGCGCCGGCGAGGCCGCCGAGGTCGGCGCCCTTGCCCGAGCCCGTGCTGGTCACGAAGAAAGTCATCCTGTTCTCCGGCTTGAACATCTCGCAGGCGCTCGCCGCGAGCACCGCCGAGGCCGCGAGGGCAATGCCGACCATTGGCTTCATTTCGTTCCTCCTGTGACTTGGAAAACGACCCCGGGGAGAACATCGCGCGCAAGCGCCATATTCCCGGCGCTAGAATGACAACCGTACCGGTCCGCGGAATGTTGAGTATAGCCATGTTCACCTATCTTCAATCGCGCATCCGCGGCACCGCGAGCCCCGGTCCCGGCGAGCCTCCGGCGGGCCTGCTCGCGTTCTACTGGCACTTCGTGCGCCAGACGAAGCTCTGGTACGGCCTGATGTTCGTCACCAGCCTCGCCGTCGCGCTGATCGACACCGCGATCCCGGTGTTCATCGGAAAGCTTGTGTCCCTCATGGGGGCGGCGGACCGGAAGGCGGAGCTCGCCCTGCAGTGGCCCTTGCTCGCCGGCATGGTCGGGCTGGTGCTGCTCGTGCGCCCTCTGGTGATCCTTTGTGACGTCGCGCTGCGCCAGAACGCGATCATCCCGGGCGCGACCAGCCTCATTCGCTGGCAAAGCCACTGGCACGTCGTCCGCCAGAGCTGGCCCTTCTTCCAGGGCGACTTCGCCGGCCGCATCGCGAACCGCGTGATGCAGACCGCGAACGCGCTGCGCGAGAGCGTCATGTCGAGCATCCGCGGGATCTGGTACATCGTCGTCTACGGCGTGAGCGCCTTCGTGCTCATGGCGATCTCGGACTGGCGGCTCGGGGTGCCGACGCTCGCATGGTTCCTCGGGTACCTCGTGTTCCTGCGGTATTTCGTGCCGCGCATGCGCGACTTGGCCCGCGCGAGCTCGGAAGTGCGCTCGCACGTCATGGCGCGGGTCGTCGACAGCTACACCAACATCCTCACCGTGAAGCTCTTCGCCAGGCTTGCCGACGAGGACGCCTACGTGCGCGAGGTGATCGACGAGCACCAGGGAGCGATCGGCGCCCATATGCGGCTGATCTCGCAGTTCATCTTCGCGCTCTCGTGCATGAACGCCGTGCTGCTCGTCGGCACCGCGGCGATCGGCATCGTCCTGTGGGGGCAGGGGGCCGTGAGCGCGGGCGTGGTCGCCACGGCACTGCCGCTCGCCTGGCAGATCGCCAACGTGGCCGGCTGGGTGAGCTGGGAGGTGACGAGCATCTTCGAGAACATCGGCGTGGTGCAGGAAGGCATGCAGACCATAGCCGTCCCCCTGACCGGCGTCGACCGCCCCGGAGCGCGCAAGCTCGAGGTGAGCCGCGGCGAGATAGGCTTCGAGCACGTGAGCTTCGACTATGGCCGGACGGGCGGGGAGCCCGTGCTCGACCGTCTCGACTTCACCATCCGCCCCGGCGAGCGCGTCGGCCTGGTGGGGCGTTCTGGCTCGGGCAAGTCGACGCTGGTGAACCTGCTGCTGCGCTTCTACGACCTCGAGCACGGCAGCATCCGGATCGACGGGCAGGACATCCGCGAGGTGACGCAGGAGAGCCTGCGCGCCGCCATCGGGATGGTGACGCAGGACACCTCGCTGCTGCACCGCTCCATCGCCGCGAACATCCGCTACGGCCGGCCCGAGGCGAGCGACGAGCAGCTGCGCGCCGCGGCGCGCAAGGCGCAGGCGCACGACTTCATCGCCGGCCTCAAGGACTGGAAGGGGCGCGAGGGCTACGAGGCCCACGTCGGCGAGCGCGGCGTGAAGCTCTCGGGCGGCCAGCGCCAGCGCGTCGCCATCGCGCGCGTGGTGCTGAAGGACGCGCCCATCCTGATCCTGGACGAGGCCACTTCGGCGCTCGACAGCGAGGTCGAGCTCGCCATCCAGGAGCAGCTCCTCGGCCTCATGGAAGGCAAGACCGTGATCGCCATCGCCCACCGCCTGTCGACGATCGCGCGCATGGACCGCCTGATCGTGCTCGACGCGGGGCGCATCGTCGAGGAGGGAAGCCACGAGAAGCTGCTGCGCCTCGGCGGCCACTACGCGAGGCTGTGGCGTCACCAGTCGGGTGGGTTCCTCGCGCATGACGTCGTCGCGAAGGAGACCGAAACCGAGCCGCCCGAGGAGAGGCCGCGCGACGACATCGAGCCTCAGCCCGAGCCCTCCGTGGAAGACGCGCCGGTGCCGGCGCGGACCTGAGGCCTACTTGTCGGAAGCGTTCTCGCGATTCTGCTGGGACTGCTGCAGCTGATCCATCGCCTGGTTGATCTTCTGCTGCGCTTGGTCCATGGTCTTCTTGCCCTGCTCGAGCTCCTGCTTCTTCAGCGCCGCCGCCGTGGCCGCGCTGCTTGCGACATCCGCCCCGCAGGCGGAAAGCGCTGCGGCGGCGATCAGAGGAACGAGCCGTCTCATGGTCTGCTCCTTCGGGAGGGAGGGAACGTCGACTACGATAGTCCTGCCGCGACCGCTTTTGCAAATTCCTTCGTCCCGAGCGCCCCGCCGAGATCCGCAGTGCGCGTCGCCGGATCCTTCAGGGCCGCGTCGACCGCCGCGTCGATCTTGCCGGCGGCGGCCGCGAGGGCTTGGACCCCGTTCCGGGCGGCGATCCATTCGAGCAGCATCGCCGCCGAGAGGATGAGGGAGCTGGGGTTGGCGCGGTCCTGGCCCGCGATGTCGGGCGCAGAGCCGTGCTGCGCCTGGGCGAGGCACCAGGTGTCGCCGGCGTTGATCGAGCCGCCCAGGCCGAGCCCGCCGGAGAGCTCGGAGGCCTCGTCCGAGAGGATGTCCCCGTACATGTTCTCGGCGACGATGACGTCGAAGCGCATCGGGTCTCGAAGCAGCAGTGCCGCCATGGCGTCGACGATGACTTCCTCGAGCTGGACCTTCGGGAATTGCTTCGCCACCTTGCGCACCTCGCGCAGCCACAGGCCGTCGGACACCCGGAAGACATTGGCCTTGTGCACGGCCGTGACCTTGCCGCGGCGGCGTGCCGCGGCCTCGAAGGCGCGCCGGGCGATGCGCTCGGAGCACGCGGCCGTCACGCGGCGCAACGACATCGCCATGTCCGGTGTCGGCATGAACTCGCCCACTCCTTCGTGCAGGTTGCGGTCGGCGTAGAACCCCTCGGTGTTCTCCCGGTAGATCACGAGGTCGACGGGCTTTCCGGTGAGCCCGACGCCCAGGCGCGACTTGGCAGGGCGGATGTTGGCGTAGAGGTCGAGCTTGGTGCGCAGCTGCGCCGAAGGGTTGACGCCGCCTCTGTCGCGCGCCGGATAGTCGTAGGTCGCGAGCGGCCCGAGGATGACTCCGGCCGCGGCGCGCGCCGCATCGAGCACGCGCGGAGGAAGCGTCGTGCCCTCGTTCTTGAGCGAAGCAAGGCCGATCTCCTCGTGCTGCCACTCCAGGCCCAGCTTGTACAGCCCATTCGCGCGCTCGAGCACCGCGAGGGTCGCCGCCGTGATCTCCGGCCCGATGCCGTCGCCGGGCAGAACGAGGATCCTCATTGAGCGGGGATCTTTGCGTCCCTGATCAGCTTCGCGTACGCCTGCAGGTCGCTCCGGATCAGGGCGGCGAGCTCCTCGGGCGTTCCGGTGACGATGTCGTTGCCGCCCTGGACCGCGATGCGCTCGTGCACGTCCGCGGCATGCATGGCGCGGATCGTCTCGGCGTTGAGCCGGTCGACGACGCTCCTCGGCGTCCCGGCGGGCGCAAGCAGCCCCTGCCACTGCGAGATGTCGAAGCCCTTGATGCCCGCTTCCTGCATGGTCGGGACCTCGGGCAGGCTGGAGGCGCGCTTCGCGCTCGACACCGCGAAAGCGCGCAGCTTTCCGGCGCGTATGTGCGGGACGGATGTGATGACGGTATCGAACATCATAGAGAGCTGGCCGCCGAGGAGATCCGAGAGCGCCGGGGCGCTGCCCTTGTACGGGACGTGGGTGAGCTGCGTGCCGGTCGCGAGCGCGAACAGCTCCCCGGAAAGGTGGTTGCCGCCGCCCACGCCGGTCGATCCGTACGATATTGCGCCAGGCTTCGCGCGCGCGGCGGCGACGATGTCGGCGATGCTCTTCCACGGGGAGGACGCCAGCGCCACCAGCACGTACTGGTACACGGCGCATTCCGAGATCGGCGCGAAGTCCTTGACCGGATCGTAGGGCACGCCCTTGTAGAGGGTCGGGTTCACCGTCAGCGGGCCGCTCGCGGTGATGAGCAGCGTGTAGCCGTCGGGCACCGACTTGGCGACGAAATCGGTGCCAATGCCGCCGTTCGCGCCGGCGCGGTTCTCCACGACGAATGGCTGCCTGAGCGCGTCGCCCAGCTTCTGCGCGAGCGTGCGCCCCAGGATGTCGGCGTTGCCGCCGGCCGCGTAGGGGACGACGATGCGCACGGGCCTCGACGGATACTCCTGGGCGAGCGCCGCGGCGCACACGACCGCCGACGCAATGGCGGCGAGGGAGAATTTCATGGGTCGACAGGCTATCATATGCAGCGCGAGCGATACCGGGGGACGGCGATGAGCGCGGACATCAAGATGATCAATCCCGAGACGATGGGCAAGCCCCTCGGCCAGTATTCGCAGATCGCCCGCGTGAAGGGCGGCGAGCTTGTCTTCATAGCGGGACAGCTCGCCACCGACAAGGCGGGCAACCTCGTCGGGGCGGACGATTTCGACGCCCAGTGCCGGCAGGTCTATGCGAACGTCGAGGCAGCGCTCAAGGCGGTCGGGGGAGGGTGGAAGAACGTCGTGCAGTTCACCACCTACCTCGTCCATTCCCAGGACGTGCCCAAGCTGCGGGCGTTCCGCGCCCGCGAATTCGGCAAGTTCTTTCCGGATGGCGCCTATCCGCCCAACACGCTCCTCATCATCGACCGCCTGGTGGGCGAGCAGTATCTCCTCGAGGTGCAGACGGTGGCGGCGCTTTGATCGGCAGGCTCATCCTTGCGGCGCTCGCACTCGCCGCGGTACAGGCTGTGGCGCAGCCCTATCCGCAGAAGCCGGTCCGGCTCATCGTACCGGCGCCCGCGGGCGGGCCCACCGACGTTCCCGCCCGGCTCATCGCCGACGGCCTGTCGAGCCTCGTTGGCCAGCGCTTCGTGGTCGAGAACCGCGTAGGCGCGGGCGGCCTGTTGGCGGGCGAGTACGTGGCGCGCTCGGCCCCCGACGGCTACACGCTGCTCTACGCCAATACGAGCGTGCTAGCGGTGAATCCCGCGCTCCAGGGCGCGAACATGCCCTACGATCCTGCGAAGGCGTTCTCGCCGGTCGGGTTCGTGTCCAACTCGCCGCAGCTCCTGGTCGCCAATCCCAGGGTGCCTTACCGCTCGGTGCAGGAGCTGGTCGCCTGGGCAAAGGCGCATCCGGGCAAGCTGAATTTCGCCACCGCCGGGGTCGGCACCCTGCCGCATCTCACGTACGAATTGTTCAAGATGGAGACCGGGATCGACGCGCTCAACGTTCCGTATTCGGGCGGAGGGCCCGCGCTGACCGCGGTGATCGCCGGGCAGGCCGACGTCCTGTTCGACCTGTTCAGCCCCAGGGTGAAGACGGGCGAGGTCCGCGCGATCGCCATCACGGGCGCCGAGCGCAACGCCGATCTGCCCGACGTCCCGACGCTCGCAGAGAGCGGCTACCCGGCGGTGACCTCGACCTCGGGGACGGGCATCGTCGCGCCCGCGGGCATACCGAAGGACATCGTCGCGATGCTCAACGCGAAGCTGAACGAGCTCATCGAGCGTCCCGCGACCAAGGCCAAGATGAAGTCCTTCGGACTGGTGCCCAAGAGCGGCATGCCCGAGGAGTTCGCCGCGTGGGCGTCGCGCGAGCGCGAGCGCTGGACCCGCGTCGTCAAGGTTTCGGGCGCGAAGCCCGACTGACATGGCCAGGCTCGCCGCCGCCTTCGGATCCTCCCACAGCGTGATGCTCGCGGCCGAGCTGCAGGACTGGCTGCGCGGCTTCCGGCAGAGCGACCTGCGCATGAAGTATTACGACGGCGAGGGAAGGCCCCGCTCCTACCAGGACGTGCTCGCGCGGGCGCCTGCGAACATCGCCGAGCTGGTCTCCGACGACGCCGTCACCGCGCGCTACCACGAAGTGCACGAGGCGATGAAGCGCATGCGCCGGGAGATCGCGGATGCGCGCCTGGACGCGCTGGTGATCGTCGGCGACGACCAGCACGAGCTGTTCCAGGACCAGCACATGCCCTCGATCGGGATCTACTACGGCGAGAGCATCCGCAACGCCGCGCGCGCGAACGCGAAGCGCTTCAGCTGGCCCGAGGAGTGGTACAACCGCGCGCAGATGCGTCGCTACGAGGACGACGCGGACGCCGACTATCCCTGCCACAAGGCGCTCGCGCTCAGGCTGATCGAAGGCCTGATCGAGCGCGAGTTCGACATCGCCGCGGTCGCAGGGCTCGGCGACGCGCAGAGCGAGGGCCACGCCTATTCCTTCGTCCACCGGTGGTACCTCAAGGGCGACGGCGCGCGCATGCTCCCCGTCGTTCCGATCTTCCTGAACACCTACAATCCGCCCAATCCTCCGCTGCCGAAGCGCTGCGTGCGCTTCGGAAAGGCGCTGCGCGAGCTGCTCGAGGCCTATCCCGAGGATCTGCGCATCGGCGTGCTCGCCTCGGGAGGCCTCAGCCATTTCGTCGTCGAGGAGGACCTGGACCACTCGGTGATCGCGGCACTGAAGAAGAAGGACCTCGACTTCCTCGCCGGACTCGATCCCAGGCGCCTGAAAGCCGGGAGCTCCGAGATCCGCAACTGGATCGTTGTCGCGAGCGCCGCGACCCACCTCGATCTGAAGTGGATTTCCTATACGCCGTCCTACCGCACGCCCGCCGGGACCGGAATCGGCCTGGGGTTCGCGAGCTGGAGCTAGCCGTGGGCCCGTTCCGCGCCGACCAGGTCGGCAGCCTGCTGCGCGCGCCCGAGCTGCGCGAGGCGCACGAGAAGTCGCTGCAGGGACAGTACGGGCCGGCGGCGCTGCGCGAGCTGCAGGACCGCTGTATCCGCGACGTCATCCGCATGCAGGAGTCGGTGGGCCTGCACGCGATCACCGACGGCGAGTACCGGCGTACCTCGTTCCACGCCGACTTCATCGAGAAGCTCGACGGAGCGAAGGCGGCCGGGCGGCTCGACGTGAAGGACACGGTGAGCGGCTTCGACCGCAAGAAGGAGGAGAGCGGCAAGCCCTTCGCGCCGCGCGCCTTCGCGATCACCGGCAAGCTGCGCCACGCGCGCCCGATCGAGGTGGAAAACTTCCTCTTCGTGAAGGCGAACACCGCGCGCACTCCGAAGCAGACGATGCCGTCGCCGACCATGCTCCTTCGCGGAGGACGCGCGGCCGTCAGCGTCGACGCGTACCCGGACCTCGAGGAGCTGCACACCGACATCGCGAAGGTCTACCGGGAAGAGCTGCGCCAGCTTGGCGAGGCCGGCTGCCGCTACGTGCAGCTCGACGACACCAATTTCGCCTTCCTGTGCGATCCCAAGCTCGCCGAGACCTACCGGCGCGACGGCTACGACCTCGCCCGCCTGCCCGGCCGGTTCGCCGACCTGATCAACGCGGCGATCGCCGGCCGCCCCGCGGGGATGACCGTCGGGATCCACGTTTGCCGCGGCAATTCGGTGGGGCAGTGGGCGGCGCGCGGAGGCTACGAGCCCGTCGCCGAGGTGCTGCTGACCCGGGTGAACGCCGACGCCTTTTTCCTCGAGTACGACGACGAGCGTTCCGGCGGTTTCGAGCCGCTGCGCTTCCTGCCAAGGGGCTCGTCGAAGCGCGTGGTGCTTGGCCTCGTCAGCACCAAGGTGCCGGAGCTGGAGTCGAAGGACGCGCTCAAGCGGCGCATCGACGCCGCGGCAAAATACGTGCCGATCGAGAACCTCTGCGTCAGCCCGCAATGCGGCTTCGCGAGCACGTTCCGCGGAAATCCGGTCTCGGAGGATGTGCAGCGCCGCAAGCTCGAGCGCGTCGTCGAGGTCGCGACCGAAGTGTGGGGCTCGGCGAGATAAGCCGCCGCTAAAGTACTTTCAATCGCAATGCCTTATCGGACTTGCTTCAGGAACAACTTCTTCAGCCTTGTACTCGCTTCGCACCCGGTGTAGATTGTCGCTCCCCGTCGTCCGATAGCGAATACGAAAATGGCCGCTGAGCAATCAGGGAGCGCGGTCGCGCGGCGCCAGTCCTCCGGGGCCGAGGAGAGCGCGCGGCTTTCCGCGCTCCGCGGCTACTGCGTGCTTGACACCGGGCGGGAAGCGCGTTTCGATGACCTGACCTGCCTCGCGGCCAAGATCTGCGAGACGCCGCTGTCGCTGGTGAGCCTGGTCGACACGAGCAGGCTGTTCTTCAAGTCGGCCCACGGCATGGACATCCGCGAGGTCCCATACCCCGATTTCTTCTGCGGGCACGCGATCCGCCAGCGCGACGTCTTCATCGTGCCCGACGCCTTCGAGGATCTGCGCTTTGCCGCCCATCCGCTGGTCGCCGGCTCGCCGCGCATACGCTTCTACGCGGGAGCGCCCCTGGTCACTCCGCAGGACCACGCTCTCGGCACGCTGTGCGTGGCCGACTTCGTGCCCCGCCAGCTCGACGCAAGGCAGCTCGACACGCTGCGCATCCTCGCGCGGCAGGCCATGTGCCAGCTCGACCTGAACCTGCAAGCGATGCGGGACCCGCTCACCGGGCTGTACAACCGGCGCCAGCTCGAGGAGAGCCTGCACCGCGAGGTCCTGCGCGCGCGCCGCGTCGGCGCGCCGGTCGGGGTCATGGCCATCGACGTGGATCACTTCAAGAGGGTGAACGACACCCTGGGACACGAGACCGGCGACAGCGCGCTGCGCGGAGTCGCCGAGGAGCTCGCGTCGTGCGTGCGCGAAGAGGATATTGCTTGCCGGGCCGGCGGGGAGGAGTTCGTCATCATTCTTCCGGGGACGGGGAAGACGGCGCTGCGCTCGCGCGCCGAAGCGGTGCGCAGGACGATAGAGCAGGCGAGCATTCTCGCGGGCGACGGGACGCTCAAGCTCACCGTCTCGATAGGGCTGGCGAGCTTCCCTGCCTACGGGGACAGCGTGCAGGCCGTCCTGCGCGCCGCGGACATCGCCCTCTACAAGGCGAAGTCCGCCGGGCGGAACCGCGTCGTCATGTGCACGCCGGGCAGCCTGCGCTCGCCCTCGTCCTCGGTCAAAGCGGCGTAGAATTCCGCATCCGTCTCCAAACGTTCGATAGCCGGGTAGCCCCCGAGCGTTTCGATTTGCATCTTCCGGGGGTACGCAGATGACTGCGGTATTCAAGGGCCGGCGCGAGGATCCGAGGCTGGTCACAGGACAGGGGAAATACACCTCCGACTGGAATCTCCCCGGCCAGCTGTACGCCTCCTTCCTGCGCTCGGATCGCGCCCATGCCGAGATCGCGTCGATCGACACGCGCGAGGCGGCGAAATCCCCCGGCGTGGTCGCGGTGTTCACCGGCGCGGACACGGCGAAAGCGGGCTTCAAGTCCACGCCCAACATCGCTCGCTATCCCGGCCGCGGCGGCGCCGGCATCAAGGTGCCGCACCGCGACGGACTCGCGAACGGGCGCGTGCGCTTCGTCGGACAGGAAGTCGCGCTGGTGGTGGCGGATTCCGCAGCCGCCGCGCAGGACGCGGCCGAGAGGATCGAGGTCGACTACCGCGATCTTCCGGTCGTCGTGGACGCGCAGGCCGCGCTCTCGGCCGGAGCCGAGCAGCTCTACCCGGACATTCCCGGCAACCTGTGCTTCGACTACGAGTATGGCGACGAGGCGAAGACGGCCGCGGCCTTCGCGCGCGCGGCGCACGTGACCCGCGTCGAGCTCGACAGTCAGCGCATGGTCGGCAACCCGATGGAGCCCAAGGCCTGCCTTGCGGCCTACGATCCGAAGACCGACCGCTACGATCTCTACACGAGCTCGCAGGGGCTGACGCTGATGCGCGGAAGCGCGAGCGGTATCACTGGGATCCCCGCGGAGAAGATCATGGTCCACGCCCAGGACGTGGGCGGGGGATTCGGCATCCGCTCGGACGCTTACAGCGAGTATTGCGTGGCAATGCTCGCCGCGAAGGAGCTGGGGCGGCCGGTGAAGTGGACGTCGACGCGCTCCGAGACTTTCGTGTCGGACTATCACGGCCGCGCGGCCAGGCTGGTCGGGGAGCTCGCCCTCGACGCGCAGGGGAACTTCCTGGCGATCCGCATCAATTGGTTCGTGAACATGGGCGCTTACCTGTCTTCTCCGGGCGCGCTCATCAATACCCTCCCGCCGGGCCTGCACGCCGTGAATCTGTACCGCATCCCCGTGATGTACGGCCGGCACCGCCTCGCGTTGACCAACACCACGCCGACCACGGCTTACCGCGGCGCGGGGCGTCCCAACGTGTGCTATCTCGCGGAGCGCCTCGTCGAGGAGGCGGCGCGCGAGATGAAGATCGACCGCGTCGAGCTGCGCCGGCGCAACCTCATCCCGAAGGAAGCGTTTCCCTACCAGACGCCTCACCCCCATTCGGTCTACGACAGCGGCGACCCGCCAGGCCTGCTCGAGGACGCGCTTGCGAAGGGCGAATGGAAAACGTTCGAAGCGCGCCGCGCCGAAGCGAGGAAGCGCGGGATGCTCCGCGGCATCGGCTGTGCGGTGTTCGTCGAGCCCGCGGGCGCCGGCGCCGCCCCCAAGGAAGAGGCGATGATCAAGTTCGGCGAGTCCGGCAACGCGCTGCTGTACTCGATGGCGGGGCCCTCGGGCCAGGGACACGAGACCGTCTACCCCGAGGTGGTGGGCGAGGCGCTCGGCATGGATCCCGAGAAGATCACGCTGCGCGCCAGCGATCCCGACGGGCCGATGCTCGTGGGCGAAGGGACGATAGGCTCGCGCTCGATGATGGCGCACGGCGGCTCGCTGCTCGTGGCGGCGCGCGAGGTGGTGAAGAAGGGCACGGCGCTCGCCGCAAAGGACCTGGAAGTCGCCCCGACCGACCTGGAATTCAGGCAGGGCCGGTTCCGCGTGAAGGGGACCGACATCTCGGTCGGCATCGAGGATCTCGCGAGGAAGCACCCGGGACAGCTCGACTCGAGCGGCGAGATTCCGCTGCCGCGCTCCTTCCCGACGGGCGCGCACGTCGCGGAAGTGGAGGTCGACCCGGAGACCGGCGTCGTCCGCATCCTGCGCTACACGGCGGTCGACGACTGCGGCAGGGTCATCAACCCCATTCTCCTAGATGGACAATTGCACGGCGGCATCGCGCAAGGAATAGGGCAGGCGATGGGCGAGCACGCGATCTACGACAAGGCCAGCGGCCAGCTGCTCACCGGCACCTTCATGGATTACGAGATGCCGCGCGCCGACGGCATGCCGGACATCCGCCTGTACGACCGCTCCATACCGTCGCCCGGCAATCCTCTCGGGGTGAAGGGCGCGGGAGAAGCCGGGACAACGGGTGCGGTGCCCGCGGTGGCGAACGCCGTCGTCGACGCGCTGCGCCATCTGGGGATCGACACCCTGGATTTCCCGTACACGCCGGACCGCGTGTGGCACGCCATCCACGCGGCGAAGGGGAGAGGTTAGCCCTTCTTCGCCGGTTGCGCGCTTCTCGCGGGCGCGAGGATTTCCGTGAGCACCCGTCCTTCGCTCGCCGAAGGCGGACGCGTGCCGAGCAGGAAGGCGAGGGTCGGGGCGAGGTCGACCACCTCGGCGTAGGACCCGAAGGCCCCCGGCCGGATCCACGGCGCGCCGTAGAGCATCAGCGGGACGTTGGTGTCGTAGGGATAGGGGCTGCCGTGCGTGGCGGCGTTGCTGCCGAACATCGCGTAGGGGCGCTGCACGAGGTAGAGATCTCCGCTCAGCTGCCTGTTCCATGAACGCTGGACCAGGGTCCCCAGCCGCCCGGTGAGCGCGCCGCCTTCGAGCTGAGTGCGCGTGTATACAGCGGCGATGCCCGGGTACTCGGAAACCGCGTGCGCCGCCGCCCACTCGATCTCCGCGGGCGCAATCCTCTTCTCGTCGATCAGCTTTCGATCGAGGATGACGGTGGGGTAGGAGACGGCCCGCGCCCAGGTGCCGGGTCCAAAGCGCGCGGCGAGGTTCTCGTTGAGGTCGGCGAGCAGCCCCTTCGAGTCGATGCGCACGCCCGGATAGCCCTTCGACAGCGCGTACTCCGGGACGTTGAGGAAGCCGTGGTCCGCCGTGAGCACGATCAGCGCGCCGTCCGGACCGAAGCGCTTGGCGAGATAGTCGAAGAACGAGGCGAGCGCGCGATCCAGGTGCAGCACGTGGTCGTGCGACTCCCGGCTCTCCGGGCCGAAGCCGTGGTTGACGTAGTCGTGCGTGGAGAGGCTGACGCCGAGCAGGTCGGGAGCCGTGCCGCCGCCGAGGTGCTCGCCCTCGATTGCCGCGCGGGCGAAATCGAGCGTCGCCACGTCGCCGTAGGGTGTTCTCATGAGCCTGCCGTAGTAGACCGCGTCCGCCTTGGCCGGGAGCGCGAGGGGGAGGTGGTTCCCCATCCCGCGATAGTTCGGAAACCACGGCTGGCCGTCGGCGATCGAGCGCGCGTAGGCGGATTCGGGGAGCACGAGCGTCCAGGGCTTTCCGACCCAGCGATCCTGCGGGCGGCCCGCGTAGAAGGTTTCCCACCAGCGCGGGTGCTCCTTCATGTAGTAGGTGCTGCTCGCGAAGCGGCCGCTCTTCTCCATGTACATGTAGGCTGTGCCGGTCTTGCCCGCAAGCAGGATCGCGCCTCTGTCCTTGCCCGATACCGCGATGACGCGGGACTGCCCGCCGTTCGCGTAGCGCAGCTCGTCGCCCACCGTGGAGACGCGCAGGTTCGCCGGCGAGGTGCCGTCTAGCTTCTTGGTTTCCTCGCCGATGTAGGTATGCGCCGTATCCCCGGTGCAGTAGGTCTCCTCGAGCGTCCTGGGGTCCGTCCACTCGTTGGCGATGATGCCGCTCTGGTAGGGGTAGGCGCCGGTCAGGACGGCCGTGTGGCCCGGCGCGGTCAGCGTCACGGCGTGGGCCTGGTGCGCGTTGCCAAACCATGCGCCTCTCTGAAGCAGGAGGTTGAAGCCGCCCGGCCCGTACTGGTCACGGTACTTGATGACCTGTTCCTGCGGCAGGCCGTCGACGACGATCACGACAACGAGCCTGGGCGGGGTAGCCGCCTGCGCCAGCGCTGCGCCGGCGAGAAGGAGAAGCAGGGCGACGAGGCGGCGCACCGGGACCTTATGCCGAGAGTTCCTTGCGGACCACGGCCGCTCCCGCCGCGAGCGCCCTGAGCTTCCCGGCCGCGACGTCGCGCGCCAGGGGAACCATGCCGCAGTTCGTGCAGGGATAAAGCTTCTCCGCGGGGACGAACTTCATCGCGGCGCGGATGGTCGCCGCGACCTGCTCCGCGCTCTCGACCGAGTCGCTCGCGACGTCGATCGCCCCGACCATCACATCCTTGCCCTTTAGAAGCCCCAGGAGGTCGAGCGGGACGTGCGAACTGGCGCACTCGAGCGAAACCTGGTCGATCTTCGATCTCGCGAGCAGCGGGAAGGTCGACTCGTATTGCCGCCACTCCGAGCCCAGGGTCTTCTTCCAGTCGTTGTTGGCCTTGATGCCGTAGCCGTAGCAGATGTGCACCGCCGTCTTGCACTTCAGCCCCGCGGCTGCGGCCTCGAGCGCGGCGATGCCCCAGTCCCTCACTTCGTCCATGTACACGTTGAAGGCGGGCTCGTCGAACTGGATGACGTCGGCGCCGGCGCGTTCGAGCTCGCGCGCTTCCTGGTTCAGGATGGCGGCGAATTCGCGCGCCAACTTCTCGCGGCTCCGGTAGTGATCGTCGTACAGCGTGTCGACCATCGTCATGGGGCCGGGCAGGGTCGCCTTGATGCGGTGGCGCGTGAGCGAGCGCAGGAAGCGGATATCCTCGACGTACACCGGCCGCTTGCGCGCCACCTTGCCGACAACGACCGGAACGTCGGCGTCGTAGCGGTTGCGGATGCGGACGGTGCGCTTGTGCTCGAAGTCGACCCCGTCGAGGGACTCGATGAAGGTGGTGACGAAGTGCCGGCGCGTCTGCTCGCCGTCGGTGACGATGTCGATGCCGGCGGCCTCCTGGTCGGAAAGGACCAGGCGCATCGCGTCGCGCTTGCCCTCATCGAGCAGCGCGCCTTCCAGCAGCCAGCGCGCCCAGAGCTTCTTCGGCTCGGCGAGCCAGGCGGGCTTGGGCAGGCTACCGGCGATCGTGGTCTGAAGCAAGCGGTTTCCGCTCAGGCGCGGGCGCCCAGGTTCCACGATGCGAAGCCGCAGCCCACGTACACCTCGGGGCAGTTGCAGTATCCGATCAGCTCGAAGCCGCGCTTGCCCGCCGCGCCGTGGGCAGCGACCCAGTTGCGGATCTCCGCGGCGCCGTTACCTATGGTGGGCAGGCGCTCGTTCAGGAAGTCGACGAGGCGCCGCTCGTCCCCGCCCTCGAAATGCCGGATGCACTCGCGGTCGAAGGGCTCGTCGATTTCTCCCATGGTGGGCTCGCCGATCGAGTGGGAGAGGCCGCCGGTCGCGAGCAGCGCGATCCGGATGTCCTCCGGGTAGCTGCGCACGGCCTCGGCGAGCATTGCGCCCCATTGCAGGCAGCGCCGCACCGTCGGGTACGGCGGCTCGAGATCGTTGAAGATGATCGGCACGATGGGGGGCAGGGGATCGAGGCCCCCGCGCCACAGCGGGATGCAGAAACCGTGGTCGAGCGTCAGGTGGTGCGACACCGACGGCTCGAAGTCGCGCTCGAGCGCAGTCTCGACGATATGCTGCGCGAGCCTGGGATGGCCCTTGATCTTCTTGTACGGGCAATCCTTCATCCACGGCTCGGCCGGCCCATCGTGCTCCTCTCCCATGCCGACGCAGATGCTGGGCAGGTTGTTGATGAAGAAGTTCACCCAGTGGTCGGGAGCGATCTCGACGATCACGTCGGGCTTGGCGGCCTTCATGCGGCGTCCCAACTCGGTCATCGAGCGCGTCAGGCTCTCCTGGTTGGGAACGCTCACGTCCGTCCACCCGCGGACGATGAGCGGCGCGTGGCTAGCCGCGTAGACGCCGACGAGCTCAGCCATGGCTGGACCTCGCGGCCGTTTCGGCTCCCGCGTTGCGGACTTTCTTCAGGAACTCGTTTTCCGGCATGCCGGTCACGACGAAGTAGAAGCGCAGCAGATAGGGATTGACGCGCGCCGCGAGGAACGCCACGTCGTCGCGCTCGACCGCCTTGCGCACCTCGGGCTTGAGCGGGTAGCGGTCGAGGATCTTCTTACGGTCGGTGCGGTATTCGGCTCCCAGGGGAGGGGAGCTCTGAAGGTCGAAGAAAAGCTTGCTCAGCCAGTAGTCTCTCATGGCCTCTATTTTGCCACGTTGCCTCGCTCCCGCGTCAGCGGGACGAACCTCACCGGCAGGGCCCGCCGAGTCGTGGTCTTGCCGTCGGGCTCCTTGTGCACGAGCAACAGTTCCTGCGACATGAATGATCCGCCCACCGGGATGACCATGCGGCCGCCGGCCCTGAGCTGGTCGATCAGAGGTTGCGGGACTTCGGGCGGTGCCGCAGTGACGATGATGGCGTCGAATGGCGCCGCCGCAGGCCAGCCGCTGTAGCCGTCGCCGACGCGTGCTTCGACGTTGCGGTAGCCCAGTTCAGCGAGAACCTTCGCCGCGCGTTTGCCGAGCGGCTCGACGATCTCGATGGTGTATACCCTGGCGACCAACTCCGCGAGCACCGCTGCCTGGTAACCCGAGCCGGTACCCACCTCGAGCACGCGGTCGGTGGGCTTCGGGTCGAGCAGGTCGGTCATCAGCGCGACGATGTAGGGCTGCGAGATCGTTTGGCCTTCGCCGATCGGAAGAGGACGGTTGTCGTACGCGAAGTCTTCCTCCGAGGGAGGTACGAAGCGGTGGCGCGGCACCTTTCCCATCGCGGCCATGACCGCGTCGCCGAATTTCGGGCGCCCCGTCTCGCCACCGGTCTCGCGCGCCATCGCCGAGATCTCCTCGACCATCCGCGCGCGTGCGGCGGCGTTCCTGTCCTGTGCGTCGGAAGAGTTCATGTAGGTCATCGCGGCGAGTAGGAAGGCGAACAGCCGGGCAAGCATGGCGCCATGCCTCAAGCTACCACAAGACTGGTGAGCCGCTGCGGATCGGCGAGAAGGTCTGCGCTCGGTCCGCTGTAGGCGATGCGGCCCCGGTTGAGGACGAGGGCGGCCTGGGTCGTCTCGAGCGCGAGCTTGGCGTGCTGCTCGACCAGGATCACGGCGAGCGAATCCTCGCGGATCAGGCGCTGCAGCGCCTGCAGCAGCACCTCCACGATGATCGGGGCGAGCCCCTCGAGCGGCTCGTCCATGAGGAGAACGGACGGATTCCCCATGAGCGCCCGGCCGATCGCGAGCATCTGCTGCTCGCCGCCTGAGATCTGGTTGCCCCAGTGCCTGCCGCGTTCCCCCAGCCTGGGAAAGAGATCGTGCACGCGCTCGAGCGTCCAGCGGCCGGGCCGCGCGGCGACGGTGAGGTTCTCCTCCACCGTCAGCGAGGGAAAGATGTCACGGGTCTGCGGAACGTAGCCCACGCCCAGGCGGTTTCGCGCGTAGACCGTGAGCCTCTCGATACGCCCGCCGCGATACTCGATGCTCCCGGAGTGGAACGTCGTATGGCCCATGATGGTCGCGAGCAGGCTGGTCTTGCCGACCCCGTTGCGGCCCAGCACGCACAGCGAGCCCCGCTCGGGCAGCGAAAACCCGATGTCCTCGATCACGACGGTCTCGCCGTAGCCGGCGCGCACGTCCTTGAGCGACAGGGCCTCAGGCATGGCGCTGCTCCCCGAGGTAGACCTGGTGGACGCGCTTGTCCCGCCCGATCTCCTCGGGCGTGCCCTCGACGAGCACTTCGCCCTGAACCAGCACCGTGATGCGCTGCGCGAAGCGGAACACCAGATCCATGTCGTGCTCGATGATGAGGATCGCGATGTCACGCGGCAGCTTGTCGAGAACCTGGAGGATACGGTGCGACTCGAGCGAAGGAACGCCGGCGGCGGGCTCGTCGAGCAGCAGGACCTTGGGCCTGAGGCCCAGCGCGATCGCGATCTCGACCAGGCGCTGCTTTCCGTAGGGCAGGTCGAGGATCCGCTGGCTCGCGTCCTCCGCGAGGCCCAGGGTGGAAAGCAGATCCATGCCCTCGTTGCGCACCTCGGGGTGGGCGCTGGCGGCGCGCAGCTTGCGGGAAGCCACGCCTAGGCGCTCGGCGACCGCGAGCGCGACGTTGTCGAGCACGGACAGGCGCCGGAACAGGGCGTTGATCTGGAACGTCCGGCCCAGGCCGCGCTTTACCCGCTTGGCCGGACCGAGCTCGGTGATGTCCTCGCCGGCGAGCAGGATGCGCCCCGACGAGGGGGACAGCACTCCCGTGAGCATGTTGACGAAGGTCGTCTTTCCCGCGCCGTTCGGCCCGATGAGAGCGTGGCGCGCGCCGGACTCGAGTCGGAAATTGATCTGCTCGGCCACGGTGAGCGCGCCGAAGCTCTTGCACAGGCCGCGGGTCTCGAGAGCCACGCTCACGCTTTCCTCCGCAGCTTCGCGATCAGGGAGTCGACGATGCCGAGGATTCCCCCGCGGGCGAACAGCACCACGAGCACCAGCATCGTTCCGATGCCCAGGTACCAGTACTCGGGAAACTGCTTTGCGAGAAGGTCCTGCGCGACGAGGTACACAACGGGTCCGACGAATGCGCCGTAGATCCGCCCGACGCCTCCGAGGATCAACATCACGAGCAGCTCGCCGGCCGACTCGAAGGAGAGCACGTTCAGGCCGACAAACTGGTTGGTCTGCGTGATCAGCCCTCCCGCGATTCCCGCAATCGTCGCAGAGAGCGTATACACGAGCACCAGGCGCCAGTAGACCGGCGCGCCGATCGCATGCATGCGCAGGCTGTTCTCGCGCACTCCGGTAAGCGAGGTGCCGAAGGGCGAATAGATCAGCTTCCTGATCAGCCACCATCCGACGAGCAGCACCACCAGGCAGTAGAGGTAGGCGGTCTTGCCGAAGATGTCGAACTTGAACAGGCCGAGAATGGGCGCGACGACGACTCCTGAGAGGCCGTCGGCGCCGCCGGTGAGCGACGAGGCCTTGTTCGCGATCTCCAGGAGCACCGAGGTGATCGCGAGCGTGAGCATGAGCAGCGTCAGCGCCCGGGTCCGGAGAATGATCGCGCCGGTGACCAATCCCAGCAGCGCACCTGCTGCAGCGGACGCCGCAAGCTGCGCCATGGGGTCCGCGATGCCGGCCTTTGCCGCCAGGATCCCGGCGACGTAGGCCCCCAGGCCGAAGTAGGCGCTGTGCCCGAGCGTGATGATTCCGGCGTATCCGACGATGAGATCGAGCGAAAGCGCATACAGAACGTAGATCAGGATGCGCGCGCCGAGCGACAGGTATTCCGGCAGCAGGAAGAAGCCCGCGAGCGCGACGATCCACGGCAGCCATTCCACGCGCCGGATGCGTGGATCGGCGCTGTAGCCTCCGGCGTGCGTGCTCATGCGTGCCGCCCGAACAGTCCCGCCGGCCGCCACAGCAGGATGGCGATGGTGGCCACGTAGATGGGGAAGGCGCCGAACTGGGGCAGCCAGTATTTGCAGGCGGTGTCGGCGACCCCGATCAGCAGCGCGGCGACGAACGGCCCGCGCAAGCTGCCCAGTCCGCCGACGGCGACCACAACGAGGAAGTAGACGAGATTCTCGAAGGGATACGTCGGCTGGATCGCGATGATCTCCGCGCCCAGGCCCCCGCCGAGCCCCGCCAGTCCACTGCCCAGGGCGAACGTCAGGGTGAACAGGCGCTTGGTGTCGATCCCGACCGACTGCGCCATCGCCCGGTTGTCGACCGCCGCGCGCACCATGGCTCCCCAGCGCGTGCGCTCGACCCCGAACCAAAGCAGCCCCACCATCACCGCGCTGAAAGCGATGATGAACACGCGGTAGGTCGGAAAGTCGCGGCCGAGGAGCGAGAACTGCCCCTTGAGGTACTCGGGCAGCACCACCGGCTGCTGCAGGGTCCCGTAGATGAAGCGCGCGACCGCGACCGCGATGAAGATCAGGCCTATCGTAAACAGCACCTGCTCCAGGTCGCTCGCCGTGTAGAGCCTCGAGTACAGGAGGCGCTCGAGGACGACGCTCGCCGCCCCGACGAGGAGGAAGGCAAGCGCAAGCGCCAGAGGGAAGGGCACTCCGAAGCGCGAGATGGCGGTTGTCAGGATGTATCCGCCCGCCATGGCGAACACGCCGTGAGCGAGATTGGCGAAACCCATCAGGCCCATCGTCACCGAGAGGCCCACCGAGATCACGTAGAGGATCATGCCGAGCGCTGTGCCGTGAAACGCCACGCTCACCACGGATGCGAGCACTGCCTGCACTGCGTGAGCCCTCCCTCAGCTTTTGTCAGGTGCGGACAAACAAACCCCCGCGGCACGTCGGGCGTGGCGCGGGGGGACCCGTTTCCGGCTTACTTCTTGTTGTTGATGACCTTCCAGGGATCCTTGACCGCGCTCTGCACCGTCTCGAGCTCGACGTTCTCGAGCTTGCCGCCGACCTTGCGCACTTCGCGCAGGTACTCGTTCTGGATGATGTCGCGCGTCTCCGGGTCGATCGAAATCGGCCCGCGCGGGCTGCTCGCGTTCTTGTAGTTCCTGAGCAGCTCCATCGTCCTGTCCGGATCGACCTTGCCGTTCTGCTCGCGGATCGCGTAGTAGATCGCGTCCATGCCATCCCAGGCGCCCACCGACATGAAACTCGGGGTCGAGTTCTCGCCGTACTCCTTCTTCCACGCCGCGATGAAGGCCTTGTTCGCCGGCCTGTCGGCCGCGGCCGAGTAGTGGAACACCGTGAGCACGCCCAAAGGCACGTCGCCCATGTTGGGCAGCTCCTCGTCCGTGGTGATGTCGCCGGGCCCGACGAACTTCACGCCGGCCTTGTCCAGGCCAAGCTCGCCGTAGGCCTTCATGATCGCGGTCGCCTGCTTCCCGGCGGGGACGAAGCCGAAGATGCAGTCGGGCTTCGCGTCCTTGGCGCGCTGCATGAAGGGAATGAAATCGGGGTTCGCGAGCGGAATGCGCACCTCGCCCACGATCTTGCCGCCGCCGTCGGTGAAGCCCTTCGTGAAGGCAGCCTGCGCGTCGTGGCCTGGACCGAAGTCGCTCACGGCTATGTACGCCGTCTTGAAATGCTTGGCCGCCCAGGTGCCCATGGGGAGGCTCGACTGCCACAGCGTGAACGACGTGCGCACGATGTACGGGGACATGGTGGTGATGACCGACGTGCCGGCGTTCATGATCACCATGGGCACCTTCGCCTCGGTCGAAAGCGGTGCAGAAGACATCGCGTTGGGCGTCCAGGTCATGCCCGTGAGGAACTGCACCTTGTCCCGCACGATCAGCTCCTGGGAGAGCTGCTTCGCCTTGTCGGGATTGGGGCCACCGTCGTCGCGGGTGATCACCTCGACCTTCACCCCGGGCGGCAGCTTGTCCTGGTGCAGCTTCATGTAGAGCTTGATCGCCCGGTCCATGTTCTCGCCGAGCGTGGCGTTGGGGCCGGACAAGGTCAACACCGAGCCCACCTTGATGGTTTGCGCCGGCGCCTGGGCGGCGCACAGCAGCGAGGCCAGCAATATCGTTCCGGTACCGATCGTACGATTCACTCTTCCCTCCTCACAAGAAAATTAGACCGATTCTATATCAGTCCTCGCGATGTTGGCACCCATTTCCCCTAATCGACCCTTACCCCGACGTCCTTGACAATTTTCCCGTACTTGTCGTAGTCGCGCCGAATCAGGTCGGCGAATTCCGACGAGGTGCTGACGTAGGGCTCGAGCCCTCCGGCCGTGTTGAGTTTGCGTTTCACCTCGGGCTCGGCGAGCGCCTTGTTGACCTCGCCGTGAAGCTGGGCGACAACGGCCTCGGGCGTTCCTGCGGCCGTAAACAGGCCCAGCCAGATCGTCACCTCGTATCCCGGATAGAACTCGGCGATCGTGGGCAGGTCGGGAAACACCTTGGAGCGCTCGCGTCCCGTCACCGCGAGCGCCCGCAGGCGACCGGCCTTGATCTGGCCGGCGCTCGAGGTGCCGGAAAACATCGCCGCGACCTCGCCCGAAACCGTGGCGGTCGTCGCAGGCGCGCCGCCTTTGTAGGGGACGTGCGTGAGGTTGATCCCCGCGCGCTGCTTGAGCATCTCCATCGCAAGCTGGTGAATGCTGCCGTTGCCCCCCGACGCGTAGGCGAGGGGCGGCCGGGCCTTGCGGGCGTACTCGATGAACTCCTTGAAGTCCTTCACGGGGACCGACGGGTTGACCGACAGCACCCACTGGTTCGACACGACCGAGGCGACGGGCGCGAGATCCTTGAGCGGGTCGATCAGCATCTTCTTATACAGGTGCGGGTTGATGGTGATCATGCTGTCGGCGAGCAGCCCGAGCGTGTACCCGTCGGCGGGGGATTTCGCGACGATATCCATCGCGATATTGCCGTTGGATCCGGGCCGGTTCTCAACGACCACCGGCTGTCCCAGCATTTCGGACAGCCGCTGTCCCACCACCCGGGCGGAGATGTCCGGCGCACCCCCCGGAGGAATCGGCACGATCAGCCGGATCGGCCGCGCGGGGTACTGGGCCCAGGCGGGGAGAGAAAGGACGGCGGCAATGATCAGGGAAGCGAAACGGCTCATGAAACCCTCCGGCGAACGGGCCCCAGGCCCACGATGCTATGACCACGATGCTATGATATTCGCCGGTCCGTGAAAAATCACATGTTCATCGAACGCCGAGTCGAGCGTCTGGTCGCCAAGCTCAAGCAGTCCGTGTCGATTCCGCTGCGCCTGGAGCTGTGGAACGGGCGCACCTTCGATTTCGCGAGCGACCCCACCGTAAAGATCGGGGTGACCAGCCCCTCGGCGCTGCGCTTTCTGGTCTCGCCCGACCTGATGAAGCTGGGTTCGGCCTACGTCGAAGGCTATCTGCGCGTCGAAGGCCCGATCCTCGACGTGTTCCGGGCGGCCGAGAGCCTCGCTCGCGGCGCGGCTTCGCGCGGACGCCGCGGCCTGCGCCGCGTGTGGCGCCACAGCAAGCGCGGAGACCGGGACGCCATCCAATACCACTACGACGTCTCGAACGACTTCTATTCGCTTTGGCTGGACCGCAACCTGGTCTACTCCTGCGCCTATTTCCGCAGCGAATCGGACTCGCTGGACCTGGCGCAGGAACAGAAGCTCGACCACATCCTCGGCAAGCTCATGCTGAAGCCTGGCGAGCGGTTTCTCGACATCGGCTGCGGCTGGGGCGCGCTGATCCTGCACGCGGCCAAGAAGTACGGCGCGCGCGCCACGGGGGTGACGCTGAGCCGCAACCAGTTCGAGTTCGCCGCGAAGCGCATCCGCGAGGAGGGCCTTGAGGGCCGCTGCGAGGTCCGGCTACAGGACTACCGCGACATACCGGGCGAAGGCGTCTACGACAAGATCGCGAGCGTCGGCATGTTCGAGCACGTCGGCCTGAAGCATCTCAGGGGATACTTCGCCAAGATCCGCTCGCTGCTCGCCGACGACGGCGTGGTCCTGAACCACGGCATCACGGCGAGCGATCCCGACAGCCGCTGGGTCGGCATGGGCGCCGGCGAGTTCATCGACCGCTACGTGTTCCCGCAAGGCGAGCTCCCGCACATATCGCTCGTGCTGCACGAGATGGCGAATGCCGGCCTCGAGTCGGTCGACATCGAGTCGCTGCGGCGCCACTACGCGCGCACCTGCCTGGAGTGGGCGCAGCGCCTGGAGCAGAACCGCGAGCGTGCAATCGCCGCCGCTGGCGACAAGCGCTACCGCATCTGGCAGGTCTATCTCGCCGGGTGCGCCCACGGCTTCGCGAACGAGTGGATGAACATCTACCAGGTGCTCGCGCGCAGGGAGGGCGGAGGCGTGAATCCCCTCCCGCTCACGCGCGACTACATGTACGGCGCCTCGCGGGTTCAGTGAAAATCGCGTGACTCGACGTGCAGCGACCCGATCAGGTCGCTGTGGTCGACTAGCCGCTTCGCGACGAGGTGAATCACCTCGCCTTCGCGCTCCAGCGTTCCCTCTACCCCCATCAGCTTCGAGCTGAGCAGCTCGCGCCGCTGGACCTCGACCAGGCGCGGCCAGACGATGACGTTGACGTATCCGGTCTCGTCCTCGAGCGTGACGAACACCGTTCCCGAGGCGGTCCCTGGGCGCTGGCGGCCGGTGACGATGCCGGCCGCGCGCGCGGGAGCGCCGCCCGGCAGCCGCTTCAGCTCTTCGGCGGTGGCGAAGCGCATGCGTGCAAGGCGTTGCCGCAGCAGCGCGAGCGGATGGCGTCCGAGCGTGAGTCCTGTGCTGGCGTAGTCGGCGAGGAGGCTCTCGGCTTCGCCGGGTGGCGGAAGAACGGGCTGCTTTTCCGCGACCGGCGCGCCGGCGAGCACGTGGGCGCCGGTGGCGATGCCCGCGACCGACCAGTGCGCGTTGCGCCGGTGTCCCGCAAGCGGCGCCAGCGCGCCGGCAGCCGCGAGGCATTTCAGCTCGCGCCGGTCGAGCCGGGCGCGGTGCGCGAGGTCGTCGACCGAATCGAAGGCCTGCTCTCGGCGGGCCGCGACGACGCGCATCGCCGCGGCTTCCGGGAAACCCCGGATCATCAGGAATCCGAGACGGACCGCCTCGTGCTCCAGCTTGCATTCCCATTCGCTTGCCATGACGTCCGCCGGCCGCACCGCGACGCCGTGGCGGCGCGCGTCCTGCACCAGCTGCGAGGGCGTGTAGAAGCCCATCGGCTGGCTGTTCAGGAGCGCGGCGAGGAAGGCCGCCGGCTCGTGACGCTTGAGCCACGCGGAAACGTAGGCGAGCAGGGCGAAGCTCACCGAGTGAGATTCCGGA
Organism: Burkholderiales bacterium; assembly: GCA_035499735.1. Taxonomy (GTDB): domain Bacteria; phylum Pseudomonadota; class Gammaproteobacteria; order Burkholderiales; family SG8-39; genus VBDM01. Next base: position 82,350 of record DATJYC010000078.1, read on the forward strand.
AAGCCGTACTCGCCGAAGCCGAGGATCTGGCGGTAGATGCGGTCGGCGAACTCCGCGGGAATGCCGTTCCTGCGCATGCCGTCGACGAGCTTCTTCTGGAAAGGCTCCAGGCCTCCCTTGCGCTTCCACGCGGCCATTGCGCGGCGCAGCTGGTCGGCTTCGCCGGGGGTGAAGCCCGCCGCCACCACCGCGAGCTGCATCACCTGCTCCTGGAAGATCGGCACGCCGAGCGTGCGCTCGAGGACCTTCTCCACGGCCCCGTTCGGATAGTCGACCGGTTCTTTCTTGTCGCGCCGCCGCAGGTAAGGGTGCACCATGTCGCCCTGGATGGGACCGGGGCGCACGATCGCGATCTCGATCACGAGGTCATAGAAATGCCGGGGACCGAGGCGCGGCAGCATCGACATCTGCGCGCGCGACTCGATCTGGAACACGCCGATCGTGTCGGCGTGCCGGATCATCTCGTAGACTGCGGGGTCCTCCTCGAGGAGCAGCGTGTCCATTGTGATCTTGCTCTCGCGTTGAGCATTGACGAAGTCGAGCGCGCGCCGGATGGCCGAGAGCATCCCGAGCGCGAGCACGTCGACTTTCAGGAGCCCCAGGTTTTCCAGGTCGTCCTTGTCCCACTGGATGACGCTGCGCTCGGGCATGGCAGCGTTCTCGATCGGCACCAGCTCCGCGAGAAGCCCGCGCGAGATGACGAAGCCGCCGACGTGCTGCGACAGGTGGCGCGGAAAGCCGAGGAGGGCGTGCGCGAGCGTCATCAGGCGCCGCATCACCGGGTTCGCCGGATCGAAGCCGGCCTCCCGCAGGCGCGCGGCGAGGTCCCTGCGGTCGTCCCACCACGCGATCGACTTGGCGATGCCGCCGACCTGACGGGGATCGAGGCCGAGCGCCTTGCCGACGTCGCGCAGCGCGCTCTTGGGCCGGTAGGTGATCAGCGTCGCCGCGAGCGCCGCGCGCTCGCGCCCGTATTTTTCGTAGATGTACTGGATGACCTCCTCGCGTCGCTGATGCTCGAAGTCGACGTCGATGTCCGGAGGCTCGTTACGCTCCCTCGAGATGAAGCGCTCGAACAGCAGCTCCTGCTTCGCCGGGTTGACCTCGGTGATGCCCAGGGCGTAGCAGACCGCGGAGTTGGCCGCCGAGCCGCGGCCCTGGCACAGGATGCCCTTGCGACGCGCGAAGGCGACGATGTCGTGGACGGTGAGGAAGAAGGGCTCATAGCGCAGCTCGGCGATCAGAGCGAGCTCGCGCTCGACCAGGTCCCGGATTTTCCGGGAGGCGCCTCCGGGAAAGCGCTGCTGCAGCCCGGCCTCGGTAAGCTTGCGCAGCCAGCTCGCGGGCGTCTCGCCCGCCGGGACCAGCTCCTCCGGATATTCGTAGCGCAGCTCGTCGAGCGAGAAACGGCACCGCTCGGCGATCGCCACGGTTTCCGAAAGGAGCCTGGGCGGGTAGAGCTGCGCGAGGCGCATGCGCAGCCGCAGGTGGCGCTCGGCATTGGGGTGGAGCGCATGGCCGCAGGAGCGCACGGGCGTGCGCAAGCGGATTGCGGTCAGCGTGTCCTGCAGCGCGCGGCGCGAGCGCAGGTGCATGTGCACGTCACCCGAGGCGACGAGCGGAAGCCCCGAGCGCCTGCCCAGATCCCGCAGCTCGCCGAGGCGCGTCCGGTCGTCGGGACCGCACAGGAGCTCCGCCGCGATCCAGGCGCGGTTTGCGAAGCGCTCCGCGACGAACCGGGCGTGCTCTATGTCGTGCTTCCCGTCCGGAATCAGGAGTACGAGGCACCCCGGCAGGCCGCTATCGAGATCCTTCTTCCCGAGCGAATAGCTGCCTTTCCTGCTCCCGATCCGCCCGCGGGTAACGAGCGCCGAGAGTTGGCCGTAGCCTTCGCGGCCGGTCGCCAGAAGAACCAGCTTCGGCCCGTCTCTCAGCTGCATCTCGGAACCGATGACGAGCGGCAAGCCGATGCCTTTCGCCGCCGCATGCGCCCGCGCCGCGCCGGCGAGGGAGCATTCGTCGGTCAGCGCGAGCGCCCTGTAGCCGAGCGCAGCGGCATGCTGCACCAGCTCTTCCGGATGCGATGCGCCGCGGAGGAAGGTGAAGTTGCTGAGGCAGTGCAGCTCGGCGTACGCGGGGAGCGGCGAGTACACGGCTCAGGCGAACAATCCGTGCAGGTACCAGCCGCCTCCGCCGCGCTCCCGGTAGATCCACACCAGCGCCTCGTGCTGCGTGCGGGCGATGAAGTAGTCGCGGGCGACGTCGCCTCCATCCCACCAGCCGGACTCGATGCGCTCGGGACCGGCGAGCAGGTCGAGCGGCCCTTCGTGGTGCGGTCTCGCGCCGATTTCCTCTAGCGGCCGGGGATTTTGCAGCAGCCACAGGGGGCGCTCGCCGAATTCCAGCCGCAAGGGCCGGGTATCGGGGTCGGCCGCCGCGCTGGCGAGCTCCGGGCGATGCTCGGCCCGGGCGGCCACGCCGCGCACCGCCTCGGCGCCGAGCCGCGCGCGCAGCCGCTCGAGGAGCCGCTCCCAGTCGCCCTGCGGTTTGCCCGGCTCGAGCAGCAGCCCCAGGCTGTGGCCGGCGAGCGGCGCCACGTCGTCGACTTCGAGGGCGATCTCGCGGACCGGCCCGGCGAGCGAGAGACCGGCGAAGCGCTCGCGGGCGAGCAGCGTGAAGTGCTCGGCGTCGCGCGAAGGCGCGACCAGCCCGACCGCGACCTCGGTGGCGGGGCGGTCACGGTGCCTCAGCCGGAAAACGAGGCGCTGCGCGCCGCCCGAGCGCGCGGCGAGGAATCCCGCGAGCTGGACGATCAGGCGCCTGGCCGCGAACAGCAGCGCCTCGGCCTGGACGACTTCGACGGGAAGCTCGATCGCCGCCCTGAACCGGGGCGGCGGAGCGAAGAAATTCCGCGGGTCGGGAAGCCGGCCGAGCCCGCGGTCGAGCTGATCGAGCAGCCGCTGCCCGAAGCGCCGCGCCAGGCCTTCGCGCGGCAGCGCGAGAAGCTCGCCGAGCGTGCGCACGCCGATCGCCGCGAGCGCCTCCAGCGTCTCGCCTTCGCAGCGCAGAACCGCGACGGAGAGCGGGGCCAGCGTCGGTTCGAGCTCGGCCGCGGAATCGACGAATCGTCCGCTTCCGGCGAGGGCCAGCCAGAACGCGGCGCGCGGCGTAGGCGCGCCGGCGAGCGCTGCGCTCCAGCCCATGTCCCCGAGATCCCGGCGCAGGCGCGCAAGAAGAGGAGAAAGACCGCCGAAGAGCCTGAGGCTGCCTGCGGCTTCGAGCAGGACCGTGTCGGGAAATTCGAGCGCCACGCCGGGGCTGAACTGTGCCGCCCACCCGGCCAGCCCGAGCAGCGCCTCGGTCTCCGCGGCGGGATCGCGCTGCGCCAGACGCAGCCTCGGAGCTAGAGCGAGCGCGGCCGAAACGGCCATGCCGGCGCGAACGCCGCGCGAGCGGGCCTTGCGGTCGCAGGCGAAAACGCGGTGCCGCTCTTCGAGCGCGAAAGGCTCAGGCGTGGACGAGCCGCGCAGGAAAATCTCGAGCGGCAGCTGCGGCAGTCGAATGGCGATCCACATGGCTCTTGCCGCGCACGGCGGGCGGCATCGCGGGAAGCAAAATGGGACGGGCGAGGGGAGTCCCGCGCCGCTTGAATACGTTCACGGCGAGCCCGCCTCCCGAAGTCCCGAGCGCGACGCGCAGCGCCGCGGGGGAGGACTCGGAGGCGGCTTCCGGAAGCCTGAACAGGAATGCGGGAGCCCGCCCGCCTTCGGCGGCGATCTGCAGGCGCCGGAACTCGGCGTACTGCGCTTCCCGGGGCCACGCGAGCACCGCGCCGCAGGCGTTGGCGGCGAGCGCTTGCTCGGCGGCCCACAGCGTTTCCCTGTGCGAGGCGGTGCGAACGACGAGGAGCTTGGCGGCATCGATGCCCGCCGCGGCGAGCGCCGGTGCGTAGGGCAGGTGAGGGGGAGCGATCCAGGCGAGCCGCAACCCTCGCTGCGATATCCCGGCGAGCGCAGGTCCGAGCAGCCGCAACTCGCCGATCCCTTCGTGCGCAGGCAGGATCTCGGTCAGTACTCCGGCGGGCCAGCCGCCGCCGGGAAGCGCGGCGTCAAGCGCCGGGAACCCGCTGGGAACGACGCTATAGACGAAAGATCGTCCGGCCCGGCTCAGGCTGTCGCCGCGCCAGATGTCGGGGCGACCGAGGAGGGCGGAGAAAGAGAGGGACATGCCCGCCAGATCGCGGCTTGAGGGAAGATCGGCACGCTCAAAGAGGTCTGCGGATCACGCCGACGCCCAGCCCCTCGATCACGAAATCCTCTTCGCGAGCATCGACGACGATGGGCTTGAACTCGGGGTTCTCGGGCAGCAGCTCCACGACCCCGCCGCGGCGGCGCAGGCGCTTCACCGTGACATCGTCGTGCAGGCGCGCCACCACGATCTGGCCGGTGCGCGCCTCGCGCGTGCGGTGCACGGCGAGCAGATCGCCGTCGAGTATGCCGGCGTCGCGCATGCTCATGCCGCGCACTTTCAGCAGGTAGTCGGCGCGAGGCTGGAACAGGGCAGGGTCGACCTGACAGCGCCGCTCGATGTGCTCTTCGGCGAGGATGGGGCTGCCTGCGGCGACGCGGCCGACCAGCGGCAGGCCCAGGCTCTCGGTGAGACGGATGCCGCGCGAGGCGCCCGGGGTGAGCTCGATCGCGCCCTTCCTCTCCAGCATGCGCAGATGCTCCTCGGCGGCGTTGGCCGAGCTGTAGTTGAACGCTTTGGAGATCTCGACCCGCGTCGGCGGGAAGCCGGTCTTCTCGATCGACTTGCGGACGAAGTTGAGGATCTTCTGCTGTTTGGGCGTGAGATCTTCGGTCATGGCAATGCCTCCGTATCTGTATTTATATACAGTCTTTGACCGCTTGGCAAGGGGCGTATAATTTCGCGCATAAAACCATGGCCAAGCCCTACGAATCCGACCTCACCCGCATGATCCGCGAGCTGCTCCAGGCCAAGCCGCACATCGTCCAGGAGCAGAAAAAAGGCCGGGCGCTGTGGTGGGACAGGAAGCTCGACCCCGAGGAACAGAAACGCGACCGGGAGTCGAGCGTCAAGCAGCAGGCCTACGTCTATCAAAACAAAGTCTGACCCCGGCCTCGGGGCGCTCGCCGCTGTCGCAGCGCTTTGTTTTTCGATCGCGGGCTGCAGCATCTTCCCTCCGCCGACAAGAGACGATGCGGACGAACCGCCGACGGTCGATTCGCTGCCGGCTTCGGCGCTCTCGGAGCGGGGCGACAGCTACGACGAACGGGCGTTAATCTCCCAGCTCAACAAGAAGAAGGACTGGGACGGGTTGCTGCGCTACGCCCAGGAACGGCAGCGCCAAGACCCGGGGGGCTCGGACGGGACGGTCGTCGCTGCCTACGCCGTGTTCCGCAAAGGCGAGTACCCGAAGGCGATCGCCTTGCTGGGGCCGGTCGTCCAGCGCAATCCCGAGGACATAGGAGCCTGGAATCTGCTTGGGGAGTCCCAGCGCAAGGCAGGGCAGCCGGGACAGGCGGTCCGGACCTTGGAGCGCGCCAGCATCGTCGGGCGGACGTCGTTCGTCACCTTCTTTTTTCTTGGCGAAGCCTACCGGGACAGCCAGCGACTCGACCGCGCGATTCCAGCGTACCGAGAAGCGACGAGGCTCGCGCCCGAGTTCGCTCAGGGGTGGTTCGAGTTGGGGGCCGCGAGCGCCCGGATGGGAGATCGTGGCGAAGCGAAGGCCGCGCTCGACACGCTGCAGAAGCTCGACCCGGAGTTGGCGGCCGAACTGCGAAAGCGGCTTGCCCGCTGAGCTAAATTGGCGCATATGTGTATTATGTTAAATCAAATGCCAACACAAACCCTTCTCGTACCCTTTTCTTCTCAGCGCCTCAGATTTGTCGAAGAAACAGCCTGAAGAAATTCCGCGTCGTGGCGTCCGCCACGGCGTCCAGTCCAATCCCTCGGAGGCGGGCCACTTCCTCCGCCACGTGCCGCACCAGGCCTGGCCGGTTGGTTTTCCCCCGATGGGGCACCGGAGCGAGGTAGGGCGAGTCCGTCTCCACTAGGAGGCGATCGAGCGGGACGGCTTTCGCCACCTCCCTCAGGTCGCCGGCGTTCTTGAACGTAACGATTCCAGAGAACGAAATATGGAAACCAAGGGCGAGGGCGGACACCGCCACGTCGGCTGTCTCGGTAAAGCAGTGCATGACGCCCCCTACTTCGCCCGCGCCCTCCTCCCGCATGATCCGGATCGTGTCCTCCGCCGCGTCGCGGGTGTGGATGACCAGGGGCTTGCCGCATTCGCGTGCGGCCCGGATATGGGCGCGAAACCGCTCCCGCTGCCACTCGAGGTCCCCCGAGCGGCGGTGATAGTCCAGCCCGGTCTCTCCGATGGCGACGACCCTCGGGTGCTGGGCGAGCTCGACCAGGCGTCTCGTCGCGACGGCCTCCGATTCATGATCGGGGTGCACGCCCACGCTCGCGTAGAAGTTGTCGTGAGCCTCGGCCAATGCGAGCACCTTGGGGAACTTCGGCAGCTCGACGCTGACGCACAGCGCATGAGTGACGCCGTTCGCGCGCATCTCCTCGCGTATTTCCGGCAGCTTCCCCTCGAACTCGGGAAAGTCCAAGTGGCAATGCGAATCCACGAGCCCGGGAAAAGTCGCGGGCGTCACGGTTGCCCCAGCATGCGCTGATACTGCAGCAGCAAGTCTTCGACGAACAGCTTCGGGTTGAGCGGATGCCGGGCGAGCGAGCGCGCCTGGGCCAGCCGCCGGAGATAGGACGTAATCGCCGTAGCCGGGCATCGCAAGGCGATCTCGGTGATCCGCTTTTCCTGGTTTAGGTGGTACCGCACCCGGCCGGTCGCGCGGGCGAGCAGCAAGTCGAAGCTCCAGCGCTGCAGCCATCCGACGAGATCCCACAAGGGCACGCCTTGGACGGTCTCGGCGAGCGCAACGGGGTCGAAGCCGGGCCGCCCGATTCCCTCGATGAACGCGAGCCGGTCGGCATCGGTGCCGGCCGCCTTGAGCGCGGCAAGCGGTGCGCCTCCCGAGGCAGCGAGCGCCGATTCGGGATGCGCGACGCCCCCTTCCTTCAGCCAGGCGACCACCTGCTGCGCGTCGGGCATGGGTAGCGTGAACTTGCGGCAACGGCTTCGCACGGTCGGCAGGAGCCGATCAGGCTGCGTCGATACGAGCAGGAACACCGTCGCCGGGGCCGGTTCCTCCAGGCTCTTGAGCAGGGCGTTCTGCGTATTCGCGTTCATGGCCTCGGCCGGGTAGATCAGGATCACCCGCAGGCCTCCCCGATGCGTGCCTACCGAGAGGAAATCCGCCAGGTCGCGCACCTGCTCGATGCGGATCTGGTCGCTGCGTTTCTTCCCAGGCTCTGCGCCCTCTTCCGGTTCCCCCGCTAGGCTCTCGGGGACGACGAGCCGGAAATCGGGATGATTCCCCAGAGCGAACCAGGTGCAGGCTTGGCACTCCCCGCAGGGCCCCGCTTCCGATTTCGGCTTCTCGCACAGCAACGACTGGGCGGCTGTCCGAGCGAATTCGAATTCCCCCCAGCCCTCCCCGCCCTGCAGCAGGACCGCGTGAGGAAGCCGCTCGCGCAGCTTGCTCCAGGCGGTCCACGCAGATTTTTGCCATATAAACATATAGGTTCAACAAATACTTGAAACTATTTCTTCAACAGTTTTCTTAACTTCTGACAGGGGCAGTTTCGAGTCGATGATACGCATCCGACCAGGCTCCGCCGCGGCGCGCTCCAAGTACCCGGCGCGCACCCGTTCGAAATAGCTCCGGCTCTCCGACTCGAAGCGATCCACCCGGTCCCTGGGCAGCCGCGCAAGCGCAACGTCGACAGGCGCGTCGAAAAGCAGCGTGAGGTCAGGACTGAGGCTCCCCTGGGCCCACCGCTCCAATACGGCGATCCGGTCCTTGGCCAAGCCTCCGCCCGAGCCCTGGTAGGCGTAGGTGGCGTCGGTAAAACGGTCGGAAACCACCCAGCGGCCCTCGGCGAGCGCCGGCGCAATCACCCGGACGATGTGTTCGCGGCGCGCCGCGAACATGAGCAGCGTCTCGGTCTCGATATCCATGGCCTGCGAGAGGAGCACCGCGCGAAGCTTCTCGCCCAGCGGAGTGCCGCCCGGCTCGCGCGTCACCACGACGAATCTCCCTTTCGCTCTTAGGAAATCGGCGATTCTCTGGACGTGGGTGCTCTTGCCGGCCCCGTCGATTCCCTCCAGGGTGATGAACTTGCCGGCGCTCATTGCTTGGCGCGTCGGCGCGCGCCCGGTATCTGGTACCTCGCGACCGCGCGGTTGTGCTCGATGAGCGTTTTGGAGAACTCGCTGGTCCCGTCGCCGCGCGAAACAAAGTAGAGGGCGTCGCTCTTGGCCGGGTGCATAACGGCGTCGATGGACGCCAGCCCGGGCATGGCAATTGGGTGCGGCGGCAGCCCGACGCGCGTGTACGTGTTGAAGGGTGTGTCCCGCACGAGGTCCCGCTTGCGCAGGTTGCCGTCGAACTCCCCCCCCATTCCGTAGATGACGCTCGGATCGGTCTGGAGCTTCATTTTGAGGCGCAGGCGGTTCGTGAACACCGCCGCCACCATGGAACGGTCGCTCTGGCGGCCCGTTTCCTTTTCCACAATCGAAGCGAGGATAAGCGCCTCGTAGGGGTCCACAACCGGCAAACCGGCGTCGCGCTTGGCCCATGCGGCGTCGAGCTGGGCCTTCATCGCGCGGCGCGCGCGCGCCAGCACGGCCAGGTCGCTCGACCCCTTGGCGAAAACATACGTATCGGGAAAGAACAATCCCTCCGGAATCGTGCCGGGCTCTCCCAGCCTCTCCATGATTTCCGTCTCACCCAGCTCTGCCGTGTCGTGCCTCAGGTCCTGGTGCGCCTGCATCAGCTCACGCATTTGCCGGAAGGTCCACCCTTCGGGGAACACGATCTCGGCCTGAGCGTATTCCCCGCGCACGATCTTGCGCATGAGAAGCAGCGGCGTGATTCCTTCGTGGACCTCATAGCTCCCCGCCTTGACCTGTCCGCTCGCGCCGTTGATGCGCGCGAGCAGCATGAACTGCCACCCCGTCAGCGGCAGGCCGGCGTCGATGAGCTGGCGCGTCGCGCTCCGCAGCGAGCTGCCCGGCCGAATGGAAAAGTCCACAGTCGCCGAGGGGAGATCGATCGGCGAAAGGGCCATCCAGAAAAGCCAGCCGCCGAACCCGAGCACGGAGGCGCCGAAGGCGAGAAGAAGGATTTTCGGCAGGGAGCGCATCGAGGTTCGCTTGACCAGGCTCGTATAATAAACGCTTACCGGAACACGATAGATGACCTCGCAGAATTTCATCGCGATTCTGAGTCACCTCGGAATCCTGCGCTTCACCGGGCCGGATGCAGAGGCCTTCCTGCAGGGACAGCTCAGCTGCGATGTCGGCCAAATCGGACCGGGCTCGACCGGCGACGGCGCCTACTGCAGCCCCAAGGGCAGGATGCTCGCGAATTTTCTGCTGTGGCGCCGGCAGGACGGTTTCGCGATGATCCTGTCGCGCGACCTCGCCGCTTCCGTGCACAAGCACATCTCGAAATTCGTGCTGCGGTCCAAGGTCAAGGTCACCGACGAGAGCGAGTCGATCGTGCTTGTCGGCGCAGCGGGTGCAGAGGCCGAGCGCACGTTCGCCGGCGCTTCCGCAAGGCTGAAGGACGGACGGCTCCTCTACGCGCTGCCGGCAGCTGAAGCGCCCGACGCACTGCGCGGGATACGGCTCGCCGATGCGTCGCTGTGGCGCTTGCTGGACATCCACCGGGGTCTGCCGCTCGTCACCGCCGCCACGCAGGACCAGCTCGTTCCGCAGATGGCAAACCTCGAGCTTCTCGGCGGGGTGAGCTTCGAGAAGGGCTGCTACACGGGGCAGGAAATTGTCGCTCGCGCGCAGCACCTGGGAAAGGTGAAGCGCCGCATGTTCCTCGCGAACGTGCCCGCGCCGGCGCGCGCGGGAGATCCCCTCTTCAGCGACGATCTCGACGGGCAATCCAGCGGAACCGTCCTCAACGCCGAGGCCTCGCCGGAAGGCGGCTACGATATTCTCGCCGTCGTTCAGTCGGCGAGCCGCGAGCGCGCGACCTTCCACCTCGGCTCGGTCGGCGGCCCGGCGCTGCGTTTCCTTCCCCTGCCCTACGCGGTCGCGTGACCACGAGCTATTACATCTACTACCGCGTCCCGGCGGGAAACGCGGAGCGCGCAAGGTCCGCGGTGGGAGCGCTGCAGCGCGAGCTGTCCGCGGCGACGGGAATCGTGGGCCGGCTGCTGCGCCGTCGCGACGACGACACCACCTGGATGGAAATCTACGAGGGCGTGCCGGACGGGCCGGCCTTCGAAGTGAAGCTGGTCGAGCTCGTGGCGCGCCACGGGCTTCCTGCCCTGCTCGCCCCCGGGTCCTCGCGCAAGCAGGAAGTCTTCCGCACGTTCTGACGCTATGTGTCTCATCGCCCTGGCCTGGCGCGCGCACCCGGCCTCCCGCCTGATCGTCGCCGCCAACCGCGACGAATACTTCGCCCGCCCCTCGGCTCCCGCCGGCTTCTGGGACGATCACCGCGGCGTGCTCGCCGGGCGCGACCTCGAGGCTGGAGGCACGTGGCTCGGCATCACGCTGGAGGGGCGATTCGCCGCGCTCACGAACTACCGCAATCCGGCGGACCAGAGAAGCGGCGCGCCCTCGCGCGGCGCCCTGGTGTCCGGTTTTCTCACCGGAAAGGCGGGCCCCGCTTACTACGCCAAGCAGGTCGAGCTGGAAGCGGCCGCCTACAACGGCTTTAGCCTGTTGGTCGGCGACGGCGATTCGCTGTGGTTCATCTCCAACCGCGGCGGCCGGGCGTCGCGCGTCAGGCCGGGCGTCCACGGCTTGTCGAACCATCTGCTGGACACGCCGTGGCCCAAGGTCGAGCGCGCGAAGAGCGAGCTGGCCGCGCAGCTGAAGGCCCCCTTCGATGCCGGCGCCGCGTTCGGGTTCCTCGACGATACCCAGCGGGCGCCGAGCGCGGATCTTCCCAGCACGGGCGTGAGCCTGGAGCTGGAAGAACGGCTCTCGGCGATCCGCATCCTCGCCTCGGGCGGATACGGCACGCGGTGCTCGACGGTGCTGTGCTTCTCGAACGACGGGCGTATCGAGTTCCACGAGCGCAGCTACCGCGAAGACGGCGCCATGGGCGGCTCCGTCAGCTACCGCCTGATCCTTTCCGGGAAAGGTCGAGGGTCATCTCGACGTGCGGAATCCCGGCCTCGAGAAACTGCCCGCCCCGTTCGGTGAAACCGAAGCGCCGGTAGAACCCGGCGGCGTGAATCTGGGCATGGAGCACGGAGCGCTCGATCCTGCGGCTGCGCGCGCGGTCGAGGACAGCGGCGAGCAGGGCGCCGCCCACCCCCTTCTGCCGCCATTCCTTCAGCACCGCCATGCGGCCGATCCTTCCGTCGGGGAGGAGCCGCGCCGTGCCGATTGGGATTCCCTCCCGGTCGAATGCGAGCGCGTGGTCGCTCAGCTCGTCCCATTGGTCCCACTCGAGCTCGAGAGGCACCTTCTGCTCCTCGACGAAGACCTTCTCGCGCACCGGTCGCGCGAGCGGCAGCGCCTCGCGCCAGGCCATGATGCGGACGGTGAACCTCGAAGGCATGAGCCCCTTATAATCCTACGGATGCAGAGCCTGTGGAAGGACGACGAAGCCAGTCAGTTTCAGGGCGACCTGGGTTTGCGCGTCTACACCTCGCGCCTGCTCGGGCGCGACAAGTCGCTGGTGCTTCACGGCGGCGGCAACACCTCGGTAAAGATCAAGGAGAAGAACCTCTTCGGCGAAGTAGAAACCGTCCTCTACGTGAAGGGGAGCGGCTGGGACCTGGAGACGATCGAGCCCCAGGGTTTCTCGCCGGTGCGCCTAGCGCACGTGCTGCGCCTCGCGCAGCTGCCGGCGCTCTCCGACCCCGAGATGGTCAACCAGCTCGTGACCCACATGCTGAGGGCATCGGCGCCGGCGCCCTCGATCGAGACCATCCTGCACGGGCTCATGCCCCAGAAATTCGTCGACCACACGCACGCCGACGCCGTCCTCTCGGTGACCAACACCAAGGACGGCGAGAAGCGCATCCGCGAGATATACAGCGAGCGCTGTGTCGTGATCCCCTACCTCATGCCCGGGTTCGACCTCGCGCAGTTCTGCACGAGAGAGTTCAAGCGGCAGGGAACGCCGGGGACAGTGGGCATGGTCCTGCTCAACCACGGCATCTTCTCCTTCGGCGAAACCGCGCGGGAGTCCTACGAGCGGATGATCGAACTGGTGACGCTGGCGGAAAGGTATCTCGACTCGAAAAAAGCGTGGTCCGTAGCGCCCCGCCGCGCTGAAGTCGGAACCGTCGACGCCAATGCCCAGGCGAGCCTGCGGCGCAAGCTCTCGGACAAGGCCGGGTCGCCGCTGATCCTCAGGACCGTGACGACCGAACGCACGCTCGGCTTCGCCCAGGATCCCAGGGCGGCGACGATCACGCAGAGAGGTCCGGCTACGCCCGACCACGTGATTCGAACCAAGCGCACCCCGATGCTCGGAACGGACGTCGAGAGGTACGTCGCCGAATACAGGCGCTACTTCGACGAGCACGGGCCGAAGGCGAAGGAGCCGAAGACCATGCTCGACCCGGCCCCCCGCATCGTGCTCGACCCGGGGTTCGGGCTGGCCGCCGCGGGCCGCACGGCGAAGGACACGGCGATCGTCGACGAGATCTACGACCATACCATCGACGTGATTCTGCGCGCCGAGGCGCTCGGCGGCTTCGAGGCCCTCCCCGCTCGCGACCTCTTCGACGTCGAATACTGGGACCTCGAGCAGGCGAAGCTGAAGAAAGGCGGCAAGCCCCCGGCGTTCTCCGGCGAGGTGGCGCTCGTCACCGGCGCCGCCTCCGGAATCGGCAGGGCCGCCGCGGAGGCTTTCCTCGCCCGCGGGGCCGCCGTGGTCGGTCTCGACCTCGACGCCAGGATCGAGACGCAGCACGCACGGCCGGACTTTCTCGGCGTGCGCTGCGACCTGACCGACGAGGCCGCGCTGCGGCGCGCTCTCGAGCGCGCCGTGCTCGCCTTTGGCGGCATCGACATGCTGGTGCTGAACGCCGGCATCTTCCCCGCGAGCCGCAGGATCGCCGATCAGCCCATCGACGAATGGCGCAGGGCGATGACGGTCAATCTGGACGCGAACCTCGTGCTCCTGCGCGCCTGCCACCCGCTGCTCAAGCTCGCCCCACGCGGCGGGCGCGTGGTCGTCATCGGCTCGAAGAACGTGCCCGCTCCGGGCCCGGGCGCTTCCGCGTACTCCGCGTCCAAGGCCGCGCTCAACCAGCTTGCGCGCATCGCCGCGCTCGAGTGGGGCGCCGACGGCATACGCATCAATACCCTGCATCCGAACGCCGTGTTCGACACCGGGCTGTGGACCGAGGACGTGCTCGCGCAGCGCGCCAGACAGTACGGCATGACGGTGGAGGCGTACAAGACGAACAACGTGCTGCGCACGGAAGTCCGAAGCCGGGACGTCGCCGAGCTCGCGGCCGAGATGTGCGGGCCGCTCTTCGCCAAGACGACCGGCGCCCAGGTGCCGGTCGACGGCGGGAATGAGCGCGTCATCTGAAGCAGTCACCCTCGAGACGCTGCGCTGGCGGGACGGGCGCCTCGAGCTGATCGACCAGCGTCTGTTGCCTGCGCGCTTCGAATACCTGAGCTGCACAAGCGCCGCGGATGTCGCCGTCGCGATCCGCTCCATGGCGGTGCGCGGCGCTCCGGCGATCGGCTGCGCCGCCGCGTTCGGCATCGCGCTGGAGGCGCAGCGCGAACGCCGTCTCGAGCCCGCGCACTTCATGGCCGCGATGGACACCGCGTTCCGGACGCTTGCCGGGAGCCGCCCGACCGCGGTGAATCTCTTCTGGGCTCTGGAGCAGATGCGCGCCGTGTTGAAGCAAGACGGCGAGCCGGGGACGGCGGCAGACCGGCTCACAGCGGCCGCGCTTGCGCTGCTCGACGCGGACATCGAGACCAACCGCGCCATCGGTCGCGCCGGCGCGGCGCTGGTGCCCGACGGCGCGCGGGTGCTGACCCACTGTAACACCGGCGCCCTCGCCACTGCCGGTCACGGAACGGCGCTCGGCGTCGTGCGCTCGGCGCGCGACGCCGGCAAGCGCATATCCGTGATCGCCAGCGAGACGCGTCCCTACCTCCAGGGCGCCCGACTCACCGCGTGGGAGCTCATGCAGGAGCGGATCCCGGTCACCCTGATCACCGACAGCACCGCCGGCCACCTCATGAGCCGCGGCAAGGTTGACCTCGTGATCGTAGGAGCGGACCGGGTCGCGGCCAACGGCGACGTCGCCAACAAGATCGGCACCTACCCTCTCGCAGTCCTGGCGGAGCGCCACCGCGTCCCCTTCTACGTGGCCGCGCCGCTTTCCACCATAGACACGTCGGTCCCCGACGGTTCTGCGATCCCCATCGAGGAGCGCGGCGCGGCGGAGGTGACGGGCTACGCGGGCCTGCGCTGGGCGCCAGAAGGCGTCGCCGTCGCCAATCCCGCCTTCGACGTCACACCGGCCGCGCTCGTGAGCGCGCTCTTCACCGAGAAAGGCGTGGTCGAGCGGCCAGACGAGAGCAGCATCCGCGCCCTGTTCGAGCGATGACGGCGAGGACCTTACGGGCGCTCCTCCCCGGGCTCTTGATCCTGCTGTCCGGCTGCGCGGGTCAGTATTTCCGCGACGCCGGAGCGCCGCCCTCCGAGCCACGTTACACCCTTGCCACGCTTCCCCAGCCCGAGTACTGGACCGGGGTGGTCTTCAATGGCGCGAAGATCGGGTTCTCGCACACGCGCGTGTCCCCCGTCGGCCAGGGCCTGTACGAGCTGCACGGAGAGGCCTTCCTCAGGTTCCGCTTTCTCGGGTACGAGAAGCGCGTGCAGGTGCGCTCGGTCGATACCGTCGACGCGGGCGCTCGGCTGGTGCGCTTTGCCTACCACTATCTGCTCGACGACACAGAGCAGGACGTGAGCGGCGAACTGCGCGAGGGCAAGCTCCGCTACAGCGTGGCGACTGGAGGCCGGCCTCCGGAGCAGAAGGAAGAAGCTCCCGCCGAGAGCGTCTATCCGTCCGGCGCGCTCGGCCTGCTTCCCGTGCTCGAGGGGCTGAGCGTGGGGAAGGCCTTCCAGTGGCTGGTCTTCAACGGCGAGACGGGAACCCTCGATCGCGCCGAGCAGCGCATCCTCGCATACGAGACGAGCGACCTGTTCGAAGGCCGCGCGTTCAAGGTCCAGACCGACATGCTCGGGCTCCACAGCACGACCTGGATAGACGAGCGTGGGCTGCCGGTCTTCGAGCTCGGGCTGAACGGCGTCATGATCTCGGCGCTCGAGGAGGAGCGCGCCGCAAAAAGCTACCTGACCACGGCGGCGCTCAACAAGGACGACGTTTTCGTGAGCTGGAGCCTGGTGAGATCGCCGCTCCCCCTCGCCGACCCGCGCGAAGCGCGCTACCTGAGCTTCGCGCTGCTCGATCCCGGCGAGAACCGCTCGCCCTTGTCCGACGGCCGCCAGCGCTGCGCGCCGTCAGGTCGCGACGTCGTATGCGAGGTCGATGCAACGCGCTCCGCCGTGGACGACGGAAAGGCGGAGGCCGCCCTGCTGCCTTCGGGCGCGGTGCAAAGCCGCGATCCAATGATCCGCAAGCTTGCGCTCTCGATCGCTCCGCCGGAGGCCGCTCCGGCCGACAAGATCCATGCGGTCCTCGTCTGGATCGACGGCAATATCCGGAAGGAAGCCGTGGACACCTTCTCCGCGCTCGACGTCCTCGACGCGAAGCGCGCCGAATGCCAGGGCCACGCCTACCTCTACGCAGCCCTGATGCGAGCGCTGGGGGTGCCTACGCGCGTCGTAAACGGGCTGGTGTATGCGCCGGAATTCGGCGGATTTCTCTACCACACCTGGGCCGAGAGCCTGGCCGACGGCAGCTGGCGCGCGGTCGACCCGACCTTCAACCAGGGCCGCGCCGACGCGACGCACATCGCGCTGGTGCGCGGCGAGGCCCTGACCGAGCTCGCGCCGCTCATCGACTGGGTGGGCAATACCCGGATCCGCGTGATCGAGGCGCGCTAGCGCCGGCCTAGCGCGAGACCGCGCTGGCGCCGGCGTCGCCAATCCCGAGGTACAAGCCGCCCGCGAAGATGACCTTTGCGAGACTGGATCCGGAGGAAGCCGGGGTCCAGCTGAGGCCGTCGTCGCTGTAGACCACGCCGCCTCCCTCGCCGACCGCAAGAAAGCGGGTGCTCGTCGCTCCCCCCAAGGTGATGCTTCTCAGGTTCTGAGCGATGGGCGCCGGACTGACCGGGGTCCAGACGACCGGTACGGGCGGAACGCTGATTTGCGGGGTGGTGATGACAGTGCCGCTATCGCCGACGGCGACATAGAGCGAGCCGTTGGGCGGACTCTGCGGGCTCGGGCCGAAGGTGACGGCGCGCAGCGTGCTGGTGGTGTTCGTCGTGTGCACGAACCAGTTCTGGCCGTCCGAGCTGGCCAGAAGCGTGCCGCCGGTTCCCGTCGCGAAGAAGGTGCCGTTGACCAGCGAGACACCGGTCAGGTCATTCGTGGTGTTGGATGTGGCGGGAAACCAGTTTACGAGATCGGTGGAGAAAAAAATCTGTCCCGCGGCGCCCACGGCGATGAAGGTCTGGGTCACACCGTTCACGAAGCCCGACGCCAGGCCGGTCATGCCCGCGCCGGGAACGGCGACGTTGGAACTCCAGTTCAACCCGTCCGCGCTCGAGATGACCGAGCCATTCGCCCCCAGCGCAATGAAGGTTCCGTTGTATATGATCGAGGTCAGGTTGTCCGAGAACGGAGGCGCGGGCGGCGTCGTCGGCGCCATCCAGGCCGACACTCCCTGCGGGTCGGTGCTGGTGTAGTCGAAATCGCCGGCATAGATCGTCCCGGCATCGCCGACGGTGACGAAGCGCGAGCCGCTGAATACCATCGAATTCAGGTTCTGAGTGCCGAGGGGCGTGCCAGGCGACGGCGACCACGCGCCTCCGGCCAGCTGCGGCGTGGCCGTGACGGGAGCCGAGGTCGGGCCGGCCGAGCTGTCGTTGTGCGTCGCGTTCATGATGAACGCGTACTGCGTGCCATTCGCGAGTCCCGCGACGACGCGCGGGTCGAGCGCCCCCCGGATCACGAACGAGCCGGGCGCGCCGACGCCCACCGAGTCGCCGGGCGCAAAGAAGATCCAGTAGGTCAGATCGGGAACCACGTCCCAGGAGATGACGACGACGCCGTCTCCGGGTGTGGCCGTCACGCCGGTTGGCGCGTCGCCGGGAGCTTTGCTCTTCGCGTAACACCCCGCCAGGGCGAGCAGCACCGCGGCGAGGGAAATCAGGGATCGCACGTGAATACCGGAATAGGAACGATGCGCAGAACTATAGTGGAAGCCCGCGAGCGCAAGTGTAACAGAGCGCTACCTCCGGCCATCGTACCAAGGGAAGCACGCGTCGCGGTCGCGAAGCGCGCGGCCGGCGGTGAGCGAAGCCTTGAGCATGAAGGTGAGGACTTCGCCGGAGCGGTACAGCCGCAGCTTGCGGTCGCTCGTCGCAAGCGGATGCCGGTGCAGGATCACAATGCGCCGCCGCGTCTTCCGGGCGAGACGCTTGAGCTTGCGGGAAAGATCGATCTCCTCGCCGGCGTAAAGCGCCTCGCTGAAGCCTCCGACCTGGCGGAAGGCGTCGGCCCGGCAGAACACGAACGCGCCCGCCGCCCAGCCGCAGAGCCGGCTGAGCCCGTTCCAGATGGCGACGATGAACCGGGCGGCCCGGGTCTCGAACCTCACCGTGCTTCCGCCCGCGAGGCAGCGACCGCCTTCGATCTGGACGGCCAGTTCGTCGAACAGCTCGCGAGTCGGCTGGGAGTCCGCGTCGATGAACACCAGCCAGTCCCCGTTCGCGCGGGCGGCACCGGCGTTCCTCGCCCGGGCGATCTGGTTGACCGGCTCGAAAACCACGGTGGCGCCGGCCTCGCGGGCAATCTCCGCGGTGCGGTCGGTCGAATTGTTGTCGCAGACAATCAGCTCCGATGTCCAGTAGCGCGCGTCGAAGGCGGCACTTGCCTCGCGGATAGCGGCGAGCCCCGAGGGAAGCAGGCGCTCCTCGTTGAATGCAGGAACGATGACCGAGATGTTCACCGGGTCTACGCGCTGATCCTGACCGTTGTGCCCGCGGGCACGCTTTGGAAGAGCTCGACGATGTCGCCGTTCCGCATCCTGATGCAGCCGATCGACCCTGGGATGCCCATCGGCACGACATCGGGGCTGCCGTGGATGTAAATGTACCGCCGCATGGTGTCTACTCTGCCGAGACGGTTCTTTCCCATCTCGCAGCCCGAAAGCCACAGAATCCGCGTGAGGATCCAGTCGCGCCCGGGAAAGCGCTCGCCGAGCTCGGGCGTCCAGATCTCCCCGGTGGGGCGGCGACCGCGGAACACCGTATTCAGGGGCTGCCCGGCGCCGATCTTCGCGCGCACGATGTGCGCGCCGCGGGGCGTGCGGAAGCTGCCCTCCTCCTCGCCAGCGCCGTGCCGGGAAGTCGAGACCGAATACCGCTTCAGCTCTCTGCCGTCGTCCGAGAGCAGGCTCAGGCTCTGCCCGGGAATCGAGACCTCAATCCTCGGCATCGCTCTTGCGGCGCGCCGCGAAGAAATCGGAAAGCTGCTTCCCCGCCTCGGCCGCAAGGACTCCGCCCGTGACCTCTGCGTGGTGGTTGAGCCTCCCCTCCGAGAAGAGGTCCACCACGCTGCCGCAGGCGCCCGTCTTCGGGTCGGATGCTCCATATACAAGCCGTGCTATGCGCGCGTGCATGATCGCGCCGGCGCACATCGCGCAGGGCTCGAGCGTGACATACAAGGTGCAGCCGCCGAGCCGGTAGTTCCCTACCGTATTAGCCGCTTCGCGCAGCGCGCGGATCTCCGCGTGCGCGGTGGGATCGCGCGAAGCGATCGTGGCGTTGTAGCCGCGGCCGATGATCTCGCCGTCCTTGACCACGACGGCGCCTACGGGCACCTCGTCCCGCAGCGCCGCCAGGGCGGCCAGCTGCAGCGCCTCGCGCATCATCGCCGCATCAATCTCCGCGCTCATTCCCATTCGATCGTCGCCGGCGGCTTGCCCGAGATGTCGTACACCACGCGGTTGATGCCCCGCACCTCGTTGGTGATGCGGTTCGACACCTTGGCGAGCAGGTCGTGCGGCAGCGGCGCCCATTGCGCAGTCATGAAATCGGTCGTCTGCACCGCGCGCAGAGCAGCAACGTATTCGTAGGTACGCCCGTCGCCCATCACGCCCACGGACTTGACGGGAAGGAACACGGCAAACGCCTGGGCGACTTTGTCGTACCAGCCGCCCGCGCGGAGCTCGTCGATGAAGATCGCATCGGCGCGCCGGAGCAGATCCGCGTATTCCTTCCTCACCTCCCCGAGGATGCGCACGCCCAGCCCCGGACCCGGGAACGGGTGGCGGAGCACCAGATCGCGCGGCAGACCGAGCGCGAGGCCCAGCTCCCGCACCTCGTCCTTGAACAGTTCCCGCAGTGGCTCGAGGAGCTTCAGGTGCAGCGTTTCGGGGAGCCCCCCAACATTGTGGTGGGACTTGATGGTGTGGGCCTTCTTGGTCTTCGCGCCCGCCGACTCGATCACGTCGGGGTAGATCGTCCCCTGCGCGAGCCACTTCACGTTCCTGAACTTCTTCGCCTCGGCCTGGAACACCTCGACGAACTCGCGCCCGATGATCTTGCGCTTGGTTTCCGGGTCGCTCACGCCGGCGAGCCCCGAGAGGAAACGCTCGGAGGCGTCCACCAGATCGACCTTGACGCCGAGGTGCTTCGAGAACGTCTCCATCACCTGCTTCGCTTCGTCGAGCCTGAGGAGCCCCGTGTCGACGAACACACAGGTCAACTGGTCGCCGATCGCGCGGTGGATGAGCGCCGCGGCGACGGCCGAGTCGACCCCGCCTGAAAGGCCGAGCAGCACTTCCTCCTTCCCCACTTCTCGCCGGATCTTCTCGACCGCCTCGGCGAGGTAGTCCGGCATGTTCCAGTCTTCCCCGCAGCCGCAGATACGGTGAACGAAGCGCGCGAGGATCGCGGCCCCCTGGCGCGTGTGCGTCACCTCGGGATGAAACTGCACGCCGTAGAATCCGCGCGATTCGTCGGCCATCGCAGCGATCGGCGTGGACTCGTTGCTCGCGATGACCTTGAACCCGGCCGGGAGCGCGGTGACCTTGTCGCCGTGGCTCATCCATACGTCCAGGAGCCCGTGCTTCTCGCCGTTGATGCGATCCTGAATTCCCTCGAGGAGCTTCGAGTGCCCCCGCGCGCGCACCTCGGCGTAGCCGAACTCGCGAACCCTGGAATTCTCGACCTGGCCGCCGAGCTGCTCCGCCATCGTCTGCATGCCGTAGCAGATGCCCAGCACCGGCACCCCGAGCTTGAACACTGAATCCGGCGCCTTGGGCGTGGCGTCTTCGTACACGGAAGCCGGGCCGCCGGAGAGGATGACCCCGCGAGGGGCGAAGCCGCGGACGAAATCCTCGCTGACGTCGAACGGATGCAGCTCGCAATAGACCTTCGCCTCCCGGACCCGGCGCGCGATGAGCTGCGAGTATTGAGCGCCGAAATCGAGAATCAGGATCTTGTCGTGCACTCGCCCTACTCGACCTGATAGTTCGGAGCTTCCTTGACGATCTGCACGTCGTGGACGTGCGACTCGCGCAGCCCGGCGCCTGTGATCTCGACGAACTGGGTGCGGGTGCGCATCGCGTCGATGTCCTCGCACCCGCAGTAGCCCATGCTCGCGCGCACTCCGCCCATCAGCTGCTCGATCACGCGCGTCACCGGGCCCTTGTACGGCACGCGGCCCTCCACGCCCTCCGGAACCAGCTTGTCGGCGTGCACCGAGGAATCCTGGAAATAGCGGTCCGCGGCGCCCTGCTGCATCGCCGACAGCGATCCCATGCCGCGGTAGGACTTGTAGGAGCGTCCCTGGAAGAGCTCGATCTCGCCCGGCGACTCCTCGGTGCCGGCGAACAGACTCCCCAGCATGACGGCGTGCGCGCCGGAGGCGATCGCCTTGGCGACGTCGCCCGAGAAGCGCACGCCGCCGTCGGCGATCAGCGGCACGCCGTTCCTTTCCAGCGCCTGCGCGACGTTCTGGATCGCCGTGATCTGGGGGATACCCACGCCTGCGACGATGCGCGTGGTGCAGATCGACCCCGGGCCGATCCCGACCTTCACGGCGTCAGCCCCCGCGTCCACCAGCGCGCTGGCGCCGTCCGCGGTGGCTATGTTGCCGCCGATGAGTTCGGCGCCGGCCGCATTTTTCTTCACCCAGCGCAGGCGGTCGATCACGCCCTGCGAATGACCGTGGGCGGTGTCCACGACGATGACGTCCACGCCGGCGTCCACCAGTGCCTCGACGCGCTCCTCGGTACCCTCGCCTACGCCCACCGCGGCGCCGACGCGCAGCTTGCCGTGCTGGTCCTTCGCGGCGTCCGGGTGCTCGCTCGATTTCAGGATGTCCTTGACGGTAATGAGGCCGCGCAGCTCGAAGCCGTCGCGCACGACGAGCACGCGCTCCAGGCGGTGCTTGTGCAGCAGCGCGCGCGCCTCCTCCGGGCTCGCCCCTTCTTTCACGTATATCAACCTCTCCCGTGGCGTCATGATCGAGCGCACCGGCGCGTCGAGATTCGTCTCGAAGCGGTAGTCGCGGTTGGTCACCATGCCGACGACGCGGCCGGCCTCCACGACGGGAAAGCCCGAGACCTTGTGCTGCTGCGTGAGCGCGAGCAGCTGGCGCACCGTGATGTCAGGGGAAACCGTGAGCGGATCGCGCAGGACGCCCGATTCGTAGCGCTTCACCTTGGCGACCTCGGCCGCCTGTTTCTTCGCGGGCAGGTTCTTGTGAATGATGCCGATGCCGCCTTCCTGAGCGATCGCGATGGCGAGACGCGACTCGGTGACGGTGTCCATCGCCGCCGAAACGAGCGGGATGTTGAGGTGGATTTTCTTGGTCAGCCTGGTCTTGAGGCTGACTTCTCGGGGGAGGACGCGGGAGTGGGCCGGGACGAGGAGGACGTCATCAAAGGTGAGAGCCTTCTGAACCAGACGCATGTCCACACCCAAAAGGCGGATTATACGCGGGTCGCAACTCCCGGTAAATCCTGCACTTTTCGCTCCACCGCTCGATTGACTGGTGCATTGAAACTCGCTATGGTGCGCTTCACCCTGGAGCAGAATTCCTCATGATTCGCTTCGCACTTTTCGCGCTCTCGCTCTTCGCCGCCGCCGCGGCGCAAGCGCAAGTCTACAAGTGCCTCGATGCAAATGGCCGGACCGTATACAGGCAGGACCCCTGTCCGCCGAGCATGAAACGCGAGGCGATGACCAAGCCCGTCATTCCTCCGGACACGCCTGCGGCTGCCAGTTCCGCGTCGGGCGCGAAGAGCGACGCCAAGGGCGGACCGAAAACGCCGGCCGACCAGGAGCAAGCCTTTCGCAAGCGCCAGCAGGACGCGGCGAAGTCGGCCAAGGAGGCCGACCAGAAGAACGAGCAGACCCAGATCAAGGAAGCGAACTGCAGCAACGCCAGGCAGCGCCTAGCGCAGTACGAGATCGGCGGGCGGATCTCCACAGTCGACGCCCAGGGCGAGCGCTACTACATGGAAGACGCCCAGATCGAGTCTGCGAAGAACCAGGCGCGCGCGGACGTCTCCAAGTTCTGCAACTGAGGGTCAGCGTCCCCCGCGGCGCTTCGCCGCCCGCGCGCGCCTGAGTTCCTTCGGATCGGCGCGCAGCGGCCGGTAGATCTCCACCCGGTCGCCGTCTCGCAGGACCACTCCGGCCGGCACGACCCTTCCGTAGATCCCGACCCGCCCGGACGCCGCCTCTCCGAGGCCGCTCGCGGCAAGCGCATCCCCTACCGTGCTGCCCGCAGGCAACCGCACGCTGCGCATCGTCTGGCGCTCCGGCAGGGCGAGGACCACGTCGACACTGATCGTCGAAGGCTTCAAGATGTCCCGAATCGCCTGTCCGCCTGGCGGGCGAACGCGTCCACTAGACTGTTGGCGATCTCGTCGAAGACGGCCCCGACGACCTTCCTGAGGATGACGTTGGCGAACTCGTAGCGCAGATTCAGCTCGACCTTGCACGCTTCCGCCGAGACCGGGGTGAAGATCCACGCGCCCTCTAGCCTTCGGAACGGGCCGGACACCAGCCTCATCTCGATGCGCTCGTTCGGACGGTCCAGGTTTTCCGTGGTGAAGTCCTCCTTGAGCCCACGAAAATTGATCCGCAGCGTCGCGACGGTGCGCCCCGGGCTGCGCTCGGCGACGCTCGCGCGGTCGCACCAGGGAAGGAACTCCGGGTAGGACTCGATTTCCGAGACCAGCGCGAACATCTGCTGCGCGCTGTGGCTTACCAGGGCCGAGCGGCCAACGCTGCTCATGGTTGTAAAATCGAAAATTCTATCGGAAGCGCACCGCCGTGACGATCGTCGAGAACCGCAAGGCGCAGCATGACTACTTCATCGAGGAACGCTTCGAGGCCGGGCTCGCCCTGCAGGGATGGGAGGTCAAGGCCATCCGCGCCGGCCGGGCCCAGCTGAAGGAGGCATACGTCGTCGTC
This sequence comes from Burkholderiales bacterium, assembly GCA_035499735.1. Lineage (GTDB taxonomy): Bacteria > Pseudomonadota > Gammaproteobacteria > Burkholderiales > SG8-39 > VBDM01. The sequence goes on from DATJYC010000078.1 coordinate 106,090, forward strand.
GCGGGCGAGGAGCTCTTCCTCATCGGGGCGCACATGAGCCCGCTCCCCGCCGCGTCGACCCACGTGCAGGCCGACCCGGTGCGCACCCGGAAGCTGCTGCTGCACGCCGAGGAGATCCGCCGCCTCATCGGCAAGGTCGACCGCGCGGGGTATACCCTGGTGCCGCTCGACCTGCACTACGTCCGCGGAAGAGTCAAGCTCAACATCGGGCTCGCGAAGGGCAAGAAGCAGCACGACAAGCGCGCGGCGGAGCGGGAGAAGGAGTGGAAACGCGAGCAGCAGCGGCTGCTGCGCGCTCGGTGAGCTAGCTCGCCGCGACCTTCGTCTTGCCGGAGGTTTCGTGCGCGAGCTGCAGCCAGGTGTCGACCACCGTGTCCGGATTGAGCGACAGGCTCTCGATGCCCTCCTGCACGAGCCACTTCGCGAAGTCGAGGTGGTCGGAGGGTCCCTGTCCACAGATGCCCACGTACTTCCCCGCCTTGCGGCACGCCTGGATCGCCTGGCGCAGCATCGCCTTCACCGCGGGGTCGCGCTCGTCGAAGCCGTCGGCGACCAGACCCGAGTCGCGGTCCAGGCCGAGCGTGAGCTGGGTGAGGTCATTCGATCCGATCGAAAACCCGTCGAAGTGCTCGAGGAACTGCTCGGCGAGCACGGCGTTGGAGGGCACCTCGCACATCATGATGAGGCGCAGGCCGTTCTGCGCGCGCTTGAGGCCGTTCTGGGCGAGCAGGTCGATGACCTCGCGGCATTCCTTCAGGGTGCGCACGAAAGGCACCATGATCTCGACGTTGCTCAGGCCGATGTCGTTGCGCACCCTGCGCATTGCCTCGCATTCCATGTGGAAGCAGTCCCGGAAAGTCTTGCCGATGTAGCGCGAGACCCCCCGGAAGCCGAGCATCGGATTCTCCTCGTCGGGCTCGTAGCGCGAGCCCCCGATCAGCTTCTTGTACTCGTTCGACTTGAAATCCGAAAGGCGCACGATCACTGGCTTGGGCCAGAACGCCGCGGCGATGGTCGCGACCCCCTCGGTCAGCTTCTCGACGAAAAAGGCTCGCGGGCTTGCGTACCCGCGCGCGGCGCGCTCCACCTCGCCCTTCAGCGGCATCGGCAGGTCCGGATAGTCGAGCACCGCCTTGGGATGCACGCCTATCATGTTGTTGATGACGAATTCCAGCCGCGCGAGCCCCACGCCCGCGTTCGGCAAGGCCTGGAAATCGAAAGCAAGCTGCGGGTTGCCGATGTTCATGGTGATCTTCACCGGGCAGTCGGGCATCTCGCCGTAATCGCGCGAGGTTACCTCGAAGTCGAGCTTCCCCCGGTAGATGTGGCCGGTGTCGCCCTCCGCGCAGGACACGGTGCAGAGCTCCCCGTCCTTCAGCTTCGCGGTGGCGTCCCCGCAGCCGACGACCGCCGGAATGCCGAGCTCGCGCGCGATGATCGCCGCGTGACAGGTGCGGCCGCCCCGGTTGGTGACGATCGCCGCCGCGCGCTTCATGACCGGCTCCCAGTTCGGATCGGTCATGTCCGTCACGATAACGTCTCCCGGCTTGATCCTGCCCATCTCCGATGCGTCCTTGACCACGCGTGCGGTGCCGGCGCCGATCCGGTGCCCGATGGCGCGTCCCGAGGCCAGCACCTCGGATTTCTGCCTGAGGAGGAAGCGCTCCTGGCCTTCCGCGGCCTTGCGCGATTTCACGGTCTCCGGCCGCGCCTGCAGGATGTACAGCCTGCCGTCGGAGCCGTCCTTGGCCCATTCGACGTCCATCGGGCGGCCGTAGTGTTCCTCGATCTTCAGAGCGAAGCGCGCGAGCTCTATCACGTCCTCGTCGGCGAGGCAGAAGCGCCCGCGGTCGGCGTCCGGAACCTCCACGGTCCTGACCGAGCGGCCGGCCGTGGCCTGGTCGCCGAAGATCATCTTCTGCGCCTTGGAGCCCAGGCTCCGGCGGATGATGGGGAATTTTCCGGCGCCGAGCATCGGCTTGTGGACGTAGAACTCGTCGGGGTTGACCGCACCCTGCACCACCATCTCGCCCAGCCCCCAAGACGCGGTGATGAACACCACGTCGCGAAAGCCCGATTCGGTGTCCATGGTGAACAGCACCCCGCTTGCGCCCAGGTCGCTGCGCGCCATGCGTTGCACCCCTGCCGAGAGCGCCACCGCGGAGTGCTGGTACCCCCTATGGACGCGGTAGGAGATCGCGCGGTCGTTGTACAGGGACGCGAATACGTGCTTGAGTGCGACCATCACGTTCGGCAGCCCGCGGATGTTGAGGAAGGTCTCCTGCTGGCCGGCGAAGGAAGCGTCTGGCAGGTCCTCGGCGGTCGCGCTCGAGCGCACCGCGACCGATACGCTGTCGTCGCCGTCCGTAAGTTCCCGGTACGAATGGGCGATCGCCGCCTGCAGAGCCTCGGGAAACTCGGCCGCCTCGATCCAGCCGCGGATCTCCTCCCCGCAGCGGCCGAGCGCCGCGACGTCCTCCGGGTCGAGACCCTTGAGGCGCGCCTCGATGCGGGCGGCAAGCCCGTCCTGCGCGAGGAACTCGCGAAAGCCGTCAGCGGTGGTGGCGAAGCCTCCGGGCACGCGGATTCCGGCCTGGGAAAGCTGCGAGATCATCTCGCCCAGCGAGGCGTTCTTGCCGCCGACCCGCTCGACGTCGGCCATGCCCAGCCGTTCGAAATTCACTACATACGTGACGCCAGCCATGACCGTCCTTCGTCCCGGTTGAAGGATCTTGTTGAAACGGCTATTTTACATTTCATGCCCGATCGCCGCCGAACCGTGTTCTTCGTTTCGGACGGCACCGGCATCACGGTGGAGATGCTCGGGCACAGTCTGCTCACCCAGTTCGACGGCATCGAGTCCACCCACGAGACCATCCCTTTCGTCGACTCGGTCGAGAAGGCCGGGGCCTGCGTGGAACGGATCAACCGCGCTCTCCGCCCGGCCGGCTTCCGCCCGGTCGTCTTCACCACCCTGGTGAACGCGGACATACGCGAGACGGTGAGCAAGGCCGACGCGTTCGTTCTCGACCTGTTCCAGAGCTTTCTCGTGCCTTTGGAGGCCGAGCTCGGCGCCCAGTCGACGCACACCGTCGGGCGCTCCCACAGCGCCCGCGACGCCAAGGGCTATACCCATCGGATCGACGCCATCAATTTCGCGCTTGCCCACGACGACGGCGCTTCCTCGCGCGACCTCGACAAGGCGGACGTCATCCTGGTCGGGGTGTCGCGCAGCGGCAAGACCCCGACCAGCCTGTACCTGTCTCTCCAGTTCGGCATCCGCGCGGCCAATTGCCCGCTCATCCCCGAGGATTTCGACCGCATGAGCCTGCCCAAGGCGCTGGACGGATACCGCCACAAGCTCTTCGGCCTGTCGATCGCGCCGGAGCGCCTTCGCGAGATCCGCAACGAGCGCCGCCCCAACAGCAAGTACTCCGAGCTCGAAAACTGCCGCTACGAGGTGCAGCAGGCCGAGAAGCTCATGCAGCGCGAAGGGATCCGGTGGGCGAACTCGACCGCCAAGTCGATCGAGGAGATCGCCACCACGATCATGCAGGAGTTCAAGCTGGAGCGGCGCGTCTATTAGCGGCCGGCTTGTTGCCGGATCTGTTCGAACAGGCAGATCGCGGCGGCCGCCGCGACGTTGAGCGACTCGGCCTGCCCCGGCATGGGAATGCGTACCTGGGTTGCGGCGACTCCTCTCGCCTGCGCCGACAGGCCCGCTCCCTCGTTGCCGAAGAGCCAAGCCACGTTTCCCTTCAGGTCCACGTCGTATAGCGAGGTCGCCGCGCGCGGCGCCGTGGCGACGATCCGCCCGCCGAACAAGCGCGCCACCTCGCCGAGGTCGACTCCTTCGAAAATCGACAGGAAGAAGTGCGCGCCCATCCCGGCCCGGATCACCTTGGGCGCCCAGGCGAATACCGAGTTGCGCGAGAGGTAAATCTGGCGGCTGCCCGCCGCGACAGCCGTTCTCAGGATCGACCCCAGGTTGCCCGGATCCTGGATGTTCTCCAGCAGCAGGCATCCGGGCAGGGGCTTCGTCATGGGCCCGGGCTCGGGCGTCCTGATGACGGCCGCCACGCCGGCCGCGCTCGCAAGCTGCGAGACGGAAGCGAAGATCCCGTCGGCGAGCGCGAGGCGGGCGGCCGCGGGGAAATGCTCGACGAAGGCGCGGGTGCCCGGGTCGGCCAGCGCGGATTCGCTCGCGAGTACCGCCTCCGCCCGGCGCCCGCTTTCCCCGTAGGCCCGCACCAGCCGCTCGCCTTCGAGCAGCGTGCTCCCGGTCCTGCGGCGCTCGCGCGAGGACCCTGCGAGCTTGACCAGGGCCTTGACCGCCGGGTTGCCTCTCGAGCGGATGAATTTCACGGAGCCGCGGTCCGGAAGCCTGCGAAGACGTCGCCGCGATCCGGCAGGTAGAAATTGCGCCAGCTGCTGGCGACGAGGCGCGCCGGAGTGCTGAAGCTGCCGCCGCGCGGGACCTTGTGCGTTCCGAACCAGGGCTCGGAGTACTCGCGATAGGGATCGGCTACGAACCCCGGGTAGGGCTCAAAGGCGCTCGAGGTCCATTCCCAGACACTGCCGATCATCTGGCGGCAGCCGAGCACGCCGTCCCCGGCGGCGAAGCGATCGACCGGCACCCGGCCCGAGCCGCCCAGGTCGGCGCGGCCGGCCTCGCTCTTGTCCCCCCAGGGATCGAGCCACTCCCCATCGCGCGGCCTGAGGCAACAGCGCTCCTGGAACCAGGCGACGCGCCCCAGCTCCCACAGCACGGGATTGACGATTGCGAGCCTGGGGCCGAACAATTGCTGGCCACGAGGTCCTGCGTGAGCGCGCGCGTGCGCCGCCTTGCATCCCGCAACCGGTCTGAGAGCATCGTGCGAACATAGCATGAAAATCGCGCTCATCACCCCTGCCGGGCCCCGCTCGCGAAGCGGGAATCTCCACACGGCCGCACGCTAGGCCGGAATGCTGCGATCGCTCGGCCACTCGGTTCGTGTCTCCAGCGCCTGGAACGGCCGACCCGCCGAAGCGATGATCGCACTGCACGCGCGCCGCAGCCACGCTTCCATCCGCGCTTTCAGCGAGCGGCATCCCGGCGCGCCGCTGGTGGTGGTGCTGACGGGAACGGATCTGTATCGCGATATCCGCATCGAGCCGGATGCGCGCGCCTCGCTCGAGCTCGCCGATCGCCTGGTCGTGCTGCAGGAGATGGGAAAGGATGAGATCCCCTTGCGGCTGCAGCGCAAGACACGCGTGATCTACCAGTCAGCCGTATCCCCGGGTGCGCCCCGCACCGCGGGCTTCCGCGTCGCAGTGCTGGGCCACCTGCGCGAGGAAAAGGATCCGTTCAGAACCGCCCTCGCCCTCGCGCACCTCGAAGACCTGCCCGATCTCGAGGTCGTCCATCTGGGCGAGGCCCTTTCGCCCGCCATGGCGCGCGAGGCGCGGCGCCTGATGCGCCTGGACGCGCGCTACCGCTGGCTCGGGGACGTTCCTCACGCTGCCGCGCTGCGGTGGCTGGCTGGAAGCCGGCTCCTCGTTCTGAGCTCCAGGATGGAAGGAGGCGCCAACGTCATCTGCGAAGCCGCGGCGGCAGGCGTTCCGGTGATCGCCTCGCGGGTGTCGGGCAATATCGGCATGCTGGGCCGCGGCTACCCGGGGTACTACCAGCTCGGGAACGAACGCGCGCTCGCGCGCCAGCTCCGGCGCGCCGCATGCGACCCCGCGTACTATGCCCGTCTCGCCCGTTTGACCGGCGCAAGGCGGCCGCTCTTCCTTCCTGCGGCCGAGCGCGACGGGCTGCGCAGGCTCCTCGCGGAACGCGCGCGGTCTCAGCCGCGCTCGAGGAGTTCGCGCACCGGGGCGAAGGTGCGGCGGTAGGCCTCGCAGACTCCGTGGCGCCGCAATGCCTCGAGGTGCCGCGGCGTCGGGTAGCCTTTGTGCTCGTCGAAGCCGTACTGTGGAAAGCGCTCGTGGAGGCGGCGCATCTCGGCGTCGCGCGCCGTCTTGGCGAGGATCGACGCCGCGGAGATCACCTTCACCTTTGCGTCTCCGTCGATCACTCCGCGCGCCGGAATGCCGAGCTCGGGACAATGCGGCCCGTCCAGGAGGACCTCGTCGGGAACGACGGCTAGCGAATCCACGGCTCGCTTCATGGCGAGCAAGCTCGCCCGAAGAATGTTGAGGGCATCGATCTCCTCGACGCTCGCCCAGGCGATGGCCCAGCCGAACGACCTGTCCTTGATCACGCGGGCGAGCCGCTCGCGCCGCAGCGGGCTCAGCAGCTTGGAATCGGCGATTCCCCTCGGCGCGCGGCGCCCCTGAGGAAAAACCACGGCCGCAGCGAAGACAGGACCGGCCAGCGGGCCGCGCCCCGCTTCGTCGACACCGCAGATCAGGCGGGCCGCAGCCACGGGAGCAGCGCCTCGCTCGCGCGCGCCGCCGCGTTCATTCGCAGCAGCAAACGCATGCGGTTCAGGCGCTCGGGGAGCTTGCGGCCCACGACCGGGTCGTTGAGCGAGTTCAGCACGGCCTGTGCGAGGTTCTCGGGCGTGGCCTCGCCCTGCAGGATCTCCGGAACGACGAATTCCCCGGCGATGATGTTCGGCAGCCCGGCGTAGGGCACGGTGGCCATCCTCGCCATCAGCCACGCGGTAAGTCTCGCCATCTTGTAGGTGATGACCATGGGCTTGCGGGCGAGCGCCGTCTCGAGCGTGGCGGTGCCGCTCGCGACCAGGGCCACGTCGCACGCCGCGAGCGCCTCGCGGGCGTGCCCGAACAGGACCGTAATCGGCAGATCCAGCGCGCCGGCCGCGTACACCGCTTCCTTGAAGATCGCGCGGGTTTCACGGCTGATGAGGGGCACGAGGAAATTCAGCGCCTGCTGCCGCGCAGCGATCAGCTTCGCGGTCTCGACGAAGCAGCGCGCCATATACGCGAGCTCCGATTGCCGGCTGCCTGGAAGCAGCGCAATGATCTTGTGCCCCGCGGGCAGCTTCAGCTGCTCGCGCGCGGCCGCGGTTTCGTCGTCGTCTGAGGTCTGGTCGGCGAGCGGGTGCCCGACGTAGGCGACGGAAACCCCGGCGTCGCGGTACAGCGCCTCTTCGAAGGGGAACAGCACCAGCATCTTGTCGACCGAGGCGGCGATCGAGGACATGCGGCCCCCGCGCCAGCCCCACAGCGAGGGACTCACGTAGTGCACCGCTGGAATGCCCGCGCGCTTCAGCCTGCGCTCCAGGCCGAGGTTGAAGTCCGGAGCGTCGACCCCGATGAAGAGCCTCGGCCGCGCCTTGATCAGCCGCCGCTCGAGCTTGCGCCGGATCGAGAGGATCTCAGGGAAATGCCGCAGCACCTCGACGTAACCCCGGACCGCGAGCTTCTCCATGGAGAACCAGGACTCCAGGCCCTGCCCCTCCATTCTCGGACCGCCGATGCCGACTAAGCGCAGGCCGGGCACCCGCTCGCGCAGGGCGGCGATCAGATGCGCGCCGAGGAAGTCCCCCGAAGCCTCCCCCGCTACCATGCCAACGAGGATGGGATCGCCGGCCACCTAGCGCACGATGCCTCGCGTGGAGCGGCCGAGGAAATCGGCGAGCACCTTCAGCGCGGGCGATTTACCCGCCTGCGCCGCGATGGCTGCTTTCGCCTCTTCCAAAGTGAGACCGGAGCGGTAGAGAGTCTTGTAGGCGCGCCGGATCTCCTTGATCTGGTCCTCGTCGAACCCGCGCCGCTTCAGCCCCTCGGCGTTGATCCCGAACGGCTTGGCCGCGTTGCCGGCCGCCATGACGTACGGAGGCAGGTCCTGCAGAAGCAGCGTGGCCCCGGCGGTCATGGAGTGCGCTCCGATCAGCACGAACTGGTGAACCCCGGTGAATCCGCCGAGCACGGCGTAGTCGCCCACGTGGACATGGCCGGCGATCGAGGCGGCATTGGCAAAGACCGTATGGTTGCCCACCTGGCAGTCGTGCGCGACATGCACGTACGCCATGATCCAGTTGTCGCTTCCGATTCGCGTCGTACGCGCGTCCTGCACGGTGCCGCAGTTGAAAGTGCAGAACTCGCGGATGGTGTTGCGGTCGCCGATCTCCAGGCCGGTCGCCTCGCCCGCGTACTTCTTGTCCTGGGGCTTCCCCCCGATCGCGCTGTGCGAGGAGATGCGATTGTGCGCCCCTATGCGCGTCCATCCCTCGACCACGACGTGCGACCCTATCGCGGTGCCCTCGCCTATCTCGACGTGCTCGCCGATGATCGAGTACGGTCCGACCGACACGCCGGCGCCGAGCTTCGCTCCGGGGTGAACGATCGCGCTCGGGTGAATCATGCCGGCCGCAGCGTGCACAGCAGCGTGGCCTCGGCCGCGAGCGCATCGCCTACGCGGGCCTCGGCGCTGAACTTCATCAGCTCCCGCCCGATGCGGGCGGCCGTGACGTGGAGCATTAGCTGGTCCCCGGGAACGACCGGCCGCTTGAACCGCGCTCCGTCTATGCCCACGAGGTAGTAGATCGACTTGTTGTCGGATTTCTTCTCGGCGGTGCGGAAGGCCAGCACGGCGGCCGCCTGTGCGAGAGCCTCCACGACGAGCACCCCCGGCATGACCGGGAGGCTCGGGAAATGCCCGTTGAAGAACGGTTCGTTGATCGTGACGTTCTTCAGCGCGAGGATGCGCTTGCCCGGCTCGCACTCGATCACGCGATCGACCAGGAGCATGGGATATCGGTGCGGCAGGGTTTCCAGGATCGCGCGAATGTCCATCGTGTTACCTCTTCCTCTTTTTTCCTTTCGCAGGCTTCGCGCGCGTCTCCAGCTCGCGCACCCGCTCGGACAGCCGTGCGAGACTCCGCAGGTGCGCGATGGTTCTCGCCCATTCGCGGCCCGGCTCCGCGGGCAGCACCGCAGTATACGTGCCGGCCCTCCGTATCGACTTCGTGACGAAGGACGTGGCGGTGACCGTGACACCGTCTGCGATCTCGATGTGGCCCATGATGCGCGCCGCCCCTCCGATCGCGCAATGCTTGCCGATGCGCGTGCTGCCGGCGACCCCGGCGCAGGCGGCCATGGCGGTGTGCGCTCCGATGCGCACGTTGTGCCCGATCTGGATCTGATTGTCGAGCTTGACCCCGTCCTCGATGACCGTATCGTCCAGCGCGCCGCGGTCTATCGTGGTGTTCGCGCCGACCTCCACGTCGTCGCCCATGACGACGCGTCCGGTCTGCGGGATCTTGATCCAGCGCCCCGCCTGCGGCGCGAGGCCGAAGCCGTCCGCGCCGATGACGGCCCCCGCGTGGATCAGGGCGCGCTTGCCGATCACGCAATGCGGGTAGACCGTGACCGACGGCCCGAGACGCCCGTCCTCCCCAATCTGCGCCTCTTCTCCGACCGAGCAACCCGGTCCGAGCACGACGCGCTCGCCCAGCCGGGCGCCGCGGCCGACATGGCAGAAAGGACCGACCGTCGCTGAGGCCGGGACCTCGGCTCCCGGATCGATCACAGCCTTTGCATGAACTCCCGGAGCCGGCCGGCCGTCCGGCGCGAGCAACCGGGCGGCGCGCGCATAGTAGAGATAGGGATCGTCGCAGAGTATCCTCGGCAGCTTCGTGGCTCCTCCGTGCGCCTTCGCCAGGATCACCGCCGATGCGCGCGTACTCGCGAGCTGCCCCAGGTATTTCGCGCCCGTGACGAAGGCGAGATCGCCCGGACCGGCGCTCTCCAGAGTGGCCATGCGGCGAACCTCGGTGTCCGGAGGCCCGACCAGCTCCCCGCCCAGCTTCGCCACGATATCGGCGAGCCGGTGGGTGCGGGAGGAGGATCGCGTCACGGCGCTTCGGCCACCGCCCGCGGACTACTTTGCGCCGGGGCGCGGCTCGCTGAGCGCCTTGATGACCTTGTCGGTGATGTCGATGCGCGTGCTCGCCCAGACGACCTGCTCGTTCTGAAACACCACGTCGAGCTTCTCGGCCTCGGCGATCTGCCTCACCGCACGGTTGGCCCGCTCGATGACGCGCTCGAACTCCTCCTTGCGCTTCTGTGCCAGGTCTTCGTTGAACTCCCTCTGCTTGCGCTGGAACTCCCGGTTGGCGTCGCCGAACTCGCGGTCGCGCTTCTGGCGCTCGGACTCCGACATCGTCACCGCGTTCTTCTCCAGGGTCTCCTGCATCTTCTTGAGCTGGTCGGCCTGCCGCTGGAGATCCTGCGCACGCCCCGAAAATTCCTGCTCCAGCTTCTTCTGCGCCTGCTGGGCGGGAGGCGCCTCGCGCAGGATGCGATCCAGGCTCACGAAGCCGATGCTCGTCTGGCAGGCCGCTGGGCCGGCGACCAGCAAAAGCACCGGGAAGATGCAGCCGGCGACCGCAAGCCGCGTTGTTTTCGAGCCTCGCATGGATCCGGAATTATACCGGGGCGTCAGAATACGGTGCCAAGGGTGAACTGGAACGCCTGCAGCGCGTCGCCCGGCCTTTCGTTGAACGGACGCGCGATGCTGAACTTCAACGGACCGATGGGCGAGTTCCATGCGAAGCTCACCCCCCAGGCCGCGCGCAGGGCGGAGAGCTCGACAGGCTCGCCCGCGGCGTAGACCTGGCCAGCGTCGATGAACGCTCCCAGGCGCATGGACCGGTCGTTCGTGTTCCCGGGCACGGGAAAGAGCAGCTCGGTCGACCCGTTGAGCTTGCGGTTTCCGCCCAGGAAAGTTCCGTCGATGTCGCGCGGTCCGAGTGAGGCCGTGCGGAATCCACGCACGCTGCCGATCCCGCCCGAGTAGTAGTTCTTGAAGAAAGGCAGCGCGCTGCTCCCGAAGCCGTCCGCGGCGTCGACCTCCCCGCTCAGGACCAGAGTGATGTTCTTCGAGGCCGGGTAGAAGTACTGATGCGTGTACGTCGCCTTCCAGTACTGCAGATCCATTGGCGGCAGGCCCAGTTCCAGGTTCGCGCGCTGCAGATGGCCGCGCGTCGGCCAGATCACGCTGTCCCGGGTATCGCGCACCCAGCCCGAGTTGTCGATCAGCGTCGTGTACCGGCTTCCAAACTGGTTTTCGAAAACCAGGTAGCGCTGCGGGCTGGCGTCGTCGAGGCGCAGGTTCACGTATTCCAGTCCCAGCCCAAAGAACAGCGTCTCGTATTCGGTGAAGGGCACCCCGAACCGCACGGCAGCTCCCACGGTGTTGGTCCGGTAGTTCCCGACTCCGAGGGTAGTGGCGTTTACGTCGCGGCGATACAGGTCGAACCCGCGGCTCACGCCGTCCACCGTGTAGTAGGGATCGGTAAAGGACAGCGAGGCGACCTTGTTGACCGTTCCGGCCGCGACCTGGAAGGCGACCGTGTTGCCCGTGCCGAAGAAGTTGGCCTGCTGCACCGAGGCCTGGAGGATCAGCCGGTCCACGCTGGAGAAGCCAAGTCCGACAAGGAACGCGCCAGTCGGCTTCTCCTTGACGCGGACGTTCACATCGACCTGATCGGTCGTGCCGGTGACGGGCGGTGTCTCGACTTCCACCTCGCTGAAGTATCCCGTCTTGTCGATGCGCTGCTTGGAGAGCTGAAGCTTCTGGCTGTCGAAGAACGCGCCTTCCAGCTGGCGCATCTCCCGTCGCACGACTTCGTCGCGCGTGCGCGTGTTGCCCGAGATGTTGATCCGCCGGACGTAAACACGCCGTCCCGGGTCGATGAGAAAAGTGAACTTGACCGTCCGCTTCTCCTTGTCGATGTCCGGGTTCGCGTTGACGTTCGCGAAAGCATAGCCGTCCCTGCCCAGCCGTTCGGTGATCGCCTTGCTCGAATCGGTGAGCTTCTCCCTGGAGAACGTCTCTCCGACCTTGACGGTGACCAGGGACCGCAGCTCGGCTTCCGGAATGAGGAGATCCCCGCTGAACTTCACGTCGGTCACCGTGTACTTCTCTCCTTCTGTGATGTTGATCGTGATGTAGATATCGCGCCGGTCGGGAGTGATCGAGACCTGCGTGGAGTCGATGCTGAACTCCATGTAGCCGTTGTTCAGGTAGAACGAGCGCAGCGACTCCAGGTCCCCCTGCAGCTTCTGGCGCGAGTATTGGTCGTTCTTGGAGAACGTCGTGAACACGCCCGGCGTGCGCAGCTGCATCACCCCGAGGAGCTCGTCCTCGGAAAACGCCTTGTTGCCCACGATGTTGATGCGCTTGATCTTGGCGGCCTCCCCTTCGATGATGTTGAAGTTGATCGCCACGCGGTTGCGCTCGAGCGGCGTGACCGTGGTCGTCACCTCGACGGCGTACAGGGCGCGGGTCAGATACTGGCGCTTGAGCTCCTGCTCCGCCTGATCGAGAAGCGCGCGGTCGAAGATCCGGCCCTCCTGGAAACCGACGTCGCGCAGGCTCTGCTTCACCTTGTCCTTCTCGAATTCCTTCATTCCGGAGAATTCGATGGAAGCGATCGCCGGCCGCTCCTCGAGGCCCACGATCAGGACGTTCCCCTGCGCTTCGAGGCGGACATCGCGGAAGAATCCGGTCGCGAACAAAGCGCGTATCGCCGCCGCGGCCTTCTCGTCGGTCATCCGGTCGCCGACTTTCACCGGAAGATAGTTGAACACCGTCCCGGCCTCAATGCGCTGTATCCCCTCCACCCGGATGTCCTTGACCACGAAGGGCTCGAACGCCCACGCCGGCCCGGCGAGCATGAGCACGAGAATCGCCGCCCGCAACGCGTTTCTCACGTAGGGAGGACTAGCCCGTCAACAGGCGGTTGAAGTCGTTGTAGATCGCAAACGCCATCAGGAACAGAAGAACGGTCAGCCCCAGGCGCTGGCCCAGCTCCATGACGCGCTCGGAAACTGGGCTGCCCTTGAAAATCTCGACGACATAATACAGTAAGTGTCCGCCGTCCAATAACGGGATCGGCAGCAGATTGAGCACGCCGAGGCTGATGCTGATCAGCGCGAGAAACGCCACGTAGGCGCCGACGCCCAGCTGCGCCGACTGGCCCGCGTAGTCGGCGATGGTGACGGGCCCGCTCAGGTTTCTCCAAGACACCTCGCCGACCACCATCTTGCCGAGCATCTTCAGGCTGAAGACCGAGGTCTCCCAGGTCCTCTCGAGCGCCATGCCGAGTGCGGCGGCCGGCCCGTAGCGCACCAGGGTCACCAGGCTCTTCATCGCTTCGGGATCGATGCGCGGCGCCGCGCCGATGCGGCCGATCGTGCGGCCGTTCTCCCGGATCGCCTCGGGCCGCAGGCTGATCTCGACGGATTGCCCGTCGCGACGGAGACCGAGTCGGACGGTTTCTCCAGCGCGCCGCCGCACCGCGGTGACGACCTCCTCCCACACGCGCACCTCGCTTCCGTCGATGGAGACAATGCGGTCCCCCGGGCGGAGGCCCCCGCGCTCTGCAACGCTCCCTGAAATGAGCGTGCCGACGACGGGCGCCACGTCGGGGCGATCGAGCCTCAGGCCGAGCCGTGCGAGCGGGTCGCTGTCGAACCCTTCGAGGTCGAACGTCGACAGGTCCAGGGTGCGCGTCGCCAAGTGCTGCTTCGCGTCGATCACCTCGAGTCTCGCAGTCTGCTTCTCGACCGCGAGCTGCAGGAACCGCCAGCGGACCTGCTGCCAGCTTGCCATCGGCTCGCCGTTGATCTTGAGTATCGTCTCGCCGCGGACGAGCCCCGCCGCTGCCGCCGCAGTCCCGGCCTCCGGCGCGCCGACGATGGGCTTGGCCTCCTGCACGCCGCCGACGAACAGCGCCCAGTACAGCACAACGGCGAGCAGGAAGTTCGCCACCGGGCCGGCGGCGACGATCGCCGTCCGTCGCCAAACGGTCTGGCGGTTGAACGCCCGGTAGGCTTCCTCAGGCGCAACCGGCCCCTCGTGCTCGTCAAGCATCTTCACGTAGCCGCCGAGCGGGAGCGCGGCTATCACCCACTCGGTCTGGTCGCGTCCCTGCCGGATCCGCCACAGCGCCCGGCCGAAACCGATCGAGAATCTGAGCACCTTGACCCCGAAAAGGCGTGCGACGAAGTAATGGCCGAGCTCGTGGAAAACGATGAGCACGCCCAGCGCGACGACGAATGCAGCGATGGTGACGGGTATGTTCATGCGGCGTTGGAGTTGAAACGCGAGACGACCTGGCTCGCACGGGTCCGCCCCCTGGCGTCCGCGGCCAGCACCTCGTCCAGCGAGCGCAAGGGGCCCGCGCCGAGCGCGTCGAGCGTCTCCTCGATCACGGTCGTGATCTGCAGGAACGGCAGCCTGCCCTCGAGAAACGCGGCGACCGCCACCTCGTTGGCGGCGTTGAGCGTCGCGGGGGCGGAACCTCCGCTCCTCAGCGCTGCGTACGCCAGTCCGAGCGCCGGGAAGCGCTCGAAATCCGGCCGCTCGAAGCCGAGCGAGCCGATGCGGAACAGGTCGAGGGACGGCACTCCGGCGTCGATGCGCTCCGGGTACGCGAGCGCCTGCGCGATCGGCGTGCGCATGTCGGGATGGCCCAGCTGCGCGATGACCGACCCGTCCGCGTACTCGACCATCGAGTGCACCACGCTCTGAGGATGGACCACGACCTGTATCTGGTCCGGCCTCGCACCGAACAGCCAATGGGCTTCGATGATCTCCAGTCCCTTGTTCATCATCGTGGCCGAATCCACCGAGATCTTGCGGCCCATGACCCAGTTCGGGTGGGCGCAGGCTTCCTCCGGAGTCACGCGGTGCAGGTCGTGACGTGCGCGGGCGCGGAACGGCCCGCCCGACCCAGTGAGAAGAATCCGGCGTACCCCCTTGGCCGCAAGCTCGCCCGCGGCGAAGGGCGGCAGGCACTGGAAAATCGCGTTGTGCTCGCTGTCGATCGGCAGGAGTGTCGCGCCGCCGGCGCGCACCGTCTCCATGAACACCGGGCCCGCTACGACCAGCGCCTCCTTGTTCGCGAGGAGCAGCTTCTTACCGGCCTTCGCGGCCGCGAGCGTGGCGCGCAGCCCCGCCGCTCCCACGATGGCCGCCATCACGCAGTCGATGTCGGGCGAGGAGGCCGTCTCGACCAGCCCCTCCTCTCCAGTGAGAATCCGGCAGTCGACGCCGACCAAGCGCTCGCGCAGCCGCGGCACCTGGGACGCATCGGCGAGGCAGACGGTATCGGGACGGTGAAGGCGGCACAGCTCCGCCAACTCGTCGGCCTGCCGGTTGGCGGTCAGCGCGGCCACCCGGAAGCGCGACGGATGGCGCGCGATCACATCCAGAGTGCTCGCTCCGATCGACCCGGTCGCGCCGAGAATCGCGATGTTCAGCATCTTGCTCATCTCATGAACGCAAGCACGGCCAATGGCAGCACGGCCACCGGGGCATCGATACGGTCAAGTATTCCGCCGTGCCCGGGCAGAAGCGTGCCGCTGTCTTTCACTCCCGCCTGGCGTTTTAGCAGAGATTCGAACAGATCGCCAATGATTCCCACGACGGCGAGCCCGAGCAGCGTGGCGAGCAGACCCGCCGCCGAGCGCGACCCGTCCATCCAGGGGTTCTCGGGGGCTTGGACCCCCGCCCATGCGAGCGCATAGACCCCGACCGCAAGCAGGGCACCGCCCACCCCTTCCCAGGTCTTACCCGGACTGATAAGGGGAGCAAGCTTGCGCCTGCCGAAGCGGCGGCCGATAAAATATGCAGCGGAATCCGAGATCCATACGGTACCGAGCACGGCAAGCAGCAGGGCTGGGTGACCGCCGCGCAGGTCGACCAGCGCCGCGCAGGCCGCCAGCAGGACCAGAACTCCGACCGCGAGCAGCAGCGCCCGGCTTCCCGACCGCGGACTGCGCCAGATCCACAGCGGCGCCGCGAGCACCCAGAAGAGCGCGGCAGTAGCATAGACCCATACCGGCGCGTAGGCGCCGCTCTCCCGGAAGAATGGCGGCAGCCCGAACAGCAGGACCAGCAGCCCTGCGTAGATTGCCCGGCCCGGTGGAGCGAGCGACGCCAGCGTGCCCCATTCCCACGCCGCGAGCCCGAGCAGCACTGCGCAGAAGACGATCCAGCCCGCTCGCGGAAGGAAGAACAGCGCCGCGCCGAACCCCGCGAGCAGCACGATTGCGGTCAGCGTGCGCGTCTTGAGCATGGCCGCGCGCGCTCCCGCGCCTTCAGCCGGGAGCGCTACGCGATCCTCCGCCGGCCGGCACTTTCCCGCTTGGATTTGTCGACCTGCTCGCTGGTGCGCCCGAAGCGCCGCTCACGCTGCTGATACCAGGCGATAGCCTCGTCGAGCTCCGCACCGTCGAAATCCGGCCAAAGGGTAGGCGTGAAATACAGCTCGGTATAGGCGAGCTGCCACAGCAGGAAGTTGCTGATCCGCTGCTCGCCCCCCGTGCGGATGAAGAGGTCGGGCTCCGGAGCGTAGTTCATCGCGAGGTGCGGGGCGAGCTGCTCCTCGGTGTAGCCCTCCGCTGGGATCGGCTGCGTCCGCGCGAGCTTGGCCAGTGCCTGCATCAGGTCCCAGCGGCCTCCGTAATTGGCGGCGATGGTCAGCGTGAGACCATCGTTCTGCGCGGTAAGATCCTCCGCGCGTCGGGCGAGCTCGGTCACTCGCGGACCGAATGGGGCAATATCGCCGATGACCTTGAGCCGGACCCGGTTGCGGTGAAGGCGCTCGGCTTCCTGCTCGAGGGCCACCATGAACAGCTGGCGCAAGGTCGATACCTCCTCGGCCGGCCTGCGCCAGTTCTCGGAGCTGAACGCAAACAGGGTGAGGTATTCGATGCCGCGCTCGGCGCAGCACTGGGTGACCCGGCGCACGGTTTCGACGCCCTGCTTGTGGCCCGCCACACGTGGGAGATAGCGCTTCTTCGCCCAGCGCCCGTTGCCGTCCATGATGACGGCGATGTGCCTGGGCATGCTGCCGGAAGAGGGAATTTCGCGGGTCGAGCTTGAAAAAGGTTTCATGTCCTCGCGTGCTCTCTTTGAATCAGACCGCAATCAGCTCGGCCTCTTTCGCCGCGATCATCTTGTCGATGTCGGCGATGTGCTTGTCCGTCAGCTTCTGGACCTCGTCCTGGGCACGCCGCTCCTGGTCCTCTGAGACGGCCTTGCTCTTGAGCAGTTCCTTGAGCGCCTGGTTGGCGTCCCGCCGCAGGTTGCGCACCGCGACCTTCGCGTTCTCCCCCTCGTGCTTGATCACCTTGACCAGGTCGCGGCGGCGCTCCTCGGTGAGAGCCGGCATGGGGACCCGAACCATGTCGCCGTGAGAAGCAGGATTCAGGCCAAGATCGGACTCGCGGATCGCCTTCTCGATCGCTCCGAGCATTTTCTTCTCCCAGGGAGAAACCCCGAGGGTGCGGGCATCGAGCAGACTGACGTTCGCCACCTTGGGAATCGGGGTCTGGGATCCGTAGTAGTCCACCATCACGTGGTCGAGCAGTCCGGCGTGCGCGCGCCCGGTGCGGACCTTGCCCAGGTCCGCCTTCAGTGCGTCGAGCGATTTGTGCATTCGCTGCTCGGCGTTCTTCTTGACCTCAGACAGCTTGTCCATGGACTCCTCCGGTCCCTGAGTTTCAGCCGTCGACGTAGACCAGCGTGCCCTCGGGCTCACCAGTCACGACCCGCTTCATGGCTCCGGGCTTCAGGATACTGAAGACCGTGATGGGAAGCTTCTGGTCGCGGCACAGGGCGAACGCCGTTGCATCCATCACTTTGAGATTCCTGCCAATGGCTTCGTCGAAGCTGACCTTGTCGTAGCGCTTCGCGTCCGGGCGCAGCTTGGGGTCGGCGGTGTAGACCCCGTCGACCTTGGTCGCCTTCAGCACCATCTCCGCGCCGATCTCGGTGCCGCGCAGCGCGGCGGCCGTGTCGGTCGTGAAGAAAGGATTGCCGGTGCCGGCAGCGAAGATCACGATCTTGCCCTCTTCCAGGTAGCGGATCGCCTTGTTGCGGATGTAGGGCTCGACGACCTGCTCCAGGTTGAGCGCCGACTGGACGCGCGCGTTCAGTCCCGCGCGGTTCATTGCATCCTGGAGGGCCAGCGCGTTCATGATGGTCGCCATCATTCCCATGTAATCTGCCGTGGCCCGGTCCATCCCCGCGGCGCCCGGCGCGACACCGCGGAAGATGTTGCCGCCGCCGATGACCACGGCAATCTCCAGCCCCAGGGCAGCCACCTGCGCGATCTCGCCGACGATGCGCCCGAGCGTCGCCCTATTGATGCCGAACGGGTCGTCGCCCATGAGGGCTTCGCCGCTGAGCTTCAGCAGCACGCGCTTGAACTTCAGCGCGCTCGCCAGCTCAGGTTGTCTTTTCGGGCTGGTCTTCATCCTTGGCCTTGCTCACCTGCGCCATGACTTCGGCCGCAAAATCTCCCGATTTCTTCTCGATGCCCTCGCCGACCACGTAGAGCACGAACGCGGCCACCGAGGCGCCTTTCGACTTCAGCAACATATCGACGGTTTGCTTTCCGCTCGGATCCCTCACGAAAGGCTGCCCGAGCAGCGTCACTTCCTTGAGGAATTTCTGCACGCTTCCCTCGACCATCTTGGACACGATCTCGGCGGGTTTGCCGGACTCGGCCGCCTTCGCCGCGGCAATGCTGCGCTCCTTCTCCACTAGATCCGGAGGCACGTCTTCCTTGGATAGACCCTTAGGCTTGGACGCGGCGATGTGCATCGCGAGGTCGCGACCGAGCTGCTCGTCGCCGCCAACGAGGTCGACCAGCACGCCTATCTTGCGGTTGTGAACGTATTGCCACACCCGGCCCTTCGCGTCGATCCTGGCGAAACGCCGGATCGACATGTTCTCGCCGATCTTCCCGACGAGCGCGGTTCGCGTCTGTTCGACGGTTGAACCGACGAGCGGCAGAGCCGCCAGCGCTGCAATGTCCACAGGACTCCGCGCTGCGACCAGCTCCGCGAGCGCATCCGCGAACTTGAGGAAGTCCTCGTTCTTGGCGACGAAATCGGTCTCGCAGTTCACTTCCACGATTGCGCCGCCGCGGCCGTCCTTCGCGACATAAATCGCGACCACGCCTTCCGCAGCCGTTCGGCTCGAGGCCTTCGACGCCTTGTTTCCAAGCCGGATGCGCAGCAACTCCTCAGCCTTCGCCAGGTCTCCATTCGCCTCGACAAGCGCCTTCTTGCACTCCATCATCGGAGCGTCGGTTCGGTCGCGCAACGCCTTGACCGCACTTGCCGTGATTTCCGCCATTTTCCTTAACGCCTCGTTCCGCAGGGTTTAAAAAAAGGGGCTACCAAGCCCCTTTTTCGCTCGGCAGCGCCGCTCATTCCTCTTTGCCGCCCGGCTCGTCAACCTCGACGAACTCGTCCGAGGACGCGCCGATGATCTCCTGCACCGACTGGCTGCGGCCCTCCAGGATAGCGTCGGCAATGCCGCGCGCGTACAGGCGGATTGCCCGGCTGGAATCGTCGTTGCCCGGGATCACGTAGGCGATCCCGTCGGGGGAATGGTTCGTGTCGACCACGCCGATTACCGGGATGCCGAGCTTCTTCGCTTCCGCGACCGCACCCTTTTGATAGCCGACGTCGATGACGAACAGCGCGTCGGGCCGGTTGTCCAGTGTCTTGATGCCGCCGAGGCTGCGCTGCAGCTTGGCGAGCTCGCGCTGGAAATGCAGTCCTTCCTTCTTCGGCATCTTCTCGACGCTGCCGTCCTCGATCGCCGTGTCCATATCCTTCAGCCGCTTGATCGACTGCCGCACGGTCTTGAAGTTGGTGAGCATTCCGCCCAGCCACCGATGGTCGACGTAAGGCGAGGCGCAGCGTTCCGCTTCCTCGCGCACGATCTCGCGCGCCTGGCGCTTCGTTCCGACGAACAGGATCGTGCCCTTGTTCGACGAGAGCTGGCGCACGAACTTCATCGCCTCGAGGTACATGATCATCGTTTTCTCGAGGTTGATGATGTGGATCTTGTTGCGATGCCCGAAAATGAAAGGCGCCATCTTCGGGTTCCAGTAGCGGGTCTGGTGGCCGAAATGCACGCCCGCTTCGAGCATCTGGCGCATCGTGGTCGACATGAATCACTCCGGTTAGGGTTTTCAGGCCGCTCCCTGCCCATGACCCGCCGGAGTTCGGCGGGCACCCTAACGGAGGAAGCGGAAAATTTTAGCCGAATCAATGCTCGGCTAGACTTAAAATACTAGCACGTGGGTCATGAGGGACGCAAGCTTTTTTCCTGTGCAAACAGAGTATTACCCTAGCCGCGCCGAACTGCGGTTTGCCCCGCCGCCGTCGATGACTTATCCTTCGCACTTTTTTTGTCGCGCATGACGATCCATCTGAAGACGGCCGAGGAGGTCAAGCACATGCGCGTCGCAGGCCAGCTTGCTGCCGAGGTGCTCGACTTCGTCGCGCCGCGCGTCAAGCCCGGCGTCACCACCGGCGAGCTCGACCGGCTGTGCCACGACCTCATCGTCGATGAGCAGAAGGCCATCCCAGCGCCCCTGGACTACGCTCCTCCCGGCTACAAGCCGTTTCCCAAGTCGATCTGCACCTCGGTCAACCACCAGGTCTGCCACGGCATACCGGGCGAGCGGGTGCTGAAGGCGGGCGACATCCTCAATATCGACGTGACCGTGATCAAGGACGGTTTCCACGGCGATTCCAGCCGCATGTTCTATGTCGGCGAGCCGTCGATCCAGGCCCGGCGACTATGCGATACGACCTACGAATGCATGTGGCTCGGGATCCGGGCAGTGCGGCCGGGGGCCTTTCTAGGGGATATCGGCTCCGCCATCCAGCAGCACGCAGAGAGCCACGGCTACAGCGTGGTACGGGAATTCTGCGGTCACGGCATCGGCAAGAGGTTCCACGAGGAGCCCCAGGTGCTGCACTATGGGCGCGCGGGGACCGGCATCCGCCTTCAGGCCGGCATGACCTTCACGATCGAGCCTATGATCAACGCCGGCAAGCCGGCGGTCAGGGAGCTTGCCGACGGCTGGACGATCGTCACCAAGGACCACAGCCTGTCGGCGCAATGGGAGCACACGGTGCTGGTGACCGAGCGCGGCTACGAGGTGCTGACGACGTCCGCCGGCACCCCGCCTCCGCCGGAAACCTGATGCTGTCCCCGGCGGGGACGCCTGCGGACCCGGGCACCGCCCTCGCCCGCCTGAAGGCGAGCGTGCAGGCCGAGCGTGCGGCCCTGCAGGCCAAGTTCCGGCAGCGCGCCGACGGCTCTGCGATCCTTCGCGAGCATTGCCGGCTGATCGACCGGACGCTGAAGCACCTCTGGCATCAGTTGCAGCTGCCGGCGACTCTCGCCCTTGTCGCGGTGGGCGGCTACGGACGCGGGGAGCTCTACCCTCACTCCGACATCGACGTCCTCATCCTCCTGAGCGATCCCGCCTCGAGCGAGCTTGCCGCGAAAATCGAGAGCCTGGTCGGGCGCCTGTGGGACATGGGCCTCGAGCTCGGGCACAGCGTTCGCACCATCCCGGAGTGCGTCGAAGAGGCGGCCAAGGACGTCACCGTCATGACCAGCCTGCTCGAAGCGAGGCCGCTTTCCGGCAGCCGGGAACTGTTCGCGCGCTTCGAGCGCGCCCGCACCGAATGTATGGATCCCCGGGCGTTCTTCAAGGCGAAGCGGTTCGAGCAGGAGCAGCGCCACACCAAGTTCCAGGACAGTCCCTACAGTTTGGAGCCCAACCTCAAGGAGGCTCCAGGCGGCCTTCGCGACCTGCAGGTCGTTCTGTGGATCGGCCGCGCGAGCGGACTGGGAAACACCTGGCCGGAGCTCGCGCGACGCGGCCTGATCACGGCAGACGAGGCGCGGCAGGCGCGCCGCCATCAGCGTCTGCTGCAGAACCTGCGCGTGCGCCTGCACTACGCCGCGGGACGCAGGGAGGACCGGCTGCTATTCGACTTCCAGGAAGCCCTGGCGCGCGACCTGGGCTACTCGGCCACGGCGCATCGCCGCGCGGGCGAGCAGCTCATGCAGGCCTATTTCCGCGCCGCGAAGGCGATCACCCAGCTGAACACCATCCTGTTGCAGAACATCGGCGCGGAGATCTTCCCAGTGAAGACCTTAGACGCCGAGGCGATCAACGGGAAGTTCTCGCGCGTGGGAGAGCTGCTCGATGCGCGGGGCGCGGACCTGTTCGAGCGCGATCCGGGCGCAATCCTCGAGAGTTTCCTCGTGATGCAGCAGCACTCCGAGCTCCAGGGGATGACGGCCCAGACGCTGCGCGCGCTGTGGCGGGCGCGGAAGCGAATCGACGCGAAGTTCCGCCGCGACCCGCGCAACCGCGCGACGTTCCTTTCCCTGCTGCAGCAGCCGCGCGGCATCGTCCACGAGCTGCGGCGCATGAACCAGTACGGAATCCTTGGCAGGTACCTGCCCGCGTTCCGGAAGATCGTGGGCCAGATGCAGCACGACCTGTTCCACGTGTATACGGTCGACCAGCATATCCTGCAGGTGGTGCGCAACCTGCGCCGCTTCACCATGCTCGAGTTCTCGCACGAGTACCCCTTGTGCAGCCGGCTGATCGCCGGCCTGGAGCGCCACTGGCTGCTCTACATCGCGGCCATCTTCCACGACATCGCCAAGGGCCGTGGCGGCGACCATTCCCGGCTGGGAGAGGTCGACGCCCGGCGATTCTGCCGCGAGCACGGGCTTTCGGGCGAGGATACGGAGCTGGTCGCTTTTCTCGTCGCGCACCATCTCACCATGTCCTCGGTCGCGCAGAAGCAGGATCTTTCCGACCCGGATGTGGTCCGGCGATTCGCGGACATCGTCGGGACCGAGCGGCGCCTGGTGGCGCTGTACCTGCTGACCGTCGCCGACATCCGCGGCACCAGCCCCAAGGTATGGAACGCCTGGAAGAGCAAGCTCCTCGAGGACCTCTTCAACGCCACGAGCACCTTGCTGAAGGGCGGCAGGCTCGAGGCCGACCAGTACATCCAGAGCAAGCAGGCCGAGGCCAAGCGGCTGCTCAAGCTCTACGCTCTGTCCGACACCGTCCAGGACGCGCTGTGGAAGAACTTCGACGTGCCCTACTTCCTGAGGCACGACGCGCAGGAGATCGCCTGGCACACGCGCATGCTGCATTCGCGCACGAGCGTCGAGCAACCGGTGGTGAAGGCGCGACTCTCGCCCGCCGGCGAAGGGTTGCAGGCGATGATCTATATCCACGACCAGAAGGACCTGTTCGCGCGTATCTGCGGTTATTTCGGCTCGGTCGGGCTCTCGATCGTCGACGCGAAGATCTACACCACGCGGCACGGCTTCGCCCTGGACACTTTCCAGGTCATGGATGTAGGCGATATTCCCCACCCGCGCGACATGATCTCCAGGATCGAGGAGGAACTGGCGGCCTGGCTCGCGGACCAGGTGCCCCTGCCTCCGCCGTTCAAGGGAAGAGTGTCTCGCCGGGTCAAGCACTTTCCGATCGCGCCCGAAGTACGCATCGTCCCGGACGAGAAGGGGCAGTTCCATTCCCTTTCGATCACCGCAGGCGACCGCACGGGCCTGCTGTACGCCATCGCGCTGGTGCTCAGCCGCTACGGCATCAGCCTGCACAACGCCAAGATCGTGACGCTGGGCGAGCGCGCCGAGGACGTGCTGGTTGTCTCCGGTGAGGCGCTGTCCAATCCCAAGACCGTGCTGCAGTTCGAGACCGACCTTCTGGCCGCGCTGCAGCCCCAGTAGCTACTCGTCGACCATATCCTGCCCCGGGAAGAGGACGTCGACGAATCCGAACTGAGACAGGTCGCGGATGCGCATCGGATACAGGATACCGTCCAGGTGATCGCACTCGTGCTGCACGACGCGCGCGTGGAATCCCTCGACGGTCCGGTCGATCGGCGCGCCGGACTCGTCGAACCCCCGGTAGCGTACGCGCGAGTACCGCGGCACGACGCCTCGCATCCCCGGCACCGACAGGCAGCCCTCCCAAGCCTCGTCCATGTCGTCGCCCACCGGCGCGATCTCCGGGTTGACGAGCACGGTGTCCGGAACCTCTTCCGCGTCCGGGTAGCGCGGATTGCGCTTCACGCCGAAGATCACGACCCTAAGCGGCACGCCGATCTGCGGGGCGGCCAGTCCGGCTCCGTTGAGGTGCGCCATGGTGTCGCGCATGTCGGAGACCAGCTCGCGCAGCTCGGGCGTGCCGAAAGCCTGGACCGTCTTCGATCTCTCGAGCAGGCGCGGGTCACCCATTTTGAGGACGTCGCGGATCATGGCGTCAGCAGGGCCTCGATGATCCTGCGCACGCGTGCCAGGGCGCCCTTCAGCACCTGCTCGATCTCGGCGAGCGGCACCGCGCGGGCGCTGGTCCCGCGGCCGGCAGCGTAGTTGACTACAACCGCTAGGGCGGCGTATTCGAGCTCGATCTCACGCGCGAGGGTCGCTTCGGGCATTCCGGTCATTCCGACGACGTCGGCACCATCCCGCTGCAGCCTGTCGATCTCCGCAGCGGTCTCGAGGCGCGGACCCTGCGTCGCAGCGTAGACGGCGCCGTCGCGGGCCGCTTCGCCGCTCTTTGCCGCGGCGGCGAGGATCCGCGTCCGCAGCTCTGGCGTGAAGGGCTGGGTAAAGTCGATGTGCTTCACCGGCGCCTCGTTCTCGAAAAAGGTGCTCATGCGGCCCCAGGTGTAGTCGATGATCTGATGCGGGACCACGATCGATCCAGGCCCGACGTCGCCGCGTATCCCTCCGACCGAGACGACCGATACGATCTCGCTGATCCCTTGCTCCTTGAGCGCCCATAGGTTGGCTCGATAGTTCACCTGATGCGGCGGAATGGTGTGGCCGTAGCCGTGGCGCGCGAGAAAGACCACTGGCACGTCGCGGATCGTGCCGAAGGTGAGCGGGCCCGACGGCTCTCCGTAGGGCGTGCGCACGACCTGTCGGCGCGACACGTCCAGGTTGGAGAGCTGCGCGAGCCCGGTGCCGCCGATGATCGCTAGCATTGGCCTCGGATTCCCTCAGGTCCCCTTCAGTGCGTAGATCGCGGGAAGATTGCGCCACGCTCCGGACACGTCCATGCCGCAGCCGAAAACGTAGCGGTTCGGCAGCTTGAGGCCTACGAAGTCCGGAACGATGGGCTTGGCGCGCCCGATCTCCTTGTCGGTGAGGACGGCGCTGAGGAACGCCGCCGCGCCCAATTGCTTCACGCGGTCGCGGATGGCTGCAAGCGTCTCGCCCCCATCCAGGATGTCGTCGAGCGCCAGCACCGTCCGGCCTTTCACATTCTCGCGGGGCTCGACCATCCAGACGATCTTCCCCCCGGAAGTCGCCTTGCCGTAGCGCGACGCCTGCACGTAGTCGAACTCCAGCGGGAAGTGCAGCAGCGGCAGAAGATTGCCTGCGAAGAACACCGACCCGCCCATCACTGCGAGGACGAGCGGGTGCCGGTCTTTCAGCCTCGCGGTGATCTCGTCCGCCAGCCTGACGATGGCGCCGCGCACCCGGGTTTCGTCGCACAACAGGTCCGCGCTTTCCAGGATCTTCCAGGCCTCTTGGGGCGTCATCGCAGCGTCTTGAGAAATTCGTCGAACGCCTTTCCGGTCTCGGGATGCTGCCGGCCGAGAGCCACCGTCGCCTTGAGATAGCCGAGCTTCGAGCCGCAGTCGTAGCGCGTTCCCTGGAAGCGGTAGGCGAGCACTCGGTCCTCGGCGAGCAGCGCGGCGATCGCGTCGGTCAGCTGAATCTCGCTGCCCGTCCCCGGCTGCGCCTTGGCGAGATGGTGGAAGATGCGCGGGGTGAGGATGTACCGCCCGACCACGCCGAGCGTCGACGGAGCGGCTTCGGGCCTGGGCTTCTCGATGATCGCCATGATCCGCTCGAGGTTCGCCGTGACGCTTTCCGTCTTCACGATGCCGTATTGGGCGGTGTGCGCGCGCGGCACCTCCTGGACCGCCACCATGGGTGACTGGTGCCGCTCGAACAGCTCGGTCATCTGCTGCAGGGCCGGAGGCTTGCCGTCGATCAGGTCGTCGGCGAGGATGACGGCAAAGACCTCGTCGTTCACCGCGGCCTGCGCGCACAGCACCGCGTGCCCGAGACCGAGCGGCTCGGCCTGACGGATGTAGATGCAGTTCACCGATTTCGGAATGATGTCCTGGATCAGGGCGAGCAGATGGGTTTTCCCGCGCGCCGCGAGCTCGGCCTCGACTTCGTAGGCCTTGTCGAAATGGTCCTCGATGGCGCGCTTGTTGCGGCCGGTGATGAACACCATGTCGTGGATCCCGGCCGCCACCGCCTCCTCGACGGCGTACTGGATGAGCGGCTTGTCGACGATGGGCATCATCTCCTTTGGACTCGCCTTGGTCGCCGGGAGGAACCGGCTGCCCATTCCGGCCACCGGGAAAACCGCCTTGGTCACTTTCTTCACGCTTCCGACTCCCTCGATATCCTGCGCAGCCCCTCCTCGTCGATGACCGCTATCCCGAGCCTGCGGGCTTTCTCCAGCTTGCTTCCCGCTTCCGTGCCCGCGACGACATAGTCGGTCTGCCCCGACACGGATCCCGTCACCTTGCCGCCCAAGCCTTCGATCAGCTCCGTCGCCTCCTGCCGCGTCATCCCCTCCAGCGTCCCGGTGAGGACGAATACCTTGCCGCTCAGGCCCCCGCTCGCAGCCTTCTTCTCCGTCTGCACATGCACCGCTGCGGTGAGCTGCGTGATGACCTCCTGATTGTGCTTCTGCGAGAGAAACTTCGCCAGACTTTCCATCAGCTCGGGTCCGATCCCTTCGAGCACGGGCGGCAGGGGCTCCTCCCCCTTGCGCTTCCGGGCTGCGTTCTCCTTTTGCACCGCTTTCTTCCTCTCGGCAACTTCGGGCCAATCCGCGGCGAGCAGTGCAGGAAGCTCGCCGAAGTGCCGGGCAAGAATCCTCGCGACTTCCTCTCCGACGCCCGGGATTCCCAGCGCGTATACGAATCGCGCCAGTGCCGGGTTCCTCGAGCCGTCGATGGCCGAGACGACGTTGGCCGCCGACTTGTCGCCCATTCTATCGAGACCGGCCAGCGTCGACGCATCCAGGCCGTAGAGTTCGGCCGCGGTGCGCACGATCCCCTGGTCGACGAGCTGATCGACCAGCTTCTCGCCCAGGCCCTCGATATCCATCGCCCGGCGCGATGCGAAATGCAGCAGGGCGCCCTTTCTTTGCGCGGGGCAGAAAAGCCCTCCCGTGCAGCGCGTGGCGGCCTCGCCCTGCAGCCGCACGACCTCCGAACCGCAGACCGGGCAGCGCGCCGGCATCGCGAAGTGGTCGGCCGGCTCGCGCGGCCCTGCCTTCGCCACCCCCACGACCTCGGGGATCACGTCGCCGGCTCGGCGGACGGTCACGACATCCCGGCGCCAGACGTCCTTGCGGCGCACGTCGTCCTCGTTGTGCAGGGTGGCGTTCGTCACCGTCGCGCCGCCCACGCTAACCGCCTTCAGGCGGGCCACAGGCGTGAGCGTCCCGGTACGGCCGACCTGGACTTCGATGTCGAGCACCTCGGTCGTCGCCTCCTCGGGCGCATACTTGTGGGCGACCGCGAAGCGGGGCGCGCGCGACACGAAGCCCAGGATCCGCTGGTCGGCGAGATCGTTCACCTTGTACACGACTCCGTCGATCGCATACGGAAGCCGCTCGCGCTTCTCGCCCATGGCCCTGTAGTACGCGAGCACGCCGCGTAGGCCGTTCACCGTCGCGCGTTCCTTCGCCACCGGCAGGCCCTGCTCAGCGATCCAGCCCAGGACCTCGCTGTGTCGTTTGAGTGGCAAGGGCCCCGGGTCTCCCAGTCCGTAGGCAAAGAATCGAAGCGGCCGCTCGGCCGTCATCTTCGGATCCAGTTGACGCAGCGCACCCGCAGCGGTGTTGCGCGGGTTGACGAATTCCTTCTCGCCGCGCTTGCGCTGGATGGCGTTGAGCCGCTCGAAGTCGGCCTTGTACATGATGACCTCTCCGCGCACGTCGATCGACGCGGGTGGGCGGGCGCCGCGCAGCCTGAGAGGAATCGAGCGCAGCGTCCTCAAGTTGGCAGTCACGTCCTCTCCGGTGTGCCCGTCGCCGCGCGTTGCTCCCTGCACGAACAGCCCGCGTTCGTAGCGCAGGCTGATCGCCAGGCCGTCGAACTTGGGCTCGGCCGCATACTCGATTTCTCCCTGGCCCAGGGCTTCGCGCGCGCGCCGGTCGAATCCGGCTACGTCGTCCTCGGTGAAGGCATTGTTGAGGGAGAGCATGGGGGTGCGATGCACGACCTGCGGGAAATCCGCGACGGGGGCGCCCCCGACGCGCTGCGTGGGCGAGTCGGGCGTCGCCAGCCAGGG
This sequence comes from Burkholderiales bacterium, assembly GCA_035499735.1. Classification (GTDB taxonomy): domain Bacteria; phylum Pseudomonadota; class Gammaproteobacteria; order Burkholderiales; family SG8-39; genus VBDM01. The sequence goes on from DATJYC010000078.1 coordinate 134,273, forward strand.
ATGCTCCGCCTCGAGCTCGGCGAGCTCGGCGAACAGCTTGTCGAACTCGGCGTCCGAAATCGTCGGGGAATCGAGGACGTAATAGCGGTAGTTGTGGGACTCGATCTCCCGGCGAAGCTCCTCCGCCCGTCGGCGGATCTTTTCATCGGCTGCCATCAAGAGAACAGCCGCAGCGCGAGCGCCCCGCCAGGAACGATGCCGCGCGCCTCCATCGCCTTGTGGACCGCCTGCAGCTGCGCTCCGATCGTTTCGAAGGAGCTTGTCGCCAGAGGCTGGCGGTTGTCGTCCACGATCCGCGCGTTGAGCTGCCGCGCGAGGCGGTCGGCCGCCTCGCGGAAGCGCGCAAAAGCGCCTCGCGGCGCGCGGGGAACGTCCAGCTCGAGCGTGACGCCCCGCGTGGACAGCGTCTCGAGGCTATCTACCTTGAAGGGGATAGGCTCATCGTTCGCCAGCGCGCAGACGACCGCGCCCGATTCGTCCCGGCAGCGGAACTTGCCGTCGGGCTCGTCGAGCTCGAACCCCGCTCCCTTCGCGACCGCGTCGAGCTTTGCACCCGGGAAAGGCGAGGTGTCGTTCACCAGGTGCACCGCGATGCGGATGTCGACCTCGCCGCAGAACCGGTCGAGGTCGCCGGCGCGCGCCAGCGCCTCGCCGGCGTCGGGCACGGTCGCAAGCATGCCGAGCGAAGCCGCGGTCTGCTCGACCGCCGCTCCGAATTCGGCCAGCTCGTCTGCATCCGCGGCGCCGCGCCGGTCGACCAGCTGCAGCCCCGCGCGCAATCGCGCGTAGCTGCGCTCCGGATCGACCAGCTCCCACGCCGCGAGCTTCTCGTCGAAGCCCTCCAGGTGGACCGGTCTTGCGCAGCGATCGAGCGCGGCCGCCGCAGCGTCGAGCACCGCGGACCCGGCGACATCCTCCGCAGCCTCGATCGGAACGATGAAATCGACCGCCGCGGCGAGCACCTGCCTCGAGGAGGACGCCGGCTCGGGCGCCGCGTCGATGGACGAGACTGTCGGCTCGATGCGCTCCGCGACCGGCTGTCCGGCATGCGCCTCCTCGCCCCCCGAGCGCATCAGCACGTCCTCGTGGCGCGAGCCAAAGGCGGCCTCTGCCTGGCGGCGGTAGCGCCTTTCCTGCCACTTGTTGTAGAAGAACACGCCCGCGACGACGAACGTGCCCACGGCGATGAGTCCGAGCTGCAGCTCGCCCATGGTCAGGCGGCGGCGGGCTCTTGCCGCAGCTTCAAGGCTTCCTCGATATCCACGGCCACCACGCGCGACACGCCGCGCTCCTGCATGGTGACCCCGACCAGCTGGTGGCCCATCTCCATCGTGATCTTGTTGTGGCTGATGAACAGGAACTGCGTCTGCTGCGACATCTTGCTGACCAAGCTGCAGAATCGCTCGGTGTTGGCGTCGTCGAGCGGCGCGTCGACTTCGTCCAGCAGGCAGAACGGAGCCGGGTTGAGCTGGAACATCGAGAACACGAGCGCGATGGCGGTAAGGGCCTTCTCTCCGCCCGACAGCAGGTGGATGGTGCTGTTCTTCTTGCCGGGAGGCCGGCCCATCACCTGCACCCCGCAGTCGAGGATCTCCTCGCCGGTCATGATGAGCTGCGCCTCGCCACCGCCGAAGAGCGCGGGAAACATCTCGCCGAAATGCCGGTTCACGGCGTCGAAGGTAGCCTGCAGCAGGTCGCGCGTCTCGTGATCGATGCGGCGAATGGCGTTCTCCAGCGTTTCGAGCGCCGCCCCCAAATCGGCCGCCTGCGCGTCCAGGAACTGCTTGCGCTCCTGACTCGCGGTCAGCTCCTCCAGCGCCGCCATGTTGACGGCGCCGAGCTCGGCGATGGCGTTGGTGAGCCGGGTGATCTCGCCCTGCAGGGGCGCCGCCTTCTGACCTTCCTTCATCTGCGCCGCCACGGCGGCCTCGTCGGCGCCCGCCTCGCGCAACTGCGACTCGAACTGCTCGGCGTTGATTCTCGCCGCCTGCTCTCTGAGCCGCAGCTCGGCGATCCGGTCCCGTAGCGGCTGCAGCCTATGCTCGCTCCCCAGCCGCGCCTCCTCGAACGACCGCAGCCTCGCTGCGATCTCCTCCTGCCGGTTGCGGGCTCCGGCGAGGCTCTGCTCGCGAGCGCTGCGTGCCTCCAGTCCCTTCTGCAGCTGGTTGCGCAGAGCCTGATCGTCGATGTTGGCCAGCGCGGCCTGGAGTTCCTCCCGGTTCTGCTCAGCCTGGCTTATTTGCTGATGCAAAACATTAATAGAAATGTTTATATCATTGATTTTGCTAATACATTCCTTCTCATTGAAGCCGGCTTCCTGGAGCGCCTTCTCCGCCTGAAGAACGGCCTGGCGCTGCTGCTCGAGCCGCCCCTCCGCCTCCTCGTGCTCTCGCTGCGTCTGCTCGACCCGCTGGTAGAGCTCGTCGATCTGCACCTGGTGCTGCTCGAGGCTCGCCTCGGCCGCGGCTTGCTCGCTTCGCTCATGGCTGCGGTGCGCCGCGATTTCGGCCAGCTCGCCCTCGATCTGCCGGCTGCGCTCCTGGTAGCGCTCCTGTCCCTGGGTCAGCTTGAGGTGCTCGAGCTCGCGCTCGTGGTGGCGCTGCTTCAGCGCCATCCCCGCCGCGCGCAGCTGGACGAGCCCTTCGTCGTGCTCGCCCAGCGAATGCTCCAGGCGGGACAGCTCTTCGCGCTCCCCCTCGATCTCCTCCTGCCGCCGGCCCGAGTCCTGCTCCAGGGCCTCGATCTCGCGCTGGCGCGCGAGAATTCCGGTATCGGCCGGGTCGGGCGCGTGAAAGCTCACCCCGAAGCGGCTGAATTGATGGCCGTCGCGATTGACCAGGACCGCGTGTGGCGGCAGGCCCATGCGGGTGAGCAGGCGCGGCACGCCTTCGACGGCGTAGAACGGCGCGAGCCAAGCGTCGACGACCGCGCCCACCGCCGGCTCGGCGGCCTTGACGTAGTCCACGAGGGGCTTCAGCCCGGTTTCGCGGCGCAGCTCGGCGTCGGTCCCCGGGCTGAAGGCGCTCACGCGCGCGGGGGGCGGATCCTCAAGCAGACGTTGCAGCACCTCGGGGTCGGACATCTCCATGGCGTGCAACCGCTCGCGCAATACCGACTCGACAGCGGCTTCCCAGCCCTGCTCGACGCGGAGTTTCTGCCACAGGCGCGGCCTGGATGCGAGCTGATGGCGACCGATCCAGTCCTGCAGCTTGCTGTTCTCCTCGACCTGGCTCTGGATCTTCTGCAGCGTGGCGAGCTTGCCCTCCAGGGCGGAGAGCTCGCGCTCGAGCGTCTGCAAGGTCTCGTTGCCGCCGCGGCGCCTCTCCTCGACCGCGGCGCGCGCCGCCTCGAGCTGATCGAGCAGCGCCTGCTGCCTGGCGAGCTCGGCCCGGCTCCGCTCCAGCTCGTCGCCCAGCCGCGCCATCGCCTCGCCGTCGGGAGCGGCCAGCTCGGCCTGCTCGCCGGCCAGCTTCTCGCCCCGCTGCTCGAGCGCCTGAAGGGTCTTGTTGGCGTGCGCCAGATGCGCCTGCTTCACCTGGAAGGCCTGCTCGGCCTGGGCAATCAGCTCGCGCTCGCCCGCGATGCGCCCGAGCAGGACCCGCGCGGCCTGCTCCGCCTGCGGCAGCTTGATCCTCTCCTCCTCGAGGCCGCGCTTCGCACGCTCCAGGGTTTCGCGCGATCCGACGAGACGCGCCTCCCAGGATCGCAGCGCTTCGCGCTGCTCGACCTCGGTGCGCCGGGCGGCGTCGTGCTGCGCGCGGACCTGCGCGAGCTGGGTTTCGATCCGCTGGCGCGACTCTGCAACGTAGCGGATCTCGGTTTCCAGGCGCGACACGTCGGCGTTCGCGCCGTAGAGCTCGCCCTGTGCCGTGGAGAGCGCATCGCCGGCGGCGTAGTGGTCCGCGCGGGTCCGCTCGAGCTCGCGCTCGCTTTCCCGGAGGCGCGCGGTCTCCGACTCGAGCTCGATTCCCGCCCGCTCGATGTCACGGGCGTGGCGCTGCGCCTCGTTCTGAGCCTCGTTGCGTCGCAGGAGCCACAGCAGGTTCTGCTTCAGCACCCTGTCGGCGAGCAGCTCGTTGTAGCGCCGGGCGACCTCCGCCTGCTTTTCCAGCCGCTCGATCTGCGCGCCCAGCTCCTGCCGGATGTCGCTCACGCGGGCGAGGTTGTCCCGCGTATCCGCGAGCCGGTGCTCGGTCTCGCGCCGCCGCTCCTTGTACTTGGACACGCCGGCGGCTTCCTCCAGGAAGACGCGCAGCTCCTCAGGGCGCGCCTCGATGATGCGCGAGATCGTCCCCTGCTCGATGATGGCGTAGGCGCGGGGCCCCAGCCCCGTTCCCAGGAAGATATCCTGCACGTCGCGGCGCCGCACGTGCGAGTTGTTGATGAAATAGGAGGACTCTCCGTCGCGCTGCAGAACCCGCTTGACGGAGATCTCGGCGTACTGCGACCACTGGCCCGCCGCCCGCCCCAGGCTGTTGTCGAAGGAGAGCTCGACGCTCGCGCGCGCGACCGGCTGGCGCAGCGACGAGCCGTTGAAGATCACGTCCTGCATCGAGTCCCCGCGCAGCGTCGCCGCGCGCGATTCGCCGAGCACCCAGCGCACGGCATCGACGATGTTCGACTTGCCGCAGCCGTTGGGGCCGACGACTCCTACGAGCTGTCCCGGTACGTTTACAGTGGTGGGGTCGACGAAGGACTTGAAACCGGCGAGCTTGATTTGAGTGAGCCGCACGCTAACAGAACTCGCTACTGACCGGATTTCATCGTCGCCTGAACAGAGTCTCTATAATACCATCTCCAATTCCGCTACCGCCTCCGAAATGCCGTCCAAGCCGAGCAAATCGCTCGCGAGTTTCCCCAATCCGAGCCCCGGCCGCGACTATCTCATCCGGATGCAGATTCCCGAGTTCACCTGCCTGTGCCCGATGACCGGCCAGCCGGACTTCGCGACGCTGCTCCTCGACTACGTGCCGGACCGCAAGTGCGTCGAGCTGAAGAGCCTGAAGCTCTACATCTGGTCCTTCAGGAACGAAGGCGCCTTCCACGAAGCGGTGACCAACCGCATCGGGGACGACCTGGTGAAGCTGCTGTCCCCTCGCCTGCTGCGGCTCACCGCGCGGTTCTTCGTCCGCGGCGGCATCACGACCAGCGTTGTCGTCGAGCACCGCAAGGCCGGCTGGAGGCCGAAGGCCGGGTTCGAGCTCCCGCCGAACGAGGAATGAACCCGAGACTGCAGTCGCTCCAGCCTTATCCTTTCGAGAGGCTGCGGCAGCTCTTCGCGGGCGTGACGCCCAATCCGGCGCTGCCTCACATCAGCCTCGGCATCGGCGAGCCGCGCCACCCGACGCCGGATTTCATCAAGCGCGCTCTCATCGAGAGCCTGGGCAAGCTCGCGAGCTACCCGCCCACCGCAGGCGGCGACGCGCTGCGTCAGGCGATCGCGGACTGGCTGGCACGGCGCTATGGCCTGCGCTCGATCGACTGGAAGACCGATGTGCTGCCGGTGAACGGCTCACGCGAGGCCCTGTTCGCCTTCGCCCAGGCGGTGGTGGACCCTTCGCGCGGGGACGCGGTAGTCGTCTGCCCCAATCCGTTCTACCAGATCTACGAGGGCGCGGCGTTGCTCGCCGGCGCGCGTCCGCACTTCGTCAACGCCCTGCCCGAGCGCCGCTTCGCCGCGGACTACGGCTCCGTGCCCGGAGACGTGTGGCGCCGCGCCCAGCTGCTCTACGTCTGCTCGCCGGGCAATCCGACCGGGAAGGTGCTGGGCCTGCAAGACTGGAAGCAGATCTTCGGGCTCTCCGACCGCCACGGTTTCGTCGTCGCCTCGGACGAATGCTACTCGGAGGTGTACTTCGACGAGGGCGCACCGCCGCTTGGCGCGCTCCAGGCCGCCACACGGCTCGGCCGCAGCTTCGAACGGCTGGTGGTGTTCTCCAGCCTGTCGAAGCGCTCGAACGTGCCGGGCATGCGCTCGGGATTCGTTGCGGGCGACGCCGCCATCCTCGAGAAATTCCTGCTCTACCGGACCTACCACGGCTGCGCCATGAATCCCGCCGTGCAGGCGGCGAGCGCCGCGGCCTGGGGCGACGAGGCGCATGTCGCCGAAAACCGCCGCCTGTACCGGGAGAAATTCGGAAAAGTCCTGGCCCTGCTCGGGCCCGTCGCCGGCGCGCAGATGCCCGACGCGGCGTTCTA
>DATJYC010000079.1:0-42718 GCA_035499735.1 Burkholderiales bacterium
TGATCGGCGAGTCGACCGCCGAGCAGATCAAGAAGCAGATCGGCTCCGCTTTCCCCGGCAGCGAGGTGCGCGAGATGGAGGTGAAGGGCCGCAACCTGGCCGAGGGCATCCCGCGCTCGTTCACGATCTCGTCCAACGAGATCCTCGAAGCGCTCACCGACCCCCTGAATTCCATCGTCTCGGCCGTGAAGAGCGCGCTCGAGCAGACTCCGCCCGAGCTGGGCGCCGACATCGCCGAGAAGGGCATGGTGCTCACCGGCGGCGGGGCGTTGCTGCGCGAGCTCGATCGCCTCCTCATGGAGGAGACGGGGCTGCCCGTCATCGTCGCCGACGACCCGCTCACCTGCGTGGTGCGCGGCTCCGGCAAGGCGCTCGAGAGAATGGAGAAGCTGGGGAGCATCTTCGCAAGCGAATAAGGAAGGATCGGGGACTGGAGGAAAGCGAGTGCAGCGCGTGTTCGCGATGGCCTTCCCCGCCTAGAGCCTAGAGCCCCGGACCATGGACTATCAGCCGCCGCCGTTCTTCAGCCGCGGTCCCGCGCCGGTGGTCCGTCTGGGCTTCTTCGTGTCGCTCGCCGTGCTGCTCATGGTGCTTGACGCGCGCTTCCGCTACGCCGAGTCCATCCGCGAGGTCGTGGCGCTGCTCGCGTACCCGCTGCAGCGCGTCGCGCTCGCGCCCGGGGAGCTGCTCGGTGCCGCGGCCGATTTCTTCACCACCCAGGTCGCGCTCAAGCAGGAGAACGAGCAGCTGAAGGCGCGGGACCTGCTCGCGGCGAGCGACCTGCTGACGGCCGAGGCGCTGCGCGCCGAAAACGCGCAGCTGCGGCGCCTGTTCGATGCGCGCGCGCGCATCCCGCGACCGGCTACCCTCGCCGAGATCCTCTACCAGGGACGCGATCCCTTCTCGCACAAGGTCGTCATCGACAAGGGCAGCAGCCAGGGCATCGAGCCGGGGCAGGCTGTCGTCGACGACACCGGCGTCGTGGGGCAAGTGACGCGGGTGCACCCCTGGCTCGCCGAGGTCACGCTCGTCACCGACAAGGAGCAGAGGACCCCGGTGGAGATCGTGAGGAACGGCCTTCGCGCGGTGGTCTACGGCGGCGGCGACAAGGGCACGCTCGATCTTTCCTACACCGCCACGAACGCGGACGTGCAGTCGGACGACGTGCTCGTGACCTCGGGGATCGACGGCACCTACCCGCCGGGCCTTCCCGTCGCGAAGGTGACGAAGATCGAGCGCGACGCCGCGTATTCGTTCGCGAAGATCACCTGCGTTCCCGCGGCGGGCCCCGAGCAGAACCGCCAGGTGCTGGTCCTCGCCAGAGAGGCCGATCTGCCTGCGCCGCCGGCGGAAGCCGCGCCGCGCCCCGGACCGACGCCCAAGCAGAAGCGCCCCAAGAAGTAGCGCATGGCCTACATCCACCAGCCCCAGCGCATCCTTCTGCCGGTCAACGTGGCCTACATGGCGCTCACCGTCGTGCTCGCACTGCTGTTCAATATGCTGCCCTGGCGCGACCTGGTGGGGGTTCCGGACATGGTCGCGCTGGTTCTCGCCTTCTGGTGCGTGCACCAGCCTCGCAAGATGGGGATAGGCGCCGCTTGGTTCGTGGGCCTGGTCATGGACGCCGGCAACGGCGCGCTCCTCGGGCAGCACGCCTTCGCTTACGCCTTTCTCGCCTTCGGCGCGATCACCCTGCACCGGCGCATCTTGTGGTTTCCGCCCTGGCAGCAGGCGGCGCACATCCTGCTGCTGCTGCTCGCGAGCCAGGCGCTGATGCTCGGCGTGCGCATGATCGCCGGGGGTGCCTTCCCCGGCTTCCTGTATTTCGCCAGCAGCCTGATCGCCGCCGCGCTGTGGCCGATGGCCACCTTCCTGCTGCTCCTGCCGCAGCGCAGGCCGGAAAGCGTCGACGAGAACCGGCCGCTCTAGGCGACGCGCATGTCCGAACTCAGGAACGTCCGGCGGGAGCTCCACTATTTCCAGGTTCGCCTGGGCGTCGCGGGCGCACTGGTGCTCGCCGCCTTCGCCGTCCTGCTCGGGCGGTTCTTCTACCTGCAGGTGATCCAGCACAAGTACTACGACACCAAGGCCGAGGACAACAGCATTTGGATCAAGCCGCTCGAGCCTAACCGCGGTCTTATTCTCGATCGCAATGGAGTGGTGCTCGCGCGCAACTATTCGGCGTATACGCTTGAGCTGACGCTATCCAAGATTCCCGACCTCGAAGGCACCATCAACGCGCTCGCGACGCTGGTCGACATCCAGCCAAGAGACCGCCGCCGCTTCCAGAAGCTGAGAGAGGAAAGCAAGGGACAGGACAACCTCCCGTTGCGCACTCGCCTGACCGACGAGGAGGTCGCGGTGCTCGCGGTCAACCGCTACCGCTTTCCCGGCGTCGACATCAAGGGCAGGCTCTTCCGCCAGTACCCCCTGGGCGAGCTCGCCTCGCACGTCGTCGGCTACATCGGCCGCATCGACGACCGCGACGTCGAGAAGATCGAAGCGTCGGACGACGCTGGCAACTACAAGGGCACCGACCATATAGGCAAGACGGGCCTGGAGCAGAGCTACGAGAGCGCGCTGCACGGAACCACCGGCTTCGAGCAGGTCGAGACCGACGCGAGCGGGCGCATCGTGCCGCGCGGAACCAGCGTGCGCACGCTCGCGCCCACTACGCCGCCCGTGCCGGGGGACAACCTCGCTCTCACGCTCGACATCCACCTGCAGGAAGCAGCCGAGCGCGCCTTCGGCGAAAACCGCGGAGCACTGGTGGCGATCGAGCCCGCGACAGGCGGCGTCCTCGCCTTCGTCTCCAAGCCCGGGTACGACCCGAACCTCTTCATCGATGGCATCGATCCGGCGAACTGGGACGCGCTCAACAACTCGCCCGACCATCCGCTCAACAACCGCGCACTCACCGGCCTGTATCCGCCCGGCTCGACCTTCAAGCCCTACATGGCGCTCGCGGCGCTCGAGCTCGGCAAGCGGACGCCGACCCAGTCGATCTTTGACCCCGGCTACTTCATGTTAGGCAACAACCGCTTCCGCGACGACAAGGCGGGCGGGCACGGCTACGTCGACATGTACAAGTCGATCGTGGTGTCGTGCGACACCTACTACTACACGCTCGCCAACGACCTCGGGATCGACAACATGGCGCGCTTCATCGGCCAGTTCGGCTTCGGCGCAAAGACCGGCATCGACGTCGAGGGCGAGTTCGTCGGCGTGCTGCCGTCCCAGGAGTGGAAGCTGAAGCGCTTCAAGAACACGCCGCAGCAGAAGTGGTTCCCAGGGGACACCATCAGCGTCGGCATCGGCCAGGGCTACAATTCCTACACGCCCCTGCAGCTCGCCCAGGCCGTGGCGACGCTCGCCAACGACGGCGTGATGTACCGGCCCCATTTCGTCGATTACATCCAGAACCCCATCACCGGCGAGCGCAAGTACGTCGAGCCCCAGCCGGTCAAGACCATTCCGCTGAAAGCGAAGAACCTGGAGATCATCAAGCACGCCATGGTGGGCGTGAACAAGGAAGGCACCGGCGCCCGCGCCTTCTCCGGCGCCGCATACGTGAGCGCCGGCAAGACCGGGACGGCGCAGGTCGTGGCGCTCAAGAAGGACGAGAAATACTCGGAAGCGAACGTCGACGAGCGCCTGCGCGACCACGCGCTCTTCATCGCCTTCGCGCCGGTCGAGAAGCCGACGATAGCGCTCGCCGTGCTCGTTGAGAACGCCGGGTTCGGCGCGCGCGCGGCTGCCCCTGTCGCGCGGAAGGTCCTCGATTTCTATCTGCTCGGCAAGGGCGTCGACAAGCCCGCAGCACAGGCTCCCAAGCTCACCGATGATGACGACGGCGACGATTAGGCAGCTGCTCGAGCGCTTCGCCGAGAAGATCGACGGACCGCTGATCGCGATCGTGCTCGCGATCCTCGCGCTCGGGCTCGCCACGCTCTACAGCGCCGCCTACCAGGCGCCGGCGCGCTTCGCCGCGCAGGCGCTGAACATGCTGCTCGCGCTGGTGCTGATGTGGGCCGCCGCGCAGGTTCACCCGCAGGTGTTCATGCGCATCGCGGTGCCGGTGTTCCTCGCGGTCCTGCTGATGCTTGTCGGCGTCGCGCTTTTCGGCGACGTTAGGAACGGCGCGCGCCGCTGGCTGCCGCTCGGATTCGCGAGCATCCAGCCCTCCGAGCTGATGAAGCTCGCGATGCCGCTCCTGCTCGCGCGCTACTTCCACCGACACGAGGCGACGCTGCGCCTTCGCGAGTTCGCGCTGGCCTTCGTCATTCTCGCCGTGCCGACCGCGATGATCGCGCGGCAGCCCGACCTCGGAACGGCCCTGCTCGTCGCAGCCGCGGGCCTGTACGTGATTTTTCTCGCGGGGCTGTCGTGGAAGGTCATCGCCGCAGGGATCACCGCCCTGCTGGCGAGCCTGCCCATCCTGTGGGGCGTGCTGCACGACTACCAGCGCAGGCGCTTCCTCACCCTGCTCGACCCGTCGTCGGACCCTCTCGGCGCCGGCTACCACATCATCCAGTCCACGATCGCCGTGGGCTCGGGCGGCATCACCGGCAAAGGCTGGCTCGAGGGCACCCAGACGCACCTGGAGTTCATCCCCGAGCGTGCGACCGACTTCATCTTCGCGGTCTACGCCGAGGAGTTCGGCCTGATCGGCGCGAGCCTTCTCCTGGTACTTTACCTCGCGCTCATCATGCGCGGCCTGATGATCACGTCCAATGCGCCGACCTTCTTCACGCGCCTGCTCGCCGGATCGATCACGCTCACCTTCTTCACCTACGCGGTCGTCAACATGGGCATGGTGAGCGGGTTGCTGCCGGTGGTGGGCGTGCCGCTGCCTTTCATCAGCTACGGCGGCACCTCGCTCATCACCCTGTCCCTGGGCATCGGCATGCTGATGAGCATCCAGTACCACCGCGCGCTGGTGCAGACGTGAGGGTTTCATTTTCGCTTCTGGCGGCGCTGGCCCTCGCCGGCTGCGCGACCCACGGGAACGGCTACTACAAGGGCGACGGCCCGGGCGGGCGGCCACCCGTCGACCTCGAGCGGGTCGCGGACGCCACGCCCAGGGCCGAACCGCTCAACCCCGGAGCGAATACGCCCTACACCGCTCTGGGCCGCAGGTACGTCCCGTACACTGCGCTTGCGCCCTACAGGGCGCGCGGCGTCGCCACCTGGTACGGGCGCAAGTTCCAGGGCAAGAAGACGGCGAGCGGCGAGCGCTACGACATGTATGCGATGACCGCGGCGCATACCGTTCTGCCGATCCCCAGCTATGCGCGCGTGACCAACCTCGCGAACGGGAGGAGCGTAGTCGTGCGCATCAACGACCGCGGCCCGTTTCACGCCGACCGCCTGATCGATCTTTCGTATGCGGCCGCGTACCGGCTCGGCTACGTCAACGCGGGCAGCACGAAAGTGGAGGTCGAGGCGATTCTGCCCGGCAAGCGCGCGGCGGGCGACGAGCCCCCGCCGGTATAATCCGGCTTCCATGCCGCGGATCCTCGCCGCCCTGCTCGCACTTCTGCTCGCGCGCTCCGCGCTCGCGAGCTCGCCGGTGCCGCCTCCGCTCGCCGCGCGCGCCTGGCTGCTGCTCGACGCGACCAGCGGCCAGGAGCTCGCGAGCCGCAACCCGGACGGACGGATCGAGCCCGCGTCGCTCACCAAGCTGATGACGGCCTACATCGCGTTCTCGGCGCTGAAGTCGAAGTCGATCGCGCCCGCGCAGACGGTCCGGGTCTCGGAGCACGCCTGGCGCGCTTCGGGCTCGCGCATGTTCCTCGAGCCGGGGAAGCCGGTCACCGTGCAGGAGCTGCTGCACGGCATGATCGTCCAGTCGGGGAACGACGCCTGCATCGCGCTCGCCGAGACCATCGCGGGGTCCGAGCAGGCGTTCGTCGAGCGCATGAACGCCGAGGCGACACGCCTCGGCATGAAGGATACGCACTTCACCAACGCGAGCGGGCTGCCCGACGCGCGTCACTACTCGACGACGAGCGATCTCGCGCTTCTCGCGGCGGCCCTGATCCGCGACTACCCGGAGTACTACAAGCTGTACTCGGAGCGCGAGTATCGCTACAACGACATCACCCAGCTGAACCGCAACCGCCTGTTGTGGCTCGATCCGAACGTGGACGGAATGAAGACCGGGCACACGGAAAGCGCCGGCTATTGCCTGATCGCTTCCGCGCGACGCGGCGAGCGCCGCCTGGTCTCCGTGGTCGTCGGCGCCGCCTCGGAGCGGCTGCGCAACGAGGAGAGCCAGGCGCTGCTCAATTTCGGGTTCCAGGCCTACGAGGGCCTTCGCCTGTATCCGAAGGACGAGGAGATCAGCACGCTCGAGGTCTGGAACGGCCGCGAGCGGCGGCTGCGCGCGGGCGTCGCTGCCGACCTGTACGTCACTGTCCCGACCGGCACCGCGGACAAGCTGCAGGCCGAGATCGTCAGCGAGCAGCCCCTGATCGCGCCCCTCGCCGCGGGCCAGCGCGTGGCGACGCTGCGCGTCGCGCACGAGGGCAAGCCGCTCGGCGAGTACCCCGTGGTCGCCCTGGAGAGCGTTCCGGTCGCCGGCTTCTTCCAGAGGGCCTGGGACGGCATCGCCTTGTGGTTCAAGTAGCCGGCCCGATATTCGAAGGACTCACATGATCTACCTCAACGGCGAGTTCATGCCGATCGAGCAGGCCAGGATCTCGGTGCTCGACCGCGGCTTCATCTTCGGCGACGCGGTATACGAGGTGATCCCGTCGTACTCCCGGCGGCCGTTCAGGCTCGCCGAGCACCTCGCGCGGCTGCAAGCCAGCCTCGACGCGATCGGCATTGCGAACCCGCACGCCGCGGCGAAGTGGTCGGAGCTCGTCACGAAGATCGTCGCCGGCAATCCCTGGGAAGACCAGAACGTCTATCTCCAGGTGACGCGCGGGGTCGCCAAACGCGACCACGCCTTCCCGAAAGGCCTGAAGCCCACGGTATTCCTGATGGCGAGCGAGCTCGTGACACCCTCCGCGGAGCTGCTGAAGACCGGCGCACCGGCGATCGTTCTGCCGGATTTCCGCTGGCTGCGCTGCGACATCAAGTCCACTTCGCTCCTCGGCAACTGCATGCTGCGCACGCAGGCGGCGGACGCGGGCTGCGTCGAGGCGATCCTGGTGCGCGACGGCGAGCTGACCGAGGCGTCGGCGAGCAACGTGTTCGTCGTGAAGAACGGAACCGTGCTCGCGCCGCCCAAGTCTCGCCTGATATTGCCCGGCATCACCTACGACGTCGTGCTCGAGATCCTGCGCGCCAACGCCATTCCTCACGAGGTCCGCCCCGTGAAAGAGGGCGAGCTGCGCTCGGCCGACGAGGTCTGGGTCACCTCGTCCTCCAGGGAGGTCCTGCCGATCACGACGCTCGACGGCAAGCCGGTCGGCCCGGGGCGCCCCGGCCCGGTCGGCCTCAAGGTCTACGCCCTCTACCAGCAATACAAGGCGCAGGTGATGCGCGCTCCCGTCCATGCCTGAGAGCGACGCTCCCGTCCTCGCCTTCCCCTGCGAGTTTCCCATCAAGGTCATGGGCAGGACGCAGGCCGGCTATGCGCAGGCGGTGATCGACGTGGTGACGCGCCACGCCCCGGACTTCGACCCGGCGACCCTCGAGATGCGCCCCAGCCGCGAGGGGCGGTACCTCTCGCTCACCTGCACCATCCGCGCGGTGTCGCGCGAGCAGCTCGACGAGCTGTACCGCGAGCTGTGCGATCATCCCATGGTGACCATGGTTCTCTAGCGCATGCTCGCCTCCGTACATGCCGGCCGCACCGGCGCCGCGCCCGCCGCGGCCCCTGCTCCGGTGGTCCGCCACCTGGGACTCGCCGAATACGCCGAGACCTACTCCGCGATGCGCCGCTTCACCGCCGAGCGGACCGCGGCGACGCCCGACGAGCTGTGGGTGCTCGAGCATCCGCCGGTGTACACGGCCGGAATCGCGGCGCGGCCCGAGCATTTCCCGCGAAGGAGCCCGATTGCGCTGGTGCGCGCAGACCGCGGCGGACAGATCACCTACCACGGACCCGGACAGGCCATCGTGTATTCCCTGGTCGATCTCGAGCGGCGCGGCCTGACCGTGCGCGCCATGGTGGCGCTGATCGAGGACGCGGTGATCGGCCTTCTCGAGCAGCGCGGCGTCGCGGCCGGGAAAAGACCCGGCGCTCCCGGCGTGTACGTGGAAGGCGCGAAGATCGCGGCGCTCGGCTTGCGCGTGCGGCGCGGGGGCTGCTACCACGGGGTCGCGCTCAACGTGGACATGGATCTCGCGCCTTTCTCCGATATCGATCCCTGCGGCTACCCGGGGCTGAAGGTGACCCAGACGTCCGCGCTCGGAGTCCGGGAGGGCGTCGAGGCGCTCGGCGGAGCGCTCGCCCGGCGCATCGCGTACCTCCTCGAATCCCGATGAGCGAAGTCGCCCAGCAGAAGAAGAAAGGCCTCGCGAAGACGCGCATTCCGATTGCGGTCGCGCCTTCCGCGCGCCTGCCCAAGCCGGAGTGGATCCGCGTGCGCGCCGCATCCGAGGGCTCGCGCTTTCACGAGATCAAGCGGATCCTGAGGGACAAGGCGCTGCACACGGTCTGCGAGGAGGCCTCCTGCCCGAACATCGGCGAGTGCTTCGGCAAGGGCACTGCGACGTTCATGATCCTTGGTGACTTGTGCACCCGGCGCTGCCCGTTCTGCGACGTCGCCCACGGCAGGCCGCTGCCGCCCGACCCCGAGGAGCCCGAGCACCTCGCGCAAACGATCGGCTCGCTCGGGCTCTCGTACGTCGTCATCACGAGCGTCGATCGCGACGACCTCAGGGACGGGGGCGCAGCGCACTTCGTCGACTGCATCCGCGCCGTGCGCGAAAGATCGCCTGCGACGCGCATCGAGGTCCTCGTTCCGGACTTCCGCGGGCGGCTCGAGCGCGCGCTGGAAGTGCTGGACGCGGCGCTTCCCGACGTGATGAACCACAACCTGGAGACCGTGCCGCGCCTTTACCGGAAGGCCCGCCCCGGAGGCAACTACCCGCACTCGCTCAAGCTCCTCAGGGACTTCAAGGCTCGCCATCCGCTGATTCCGACCAAGTCGGGCCTCATGGTGGGGCTGGGGGAAACCGACGACGAGATCCTCCAGGTGATGCGCGATCTCCGCGCCCACGACGTCGACATGCTCACCATCGGGCAGTACCTCCAGCCCTCGCCGCACCACCTGAGCGTCGAGCGCTACGTGCACCCCGACACCTTCGCGATGCTAGGGCGCGAGGCCGTCAGGCTCGGCTTCACCCACGCCGCGGTCGGCCCAATGGTGCGCTCGTCCTACCACGCCGACCGGCAGGCGCACGCCGCGGGCGTCGCCTAGGGAATCCTTGCTTCGCCTCTCCGGATATCTCGCCGCCCTGGCCGTCTCCTCCGCCTGGGCGATCACGCTCGACGACGTCAGCAACCGCGACGCGATCAACGGATTGAAACAGGCGCTCACCAACGGAGCGCAGGCCGCGGTGGCGAAGCTCGGCAAGCAGGACGGTTTCATGAGCGATTCGCGCATCAAGATCCCGCTGCCCCCCTCGATGAAGCGCGCCGAGGCGATGATGCACTCGATCGGCGCAGGCAAGCAGGCCGACGACCTCGTCCTGCGCATGAACCGCGCGGCGGAGGCCGCGGTGCCCCAGGCGAAGCCCCTGCTCATCGACGCGGCGAAGAAGATGACCGTGCAGGACGCGAAGGGCATCCTCACCGGTGGCCCGGACAGCGCGACGCAGTACTTCAAGCGCGCCACTTCGGAGCCGCTCGCCCAGAAATTCAAGCCGATCGTCAGGAAGGCGATGGCCAAGGTCAAGCTGGCCGAGGCCTACAACGAGATCGCGGCGAGCGGCGCGAAGTTCGGCCTGGTGAAGCGGGAGGACGTCAATCTCGAGGACTACGTGACGCGCAAGGCGCTCGACGGCCTTTTCGTCGGCATCGCCGACGAGGAGAAGAAGATCCGCGAGAATCCGGCCGCCGCCGCCTCGTCGATCGTGAAGAAGGTGTTCGGGGCGCTCGTCAAGTAGCGTGCTAAAACGGCCAAGCCGGGCGCCTAGAAGTAAACCCGCGTCCGCCCCGGCTCGCGCGACACCTCGTACAGCGCCGAGCGGCCGACGTTGGCCACCTTCCGGATCCCTGCACGCGACAGCAGGGTCTCGGTCGCGTAGTCGCTCTCCTCGTCACACACGAAACGCAGGTCGACGACCGACAGGTTCGCGGCGACCGCCTGCCGCAGGATGCGGTCGTTGAAGATCGCGAGCGCCGCCGCCGCGGCGCGCTGACGCAACGGGTCCCCGTGGCGCGAGGGCACGAGCGTGCACACGACGGTGGGCAGGCCCGCTTCGAGGGCCGCGGCGACGAGGCTCGTGAAGATCTCTTCGAACTTGTCGGCGGCGGCGGCGAGCGTCTCGAGCGCGCCGCTCACCGACTGCGCGCTCCCGCGCAGCAGTCCGCTCGCCTCGATCGCCCAAGCACCGTCTACGCAGATGCCGATGTGCGTCGCGTCGACCGGGATCGCGCGCGCCCAGCCGCGCTCCAGCACCTGCGGAGGCTCGAGCACGGTGAGCTTCCATGGATTTCGCGGCTTGGGGACCAGCACCTCCTCGGCCGGGTCCAGGCCCAGATCGAGGTTCTCGAGCGCGTCGCCGAGCAGCACCAGATGGCGGATCACGTCGGGCGCGTCCGCGCCCTCCTGAACGGAATTGGCTTGCACGATTTCCTCCTTGCGTCGCGACCGGGATTTTTTGTGACTGCGAAGCGCTGCCGGGACGCCTTCCAGACGGAGGCTCAGTGCGCTTTTTCCCAATTCTGTCCCGAACCGAGGTCGACGACAAGAGGGACCTTGAGCTCGGCCACCCCGCTCATGAGCCTGGGTATTTCGGCCCTGACGCGCTCGAGCTCGCTCTGCGGGACCTCGAGCACCAGCTCGTCGTGCACCTGCATGATCAGCCTCGCGGCGAGCCGCTCGCGATCGAGCCAGCCCTGCACGGCGATCATCGCCAGCTTGATCAGGTCGGCCGCCGTGCCCTGCATCGGCGCGTTGATCGCCGCGCGCTCGGCCGCGCCGCGCCGCGCCGGGTTGGCGCTCCGGATCTCCGGCAGCCACAGCCGCCGGCCCAGCACGGTCTCCACGTAACCGCGCTCGCGCGCGATCCCGCGCGTGTCCTCCATGTACTTCGCGACTCCGGGGTAGCGCGTGAAATAGCTGGCGATATAGGCCTGCGCGGTGGCGCGCTCCAGCCCCAGCTGCTGGGCGAGGCCGAATGCCGACATGCCGTAGATCAGGCCGAAGTTGATCACCTTGGCGTAGCGGCGCTCCTCGGGGGACACCTCGGCAAGCGATCGGCCGAAGACCTCCGCGGCGGTAGCCTGGTGGATGTCCTCCCCCGCGGCGAAGGCGCGCAGCAGGTTTTCGTCTCCCGAGATGTGCGCCATGATGCGCAATTCGACCTGCGAGTAGTCGGCGCTGACGATCACGCTCCCGGCGGGCGCGATGAAGGCCTCGCGGATGCGGCGTCCCTCGGGCGTCCTCACCGGGATGTTCTGCAGATTGGGGTCGTTCGACGATAGCCGACCGGTGACGGCGACCGCCTGGCCGTAGGTGGTGTGCACCCGCCCGGTGTGCGGGTTCACCATCCTCGGGAGCTTGTCGGTGTAGGTGGACTTGAGCTTCGAGATCTCGCGGTGGTCGAGCAGCATGCGCGCCAGCGGATGGTCGAGCGCGAGCTTCTCGAGCACCTCCTCGTCGGTCGAAGGCGCGCCCGAGGGCGTCTTCTTGACGACCGGCATGCCTTTCCTCTCGAAGAAGATCTCGGCGATCTGCTTGGGCGAGCCGAGGTTGAAGGGCTGCCCAGCCTCCTTGTGCGCCCTGCTCTCGAGGTCGAGCATCTTCTGCCCCAGCTCGTGGCTCATCGACTCGAGCCGCCGCGCGTCGATCAGCACGCCCGCTCTCTCCATGCGGTAGAGGACCTCGCGCACCGGCATCTCGACCTCGCCGTAGACTCGCGCGAGCTTCTCCTCGCCGGCGATCTTGGGGTGCAGGACCGCGTGTAGCTGCAGCGCGACGTCGGCGTCCTCCGCCGCGTACGCCGAGGCGCGCGCCACCTCCACCTGCTCGAAGGGGATGCGCTGCGCGCCGGTGCCCGTCACCTCGTCGATCGCCAGCGGCTTCGCGCCCAGATGGCGCTGCGCGAGGCTCTCCACGTCGTGGCGCACGTGGCTCTCGATCACGTAGGACTCGAGCAGCACGTCGTGCGCGATCCCGCGCAGGCCGATGCCGTGATTCGCGAGCACATGCTGATCGTACTTGATGTTGTGGCCGGCCTTCGCGTGGCGGTCGCTCTCGAGCCAGCCCTTGAGCACCGCGAGCGCCCTCTCGGTCGCCACCTGGCCGGGCGCCCCGGCGTAGCGGTGCGCGAGCGGAAGGTACGCCGCCAGGCCCGCCTGCGTCGCGAACGCGAGACCGACGAGGCGCGCCCGCATCGGCTCCTCGCTCGTCGTCTCGGATCGGAGCGCGACGAGCGGCGAGGCCTCGATCTCGCGCAGCCAGCGCGACACGTCGGCCTCGGTCGAGAGCGTCTCGTGGCGCCGCTCCACCGGTGCCGTCGGCGCCGGCGTGGGTTCGACTGCCGCGGGCGCCTCCTTCAGCCACGACTTGAAGCCGAAGCGCGAAAGGAGCTCGGAGAGTCGCCCCTCGTCGCGCTGCGCGAGCTTCAGGTTCTCCAGGTCGAAAGGCAGCTTCACGTCGCACTTCACCGCGAGCAGCTGCCTCGCCCTGGGAAGCCAGTCGAGGGCCTTGCGAAGATTCTCGCCGACCGCGCCCCCGATCTCCCCCGCGTGCTTCATCACCTCCTCGAGCGACCCGTACTGGGCGACCCACTTCGCCGCGGTTTTCGGACCCACCTTTTCGACGCCGGGCACGTTGTCGATCGAATCGCCGACCAGCGTCAGGTAGTCGAGCATGCGCTCGGGGGGAACGCCGAACTTCGCCTTCACGCCCTCGGGGTCGAGGCGCTCGTTCGACATCGTGTTGACGAGCGACACGCGCCCTGTCACGAGTTGCGCGAGATCCTTGTCGCCGGTCGAGATCACGCAGCGCATGCCGCGCCTGTCGGCCTCGCGCGCGAGGGTTCCGATGACGTCGTCGGCTTCCACGCCTTCGATCTGCAGCAGCGGCCAGCCCCAGGCGCGTATCGCCTCCATGAGCGGCTCCACCTGCGATCCCAGATCGTCCGGCATCGGCGGGCGGTTCGCTTTGTACTTGTCGTAGAGGTCGTCGCGGAAGGTCCTGCCGCGCGCGTCGAACACACACGCCAGGTAGTCCGCCTTGTAGTCGGCGAGCAGCCGTCGTAGCATGTTCAGCACGCCGTAGATCGCGCCCGTGGGTTCGCCCGCGGCGTTGCGCAGGTCGGGCAACGCATGAAACGCGCGGTACAGATACGACGACCCGTCAACCAGCAGCAGCGTTTTTTCCAAGGGAACTATGAGCGAAAAGATCCCGAAGTCTTTCGGCAGCGCATCGCGCGAGGCGAGCGCCGCTGGCGAGGCCTGGCACCTGTTCCGCATTATGTCAGAATTCGTGGAGGCCACCGAACGCATCGACGACATACGCCCCGCGGTGAGCGTGTTCGGCAGCGCGCGCGTGCCGAAGGGTCACGCCTACTACACGCTCGCGGAAAAGACCTCGCGCCTCCTGTCGGACGCCGGCTTCTCCGTGGTCTCGGGCGGCGGTCCCGGAATCATGGAGGCGTCGAACCGGGGAGCGCATTTCGGCCGCTCGCCCGCGGTGGGCCTCAACATCGAGCTCCCGCGCGAGCAGTTCGGCAACACCTACCAGGACATCTCGCTCCTGTTCCGCCACTTCTTCGCGCGCAAGGCGATGTTCGTGCGGTGCGCGAGCGCGTTCGTGTTCCTGCCAGGCGGATTCGGCACGCTCGACGAGCTCACCGAGGTGCTGGTGCTCATGCAGACCGGCAAGACCGCGCGCGCCCCGTGCATCCTCATGCACCGGCCGTTCTGGCTCGGACTGCTCGACTGGCTTCGCGACAGGCTCGCGGCCGAGCGGATGATCGACCCCGGCGACCTCGACCTCGTCCAGCTGGCCGACGAGCCCGAGAGCGTCATCGATTGCATCTTCAAGCACTACGAGCACCGCAGCTTCCAGCCGCGTGCCGCCGAGCGGGAGATTCTGCTCAACCTCTGATAGACTCGACCGATGCCGAATCGCTTCCTGCTGCGACGCGTTCTCGCTCCGGCGCTGCTCGCGTTCTCGCTGCCGCTCGCCGCGCAGCAGCCGCCCAAGCTCGAGCCGCTTCCGGAGATACCGCCTCCTCCTCCCGGAGTGGAAGCGCCCGAGGAAGCGCCGGTGCGGATCGAATCCAAGCAGGACCAGGTCGAGGAACAGCTCATCGACGGGCGCCACGTGGTGCGCGTCAAGACTCCGGCCGGCCTGGAGTACTGGCTGGTCGAGGATCTCGCGGACGGCCCCGGGCTGAAAAACGAGAGCCTCGATCCCGGCGTGCGCGTGCCGCTTTGGGTGATCAAACGATTCTGACGCTCGCGCGGGGGTCATGTCGGTATTCACGCGCGTCACCCACGAAGAGCTTTCCGCCTGGCTGAAGCGCTACGCGATCGGCGCGCTCGTCGACCTCCAGGGCATCGCCGCGGGCATCGAGAACACCAACTATTTCGTCACCACGTCGCACGGCCGCTTCGTGCTGACGCTGTTCGAGAGGCTCCCCGCGACCGAGCTGCCCTTTTACCTGAATCTCATGGCGCACCTCGCGCGGCACGGCATCCCCTGCCCGGCGCCGATCGCGGACCGCGGCGACAAGTACCTGGGGACGCTGAACGGCAAGCCCGCCACCATCGTCACCTGCCTGCCGGGGGCGCCCGTCACCGCCCCCGACGCCGGCCATTGCACCCGGGTCGGGGCCATGCTGGGAGATATGCACCTCGCGGGAAAGGGCTACGGTGGCAAGGCGGAGAACCCGCGCGGACCCCGCTGGTGGCGCGGCGCCGCGCGCGAAGTGACGCCGTTTCTCGACGATGCACGCCGCGAGCTGCTCGCCTCCGAGCTCGAGTTCCAGTCGAGCCGCCGCGAGCTCGCGCTGCCGCGCGGCCCGATCCATGCCGACCTCTTCCGGGACAACGTGCTGTTCGACGGCGAGCGCATCGGCGGAGTCATCGACTTCTACTTCGCGGGCGTGGACGCGCTGCTCTTCGACGTCGCGGTGACGGTCAACGATTGGTGCGTCGAGCCTTCAGGCGAGATCGACGCCGAGCGCGCGCTCGCGCTCCTGGCCGCGTACCGCCGCGTCCGGGAATTCACCGACGGGGAGCGGGAAGCCTGGCCGGTGATGCTCCGCGCCGCCGCCCTCCGGTTCTGGCTGTCGCGCCTGTACGACTTCTACCTGCCGAGGCCGGGCGAGCTCACGCACGCGCACGATCCGGAGCATTTCCGCCGCGTGCTCGAAGCGCGGCGCACGCGGCCGCTGTCCCTTGTATGAACCGCCGAGCCGTACGACACTATCTCCCATGAACGCGAGCCGGAAGCGGGCGTAGATGCGCGTCGTCGCGGCGAGGAACGGCTGGACCTGGCTGGTGCGGGGCTTCGCGCTTTTCCGCAAGAACCCCCCGATGTGGCTCTTTCTCGTGTTCACCTACTGGCTCGCGGTAGCGCTGCTCGCCCAGATCCGCTACGTCGGCCCGGCCGCGTCGACGGTGCTGCTCCCGGCGTTCTCGGTGAGCTTCATGGTGATGTGCGCGGTGCTCGAGCACGGCGGCATCCTGCGCCCGGCGCTGCTCATCTCTGGATTCCGCAGCGTGCCTTCCACGCTGATCGTCCTGGGGGTGCTGTACCTCCTGTCGATCATCGGGGTGCTGGGGCTCGCCTCCGTCGCCGACGCGGGCGCGCTGCTTACGTGGGTGCTTTCCGGACGCGAGCCCGCCGAGGAAGCCCTCACGGACGGCAGCCTGTCGCTCGCCATGCTGGTCGCCTCGCTCGCGGCGACGCCGGTGCTGATGGCGTTCTGGTTCGCCCCGGTGCTCGCCGCCTGGAACCGCATCGGCGCGCTTCAATCGCTCTTCTACAGCTTTTTCGCGGTGTGGCGGAACTGGCGTGCCTTCCTCGTCTATGGGGCGGCGCTGTTCCTCGTCGGCGCGGCCGTGATGACCGCGGTCACGGTCCTGGCGGTCCTGCTGCACGGCCGGCTCGACGTGCTGCGCTCCTTCGCGCTGATCTTCATGCTGTTCACCCTGCCCACCCTGTTCGCGAGCTTCTACGCGAGCTACCGGGACGTGTTCCCCGAGAACGCGGTCCCGGCCGAGCCGCCGCAAAGAAATGCCGGAAGCGCGTAGCCGGGTCCGATTCTGCTATCCTTCGCGGCGGCGCGGCCGATGGGTTGGCGCCGCGCTTGCCGGCGGGGAGTGACGAATTGAAAGATCAGCCCTGCGAGCTGTGCGCCTCCCCCGGAGGGGACGTGCTCTGGCGCGATGAATTCTGCCGCATCGTTCTCGTCGACGATCCTGATTACTCCGGCTTCTGCCGCGTGGTCCTGGAGCGGCACGTAGAGGAGATGACCGATCTGGCACGAGACGAGCGCGCCCGCCTGATGGACGCGGTGTTCGCGACCGAGGCGGCGCTGCGCGAGCTGGTCTCGCCTCGCAAGATCAACCTCGCAAGCCTCGGCAACGCGGTTCCCCACCTGCACTGGCACGTCGTTCCGCGCCACGGCGACGACCGCCATTTCCCGAAGCCGATCTGGGCCGAGCCCGTGCGGGCGTACGCCCCGCCGCGGCCCGCGCCCGACCGCGGCTCTCTGGCCGACGCCCTGAAGACTCGCCTGTCCTAGCCATGGCGAATCTCGACCTTCCCACGATCAGCCCCGACGCCAGGCCCGAGTTCACCGACGCCTCGGGCTGCGCGAAGTGGCTGCAGACCGTGCCGCTCATCAACGTAGGCCCGGCCCACGTGCGCCTGCTCGAGCAGCTCGACGAGCTGAACACCTTCAAGGTGGCGCCTGCCGAGCGGCTGAAGATCCTCGAGCTCATGCGCGAGCCGGTTGGCTTCGTGCAGAAGGAGCTCGCCAAGAAGTTCGCCAGCCGCCCCGCCCCGCTCGCGCCGCCCGAGCGCGAGGTCCTGAAGAACGTGCAGGCGCTTTGGGACGCCCTGTCGACCGGCTACCAGCACTGCGTCCAGGCCATCGTCGACCGCTCGGGCAGCCTGAGCGTCCCCCTCGTGGGGCAGCGCGTCCTATGGTGCACCGGACAGAAGATGATCACGTACTACGAGGCGTACCAGGACGTCGGCGAGGCGGAATGGAGAACCCTGCATCGCGTATATGCCCTTGTCGAGGAGCGCGGCAAGACCAAGGAGGACGTCCCTCATCCGGACCGCAAGGGCAAGGAGACGACCTGCGTGGAGACGTACGCGCAGGTGCTGCTCCTCGACCTCGCCAATCCCGGCAAGCTCACGCCGCGCCAGAGAGAGCTGGTCTCGCAGTGGCTCGAGCGCTGGACCCGCAAGGTCTCGATCGGGCGCGAATCGGCCGACACCGGCGACGCTGCGCCCCTGATGGTGGACCTGTCGGGTTCCGGAGGCGCATCGCACCGTCCCGTCGAGGGCGACTCGGCCCGCATCCTGGACCTGGGCGAGCTGCGCAGCGACCTGCGCAAGCGCATCGCCCTGCTGCGCAAGGGCGAAACCCCCGGGGAGCTCGGCCTGGGGGAGGACGTCACCGCGGCGCTCGCCGACAGCATGCTCGTGATGATCTACAGGCGCTGGTGCGAGGACAAGCAATCTCGCGCGCATCCGCGGCACGGGGCGAGCGGCACCGCCCAGACCTGCGTCGGGATGCAGGCGATCCACTTCTACGTCACCGGCCGCGGCTTCGCCACGCGCGGCGGCGCGCGGCCGATGTCGACGAAAGAGCACATGGAGATCGCGACCCTGGGACGCCTGGCGACGCGCCACGAGGACGATCCCGCCACCACGCCCAGCCATCCGCTCGAGGTCTGGCACATCAGGGATGAGAGCGCGTCGGGATTGCGCCTGGAGCGTGCCGACCCGCGGGCGAACTCCCGCCTAGTCCTCGGCCAGCTGCTGGGGATCCGGCTGGCGAGCGCGAAGGCCTTCCTGCTCTGCACGATCAAGTGGCTATCGGTCTCCACCGAATTCAGCCTGCGCATCGGGGTGCAGATCCTTCCCGGGGTTCCGCAGGGGATCGGCATCAAGCCCGCCGACGCCCTCACCGACCCCTATTCGCAGGGGTTCCTGCTGCCGGCTTTCGCTCCGCTGCAGGCTCCCGAGACGCTGGTCACGGCGGCCGGCTGGTTCAAGCCCAAGCGCGAGATGGAAATCACAGATCGCCAGGGCCGGGTGCGGCTGCTCGAGCTCGTCGACCGCGGCGCGGACTTCGACCGCGTGAGCTTCGAATCCGTCTGAGCGCTCCGGTTCCCACCGAGATCACCCTGCACGCCAAGTCGCGCGTGCTGGAGATCGCGTTCTCCGACGGACGCCGTTTCGAGCTTACCTACGAATTCCTGCGCGTGTACTCGCCCTCGGCCGAGGTGCGCGGTCACGGACCCGGACAGGAGGTCTTGCAGACCGGCAAGAAGGACGTGGACATCCTGAGCCTCGAGCCCGTGGGAAGCTACGCGGTACAGCCGCACTTCTCCGACGGGCACGCCACCGGCATCTACTCCTGGGACTATCTCTACGAGCTCGGGACGAATCGCGAGGCGATGTGGAAGAGTTACCTCGAGCGACTCGGGGCTGCGGGCGCGCGGCGCGAGCCCTGACCTGCTAGCATGCCCGTATGAGCGACACGGATTTCGGCTACGGGCGCGTCGACGCCGCGGAGAAGGCGGAGCGCGTCGCAGGCGTCTTCTCCTCCGTCGCCGCCCGGTACGACCTGATGAACGATCTCATGTCGGGCGGGCTGCACCGGCTGTGGAAGGCCTTCACGGTGACCCTCGCGGGGGTGCGCGAGGGCGAGCGCGTGCTCGACGTGGCGGCGGGCTCGGGCGACCTCGCGCTCGAGTTCGCGAAGCGCGCGGGTGCGAGCGGCGAGGTATGGCTTACCGACATCAACCGGGCGATGCTCGAGCGCGGACGCGACCGGCTGCTCGACCGCGGACTGCCGCTGCCGGCTGTGCAGTGCGACGCGGAGGCGCTGCCGTTCCCTTCGAACTACTTCGATTGCGTCAGCGTCGCATTCGGTCTGCGTAACATGACCGACAAGGCGGCGGCGCTCGCCGAGATGCGGCGCGTGCTCAGACCCGCGGGGCGCCTGCTGGTGCTCGAGTTCTCGCGCGTATGGGCGCCGCTGTCGAAGCTCTACGACTGGTACTCGTTCACGGTGCTGCCCTGGCTCGGCCGCAAGGTCGCGGGAGACGAAGCGGCCTACCGCTACCTCGCCGAGTCGATCCGCATGCACCCCGACCAGGAGAGCCTGAAGCGCATGCTCGAACGGGCGGGCCTGGAGAAGGTTGAATACTTCAACCTGAGCGCGGGTGTGGTCGCCCTGCATCGGGGCTACAAGCTGAACTGAGAAGAGCGATATGAAAGGCTTCATCGTTTCCCTGGCGGCGCTCGCCGTCGCCGCTCTGGCCGTGACCGACGAGGCGCTGGCGGCGAGGCTGGGCGGCGGACGCAGTCTCGGCGCGCAAAGGCAGCTCAGCGCACCGCAGCGGCAGGCCACGCCCCCGTCGCCGCAGCAGCCGGCGGGCGTTGCCCAGCCCGGCAACCGCTGGCTCGGCCCGCTTGCGGGACTGGCCGCGGGTCTCGGCCTCGGCTGGCTGTTCGCGCAAGGAGGCTTCGGCCCCGTCCTCGGCGTGCTGCTCACGGCTCTGCTGGCGGGAGCGCTGGTCATGGTGCTGATGCGTGCGCTCGGCAGGAACCCCTCGCAGGACTCGCGTCTGCAGTACTCGGGCATGGGCGACGAGACCGTGCCCGCACCCCCGCCCTCGCAGCTTCCCGGGGACGCGGGAGGCAGGCCGGACTTCCGGAGTCAGTTCGTATCCGACATCCCGCCGAATTTCGACATCGATGCCTTCACCCGGGAGGCAAAGCGCAACTTCCTGCGGCTCCAGGAGGCGAACGACCGCGGCGACCTCGTGCGCCTCCGGCAGGTCACCACCCAGGAGATGTTCGATGCGCTGAAGGACGAAGCGGGCACGCGTGCCGGCGGTCAGCAGACCGACGTGGTGAGGCTGGACGCGTCGCTGCTCGAGATCGTCACCGAAAGCGAGCTGCACTGGGCGAGCGTTCGCTTTTCCGGCTCGATCCGCGAGAATGCGAAAGCTCCTGCGGAGCCGTTCGAGGAGATCTGGAACCTCTGCAAGCCGGTGAGCGGCTCCTCGGGGTGGCTGCTCGCGGGAATCCAGCAGACCCACTGATCCGCGATGCCGCCGGGACCGCACTCATGCTAGAGCGCGGCGCGGTCGCCGGCCTGAACCACCTTCTGTCCCAGCAGCCGCTCGCCGCGGAGCGCTTGCGCGGCTTCGCCGGCAAGAGCATCGAGATTCGCTGCCCTCCGTTTCCGCGTCTGCACCTCACGGTCCTCGAGAGCGGAATGCTGGAGCGCTCGCAGGACGGAGCCGAGAGCGCGCTCGTCGTAAAGGTCAAGCCGGCCGCGCTGCCGCTCTTGCTCGCGCGCGACGAGACGGCGCGGGGCCAGATCGAGATCGAGGGTCCGGCGGACCTCGCCGCCGCCGTGGACGCGCTCTTGCGCGAGATCTCGTGGGACTACGAGGAGGACCTCTCGCGGCTCTTCGGCGACATCGTCGCCCACCGCCTGGCCTCGGGCGGCGAGGCCTTCGCTGCGTGGCAAGGCGAGGCGTTCAGGCGGCTTGCGGAGAATCTCGCCGAGTACTGGGCCGATGAGCGGCGGCTGCTCGTTCGCCCGGCGGATGCGGAGAGGTTCCGCGCGGACTCGGACGCCCTGCGGAACGAGGTCGCGCGCCTCGAGGAACGCATCGAGCGCCTGGTGCGCGCCAGCAGGCGCTGATTTCGGCCTCGCGGTGGCGCGGGGCAATTCTGGTAGATTTGCCGCTTCTCCAGGCGAGCGCCCTCTTCCTTGTTCCGCTTCGTCAAGATCCTCTGGATAGCCCTGCGCTTCGGGCTGGACGAATTCGCGCTTCCCGCCGACAGCCGGGCGGCGCGAGTCATCGGCGCGCTGCTTTTCTTCCGCCCGCTCGCCGAGCCGCGCGCCGTGAGGCTGCGGCGCGCGCTCGAGCGCCTGGGCCCCATCTTCGTGAAGTTCGGCCAGGTGCTCTCGACGCGCCGCGACCTTCTGGCGCCGGACATCGCCGACGAGCTGGCGAGGCTCCAGGACCGCGTGCCCCCGTTTCCGGGCGAGATCGCCGTCGCCGAGGTCGAGCGCGCCTTCGGCAGGCCGATCGCGCAGGTATTCGAGCACTTCGACCGGGAACCCGTGGCAAGCGCCTCGGTCGCCCAGGTGCACCTCGCGGCGCTCCCGGGCGGCGCCGAGGCCGCGGTCAAGATCCTGCGGCCGGGAATGCTTCCAGTGATCGGGGAGGACCTGGCGCTGCTCGACACCGCAGCTCGTCTTATCGAGCGCTTCTTCGCCGACGGCAAGCGCTTGAGGCCGCGCGAGGTCGTCGCCGAGTTCGCGCGCCATCTCGACGAGGAGCTCGACCTGATGCGCGAAGCGGCGCACGCCAGCCAGCTGCGCCGCAATTTCCAGGACTCTCCGCTCCTCGCCGTGCCGGAGATCTACTGGGAGTGGTGCACGAGCACCGTCATGACCATGCAGAGGATGCACGGAACGCCCGTGAGCCAGGTCGAGGAGCTGCGACGCCAGGGCGTGGATATCCCCAGGCTCGCGCGCACCGGGGTGGAGATCTTCTTCACGCAGGTGTTCCGCGACGGCTTCTTCCACGCCGACATGCACCCGGGAAACATCCTGGTCACGCCCGGGGGCCGCTACGTCGCCCTCGACTTCGGCATCATGGGCACGCTCACCGAGGTGGACAAGCAGTACCTCGCGCAGAACTTCCTCGGCTTCTTCCAGCGCGACTACGCCCGCGTGGCGCGCGCGCACCTGGAAGCGGGATGGGTGCCGGCGGACACGAGGGTGGATGAATTCGAAGGCGCGATCCGGGCCGTATGCGAGCCGTTCTTCGACCGCCCGCTCGGGGAGATCTCCTTCGGCCGGGCGCTGGTGCGCCTGTTCCAGACCTCGCGCCGCTTCAACGTCGAGATCCAGCCGCAGCTGGTGATGCTGCAGAAAACGCTTCTCAACGTCGAGGGCCTGGGACGCCAGCTCGATCCCGGCCTGGACCTGTGGTCCACGGCCAAGCCCTTTCTCGAGAAGTGGATGGGCGAGCAGGTCGGCTTCAAGGGGCTGCTGCGCACGCTGCGCAGCGAGGCCCCGCGCTGGGCGACGATGCTTCCGCAGCTGCCGCGCCTCCTGCACCGCGCGCTCGCGGACGACCGGATCGGACGCATCGAACGCCTGCTCGAACGGCTCGTCGCCCTCCAGCGCGGGCGCAACCGGCTGATGGCGGTCGCGATCGCGGTCGCGGCGATCGCCCTGATCTGGGCCTTGGTCGGTAAGATCTAGGCTCATGGCGCTGCTCGAGATCAGGAGGGTCACGCGTCGCTTCGGCGCGCTCACTGCCGTCGACGAAGTCAGCCTTACCATCGAGGCGGGGGAGTTCTTCACGTTGCTCGGGCCTTCGGGGTGCGGCAAGACGACGCTGCTGAGGATGATCGCGGGCTTCGACCTGCCAGATTCCGGCGCCATCTTTCTCGATGGTCGCGATCTTGTCGGCACGCCCCCGGAGAAGCGCCCCATCCACACGGTCTTCCAGAGCTACGCGCTCTTTCCGCATATGACCGTGTCCCAGAACATCGCCTTTCCGCTGAAGATGGCTGGCAAGTCGCTCGACGAGATCCAGACCAAGGTCAAGGAGGCGCTCGGCCAGGTCCACCTCGAGGACAAGGGCGGGCACCTTCCCCACGAGCTTTCCGGGGGCCAGAAGCAGCGCGTCGCGCTCGCCCGCTCGCTCGTCAATCGGCCGCGGGTGCTGCTGCTCGACGAGCCCCTGGGCGCGCTCGACGCAAAGCTCCGGGAAGAGATGCAGATCGAGCTGATTTCGCTGCAGCGCGACGTCGGCGTCACTTTCGTCTTCGTCACCCACGCCCAGTCCGAGGCGCTCGCGCTCTCACACCGCATCGCGGTAATGAACGAGGGCCGGGTCATCCAGCTGGACGAACCCTCCCGGATCTACGGCTATCCGCTGAACCGGTTCGTCGCCGACTTCATAGGCAAGTGCAATATCCTCGAGGCGGATGTCGTCGAGGCCTCGCCATCCGGGGTTACGCTCCAGGTAAAGGGGCTGGGCAAGGTGACGGCGCCGCCTCGCGAGGGCGCGAAGGCGGGCGAGCGCGGGGTGCTCGCGCTGAGGCCGGAGCAGGTGCGAATCGGCGCGCCCGATTCGCCTCACGACCTGAAGAACCATTTCACGGGCCGCGTGCACGATCTCCTCTACATCGGCGACGTGACGACCTACATCGTCGAGCTCCCCAACGGCACGCGCATCGAGGCGCTGCTCCCGAACTCGGCCCCGGGCCGGGCGACCTTCTTCGAGGCCGGCGATGCGGTGCGCGTCGCATGGCGCCACGATGCCGGGAATTTTCTGCGTGACTAGGCTGGGCCCGGAGACCGTCACCCGCTGGCTCGTGACCGGGCCGCCGTTCCTCTTCCTGCTCGTTTTCTTTGCGCTGCCCTCCCTCATCATGGTGGTGGCGTCGTTCCGCTATCCCGGCGAGTTCGGCGGGCTTGCGCCTCTTGTCGCCGTCCGGCCGGGCGAGGACGCCGGGCTCACTGCCGAGAACTACGGCATCTTCTTCGGCGACTGGATCTACTTCCAGATCCTCCTCAAGTCCTTCGGCATCGCTCTGCTCACTACCCTCGCGTGCCTCGTGATGGCGTATCCGCTGGCGCTGCTGATTGCGCGCAGCCCCAGGCGTCACCGCGACTTCATGGTTCTCCTTGTGGTGCTGCCATTCGCGAGCAACTTCCTCGTGCGCGTGTACGCGTGGATGATCATCCTCGGGGACCAGTCGATCTTCCTGCGGCCTTTCAACTACGTGCTCGCTCACGCCGGCGTCGAGCCGCTCTCGCTGCTGTTCTCGCGGTTCGCCGTGATCGTCGGCATGGTCTATGTCCATCTGCCATTCATGATCCTGCCCTTGTATACGAACCTCGAGAAGCACGATCCGGTGCTCCTCGACGCCGCGCAGGATCTGGGCGCGAACGCCTGGAGCCGCTTCTGGCGCGTCACCTTTCCGCTGTCGCTGCCCGGCGTCTTCTCGGGCGCGGCGCTTGTGTTCATTCCCGTGCTCGGCATGTTCGCGATCCCGGAGATCCTGGGAGGGAAGGACGACTGGATGGTGGGAAACATGATCAAGGAGGCGTTCCTCGGCACGCGCGACTGGCCGTTCGGCTCGATGCTCTCCATCATGCTCACCCTCGCGGTGCTCGCGGTCGCCGCGGCCGCGGCGTGGCTGGCAAAGAAGGGAGCGGCGCGTGCGTAGGTCGTGGTGGCTGTGGTGGGCATCGCTTGCCGTCTACGCTTTCCTCTACGTTCCGCTCGCCATCGTCGTGCTGTTCTCGTTCAACGACTCCAAGCTGAACGCGGAGTGGGTCGGATTCACCTGGACCTGGTACGAGACGCTCTTCCGCGACGACGCCATGCTGGGCGCGGCGCGTAACTCGCTCTTCATCGCCGTGACCGCATCGATCGCAGCGACGGTGCTCGGGACCATGGCGGGAATCGCCATGCATCGCTACAAGCCGCGGCTGCTGCCCTTCATGGTGCTCACTCCAGTGGCGATGCCGGAGATCCTGCTCGGGGTGTCCCTGCTCGTCTTCTTCATCTCGGTATTCGGCGAGCAGTCGCTCAGCCTGGGCACGGTCATCATTGCCCATATCACTTTCTGCATCGGATTCGTCGCCATCATCGTGCGGGCCCGTCTTGCCGGGATGGACGAGTCGATCTTCGAGGCGGCGCGCGATCTCGGTGCGACCCCCTGGCAGACATTCAGGCTGGTGACGCTGCCGCTCATCATGCCGGGAGTGATCGCGGGGACCCTGATGAGCTTCACTCTCTCCATCGACGATTTCGTCATTACATTCTTCACAACCGGCGCCGGGGTCTCGACCCTGCCGCTGCAGATCTACACCATGATAAAGGTGGCGGTGACCCCCGAGGTGAACGCGGTGTCGACGCTCCTCATGGCGCTGACCCTCACCCTGATCGTGATCGCCTCGCGGCTCGCGCCCGACGCGCTCCGCGGGCAGGGCTAGCGTGCATCGCCTCCTCTGGGCCCTCGCGCTCGCTCCCCTGAGCTGTGCGGGCGCGGACGTTCTCCACCTGTACAACTGGAACAACTACATCACCCCGGACACGGTGGCGCGCTTCGAGAAGTCCTGCGGCTGCAAGCTCGTTCAGGACTACTACGCCGACAACGAGGAGATGCTCGCCAAGCTCGCCGCGGGCGCGACCGGCTACGACATCCTGGTCCCGACCGGCAACGCGGTCGAAAACCTGATCAAGCAGGGTGCGTTGCGCCCTATCGACAAGAGCCTGCTGCGCAACCTCAGGAACATCAAGCCCGAGTTCATGGGCGAGTTCTTCGATCCGCAGAACGAGTACTCGGTCCCGTACGCCTACTCGGTGACGCTTATCGGCTACAACGTCGAGAGGATGAAGGAGCACGGCATCCCGACCGACACCTGGGCGGCGACCTTCGAGCCTCGCTACCTCGAGCGCATCAAGGGAAAGGTCACGGTTCTCGACAGCCAGCGCGAGCTCATGTCGGCCGCGCTGAAATACCTCGGCTACTCGGTGAACGACGTCGCCGAGGCGCACTGGAAGCAGGCCCGCGATCTGATTCTGCGCGCCAAGCCCTACTGGGCCGCGTTCAACGCGTCCTCGTACATCAAGGAGCTCACCATCGGCAACATCTGGCTCGCACACGGCTACTCGAACGACATGTTCACCGCCGCTCAGGACGCGAAGGCTGCAGGCCGCAAATTCACCATCGGCTATTCCACTCCTAGGGAAGGCGCCGTGCTGGCCCTCGACAATATGGTGCTGCACCGCAGCGGCCCGCGTCCCGACCTGGCTCACCGATTCATGAATTTCATGCTCGAGGGCCGCAACTCGGCGGAGCTGACGAATGCCATCGGCGCCGGCAACCCCAACGCCGATGCGATGCAGTACATCCGGCCCGAGATCGCGGCGAACAAGGCCGTGTTCCCCGACAAGGCCGCGCTGTCGCGCATGGAGATGCTGCGCGACCTGGATCGCAGGCAGCGGCGACTGCTCAACCGGATGTGGATCGAAATAAAGGTGCGTTAGCGCCTTGCGAACTCGGCTACAATCCGGGCGGCCGCTGCGCGGCCCGTTTGCTGGGGGGCTTCCATGTTCGCTCGTTTGATGCCGCACGAGGGGCGCTTCTTCGACTACTTCTCCCAGCACGCCGCGCTGATCCTGGAAGGCGCGACCGAGCTCAAGGCGATGATGGACGACCTCGGGCAGGCCGAGCGCCATGCCCATAACATCAAGACGGTCGAAACCAAGGCCGACACCGTCACCTACCAGACGATCCAGCTCCTGCACCAGACGTTCATCACACCGATCGACCGTGACGAGATCCATCTGCTTATCACCCGGATGGACGACATCCTCGACCTCATGGAGGATGTCTCACAGAGCGTGTTTCTCTACGACATACGCAAGATCCCCGACGAGGCCAAGCGCCTGGCCGAGATCTGCGTGGCCTGCGCCGAGAAGGTAAGGGCGGCGGTCAAGCTCCTCGACAACATGAAGAACGCCGAGACCATAATGAAGCTCTGCGGCGAGATCGACCGGCTGGAGACCGATGCGGACCAGGTGCTGCGCGCGGCGCTGGCGAAGCTCTTCCGGCACGAGCCGGACACGCGCGAGCTGATCAAGTTCAAGGAAATCTACGAGCACTTGGAGACGGTCACCGACCGCTGCGAGGACGTCGCCAACATCATCGAGGGCATCGTCCTCGAGAGCGCCTGAGAGCCGCGTGGCAATCGGCTTCGAAACGGTGGTCTTCTTGATCGCGGTGGCACTCGCGTTCGACTTCATGAACGGCTTTCACGACGCGGCGAACTCGATCGCGACAGTCGTCTCGACACGGGTGCTGAGGCCGCACTGGGCGGTGATCTGGGCGGCGTTCTTCAACTTCGCCGCGCTGGCAGTGTTCGGGCTTGCCGTGGCCGCGACCATCGGCAAGGGCATCGTCGATCCCCGGATCGTCGACCACTACGTCGTATTCGGGGCGCTGGTGGGCGCGATCGCCTGGGACGCCATCACCTGGCTCTACGGGATCCCGTCGAGCTCCTCGCACGCGCTGATCGGCGGCGTGGCGGGCGCGGCGGTCGCGAAAGGCGGCGTGGGGACCCTGATCGGCGGTGGCCTTGCGAAGACCGCGGTCGCGATCGTTCTCTCGCCGCTCCTCGGCCTCGCGCTCGGGGCCGCGCTGATGATCGGCGTGTCGTGGCTTTTCGCGCACACCAGCCCCTTGCGCGTCGACCGCTGGTTCCGGCGGCTGCAGCTGGTTTCCGCGGCGCTCTACAGCCTGGGCCACGGCGGCAACGACGCCCAGAAGACGATAGGCATCGTTTGGATGCTGCTCATTGCCTCCGGACTCCTGGGCTCGGGGGACCCGCTGCCCGCCTGGGTGGTGATCCTGTGCTACAGCGCGATCGCGCTGGGGACGCTTTTCGGCGGCTGGCGCATCGTCAGGACCATGGGGCAGAAGATCACTCCGCTCAAGCCGGTCGGCGGCTGTTGCGCCGAGACGAGCGGCGCCATCACGTTGTTCGTCGCGACCGCGCTCGGCGTTCCGGTTTCCACCACCCACACGATCACGGGCTCCATCGTCGGCGTCGGATCGGTGAGGAAGCTCTCGGCTGTGCGTTGGGGCATCGCCGGGAACATCGTATGGGCCTGGATCTTCACCATTCCCGCATCGGCGTTCATCGCAGGCCTCGCGTGGTGGTTTGGGACCCATTACTTCTAGATGCCGGCCCGCATGTCCGCCATCGAAGCCGACATCACCCGGCTCGAGGTCGATGCGATCGTCAACGCCGCGAACAACTCGCTCCTCGGTGGCGGGGGCGTCGACGGCGCCATCCACCGCGCGGCGGGTCCGGATCTGCTGCGCGAATGCCGCGCGCTCGGAGGATGCGCGACGGGGGACGCCAAGATCACCCGCGGCTACCGGCTGCCTGCCCGGCACGTGATCCACACCGTGGGGCCCGTGTGGAGCGGCGGAGCAAGCGGCGAGCCGCGGCTCCTCGCATCGTGCTACCGCAGCACCCTGGCGCTCGTGCGTGCTCATCGGCTTTCCAGCGTGGCGTTCCCCGCGATCAGCTGCGGCGTCTACGGCTACCCGATGGACCTCGCGGCGGAAATCGCGGTGCGCGAGTGCCGCCGCTTCGTCGAGCGGAATCAGTCCATCGGGATCACGTTCGCGCTGTACGGCTCCTCCGCGATCGCGGTCTACGAGGCCGAGCTCGCGCGGCCGTGAGACAATGGCAGGCATGGCCCGTGAGCAGCCGTCCATACTCGCGCGCTATCTCTTCGTAGCGTACCTGCTGCTCGTCGTATACGCGAGCCTGCACCCTTTCTCGGGGTGGCGGGACCGGGGCCTTCCCGCGTTCGCCTACCTCACTGCCTCCTTCAACCGGCCGGTGCCCGCCTTCGACGTCCTCGTCAACGTGCTCGGCTACTTACCTCTCGGTTTCCTCGCCGTGCTCGCGATCTATCCGCGGCTGCGCGGCGCGGCGGGAGTCGCGTTTGCCGTCGCATGCTCGGCCCTCGCGAGCTTTGTTTTGGAGTCCCTGCAGGTCTATCTGCCGACACGCACGGCCTCGAACCTCGACCTGATCGCCAATACCGCGGGCGGCGCGCTCGGCGCGATCGCGGCCTTCACGGCAGCCCGCCGGCTCATGGACGACGGAAGGCTGGAAGGCCTGCGCCGCGAGCTCTTTCTCCCTGGAAGGCGCGTTGACCTCGGCCTCGTGCTGCTCGGGCTGTGGCTGTTCTCGCAGCTCAACCCGGAAACGCTGCTCTTCGGCACCGGCGACCTGCGCGATCTGTTCAAGGCGCCATCGGGCAAGCTCTACCCCGCCGAAGTCTTCCTGCGGGTCGATGCGGGCGTCGCCTGCGCCAATGGCCTGGCCGCGGGACTGCTCGCTGCGTGCCTGGTGGCGCGCGGCCAGCCCACCCGCGGCGTGGTGCTCCTCCTCATCGCGGTCGCGCTAGCCGCTCACAGCCTCGCCTTCGGATTGCTCGTCAATTCGCAGGACGTTCTCGCCTGGGTGACGCCCGGCGCCCTGTACGGCGTCGCCGCGGCGATCGCGCTGCTGATGATCGTCATCTCGCTGCCGCGTGCCGGCCAACTGCCCCTCATCGGCATCGCCCTGCTCGCGGCCACGGCGATCGTCAATCTCGCGCCTCCCAACCCCTACAACACCGCGACCTTTTCCCTGTGGCAACAAGGGCAGTACCTCAACTTCAACGGGCTGACGCGGCTCGTCGCCATCGTCTGGCCGTTTGCCGCGATGCTGTACCTAGTGCTGCTCGCGGCCGAACGAGCGGAGGCAGGGGAGTAGCGAGACGCTTGTTATAATTCGGGCCAGTATCGGTCACGCCGCCTTCCGGTGTTCCCCGCAATGAGCTACTACGAGAGACACGTCTTCTTCTGCTGTAACCAGCGCACCAACGGCGAGGCCTGCTGCGCGGACAAGGGCGCCCAGGACATGCGCGACTACGCGAAGGCGCGCGTGAAGCAGCTCGGCCTCGCGGGGCCCGGGAAGGTGCGCGTCAACCAGGCGGGGTGCCTGGACCGTTGCGAGGAGGGTCCGTGCGTCGTGGTCTACCCGGAAGCGGTCTGGTACACCTACGTCGACCGGGCCGATATCGACGAGATCATCGAGGAGCATCTCAAGCACGGCCGGATCGTCGAGCGCCTGCGCATATGAGCCGTGCCGGCGAGCGCCTTTTCATCGCTGGCGAAGCGGGCAGAATGGAGACGGTCCTAGACCGACCGGATCGTGCGCCGCGCGGCATCGCGCTCGTCGCCCACCCGCATCCCCTGTACGGCGGCACCCTCGACAACAAGGTGGTGCAGACCCTCGCCAAGACTTTCGTGGAGCTAGGCTACGTTTCGCTGCGGCCGAACTTTCGCGGGGTGGGCGCGTCGGAAGGCGTGCACGACGAAGGCCGCGGCGAGACCGAAGACCTGCTGCGCGTCGTTGCGCAGGCGGGCAGGGATTTCGGCGACCTGCCCCTCGTCCTCGCGGGCTTCTCCTTCGGCGCCGCGGTGCAGATCCAGGTGGCGCAGCGCACCCGGCCCGAGCGCGTTGTGCTCATCGCCCCGGCCCTGGGACGCTTTCCCTCCGAAGCCGTGCCGTCCGACACGATCGTCATCCACGGCGAGCGCGACGAGACGGTTCCGCTCGAGAGAGTGCTGGACTGGGCGCGGCCCCAGGACCTGCCGGTGGTGGTGATCCCGGGCGCCGACCACTTCTTCCACCTGCGCCTGAACGTCATCAAGAGCGTCGTCAAGAATTCGTGGCGGTCCTAGCGGTCGAAGACCTGCGAAAGTCCTACGGCGACCAGGAGGTGGTGGCCGGCGTGAGCTTCGCCGTCGCGGCGGGCGAGTGCTTCGGCCTGCTCGGACCCAATGGCGCCGGCAAGACTACGACGCTCAGGCTTTGCCTCGGCCTCGTCGAGCCGGACGGAGGGTCGATCGAGCTCATGCGGCGGCCCGTGCCGGGCGAGGCACGGGCCGCGCGCCTTCGCGTCGGCGTCGTGCCCCAGATGGACAACCTGGATCCGGATTTCACGGTTGAAGAGAACCTGCTCGTATACGGCCGCTACTTCGGCATTCCGGAGCGCTCGATCCGCGAGCGCATTCCCGCGCTGCTCGAGTTCGCCGGGCTCACCGCACGCTCCGCCGCGCGCATCCAGACGCTATCGGGAGGCATGAAGCGGCGGCTGACGCTGGCGCGCGCCCTCATCAACGATCCGGATCTCATCTTCATGGACGAGCCGACCACCGGCCTCGACCCGCAGGCGCGCCACCTGATCTGGGAGCGGCTCAAGCAGCTCCTCGCCCAGGGCAAGACCATCGTCCTCACCACGCATTTCATGGAAGAGGCTGAGAGGCTGTGCGTGCGGCTGGCCATCATGGACCGGGGACGCTTCGTCGCCGAGGGCGGCCCGCGCGAGCTCATCTCCCAGCACATCGAGCCGCACGTGGTCGAAGTGCACGGCGACGAGGTCGGGAAATGGGCCGACGGCGAAACGCGCTCGCTGGCTGCGCGTATCGAGAAGACCGGCGAGACGGTGTTCTGCTACGCCGTCGACCCGGCGCCACTGCTGGCCGATCTCTCGCGGCGCACGCTGCGCTACCTGCACCGGCCCGCCGACCTGGAGGACGTTTTCCTCAAGCTCACGGGCAGGGAGCTGCGCGACGGATGAGGCCGTTCGACCTCCCCACGATGAGCCTGCGCTTCGTGCCGGTCTGGCGCCGCAACCTGCTTGTGTGGCGGAAGCTCGTCGGCGCGTCCATTCTCGGCAACCTTGCCGATCCGCTGATCTACGTGCTCGGCCTGGGCTACGGGCTCGGCTCGATGCTGCCGCAGGTCGGCGGCGTGCCCTACATCACCTTTCTCGCGGCCGGCATGGTGTGCTCGAGCACCATGAACGCCGCCACGTTCGAGGCGATGTACTCGGCCTTCTCGCGAATGCACGTGCAGCGCACCTGGGACGCGATCATGATGGCGCCGCTCGATCTCGACGACGTGGTGCTGGCCGAGCTCGTCTGGGCCGCGAGCAAGAGCGTGCTGTCCGGCGCGACGATCCTCGCGGTGATCTGGGTTCTCGGTCTCAGCCATTCGCCCCTGTCGCTCTGGGTCCTGGCGCTCGTACCCCTCGTAGGGCTCGTGTTCGGCGCGCTCGCCCTGGTGACGACGGCGCTCGCGCGCAGCTACGACTTCTTCACCTACTACTTCACTCTCGTCATCACGCCTATGAACCTACTCTGCGGCGTGTTTTTCCCCTTGGAGAAGCTGCCCCCGGCTTTCCAGATCGCCGCCGAGCTGCTTCCCCTCACGCACGCCGTCGCCCTGGCGCGACCGCTGCTGCTCGGCGAGATGCCGCCGCAAGTCCCCGTACACGTCGTCGTGCTGCTTGCCTACGCCGCGGCCGGGTTTTATGCTGCGAGCGTGCTATTCCGCCGGCGCCTGCTCAAATAACAATGCTCTGGATCAAGGCGCTGCACATCATCTTCGTGGTCACGTGGTTCGCCGGCCTGTTCTACCTGCCGCGGCTGTTTGTCTACCACGCGATGACCGAGGACGCCGTTGGCAGGGAACGCTTCAAGGTCATGGAGCGCAAGCTCTACCGCGGCATCATGGCGCCCGGGGCCGTTCTGAGCGTGGTCTTCGGCGCCTGGCTGATGAGCTACGGATCGTGGGGCGCATGGCTATACGTCAAGCTCGTCGTCGTCGCGCTGACGGTCGCCTACCACCTCTACTGCGGCAGGCTCCTCCGGGATTTCGCGCTCGACCGGAACACGAAGTCCCACGTCTGGTTCCGCTGGTTCAACGAGGTGCCGGTGCTGTTTCTCGTGGCGGCGGTGGTTCTGGTCGTAGTGAAGCCCTTCTAGCATCCCGGTTCCGCAATCTGCTAATCTTGAGGTGCTGCCGACGCGACACTCGACGAATGAACGCAAAAAACATCACGCTCAGGCCAGGGCGGCCGGACGATGCCACGAAGATCGCAGCGATGTCGCGCGACCTGATCGAGACGGGGCTCGGCTGGTCGTGGGGACCGGACCGCGTAGCGCGGTCGATCGCCAACAGGGATACCTCGACGCTCCTCGCCTGCGAGCGCGAACGCGTCGTAGCCTTCTCCATCATGTACTTCGGCGACGAGCACGCGCACCTGAACCTGCTCGCGGTGCGTCCGTCGCACCAGCGGCTCGGCATAGGCAAGCACATGCTCGAGTGGCTTGTCGAATCGTCGTACGCAGCGGGGATCGCGACGATTCATCTGGAGCTGCGGGCCGCCAACTACACGGCGCGCAGCTTCTACAGGTCGCTCGGCTTCACCGAGTCCGCATACATACCGGGCTATTACCGCGGGCGCGAAATGGCGCTGCGCATGGTTCGGGTGCTGCGCAAGCCGGGACTGCCTCTGCCGGCCTGGTCTGCGCCGAAGCTTCCTAAGGGCTGAGCCCGCAGCGGAACACTCGGCGCAAAACCGCTTCACATGCGCTGCGCGGCGCTGCTTCTCTCAGCAGTTCTAATCGCGAACGCGGCCGCCGCCGTCCCCGGGCTGGAGCCCGGCGTTTCGCGCGAGCTCGCG
Organism: Burkholderiales bacterium; assembly: GCA_035499735.1. Lineage (GTDB taxonomy): Bacteria > Pseudomonadota > Gammaproteobacteria > Burkholderiales > SG8-39 > VBDM01. The sequence goes on from DATJYC010000079.1 coordinate 33,494, forward strand.
CAATGGCGGGCGAAGCACTACAGCGATGTCCGCTACTCGCTGAAGGTGCTGCTCTCTCCTGGCGCGCCGGCGCTGCAGGGAACCGCCCAAGTGGAAGTGAGCCTGCCCCAGCGCGTGCCCGAGTTGGTGCTCGACTGGCGCCCCGGCTCCGCCTCGCGCGTCACTCGCCTGCGGGTGAACGGCAAGCCGGCGAGAGCGCGGTTCGACCGCGAGCACCTGCTCGTCCCGGCCAAGCTGCTCCGGCCGGGCAAGAACCGGTTGAGCTTCGCCTTCGAGTCGCCGATCGCGGCTTCCGGCAGCGCGGTAACGCGCTATGTCGATCGCGAAGACCGCGCCGAGTACGTCTACACCCTGTTCGTTCCCTCGGATGCGAGCACCGCTTTTCCCTGCTTCGATCAGCCCGACCTCAAGGCGCGTTTCAAGCTGGAGCTGCTGCTGCCGCGCGCCTGGACGGCCGTCGGCAACGCGCCCGTGGCTCGCATGGAGCTCGCCGGCAACAGCGTGCGCCACATCAGGTTCGCGGAAACCAAGCCGATCAGCACCTACCTCTTCGCGTTCGCCGCGGGGCCCTTCGCGGAGATCCTCGCGACCCCCGGTGGCACGCGACTGTTCGTGCGCAAGTCGCAGGTGGCGCGCGCCCGCCAGGAGGCCTCCGAGGTGCTGCGACTCAACCGGGAGGCGGTGCGCTGGTTCGAGCGCTACTTCGGCTTCCGCTTTCCGTTCCCCAAGTACGATCTCGTCCTCGTGCCGGAGCTCGCCTACGGAGGCATGGAGCACGCAGGGGCGACCTTCCTGCGGGAGGACGCCATTCTGTTCCCTTCGGCCCCGAACGACACCGATATCCTCGCGCGCGCCGAGGTTCTCTTTCACGAGGCCTCGCACCAGTGGTTCGGCGATCTGGTGACCATGCGCTGGTTCGATGACCTGTGGCTGAAGGAGGGGTTCGCGAACCTCATGGCCGCGAAAGCAGCCGAGGCGCTCCTCCCGACGCAATCGGTCTGGAACGCATTTCACGCGCTCAAGACTGCCGCGTACCGCACCGACGTCACGCAGGGAACGGCGCCGATCTACCGGCCCCTGTCCAACCTCTCCGCGGCGAAATCCGCGTATGGCAACATCGTCTACGGCAAGGCGCCCGCGGTGTTGCGCCAGGCCGAGTTCTTCGTCGGCGAAGCGGCGTTTCGCACCGCGGTGCGGCAGCTTCTCAGGCAGCGCGCCTACCGCTCGGCAGAGTGGAGAGACCTCGTGCGCGCGCTCGAGCGTGCCTCCAAGCGCAGGCTCGGGGACTGGGCGGAAGCCTGGGTGAAAAGCCGGGGTATGCCGGAAGTCCGTCTGTCCTGGGATACCGACCGCGAGGGGCGGCCGAGAAACGTGGTGCTCGAGCAGCACGACGTGCTCGGCGAGGGCCGCGTCTGGCCGATGAAGCTTATGGTGTTTGCGCTGCCCGAGGAAGGCCTGCCCCGCTCGGCGAAAGTGGAGTTGCGCGGCGAGCGCACGCCGGTGCCACAGCTCGATGGCATGCCGGAGCTCGACCTCGCGTTCGCCAACTTCGGGGACTACGGGTACGGACGCTTCCTTCTCGACCCGGCTAGCCGCGACGCCGTCCTCGGGCGGCCGGAGATCGTGCAGGGGGCGCTGCTGCGCTCGCTCGTGTTCGGGGCGCTCTGGGAAGCGGTGCGCGACGCCGAGCTTGCTCCACTCGCCTACCTCGACTTCGTAATCCGGGTCGCGCCGGTCGAGCGCGACCCGGTGACGCTGGCGAACCTGCTCGCGCGCGCCCAGGTCGCGTTCCTCGCCTACTCGTCCGACAGCCAGCGCGACGCCGCCGCGGAACGCTTCGAGCAATTCCTCGAGGAGGGCATGCTCCACGCGGACACGCCGAGCCGCCGCATCACCTTCCTCCGGACATTCATGGCGAGCGCCTGGTCCGAAAGCGGGCGCGCGCAGCTCAAGTCGCTGCTCTCGGGCACGCTCGACGTCCCCGGGGTGAAGCTCAGCTCCCGCGACCGCTTCCGTGCGATCACGAGGCTGCTCGCGCTGGACGATCCGGACGCAAAGACGCTCCTCTCCGCGCAGGCCGCGACGGACCCGGGCGCCGACGGCCGCCGCTACGCTTTTGCCGCGGGCGCGGCCGCGCGCAGCGCCGAGGCTAAGCAGGCCTACTTCGACCGGTTCTTCAAGGACGAGGGCCTGGCCGAGAGCTGGATCGAGGCGGCGCTTGCGCCCTTCAACACGATCGAGCAGGCCGACCTGACCCAGCCATTTCTCGATCTAGCTCTCGCCGCGATGCCTGAGCTGAAGAAGAAGCGGAAGATCTTCTTCGTCAACGATTGGCTCGCCGCGTTCGTCGGCGGTCAGCTCGACGCCCAGGCGCTCGATCAGGTGAGCAGCTTCGCGCAGCAGCCCGGCCTCGATCCCGACCTGAGGCTGCAGCTTCTCGAGGCGATGGACGGCTTGGCGCGCACGGTCAAGATCCGCGCGCGTTTTGCGCGTCCGTCATGACGCGGAGTCATTCCAGCGCGCCGCCGGCGTAGGCGCGCTCGATCTCGGCGCTGAACTCCTTCTGAACCCGGTCGCGCCTGACCTTCATGGTCGGCGTGAGCAGGCCGTTGTCTACCGTCCACGGGTCGCGGCACGCGACCACCCGCCGCACGCGGATGTAGCGCGGGAATTCCTTGAGGCGGTCGTTCGCCCGCTGGATCAGGCTCTTTTCGTCGGTCTCCCGGGTGACGGTGACCAAGGTCAGGAAGGGCTTGCCCTCGCCAACCAGAATCGCCTGCTCGAAGACCTGATCCCCGAGAATCGCCAGCTCCACGTCCTGCGGCGGCAGCTTCTCGCCGTTGGATAGCACCAGTACGTCCTTCAGTCGCCCGCGAATGAAGATACGGCCGTCCCTGATTTCCGCGAGATCGCCGGTGTGCAACCAGCCTCCTTCCAGCGACTTCGCGCTCGCTTCAGGGTTGTTCCAGTATCCCTTCATGATGCTGGGGCCACGCACGAGCAGCTCGCCGCTCCCCGCGATCCGTGCTTCGATGTTCTCCAGCGGCGCGCCGACCGACTCCGGGACGTTGGATTCCGGGCGGTTCACCGAGATCACCGGAGACGCTTCGGTCATGCCGTAGCCCTGCAGCACCGGGAGCCCCAGTCCGATGAACAGCCACGCGATCGACGGATCGAGCGGGGCGCCACCCAGGACGGCGAGCCTCATTCTGCCGCCCAGCCTTCCCAGCACGGGCTCCGCGATCCGTCCGCGCAGCAGCACAAGGAGCACGCGATCGAGAAACCCGGCTTCGCCGCGCACCTCGCGTCCGCCCGCCCCGACCACGAGATTGAACACGCGCTTCTTCGCCGGAGACTTGGCGAGCGCCTCCTGGACGCGCGCGGCGAATTTCTCGAACACGCGGGGGACCGCGAACATCACGGTCGGCCGCTCGGTAGCCAGGTCCTCGACCAGCTGCGGCACCGATCGCGCGAACGCGACCTTGGCTCCAAGGGATAACGGAAGGTAGTAGCCCCCGGTGCGCTCGAACATGTGAGAAAGCGGCAGCAGCGACAGGAAAACGTCGTCGCGTCGCGCAATCCCTAGCCGATCGCACCCCGACACGTTCGCCAGGATGTTGCCATGGGTGAGCATCACGCCTTTGGGTTTCCCCGAGGTGCCCGAGGTGTAGCAGATCGTCGCGAGCGCGCCGTCCTGGAGCGCGACCGCTTCGAACTCGCCCGCCTGTCTCGGCAGCGCCGCCTCGATGGAGTCCTCGGCGCGATCTGCGCTGAGGCACAGCACGCGCGGCAACGGTCCGCCCAGCGCTTCGTGCGAGCGTGCCAGCGCCGTGGCCATTCGGCTGTTCTCGGCGACCAGCAGGCGCGCGCCGCTGTTTTGCAGGCACCAGGCGACGTTCTCGGGGTTGTCGTCGGAGTACAGCGGCACGACGACCAATCCCAGGCCGAGCGCGGCCTGGTCCGCGGCAATCCAGTGGATGCCGTTCTTCATACAAAGCGCCAGGCGGTCGCCTTGCGCGAATCCCTCGCTTCGCAGAAACGCCTGCCACCGCGCGGCGTACGCCGCGATCTCTCGCGCCGAGACGTCGCGCCAGGCGCCCTCGATGTGCTGGCGATAGAGGGTGCGCTCGGGCGTGGCGAGTTGCGCCTTCAGAAGACTCGCGATGTTTGCCATGGCCGCGCCTGTGCTAGGCTCCCCCTCCCGTCGAGCCACCCTTCACTGATTCATCATGCTGAATCGGCCGTGACCCCGCAAGCCTTCTTCGCCTCCTGCCCGCGCGGCCTCGAGGCGCTTCTCGCACAGGAACTGCAGACCCTGGGCGCGCCGAAGGTCGGGGCCGTCCCGGGAGGAGTGGCCTTCGAAGGCGAATTCCGCCTCTGCTACCGCGCCAACCTCGAGTCGCGCCTCGCGACCCGCGTTCTCGCGCGGGTCGGGCAGTGTCCGTACCGCAACGAGCGGGACGTGCACGAGGGTGCACTCGCGGTGAAATGGCCCGACTGGTTCGGCGACCGGCGGACGATCCGCGTCGACGTCAAGGCGGCCCATTCCCCGCTGAGGAGCCTCGATTTCGCCACTCTGACGATCAAGGACGCGGTCTGCGACCGATTCCGGGCCGACCGCGGCCGCCGCCCCGACGTCGATACCCGATCGCCCGACGTGCGTATCCAGGCTTTTCTGGACAGGAACACGGCCACCTTCTACCTCGACACCTCGGGCGAGGCGCTCAACCGGCGCGGCTACCGCACCGAAGCGGGCGAGGCCCCGCTCAAGGAGAACCTCGCCGCAGGCATCGTGCGCCTTGCCGGATGGCAGCCCGGGGAGGCCCTGCTCGACCCCATGTGCGGCACCGGCACGATCGCCATCGAAGCAGCGATGATCGCGCTGGACGTCCCGCCCGGGCACGCGCGGGGGTTCGGCTTCGAGCGCCTGAGCGGCTTCGATCGCCGCACTTGGAGCGAGGTGCGCGACGCGGCGATCGCCCGCCGGCTGCCTTCGCGCCGCCTGCCGATCTTCGCCCGCGATCGCTACGGCGACGAGCTCAAGAAGGCGCGGGCCAACCTCGAGGCCGCGGGACTCGCGGATTGCGTCGAACTCAAGCAGGCGGATGTTCTCGATACCGGCGCGCCGGCCGCCTCCGGGGTCATGATCGCCAACCCGCCCTACGGGGCGAGGCTGGGCGAGGACGCGGCGCTCGCGGAGTTCTATCCGAAGCTCGGCGACACTCTGAAGAAGTACTACGCGGGGTGGCGGTGCTATTTCTTGTCGGGGGACACGCGGCTGCCCAAGCTCATCCATCTGAGCGCCTCGCGGCGCACGCCTCTCTACAACGGCCCGATCGAATGCCGCTTGTACGAGTACCAGATGGTCGCCGGGTCGAACCGCTAGCGCATCTGGTTGCGCGCGCTAGTGACCGCCAGGAAGATCTCGCGCAGGAACACCAGGAGCGAGAGGATGAAGGCGAGCATCGCGCCGATGAACAGCAGCCCGATGAACTTCGAGAGGTCGATGTTGATGAACGCGTCGACGAAGGCGACTGCGATCAGCAAGCCGACGAAGAGCGCGCATATCACGGCGAGCACCATAGCGCCATAGACGAGGCGCGTCCGGCGGCTGAGCAGGCTGAGCTCCTCGCGCGCCGCCTTCTGACCCTCGGGCTGGAGCTGGCGCAGTCGGTCTTCGAGCAGCCGGCTGCGGTCCACGGCGCGGCCGAGCCGGGTGGACAGCACGCCGATGATCGTGCCCACCGCAGTAAGCAGGAACACCGGAGCTACCGCGAGCTGGATGAGCCGCGCGACATCGGTCACATGTTCCATTTCGCCTCTCCCGGCGCCTTGGCGCCTACACCATCGCCTTGCGCAGCGCGTGCTTGAAGTGGTGGATGTGGTTGAGCGCCACCTTGAGCGCCTTGCGGTCCTTGGCGCCGAGCGCCTCGTCGCGCTTCTTCTGCCACTCGTGGATCTTCGCCTTGGTCGCGGCCTTGTCGATGCCCTTCACCTCGTGGTGCACGTGCATGTCGACGCCGAGCGCCTTGCACAGAGCGGCGAGAAGGTGGTCCTTGTTGAGCTGGGTGTAACCCTTGACCGCCTCGTGCTCGATGCCGGCGGCGATCTCTCGCAGCTCGGCGAGCGGCTTGGCTTTCAGCTCGGGGTAGGTATACGCCATAGAATCTCCGGAAGTGTGATGAAAGGAATCCGCCTCAGCCGGCGAGCAGCTTCTCGATGTCGCCCGCAAGCGCTTCGGGCTTGGTGGCCGTCGCGAATCGTTTGAACACCTTGCCGTCCCGCCCGAGAAGAAACTTGGTGAAATTCCACTTGATCGCCTCGGTTCCGAGGATGCCGGGGGCGGAGTGCGTCAGCCATTTGTACAAGGGATGCGCGTCGGGTCCGTTGACCTCGATCTTGTCGAACATCTGGAAGGAGACGCCGTAATTCTTCTCGCAGAAAGCGCCGATCTGGGCGGCGTCGCCCGGCTCCTGCCCGCCGAACTGGTTGCAGGGAAAGCCCAGCACCTCGAGGCCCTGGTCGCGGTACCTGCGGCTGAGCGCCTCCAGGCCTTCGTACTGGGGCGTGAAGCCGCACTCGCTCGCGGTATTCACCACGAGGACCACCTTGCCGCGGTAGGCGGCGAGCCCCTTGGTGGAGCCACCCAGCGTCTTCGCCGAAAAGGCGTATAGGTCGCTCATGCGGCACGAATCTTACACCCCGCGACGCGGCGAGGGGCTGTAATCGCGACGGTAGCGCCTGATCACGACGGCTCCTTGTGCTTCTCGTCGAGAAGCCTCTCGAAGCGCCGGTCCGGCACGAGCCAGATCGCCGCGACCAGCGCGTACAGCGCACAGGAGATCCACCGCTCCCAGAATGCGAGCGCGATCGCGACCACGTAGATGGCGAGCGAGACCTTCCCCTTGAAATCCTTTCCGAGCGCCTTCGCGATCAAGGAATCCTTCCCGTGTCCCGCGACCAGCACGGTGGTGAGGATGCTGTAGGAGCAGGCCGCGGCGAGGAGCACGGCCCCGTACGCCGCGACCTGGAGCGGCGCGAAATGCGTCTCGTCCATCCAGCCGGTGACAAAGGGCACCAGCGACAGCCAGAAAAGCAGGTGCAGGTTCGCCCAGAGGATCGCGCCGTTGACGTGGTGCACCGCGTGGAACATGTGGTGGTGGTTGTTCCAGTAGATGCCGACGTAAACGAAGCTGAGCACGTAGCTCAGGAATACCGGGATCAGCGGCTCGAGCGAGTGCGGGTCGGCGTCGTGCGGGACCTTCAGTTCGAGAACCATGACGGTGATGATCACGGCGATCACTCCGTCGCTGAACGCCTCGAGACGCGCCTTGTTCAAAGCGGCTTCCTCACGCCGATGGAGACAAGTAATTCTGGCGCAAGTACGCCTCCTCGAATCCCGCCCGGAGAATGTTCCGGTACGAGGCGCTCGGCTTGTCGGGCAGGCGTTCGCCGGTCTCCGTGACCGCCACGCGCGCCCCGCGCGCGGCGGCCTCCGCGAGCCGGACCGCGATCAGCGCGTTCTGCGCGCCGCGGCGCCGGTGCGAATCGAGGGTCGCGCCGAGGCCGAGCCAGGCGTACTTGCCAGCGACATATGCAGCCCCCGCCGCGACCGGGGCACCGGCGTCGAACGCCATAACGCACACCCAGTTCGGCCTGCCTGCAAGCGCGCCGGCCCACGGAACAGCGGACGGCGGCAGCCCGAAGCCCGCAGCCACGATGCGCCCGAACTCGCCGCCATGCTTCGCTCCCACCACGCGGACCTCCAGATCCCCAGCGGCCTGCGGCGCGCCGGTGCAGGGGCGGCAGAACTTCATCCAGGCGTAGCCTCGCGTGAACCCGCGCTTCTCCAGCCACGACGCCAGCGTCGGAGGCTGGGATTGCGGGGCGATAGAGATCACGTAGCGCTGGCCGCGGGTGTCCATGTGGGCGAGCACCTCGTCGAGCACGGGCTCGCTGATCGTCGGCCCGACGCCGACGCGTACGGCGCGGCGGAACACAGCCGGAGGCTCGATCCCGCGGCAAGACAGGCAGGTCACCGCTCCGAAGTCGCGCGTCTCGATCGCGTGCGCGGCCCGTGCTTCGTCGGGCGCGGCGCGGAAAAAATCGACGATCGCGTCGAACTCGATGTTTTCCACCTCGGAAAAGGCGCAAAGGGTCATTCAGGCACGCACGCGCGTGACTGCGATCGCGGGCGGACGGGCGAGAGTTTGATAGACAACGCAGTACCTCTCGGTGAGGCGGATGAGCGTGGCGAGCTGCTCCTCGGATGCGTTCGTGTCGAGCGTGAACGTCAGGCGGATGTCCTGGAAGCCGACCGGAACCTCCTTGGACAGGCCCAGCGTTCCACGGAAATCGAGATCCCCTTCGGCTAGCAGGGAGGCATCACGAAGCTCGATGCCGAGCGCCGTAGCCACGGCGTTCAGCGTGACGCCGGCGCAGGCGACCAGTGCCTCGAGCAGCATGTCCCCCGAGCACGCAGCCTGCCCGGTTCCGCCGGTCGCGGGGTGCAGCCCGGCGACTACGAGGGCTTTGCCCGTTTCGATCTTGCAGCTGACGCCCTCGCCGACACGGCCTTGCGCGCGCAGCGTGATCAGCGCGGCCTGCGGATCGCTTCGATAGCGGTCTTTCAGGGGAGCCTGGATGGACCTTAGGTCTTCGGCGTTCATGGGCGGAGCTCTGTCGTGGAGGTGTGCTTCTGGAGGGCGCCTTCGTCTCTAGCAAGGAGGCACGACGTCTCGGACCCTGAAGGATTCGATTCGCGCAACCATCTCCTTCCAAGACGTACGTCCACGCGATCGTAGGCGACGCAATCACGCGCTCGCGGCTCTCGCCGGGCCCGCCGGAGCGGGGTCAGACGATGTTCAGATGCTCGATGCCCGCCGTGACGTCGCGGTTCTTCGCTTCCTTCGAATGCAGCTTGATCTGCAGGCGCAGGTCGTTCACCGAGTCGGCGTTCCTGAGCGCGTCCTCGTAGCTGATCTTGCCCAGCTCGAACAGGTCGAACAGCGCCTGGTCGAAGGTCTGCATGCCGAGCTCGCGCGACTTCTTCATGATCTCCTTGATCTCGTGCACCTCGCCCTTGAAGATCAGGTCGGAGATGAGCGGCGAGTTGAGCATGATCTCGACCGCGGCGCAGCGACCCTTGCCCTCCTTCAGGGGGATCAGGCGCTGCGAGATCATGCCGCGCAGGTTCAGCGACAGGTCCATCAGCAGCTGCGGCCG
>DATJYC010000080.1:0-2716 GCA_035499735.1 Burkholderiales bacterium
CGAGTGGCCGATCGCGCGCACGCGCTGGACCCGGCTCTACCTCGACGCGGCGGGACACGCGCTGCGCCGCGAAGCGCCGAAGGCTTCCGCCAGGGCGGGCTACGCTGCGCTCGGCGACGGCCTGACGTTCGTGTCGGAGCCCTTCGCGGAGGAGACGGAGATCACGGGCCCGCTCGCCGCGCGCCTGTTTCTGTCCTCGTCGACGGCCGACGCGGACGTCTTCGCCGTGTTCCGCGTCCTTACGCCGGACCTGCGCGAGGTGGTGTTCATGGGGGCCATCGATCCCCATACCCCGGTCGCCCAGGGCTGGCTGCGCGCGTCGCACCGCAAGCTCGACACCCGGCTGTCCACGGAATACCGCCCCTACCATGCCCACGACGAGGTCCAGCCGCTGAATCCGAGCGAGCCCGTGCAGCTCGACGTCGAGATCTGGCCGACATCTATCGTGGTTCCCGCCGGCCACCGGGTCGCGCTCTCCGTGCGCGGCAGGGACTACGAATGGCAGCGCCGGACCGGGGCGCGGCTGTCGAACTTCAAGAACGAGTTGCGCGGCTGCGGTCCCTTCCTGCATGATGACCCGCGCGATCGTCCCGCCGAGGTCTTCGGAGGGGACAATGCGCTGCATACGGGCCCGGGAAGAGAGTCCTACTTGCTGCTTCCCGTGATTCCGCCGAAGGCTTGAGGAGACGAGGTGAAACTCTACGGATTCTGGCGGTCGCTCGCGACCTACCGGGTGCGCACCGCGCTCGCGTTGAAGGGAATCCAGGCCGAGCAGGTCTCGATCAACCTGCTCGAGGGCAAGCAGCATTCACCTGACTACAAGATGGTGAATCCCCAGAGCGTCGTCCCCGCGCTGGTGATCGACGGCGGTGCGCCGCTGTTCCAGTCGATGGCGATTCTCGAATACCTCGAGGAGACGCACCCCAATCCACCCCTCCTTCCGAAGGACCCGCGCAGCAGGGCGCGCGTGAGGGGGCTCGCGCAGATCGTGGTAGCCGACGGGCATCCCCTGGTGGTTCCGAGGATTCGGGGCTATCTCGAGCGCGAAATGGGCCAGGACGAGCCGGCGCGCAACAAGTGGCTGGCGCACTGGACCCAGAAGGCGCTCGAAGCCCTGGAGGCCCACCTTTCGAAGGAGAAGGAGACTGGCCGTTACGCCCACGGCGACGCGGTGACGCTCGCCGACATCTGCCTCGCTTCGCAGGTCTTCGGGGCGAAGTTCTTCAATGTCGCGACCGACGGCGCGCCGACGGTGATGCGGATTTTCTCTGAATGCATGAAAATCGACGCCTTCGACCGCTCGCAGCCGCTGAAGCAGCCCGACGCACCGAAGACGCCGCCGACCCACTGATCACCCAAAAGGAGGAGGACCATGGCAATCAATCGCAGGCGATTCATCCAGGCCGCAGGCGCGGGTTTGAGCGCCTCTGCGCTCGGCTTTCCCGCGATCTCCAGAGCTCAAAGCGGGCCCATCCGCGTGGGCCTCGTGACCGTGAAGACCGGGCCGCTCGCCTCCGGCGGCATCGACATGGAGCGCGCGCTGACGCAGTACCTCAAGGAGCGCAACTACACCATGGCCGGGCGCAAGGTGGAGCTCATCGTCGCGGACAGCGGCGGGGTGGCCGCGCAGGCGCGCACCAAGATCCAGGAGCTGGTCGAGCGCGACAAGATCCATATCATGATCGGCCCGCTGGACACGGCGTCGGCGCTCGCCGCCGACGACTACATCCGCCAGGCGCACCTGCTGACGCTGTCGGTCGCCGCGGCCGAGGACATGACGCAGCGCAAGCCCAACCCTTGGTTCACGCGCGGCACCTCCACTTCGTCGCAGTCGGCCATGCCTTTGGCGGACTACTGCGCGAAGACGCTCAAGTACAAGCGGATGATCACCATCGCCGACGATCTCGCGTACGGCCATGAGATGTGCGCCGGCTTCCAGCGGGTGTTCGAGGACGCGGGCGGCAAGATCGTGCAGAAGCTGTTCTCGCCGCTCACCGTTCCGGACTACGGGACCTACATCGCTCAGCTCAAGACCAACGTCGACGGAATCTTCCTCGGCTTCGCAGGCTCCAACGGCTTCCGCTTCTTCCGGCAGTTCAACGAGTACGGCCTGCGGGGCAAGATCGCGGTCGTGGGCGGCATGACCGCGTTTGACGAGGCGGTGCTGCGCAACATGGGCGACGAGGCGCTCGGCATCATCACCGCCTGCTGGTACTCGGCGGAGATCGAGAACGCGATCAACAAGCGCTTCGTCGCGAACTTCCGCGTCGACTGGGGCTACGACCCGGGGTTCTACGCGGCGGCGACCTACGTCGAGGCCGCGGTGCTCGACGCGACGCTGCAGAAGATCCACGGGAAGATCGAGGACAAGCAAGCCTTCATGAAGGCGGTGCGCTCCATCAAGGTCGACACCTGCCGGGGGCCGGTGCGCTTCGATCACCTCGGCAACGTCGTGGCCAGCGTCTTCATCCGCAAGGTCGAGCGCAAGGACGGACGGCTGGTGAACCGCGTCATCTACACCTACCCTGACGTGAGCCAGTTCTGGCACTACAAGGAGTCGGAGTTCCTGAAGAACCCCGTGTACTCGCGCGACTGGCCGCCCGCCAAGAACCTGGAACCGTAACCGCGTATCGAAGCCGGGGCCGGCAAGTCCGGCCCTTTTTTTTGTGCAGTACTGGATCATTCAGACGCTCAACAGCCTCGCGCTGGGGGGGCT
>DATJYC010000081.1:0-75598 GCA_035499735.1 Burkholderiales bacterium
CGCCAGCTGCGCCGCGACGTGGTCGACCACGGACGCGATATCTACAGCAGGCCGAAGCCGAACCAGCACTAGATCGCGGAGGCGATCGCCTTGCCGACCTCGCTGGTCGAGGCCGTGCCCCCGATGTCGCGCGTGCGCGGCCCCTCGACGAGGACGCGCTCGATGGCGCGCACGATCGCGGCGCCCGCGTCCTTGTGTCCGAGATGGTCGAGCATCATCGCCCCTGACCAGATCTGCCCGATGGGATTCGCGATGTTCTTGCCGTAGATGTCGGGCGCCGACCCGTGCACGGGCTCGAACACCGACGGGAACCTGCGCTCGGGGTTGATGTTCCCCGAGGGAGCGATGCCGATGGTGCCGGTGCACGCGGGCCCGAGGTCCGAGAGGATGTCGCCGAAGAGATTCGAGCCGACCACCACGTCGAACCAGTCCGGGTGCTGCACGAAGTGCGCGGTGAGGATGTCGATATGGAACTGGTCGGTCTTCACGTCGGGATACTGCGCCGCCATCGCGCGCACGCGCTCGTCCCAGTAGGGCATGGTGATCGAGATACCGTTTGACTTGGTCGCCGAGGTGAGGTGCTTCTTGGGGCGGCTCTTCGCGAGCTCGAACGCGTACTTCAGGATGCGGTCGGTGCCGACGCGCGTGAACGTGGATTGCTGCACGACGGTTTCCCGCTCCGTGCCCTCGAAGATGCGACCTCCGATCGCGGAGTATTCGCCTTCGGTGTTCTCGCGCACGACCCAGAAATCGATGTCGCCCTGCTTGCGCCCCGCGAGCGGCGATTGGATGCCCGGCATGAGCCTGACCGGTCGCAGGTTGACGTAGAGATCGAAGCCGCGGCGCATCGGCACCAGCAGCTCCCACAGCGAGACGTGGTCGGGCACGCCGGGAAATCCGCACGCGCCGAAGAACACCGCGTCGTGGTGGCGGATGGTCGCCAGCCCGTCCTCGGGCATCATGCGGCCGTGCTTGGCGCGGTACTCGCAGCTCCAGGGATACTCGTCCCACTTGAAATCGATGCCAAAGCTGCGGCCCGCGGCCTCGAGGACGCGCACGCCCTCGGGCATGACCTCCTTGCCGATGCCGTCGCCGGGAATGACCGCGATCTTGCAGCTTTTCGCCACAGGTATTGCCTCTCAGAATGCGACGTTGCGCCCGCCCTTGAGCCTCAGCATCTCGCGCGCCTCGTCGGGCGTCGCGACCTGGAGCCCGAGCTCCTCGAGAATCCGGCGGATCTTCGTGACCTGTTCGGCGTTGGTCTTCGCCAGCGTGCCGCGCCCGAGCCACAGGCTGTCCTCCAGGCCCACGCGCACGTTTCCGCCCATCACCGCCGACATCGCGGCGACGAACATCTGGTTTCGCCCGGCGCCGAGCACCGACCACAGGTAGGCGTCGCCGAACAGGCGGTCGGCCGTGCGCTTCATGTGCATCACGTCCTCGGGATGCGGGCCGATGCCGCCGCGGATCCCGAACACCGACTGGATGAAGAGCGGCGGCTTGACGAGCTTGCGGTCGAGGAAGTGCGCGGCCGTGTAGAGATGGCCGATGTCGTAGCACTCGATCTCGAAGCGCGTGTCGTTGCCGCTGCAGGACTCGAGGATATAGGCGATGTCGCGGAAGGTGTTCTTGAAGATGCGCTCGTCGCTGCCGGCGAGGTAGGGCTTCTCCCAGTCGTACTTCCACTCCTTGTAGCGCCCGAGCATCTCGTAGAGGCCGAAATTCATCGACCCCATGTTGAGCGAGGCGACCTCGGGCTTCAGCTTGAGCGCGGGCTGAAGGCGCTCCTCGACCGACATCGTCGGCGCGCCGCCCGTGGTGAGGTTGATCACCACGTTCGAGGCTGCCCTGATCGCCGGCAGGAAGCGCATGAACATCGCGGGATCCTGGGTCGGGCGGCCGTCGGCGGGCTCGCGCGCGTGCAGGTGCACGATGGCGGCGCCGGCCTTCGCCGCTCCGATCGCGCCCTCGGCGATCTCCTCGGGCGTGATCGGGAGGTGCGGCGACATCGTGGGCGTGTGGATCGCGCCGGTCACGGCGCAGGTGATGATGACCTTGCCTTGTGCTGCCGCCATGGGACTACTTCTGCTCGACGGGTTTGATCGTCTTCACCGCCTCGATGAGCTTCTTTGCGTCCGCGTCCCAGAACTTCCGGAACTCCGGCGCGTCGAGATAGCTTACCGGCGTCTCGACTTTCGCCATCGCGGTCTTGAAATCCGGATCCTGGACGCCCTGGCGCACGGCGTCGCGCAGCTTCTGCAGGATCGCGGGCGGAGTTCCAGCGGGCGCCATGAGACCCGACCAGATGAAGTATTCGGCGTCGATGCCGATCTCCTTGAGCGTCGGAACGTCCGGAAGCGAAGCGAGGCGCTTGTCGCCGAAATTCGCGAGCGGACGCAGGCGCCCGCCCTTGATATGTCCGATCATGGTGGCCGGCCCGCCGGCGGTGACGTCGACCTGCGAGGCGAGCAGGGCCTGGATCGCCGGGCCGCCGCCGTTGTACGGCACGTGCCACAGGCTCGTCCCGGTGGCGTGCTCGAGCATCACGAAGGGCATGTGCAGCGCGCCGTAGATGCCGGAGGAGCTGTAGGTGATCTTGTCGGGGCGTCGCTTTGCGTCGGCGACGAGGTCCTGCACGGTCTTCCACGGCGCCTCGGCGCGCACGACCAGAACGACGGGATCGGCGGAGACGAGCGCGATCGGCTCGAACTGGCTCAATTCATACGGTGGTTTGTGGCCCTGGAGACGCTCGGCTTCCGGTATCACCGAAATCGACGACAGCGCCATGAGCAGCGTGTACCCGTCGGGCTTGGAATTGGCGACGTGCGCGTTCCCGACCGCGCCCGCGGCGCCGGGCCGGTTCTCGATGATGACGCGCTGCTTCAGCACCTTTTCCATCGCGATCGCCGTCGGTCGGCCGGTGAGCTCGGCGACGCCGCCGGGCGGGAAGGCCACGACCATGGTGATCGGATGGGAGGGATAGCCGTCCTGCGCGAGCGAGGACGCCGCCGGCAGGCCCAACGCAAGCAAGATCAGCAAGCGGCGCATTTCGCTCCTCCAGGAATGTTGTTCGAACGAGTAGCCGAATGATCGTTGCAGACGGAGCCTCTCGTCAAGCGCGCGATCCGCTAGAATCGCGGCATGAATCTGTTGGCGATCGACACCTCGACGGACTCCTGCTCGGTCGCCGCGAGCTGCGGGGAGGCGCTCTTTTCGCGCAGCGAGCCCGCGTTCCAGCGCCAGGCCGAAAGAGTCCTGGGAATGGTCGAGGAGCTGCTCGCCGAGTCGCGCCTCGGTCTCGCGCAGATCGAGGGCATCGCCTATGGCGAGGGTCCCGGTTCCTTCACCGGATTGCGCATCGCCGCGGGCGTGACCCAGGGCCTCGCTCTGGCCCGCGGCGTCGGCGTCGTGGGAGTGGGGTCGCTGCTCACCCTGGCCGAGGAATCCGCCGGACATAAGGTCATCGCCTGCATCGACGCGCACATGGGCGAGGTCTACCACGCGGCCTACGTCAAGGACGGAGGGACCTGGGAAGAGGTTCACGCTCCGGGGTTGTACAAGCCCGAGGCGGTGCCGCTTCCTTCGGGCCGCGACTGGACCGGCTGCGGCGACGGCTTCGCGGCGCACCGCGACCGCCTCGCAAACCGGCTCGGGGATCGCGTCTCGCTCATCTGCCCGGAGGCGTCGCCGAGCGCGCGCTCGGTGCTGAAGCTCGCGATCCCGCGCTTCGCGGCGGGCGAAGCGAAGGATGCGTCCACGGCGGTGCCGAGGTACCTGCGCGACAAGGTGGCGTTCAGGACCGGGGAGCGCACGTGAGCGCGGTGCTGCGGCCCGCCGGGGTCGAACCCATGCGCGAGAGCGATCTGCGGGCGGTCCTGGAGATCGAGGAGAGCATCTACGAGTTCCCCTGGACGCTAGGGAATTTCCGCGACTCGCTCCGCGCCGGCTACGCCTGCTGGGTGATCCGCGAGGGCCGGCGAGTGATCGGCTACGCGGTGCTCATGCTCGCCGCGGGCGAGGCGCACCTGCTCAACCTGAGCGTCGCGGCCGGCTCGCAGCGGCGCGGCCACGGGCGCAGCCTGCTGCACGCCGCCGTGCTCGCGGCGCGCGAGTACAAGGCCAGGGTGCTGTTCCTCGAGGTGCGGCCGACCAACGAGGTGGGGAAGCGCCTTTACGCCGGGTACGGCTTCAGGCAGATCGGCGTGCGGCGCGGTTACTATCCCGCGCGCAAGGGGCGCGAGGACGCGCTGGTGCTGGCGCTTGATCTGTGAGCAGGCGCGAGACCTATCTCGAGGAGATGGGCCTCGGGCCCGTGTGGAGGCTTCGCGAGAAGCGCGAACCGCCGAAGGCGCCCGCCGGGCCGCCGCCGGCTCCGCGCCGCCCGGCGAAGCAGCGCTTCGACCCCGTTCCCGGCATACAGAACAGGGCGAAGCTCGACCTCGCCGACGACCGCGCGGCGCGGATCCTCAAGATGGACTGGCCGGAGCTGAAGTCCGCGGTGGCGGCGTGTGAGGCCTGCGGGCTGAGAAAGACCTGCACGCAGACCGTGTTCGGCGTCGGGGACGAGGGGGCGGACTGGTTGCTCGTGGGCGAGGCGCCAGGCGCCGAGGAAGACGCGCGCGGCGAGCCCTTCGTCGGGCAGGCGGGGCGCCTGCTCGACAACATGCTTGCGGCCATCGGGCTCAGGCGCGGCGAGAACGTATACATCTGCAACGTACTCAAGTGCCGGCCGCCCGGCAACCGAAATCCCGAGCCCTTCGAGGTGGCGCAATGCTCGCCGCACCTGCTGCGCCAGCTCGAGCTGATCAAGCCGAAGCTGATCCTCGCGATGGGACGCTTCGCGGTGCAGACCCTGCTCGGCACCGAGGCGAGCATCGCGAGCCTGCGCGGCCGCCTGCACCGCTACCAGGGCGTGCCGCTCATCGTGACCTACCACCCCGCGTATCTGCTGCGCAACCTGCCCGACAAGGCCAAGGCTTGGGAAGACCTGTGCTTCGCTCGCCGCGCGATCACGGCCTTGTAATCCGGCCGCGCGCCTCCATGTAGCGGGCACTCGGCTCTCGGGAGGAACCCATGCGCAAGCTCTGGACGGCATTCCTGATTCTGGTTCTGGCCGCGCTCGCGGGCTGCGGCTACAACGACATCCAGCGCTCCGACGAGCAGGTCAAGTCGGCGTGGTCGGAAGTGCTCAATCAGTACCAGCGCCGCGCCGACCTGATTCCGAACCTGGTGAACACCGTGAAGGGGATCATGGCGCAGGAGCAGCAGGTCCTGATCGGGGTGACCGAGGCGCGCGCGCGCGTCGGCAGCATCCAGGCCACGCCCGAGCTGCTGAACGACCCGGCCGCTTTCAGGCGCTTCCAGGAAGCGCAGGCAGGACTGACCGGCGCGCTCTCACGGCTGATGGTCGTCGTAGAGAACTATCCCCAGCTCAAGTCCGACAGGAACTTCAACGAGCTCCAGGCCGAGATCGCGGGCACCGAGAACCGGATCGCGGTGGCGCGCAACCGCTACATCAAGGCGGTTCAGGAATACAACGTTCTCATCCGACAGTTCCCGGTCAACCTGACCGCGATGATGTTCAGCTACCAGACCAAGCCCAACTTCACCGTCGAAGACGAAAAGGCGATCGCCAAGCCGCCGACCGTCGACTTCGGCAAGAAGTAGTCTCGATGCTCACGCGCTGGCTCGCTTCGTTCGCGGCCGGCGCCGCGCTGCTCCTCGCGCTGCCCGGGGCGGCCGAGGTTGCGGTGCCGCCTCTGCGCGCGCGGGTCACGGATCTCACCGGCACGCTCTCGCCCTCGCAGGTCCAGACACTGGAATCGCGGCTGCGCGATTTCGAAAGCACGAAGGGCAGTCAGGTCGCCGTGCTGATGCTGCCGACGACCCGGCCCGAGACCATCGAGCAGTATTCGATACGCGTCGCGGAGGCGTGGAAGATCGGACGCCAGCGTGTCGACGACGGCGTGATCCTTGTGGTCGCCAAGGACGACAGGGCCGTCCGCATCGAAGTGGGACGCGGCCTCGAGGGCGCGATCACCGACGGCCTCGCCGACCGCGTGATCCGGGAAGTCATCACGCCGCGCTTCCGGTCGGGGGATTTCTATGGCGGTATCTCGGCCGGCACGGAAGCCCTCATCGCGCTCATCCAGGGCGAGAGCCTCGAGGCGCCGCAGCCGCGCCTCGGCACGGGCCGGCCGATCGACGTGCAGACGATCTTCTGGCTGCTGGTCGCGCTCGTGGTCGGCGACGCGATATTCAAGCGCGTCTTCGGCCGCGTGGCGGGGGCTGCCGTTTCAGGAACGATCGTCGCCGCAATCGTGTGGTTCGCCGCGGGCGTGCTGCTGTTTGCGGTTCTGGGCGGGCTGATTGCGTTCTTCGTCACCCTGGTGAGCGGCTTCGGCGGCGGTCGCGGAGGCTGGACGAGCGGCGGCTGGGGTGGCGGCGGCTGGGGCGGCGGCGGAGGCTGGTCGGGCGGCGGCGGGTTCAGCGGGGGCGGCGGCGATTTCGGCGGGGGCGGTGCCTCCGGCCGCTGGTGAACCCATGGACTGGAAGCGCTTCCTGCGTCATGCCTTCACCGATCATCGTTCGGTCGCGCGCGCCCTTCCGCCCGAGTCGCTGCGGGCGATCCAGAAGGTCATAGGCGAGGAGGAGAAGCGCCACGCAGGGCAGCTGCGCTTCGCCGTGGAAGCCGCGCTTCCGCTCGCTGAGGTCGCGCGCGGCGTCGGGTCGCGCGAGCGCGCGATCGGCTGGTTCGGGCGACTCCGCGTGTGGGACACCGCTCACAACGCCGGCGTCCTGATCTATCTGCTGCTCGCCGATCGCCGCGTCGAGCTGGTCGCCGACCGGGGCATCCACTCGAAAGTCGGCACCGCAGCGTGGGATGCGATCTGCGGCGAGATGCAGCAGGAGTTCGCGCGCGGCCAGTTCGAGCGCGGTACGGTGATCGGCTTGCGTGCGGTGAGCGACCTGCTCACCGAGCATTTCCCGTCCACGGGCGAGGGACGCAACGAGCTTCCCGACAAACCGGTCGTGCTCTAGGGACGGGCGGGCATCTCCGCGGCCAATATTGGCAACTCGAGCTTCTGAGCGCGGCGCAGCAGCGTCACTTTCGTCGCCTTGCCGATGCGCTCCTCGCTCAGCAGCCGGTGCAGCTCGTCGACGCCTGCGACTTCCTCGCCGTCGTAGCCGATGATGACGTCCCCGGGCTCGACGCCCGCGCGCTCGGCCGCGCCGCCCGGCTCGAGCGACTCGACGCGCACGCCCGCGCCGGCGCCCAGGCCGTGGAAGCGGACCGCGCGGCGCGACAGGGGCATGGTCGCGCCCGCCACGCCAATGTAGCCGCGGCGCACGCGCCCGAAGCGCAGCAGCTGCTCGACCACCCACTTCGCCGTGTCGACCGCCGTGGCGAAGCAGATCCCCTGCGCGAAGGGGATGATCGCGGTGTTCACGCCGATCACCTCGCCGCGCGAGTTCAGCAGCGGTCCGCCCGAGTTTCCGGGATTGAGGGCCGCGTCGGTCTGGATGACATCGTCGATGAGCCGGCCCGTCGTGGAGCGCAGGCTGCGGCCCAGCGCGCTCACCACGCCCGCGGTCACGGTGTGCTGGAAGCCGTAGGGATTGCCTATGGCGATCGCAAGCTGCCCGACGCGCAGACCGCGCGAGGCGCCGAGCGCGGCCACGGGCAGCTGGTGCCCGGCGACGCGGATCACGGCGACGTCGGTGTCGGGGTCGTCGCCGACCAGATCGGCGTCGTGGCTTGTCCCGTCCGCGAAGGTGACGCGGATCGAGCGCGCGCCATGGACGACGTGGCTGTTGGTGAGAATGAATCCATCAGGCGTGAACACGAATCCCGAGCCGGTGCCGCCGCGCGCGGCCTGGGCGGCCTGGATGTGCACCACGGCCGGGCCAACGCCCTCGGACGCGGCGACGACCGCGGCAGAGTAGGCGTCGAGCAGGACGTCGTCGGGGAGAGGCGCGCCCATGATCAGCGGAACTTGGGGGCGCAGGCCGGCAAGTTCAAGGATAGCCGCGCTGGGGATCGGTCTTTATGCCGATAAGGTGCAGCGAGTCGCCTTTAGCCTGGTTGTAGCGGTGGCGCAGGATCACGAGGAACATCGTGATCACGACGAAGGTTCCGAAGGCGACGATGATGGTGTTGATGTGGAATGACGCCTTGATCATCGCCGAGTAGATCGCGAGCATGACCAGGATAGAGATGTTCTCGTTGAAGTTCTGCACCGCGATCGAATGGCCGGCCGAAAGCAGCACGTAGCCGCGGTGCTGGAGGAGGGCGTTCATCGGCACGACGAAGAAGCCCGCCATGGCCCCGATGAAGATCAGCAGCGCGTACACGACGGGCATGTTCGTCACGAAGATCATGAGCATCACCACCGCGCCCATCGTGACGCCCGCGGGCAGCACGTCGAGCGAGCGTCGGAGCGAGATGAACCTCCCCGCGAGCACCGCGCCGATCGCCACCCCCACCGCGGTGACGCCCTGCAGGACCGCGCCCCTGTCGAGCGGCAGCCCCAGGTGCACCGCCGCCCACTGCAGCACCAGGAACTGCAGCGTCGCTCCGGCTCCCCAGAACAGCGTCGTCACGGCGAGCGAGATCTGCCCGAGCCTGTCCTTCCACAGCATGACCAGGCACAGGTAGAAGTCCCGCATCAGCAGCGCCGGGTTGGTCTGCTGCTTGCCGTAGCGCGCGCCGGTATCCGGAATGAAGAGGTTGAACGCGGCGGCGATGACGTAGATGCACGAGATCACGAGGATCGCAGCTTCCGCCGGGGTCTCGATCCCGGTGTCGATGTGGGGTACGTCGATCGCGAGCAGCATCGAGGCGATGCGCGGGCTGATGAGCGCTCCGCCCAGCACCGTTCCGAGGATGATCGAGGCGACCGTCAGGCCTTCAATCCAGCCGTTCGCCGCGACCAGCTTTTCCGCCGGCAGCAGCTCGGTGAGGATTCCGTACTTGGCGGGCGAGTACGCCGCGGCGCCGAATCCGACGACCGCGTACGCAGCGAGCACCAGGACGTATCCGGGGACGCCGGCAAACTCCACGTAGTCGGTGAAGAACATCATCACGCAGCCTGCGATCTTGATCGAGTTGGTGATGAACATCACCCGGCCCTTGGGAATGGCGTCGGCGAACGCGCCCACGAAGGCGGCGAGCACGACGTAGGAGACGGTGAAGAAGAATTTGAGCAGCGGCACCATCCAGGCGGGCCCGTCGAGCTCCAGCAGCTGCGCGATCGCGGCGATCAGCAGGGCGTTGTCGGCGAGCGAGCTGAAGAACTGCGCCGCCATGATGGTGTAGAACGTTCGATTCATTCTGCGCCGCTTTATACCACGGCCGCGGGGAGTTTATGGTTGAATAGCCGCGCCATGCGCCCGATTCGAGCCCGCATCGATTCCGCAGCTCTGCGCCACAATCTGGCCGCGGCGAAGCGCATCGCGCCGCGCTCGCGAGTCTGGGCGGTGGTGAAGGCGAACGCGTACGGGCACGGCCTAGCGCGCGCGGCCAAGGCCCTTGCAGCCGATGGCCTGGGACTCATCGAGCTGGAGGCGGCGCTCGAGCTGCGCCGCGCCGGCGAGAAGCGCCCGATCCTGCTGATGCAGGGGTTCTACTCGCCGGGCGAGCTCGAGCCGATCGCGGCGAACGGACTCACCACGGTGGTGCACCACGCGGAGCAGCTCGCGATGCTCGAGAAGGCGCAGCTGCCGGCGAAGATCCCCGTGTATCTCAAGCTGAACACCGGGATGAACCGTCTGGGCTTCGCCGAGAGCGAGCTCGAGGACGCGCACGCGCGCCTTGCCCGCTGCGCTGGGGAGATCACGCTCATGAGCCATTTCGCGGATGCCGACGGCGAGCGCGGCGTGCGCTGGCAGCTCGAGCGGTTCCGGAAGATGAGCGCCCGGCTGAATTACCCTCGCAGCCTCGCCAATTCCGCCGCCATCCTGCGCTACCCCGAGGCCCACGCCGAATGGGTGCGGCCCGGGATCATGCTCTACGGCTGCTCGCCCTTCGCCGACACGAGCGCGGAGAGGCTGGGCCTGAAGCCGGCGATGACGCTGTCCTCCGAGCTGATCGCGGTGCGCGAGCTCGCCGCGGGCGACAGCGTCGGCTACGGCTGCACTTTCACCGCGTCGGGGCCGATGCGGGCGGGAATCGTCGCCTGCGGCTACGCGGACGGGTACCCGCGCCAAGCGCCCACCGGAACGCCGATCCTCGTCTGCGGCAAGCGCACCCGCACCCTGGGAAGGGTGGCGATGGACATGATCATCGCCGACCTCGGCGGGATCCCGGAGGCTGCGATCGGATCACCGGTGACGCTCTGGGGCGAGGGGCTCTCCGCGGACGAGGTCGCGGCGAGCGCGGGCACCGTGAGCTACGAGCTCTTGTGCGCACTGTCGCAGCGGGTGCCGGTCGCGGAGACCGCCTGATGGCCAAGGCCAAGACCAAGACAGTCTACGCTTGCACCGAGTGCGGCGGCGAATCTCCGAAGTGGCAGGGGCAGTGCCCGCACTGCGGCGCTTGGAACACGCTCGTCGAGAGCGTCGCCGAGAAGGCTTCCAAGCACCGCTTCTCCGGCGTCGCGAGGAGTTCCGAGCTGAAGCGCCTGTCCGAAGTGAGCGCGCGGGAGGCGCCGCGCATGGCAAGCGGCATCGAGGAGCTCGACCGCGTGCTCGGCGGCGGGTTCGTGGCGGGGGAGGTGGCGCTCCTCGGCGGCGACCCGGGGGTGGGCAAGTCGACGCTGCTACTGCAGTCGCTGTCGGCGATGAGCGCCTCGCGCAAGGCTGTATACGTAAGCGGCGAGGAATCGGTGGAGCAGGTGGCGCTGCGCGCGCGGCGCCTCGCCCTCGACCCGGGCAGGCTCGAGCTGCTCGCCGAGATCCAGCTCGAGCGCATCCTCGCCACGCTCGAGAAGGCGCGGCCCGAGATCGCGGTCGTCGACTCGATCCAGACGCTGTACTCCGAGGAGCTCACTTCCGCGCCGGGCTCGGTCTCGCAGGTACGCGAGTGCGTCGCGCAG
Source organism: Burkholderiales bacterium (assembly GCA_035499735.1). Lineage (GTDB taxonomy): Bacteria > Pseudomonadota > Gammaproteobacteria > Burkholderiales > SG8-39 > VBDM01. Next base: position 11,037 of record DATJYC010000081.1, read on the forward strand.
CTCGCGCGCTACGCGAAGTCGAGCGGCGCGGTGGTGGTGCTCGTGGGCCACGTCACGAAAGAGGGGGCGATCGCCGGGCCGCGGGTGGTCGAGCACATCGTCGACTCGGTGCTCTATTTCGAAGGTGACACCCACCAGAGCTTCCGCCTAGTGCGCGCCTTCAAGAACCGCTTCGGCGCGGTGAACGAGCTGGGCGTGTTCGCCATGACCGACCGCGGCCTGCGCGGCGTGGCCAACCCCTCGGCCATCTTCCTCTCGCAGCACGCGGGCGAGGTGGCCGGGTCGTGCGTGCTGGTGACCCAGGAAGGAACGCGCCCGCTGCTCGTCGAGATCCAGGCGCTGGTCGATGCGGCGCACGCGCCCAACCCACGGCGTCTCACCGTAGGGCTCGAGCAGAACCGGCTTGCGATGCTGCTCGCGGTGCTGCATCGGCACGCCGGCATCGCGTGCTACGATCAGGACGTGTTCGTGAACGCGGTGGGCGGCGTGCGCATATCCGAGCCGGCTGCGGACCTCGCGGTCGTGCTCGCGATCGTTTCCTCGCTCACCGACAAGCCGATCCCGGAGAAGCTGGCGGTGTTCGGCGAGATCGGGCTCGCCGGAGAGGTGCGCCCGGCGCCGCGCGGACAGGAGCGCCTGAGGGAGGCCGCGAAGCTGGGCTTCAGCCGCGCGATCATCCCGAGGGCCAACCAGCCGAAGCAGAGAATCGACGGCATCGAGATCGTCCCGGTGGCGAGCGTCGCCGAGGCGGTCCGCAGCTTCAGGAACTGAAGGCTCGAGCGATGAACAACGCACAACCCGGAATACTGGCTCCGCTTCCCCCGCACGCGCGCTACCTGACCTTCGGCCTCAAGCCGGGTGCGACGCCCCGGGCTCAGCTGAAGTTGCTGTCCACCGCGGCGGACGGAAAAGCGTGCGTCGTCGGCATCGGCGCGCTCCTCGCCTTCGCGCTGCAAAAGGAGATCGAGGGCCTGAAGCCGTTCCCGCACTATCGGAGCGACAACGTGGAAGTCCCATCGACGCCCGCAGCGCTGTGGTGCTGGCTGCGCGGGGACGACCGCGGCGAGATCCTGCTGCGCGCGCGAAGGACGGAGAAGATGCTCGCTCCCGCGTTCGAGGTGACGGGCGCGATCGACGCCTTCAGGTACGAACGCGGTCTTGACCTCACTGGATACGAGGACGGCACCGAGAACCCCAAGGGCAGGAAGGCCGTCGAGACCGCGATCGTGAACGACAAGCGGCCGGGATTCGGCGGGGCGAGCTTCGTCGCCGTGCAGCAATGGGTGCACGACCTCGACGCCTTCGCCGCCATGCCGCAGAAACGGCAGGACGACGCCATCGGCCGGCGCAGGCGCGACAACAAGGAGCTCGCCAGTGCGCCCGAGTCGGCGCACGTCAAGCGCACGGCGCAGGAAAGCTTCACCCCCGAAGCCTTCGTCTGGCGCCGCTCCATGCCCTGGGCGGATGGGGCGCAGGCCGGTCTCAACTTCGTCGCCTTCGGCAGATCGCTCGACGCCTTCGACGCGCAGCTCAAGCGCATGGCCGGCGCCGAGGACGGGATCGTCGACGCGCTGTTTACGTTTACGCGTCCGGTGACGGGGGCGTACTACTGGTGCCCGCCGGTGCGGGGGAAGAAGCTCGATTTGAGGGCGATCGGGCTATAGCGGCTGTTCCGGCCGTGACTCCGCTGCGCACGGCCGCCTCCAGCGTTCCCGGGTAATCGCAGGCAATGTAGTCGCCGGCAAGCAGCAGGCCCGGCAACGGTGTGCCGCCTTTCGGTCGTTCGACTCCGGGTCGGCACGAAGACGTCGCGCGCTTTTCGGTGATGACTTGCCACCAGAGACGGTCGGGCAGCGCTCCAAGCGCCGCTCGCAGTTCGGCTTCGAATTTCGCAACGAGCGCTTCCCTCGAGAGCTGCTCGTGCGGACCGGAAGCGCTGATCACCGCCGCGAGGAGCCCCTTCGGCCCGCCAATGCGTCCACGGTCGAAAGCCCACTGCACGACTCCTCCGGTGAGGCCGAGCATGGGCGAGGGCAGTGAGACGGACTCGGGATATTGCAGATAGCAGGTGACGATGGGTTCGTAGCTGAACGCGTTAATGCGCGACAGTGCATCGGCAAGTTCGGGCAGTTGCACCAGCAATTGCCCCGCGTGCTGCGGCGCGCTGGCGATCACTACCGACGAGAAGTCGAGCGCCTCGTTTACGCGGAACCCGCCGTGAATACGCGCAAGCCTCCGCACCGGCTCGCCGAGCCTGATCTCGCCGCCGTGCGACTTCACGTAGCCCGCTGCCGGCTCGGGGAAGAGCTTCCCGAGGTCGGCGCGCGCGATGAGGAAGTCGCTCGCTGCGCGGCTCCCGGTCAGGCCGTCGCGCAGCACGTTTGCGAAGACCTGCGCAGAGGCGGAGGCGACTGGCGTGTTGAGCGCAGAGACGCACAGCGGTCCCCACAGGTGCGAGCGCAGCGCGCCCGATTGCGCGTGCTCGTCGAGGAGGTGCGCAACGCTGCGGTCGGCATCGATCTTGAACTTGCGTAAGCGCAGCGACACCATGAAACGTACGGCGCTCGCCGCCTCTCGGAAGGAGAGTCCCTTCGCGCCGAGGAGCGCCGCTCCGAGGTTGAACGGGTAGGGCAGTCGCGGCGCGCGCAGGTGGAATCCGTCGGCGAAGCGCAGCTCGAGCGGCAGACGCAGCAGCAGCTTGTCGGGATCCGCGCCGACCAGACGCATCAGCCGCAGGCACTCGCAGTACGCGCCGATGAGGACGTGCTGGCCGTTGTCGAGGTCGACGCCGTCGATCGAGACGCGCCGCGCCCGCCCGCCCAGGCTGCGCGAGGCCTCGAACACCGTCACCGGCACGCCGCGCTCGGCGAGCGTCACCGCCGCGGCGAGCCCAGCCCAGCCGGCGCCGACGACCGCGACGCGGCTCAAGCCGTGGCCCAGGTGCGCCACGCGATCCACAGCTTCCGGACCGGCGTGAGCGCGATGCGTTGCCTGAGAACCTGGAAGCCGTCGTCAGCGATCTCGTCGAGCAGCGTACGGTAGATCGCCGCCATCACGAGCCCGGGCCGCTGCGCCTGGCGATCCTCGGGCGGCAGCAGCGCGAGCGCCTCGTCGTAGCAGCCCCGCGCGCGCTCGGCCTGGAAGCGCATCAGCCGTACGAAGTCGTCCGAGTACTTCGCCCCGAGAATGTCCGCCGCGGTGACGCCGAACTCGCGCAGCTCGTCCATGGGAAGGTACAAGCGGTTCTTGCGCGCGTCCTCGCCGACGTCTCGAATGATGTTGGTGAGCTGGAAGGCGAGGCCGAGGCGGTCCGCGTATTCCAGCGTCCTCGCGTTGCGGTAGCCGAAGATGCGCGCGGCGAGCGTGCCCACCACGCCCGCGACGCAGCGGCAGTACGCCTTCAGGCCGGCGAAATCGAGGTAGCGGGTCTGGTTCAGGTCCATCTCCATGCCGTCCATGATCTCGTTCAGCTGCGCCTCGTCGATGCCGAAGGTCGTCGTCCAGGGCGCAAGGGCGCGCGTGACAGGGTGCTGGGGATTGCCGACGAAGAGGCGGCCGACTTCGCTGCGCCACCAGGCGAGCGTGACGCGCGCGGCCGATGCCTCGCTCGGCTCGTCGACCGCGTCGTCCACCTCGCGGCAGAAGGCGTACAGCGCGGTGATCGCGCGGCGCCGCTCGGGCGGCAGGAACAGGAACGAGTAGTAGAAGCTCGATCCGCTGTGCGCGGCCTTCTGGCGGCAGTATTCGTCCGGCGTCATCGGGCGAGCAGTGCGCGGCAGAAGAGGAGCGGCCAGTCGAAGGGCTTCAGCACCGGACGATGGCGAAACACGTCACCGCGCACACGCTCGAGCTTCTCGAGAATCCGCAGGCCGCCCTGGACCACGGTGCGGATTTCCAGGCCGATCCGTCCGGGCAGGCGGCGAGCGAGCGGCGCGCCCGCCAGCAGCAGCGATCTTGCGCGGTCGATCTGGAAGCGCATCAGGTCCCACCATCCGCCCGACGCGTCGGCGGCGGAGATCTGCGCCTCGCCTACACCGAAGCGCTGCATCTCGTCCTGGGGGAGATAGATGCGGTTCTTGCGGAAGTCCACCTCGACATCCTGCCAGAAGTTGATGAGCTGGAGCGCGGAGCAGATCGAATCGGAGGAGGCGGCGTTGCGCTCGTCGTACCGCTCGTACAGATGCAACATCAGCCGTCCCACCGGATCCGCCGAGCGGCGGCAGTAGTCCATGACCTCGGCGAAGTTGGCGTAGCGCCGCTTGGTCACGTCCTGCGCAAAGGCGTCGAGGAGGTCGTAGAAGGGGGCGAGCGGGAGCTGGCGCGCGGCGACGACGTCTCGCAGCTCGCGGAACAGGGGCGCGAGCGGCGCGCTCCCCGTTCCGATCCGGTCGAGCTCGGCGCGGTAGCCGTCGAGGAGCGCGAGGCGCGCCGGCGCGGCGAGCTCGCCCTCGTCGGCGAAGTCGTCCGCCGAGCGGGCGAAGCGGTAGATCACCGCCACCGGGTGGCGCAGCCGCGCGGGCAGGAGCACGGAGGCGACCGGAAAATTCTCGTAATGCGAGACGGACATCGTCCTATTTTTCAAGGAGTTTCAGGGTCTTAGGCTGACAGTATAGGGGCCTTGCGGTAGAATGCCACAGGAAGCCGCCTGGCGAAGGTGGCGGAATTGGTAGACGCACTGGATTTAGGTTCCAGCGCCGTAAGGCATGGGGGTTCGAGTCCCTTCCTTCGCACCACGCAGCCGGAACAGAGGGTATGCAGACGAACATGGAAACGTTGGGCAAGCTGGAGCGGCGCCTGAGCATGGCGGTTCCGGCGGAGGAAATCGAACGCGAGGTCGAGCAGCGCCTGCGCAAGCTGTCGCGCACCGTGCGCATGGACGGGTTTCGTCCCGGCAAGGTGCCGCTCAAGATCGTGGCGCAGCAGTACGGGCCGCAGGTCCGCTCGGAGGTGATCGGCGACGCCGTGCAGAAGGGATTCACCGAGGTCGTCAAGGAGAAGAACCTTAGGGTGGCGGGGTATCCGCGCATCGAACGCAAGGAGGGCGGCGACGAGAAGCAGCTTGCCTTCAGCGCGACGTTCGAGGTCTACCCCGAGGTGAAGCTCGGCGACCTCGCGGCAATGACGATCCGCCGGCCGGTCCACGCGGTCGAGGAGACCGACGTCGATCGCACCATCGAGATTCTGCGCAAGCAGCGCGTGACCTGGGAGGCTGCTGCGCGGCCCGCACAGGCGGGCGACCGCGTGAGCGTCGACTTCGTCGGTCGGATCGACGGCAGCGAATTCCCGGGAGGCAAGGGCTCCGGGATCAGCGTCATTCTCGGCGAGGGGCGCATGCTGCCCGACTTCGAGGCTGGACTCTCAGGCGCCGGTTCCGGCGAGCAAAAGACGTTTCCGGTCGCTTTTCCCGCCGACTACGCCGGCAAGGAGGTCGCGGGCAAGACGGCGATTTTCGAGGTGACGGTCAGGAAGGTCGAAGCGCCGAGGATTCCCGAGCTCGGCGCCGATTTCGCCAGGTCCCTCGGCGTGGCCGACGGAGATCTCGCGAAGATGCGCGCCGAGGTCAGGACCAACGTCGAGCTCGAGGTCAAGAAGCGCGTGGAGAGCGAGGTGAAGCAGAAGGTGATGCAGGCGCTCGTCGATTCGACAACGCTCGAGCTGCCGAAATCCTTGGTCGAGATGGAAGTGCAGCGCATGCTGCAGCAGACCCGGGCCGAGCTCGAATCCCGGGGCTTGAAGCTCGAGAAGCTTCCCGTCGACCCGGGGGCGTTGGAGGAACGCGCAAAGCGGCGCGTGGCGCTGGGCCTCGTCATCGGCGAACTGGTGAAGGAGCAATCCCTGGGAGCGAAGCCCGAGCAGGTGAGGGCGCTCGTCACCGAGCATGCGCAGACCTATGAGCAGCCGTTCGAAGTGGTAAAATGGATTTATTCAGACCCGCAGCGCTTGGGCGAATTTGAAGGCTTGGCAGTCGAAGCAAACGTGGTCAGGTGGGTTCTCGAGCGCGCGAAGGTGGAGGACCAGGCGATTGGCTTTGAAGCACTGATGGGAGCCTCGACATGAGCGGCGTGCTGTGGCAGGCGGGCGAGCCGCGAGGCCAGGCCCCTCGTCAAGAACCGCAGGACCTGGGCCTCATTCCCATGGTCATCGAGCAGAGCGGGCGCGGCGAGCGCGCCTACGATATCTATTCGCGCCTGCTCAAGGAACGCGTGGTGTTTCTGGTCGGGCCCGTCAACGAGATATCGGCGAACCTCATCGTTGCGCAGCTCCTGTTCCTCGAGTCGGAGAATCCCGACAAGGACATCTTCTTCTACATCAACTCCCCCGGAGGATCGGTGTCGGCGGGGCTTGCGATCTACGACACCATGCAGTTCATCAAGCCGGACGTCTCGACGCTGTGCATCGGTCAGGCGGCGAGCATGGGCGCGCTGCTCCTCGCCGCGGGTGACAAGGACAAGCGATTCTGCCTGCCGAACTCACGCGTCATGATCCACCAGCCCATGGGCGGCTTCCAGGGGCAGGCGTCGGACGTTGAGATCCACGCCAAGGAGATCCTCTACCTCCGCGCGCGCCTGAACGAGATCATGGCAGAGCACACGGGCCAGAGCGTCGAGCGCATCTCTCGCGATACCGACCGTGACAATTTCCTGTCGGCGGACGAGGCGGTGAAGTATGGTCTGGTGGACAAGGTGCTCGCCTCGCGCACCGAAGTGGCGGCGGCGGCCTGAGGGCGGAGAAACGCGATGACCGAAAAGACCGGCGGCGAGAAGCTCCTCTACTGCTCCTTCTGCGGCAAGAGCCAGCACGAGGTGAGGAAGCTGATCGCCGGTCCCTCGGTGTTCATCTGCGACGAGTGCATCGAGCTGTGCAACGACATCATCCGCGAGGAGAGCGCGGCGGACAAGGGCGGCAAGCCCGCCAAGTCCGACCTGCCCACCCCGCGCGAGATCTGCGGCATCCTCGACGAATACGTGATCGGCCAGGAGCTCGCGAAGAAGATCCTGTCGGTGGCGGTGTACAACCACTACAAGCGGCTCAAGCACCTCTCGAAGAACGACGACGTCGAGCTCGCGAAATCGAACATCCTGCTCGTCGGTCCGACGGGATCGGGCAAGACTCTGCTCGCGCAGACCATGGCGCGCCTCCTGAACGTCCCCTTCGTGATCGCCGACGCGACCACGCTGACCGAGGCCGGCTACGTCGGCGAGGACGTCGAGAACATCATCCAGAAGCTGCTGCAGAACTGCGACTACGACGTCGACAAGGCGAAGCGCGGCATCGTCTACATCGACGAGATCGACAAGATCTCGCGCAAGTCCGACAACCCCTCGATCACGCGGGACGTGTCGGGCGAAGGCGTGCAGCAGGCGCTGCTGAAGCTCATCGAAGGCACGATCGCGTCGGTTCCACCGCAGGGCGGGCGCAAGCACCCCAACCAGGACTTCGTGCAGGTGGACACCACCAACATCCTGTTCATCTGCGGCGGCGCCTTCGACGGTCTGGAGAAGATCATCCGCGGCCGCTCCGAGAAGAGCGGCATCGGGTTCGCGGCCGATGTGAGGAGCCTGAAGAGCGCCAAGGACATCAGCGAGATCCTCAAGACCGTGGAACCCGAAGACCTCATCAAGTATGGGCTTATTCCGGAATTCGTCGGCCGGCTCCCGGTGGTGGCCACGCTGGAGGAACTCGACGAGCAGGCGCTGATCCAAATCCTGACGGAGCCGAAGAACGCGCTGATCAAGCAGTATCAGAAGCTGTTCGGCATGGAAGCGGTGGATCTCGAAGTGCGACCGCAGGCCCTGCACGCGATCGCGAAGAAGGCGCTCGCCCGCAAGACCGGCGCACGCGGGCTGCGCTCCATCCTCGAGCAGGTGCTGCTCGATATCATGTTCGACCTTCCCACTATGGAGAACGTCAGCAAGGTGGTGGTGGACGAGAACACCATCGTGGGCGAGGGAAAGCCTCTTCTCATCTACGCCGAGCCGCCTAAGGTGGCGGGGACTGCTTGAGCGACGGCTGCTGCCCTCGGACGAGGCGCGGCTTGAAGCGGGGGCGTTCCGCCCCAACGTAGCAAAGACCCTTTTGTAGAGAAAGCCCATGGCCAACGAAAGCGTTACCGCACCCAACCAGTATCCGCTGCTCCCGCTGCGCGACGTGGTGGTGTTCCCGCACATGGTGATTCCGCTGTTCGTCGGCCGCCCGAAGTCCATCAAGGCCATGGAGATGGCGATGGAGGCGGGCAAGAGCATCCTGCTGGTCGCGCAGAGGTCCGCCGCCAAGGACGAGCCCGGCGCGGAGGACCTGTACAAGATCGGCTGCATCTCGAACATCCTCCAGATGCTCAAGCTTCCCGACGGCACGGTGAAGGTGCTCGTGGAAGGCGGCCAGCGCGCGCGCATCCAGAGCATCGAGGATCTCCGCACCCACTACGTCGCGGACGCGATCGCGGTGCCCGCGGACGCCGGAGAGGTCACCGAGATCGAGGCGATGCGCCGCGCGCTCATCGCCCAGTTCGACCAGTACGTCAAGCTCAACAAGAAGATTCCGCCGGAGATCCTGACCTCGCTCGCCGGGATCGAGGAGGCCGGGCGCCTCGCCGACACGATCGCGGCGCACCTGCCTCTGAAGCTCGAGCAGAAGCAGCAGGTCCTCGAGATGTTCGAGGTGAAGGCGCGCCTGGAGCACCTGCTCTCGCAGCTTGAGGCCGAGATCGACATTCTGCAGGTTGAGAAGCGCATCCGAGGCCGCGTCAAGCGGCAGATGGAGAAGAGCCAGCGCGAGTACTACCTGAACGAGCAGGTCAAGGCGATCCAGAAGGAGCTCGGCGAAGGCGAGGACGGCGCCGACTTCGAGGAGATGGAGAAGCGCGTCAAGGCCGCCCGCATGCCCAAGGAGGCGCGCAAGAAGGCCGAGGCCGAGCTGAAGAAGCTGCGCCTGATGTCCCCGATGTCGGCTGAGGCGACGGTGGTGCGCAACTACATCGAGACCCTCGTCAATCTGCCGTGGAAGAAGCGCAGCAAGATCTCGCGCGACATCGGTGCGGCGGAGAAAATCCTCGACGCCGACCACTATGGCCTGGAGAAGGTGAAGGAGCGGATCGTCGAGTACCTCGCGGTGCAGAGCCGCGTCGAGAAGGTCAAGGCGCCGATCCTGTGCCTGGTGGGCGCGCCGGGCGTGGGAAAAACCTCCCTCGGGCAATCGATCGCCCGCGCGACCAACCGCAAGTTCGTGCGCATGTCGCTCGGCGGCGTGCGCGACGAGGCGGAGATCCGCGGGCACCGGCGCACCTACATCGGCTCCATGCCGGGCAAGATACTTCAGAATATGAGCAAGGTGGGCGTGCGGAATCCCCTGTTCCTGCTGGACGAGGTCGACAAGATGGGCATGGACTTCCGCGGCGATCCGTCGTCGGCGCTGCTCGAGGTGCTCGACCCGGAGCAGAACCACACCTTCACCGACCACTACGTCGAGGTCGAGTACGACCTGTCCGAGGTGATGTTCGTCGCGACTGCCAACACCTTGAACATTCCCCCGGCGCTGCTCGACCGCATGGAGGTGATCCGCATATCGGGCTACACCGAGGACGAGAAGGTCAACATCGCCTCGCGCTACCTGCTGCCCAAGCAGCTCAAGAACAACGGTCTGAAGAAGGAGGAAGTCTCGGTGTCGGAGTCGGCGATCCGGGATATCATCCGCTACTACACTCGCGAGGCCGGGGTGCGGGGCCTCGAGCGCGACATCTCCAAGATCTGCCGGAAGGTCGTGAAGCAACTGGTGAGCAAGGACAAGGAGAAGAAGGTCCTTGTCACGCCCAAGAATCTCGACAAGTACCTCGGCGTGCGCCGGTTTACCTATGGAATCGCCGAGAAAAAGAACCAGGTGGGTCAGGTGACCGGCCTCGCCTGGACCGAGGTCGGAGGCGAGTTGTTGACAATCGAAGCCGTGACGATGCCCGGGAAGGGCAAGACCATCACTACTGGCAAGCTCGGCGAGGTGATGCAGGAGTCGATCCAGGCCGCTCTTTCCGTGGTGCGCAACCGCTCGTCCAAGCTCGGCGTGGCCGAGGATTTCTACCAGAAGAACGACATCCACGTGCACCTTCCCGAAGGCGCCACGCCGAAGGACGGGCCGAGCGCCGGAATCGGAATATGCACCGCGATGGTGTCGGTGCTGACAGGAATCCCGGTGCGGTCCGATCTAGCGATGACCGGAGAGATCACACTGCGCGGCGAGGTCCTGCCGATCGGCGGCCTCAAGGAGAAGCTGCTCGCCGCGCATCGCGGCGGGATCAAGACCGTGCTCATCCCCGACGAGAACGTCAAGGATCTCGCGGAAATCCCCGACAACATCAAGAATCGACTGGAGATTGTCCCGGTGAAGTGGATGGATAGTGTGCTCGAGCTGGCGCTCGAGCGTCAGCCGGAGCCGCGCAAGCCTTCGTCGGAGACGCCGCCGATTCCGTCGGCCGCGGACGACAAGACCTCCTCATCGGTGGTGACTCACTAGCCCTGACGCGGCGCAGAGCGCCGCCTCGTTGAAGAAATCCTGAATCGACGCGCGCCGGCCGAAAAACTGGCGCGCGTCTTGCCGCAAAAATAATTTTCCCGCCGCGCCGCGCGAACGCTTGACACGGCGCTTTTGCAGTTGATATATATGCGCAACGGATTGCGCGCTGTTTTTCAGCGCGCCCGAGAAGTCGCCCCGCGGAATAAGCAAAGCCCGGTTCGTCAGCATGCGACGCTTCCCCAGGGATGCGGCGAGGGAGACCGGTCTTTGCTGAGTCCGCGGTCAGGACCAGCCGGGAGGAGCCGTGAACGCCGTGATCCGCGATCGCCATCAACCGAACTCCAAGGGGACCCCATGAACAAGCTGGAAATCATCGACCACATCGCCAAGTCCGCCGACATCTCCAAGGCCGCCGCAGGACGTTCGCTCGACGCGACCGTCACCGCGATCAAGACTGCGATGAAGAAGGGGAGCATGGTGACCCTGGTCGGGTTCGGCACGTTCTACGTCGGCCGCCGCGCGGCGCGCACGGGGCGCAACCCCCAGACGGGCGTTGAGATCAACATCAAGGCCGCGCGGGTCCCGAAGTTCCGTCCTGGAAAAGCCCTCAAGGATGCAGTAAACTAGCGCCCCTTCCGGAGCCGCGCGGGCCCGCTTGGCGGGCCCGCGGTTTTCCGCGAGGGGTGCTTAGCTCAGCTGGTAGAGCGTCGCCCTTACAAGGCGAATGTCGGCGGTTCGAGCCCGTCAGCACCCACCAATAGAGACTTTAGGAGCGGTAGTTCAGTTGGTTAGAATACCGGCCTGTCACGCCGGGGGTCGCGGGTTCGAGTCCCGTCCGCTCCGCCACTCATGTTCGACTTTGTCAGCAAGCACAAGCGTCTCCTCCAGATCATCCTCGGCCTGATGATCGTTCCGCCGTTTGCCTTCTGGGGCATACAGTGGACGCAGCGCGTCGGAGGGGTCGGGGAGGTCGCCGAGGTCGGCGGGCAGAAAATCGGCGAGCAGGAGTTCAGCGAGGCCCTGCGTCAGCAGCAGGACCGGCTGCAAGGCATGCTGGGAAAGAACTTCGATGCCGCGACGTTCGATTCGCCGGCGATGCGCCGCGAAGTCCTCGACGGGATGATCTCGCAGCGCCTGCTGACGCAGTACGCCGCGCGCAACTACCTGACCGTATCCGACGAGACCCTCGTCGAGACCACGATGTCGATCCCGGCGTTCCAGGTAGACGGGAAGTTCTCCAGGGAGCGCTATGATATCGCGCTGCAGAGCGAGAGGATGAGCCCCGAGGCATTCGACGCTGCACTGCGGCGCGATTTAGTCGTCCAACAGGTCAGCGCCGCGCTGGCGGACTCGGCGTTCGCCTCGAAGGCGGCCGCCGACCAGTTTGCGCGGCTGCGCGCCCAGCAGAGGGAAATCTCCGAGCAGAAGATTCAGGCCGACCTCCGGGGTGTTCAGATTTCCGCGGACGCGGTCCGTGCCTTCTATGACGCCAACCCGGCGCGCTTCCAGGTGCCGGAGGAAGTGCAGGTGGAGTACGTCGTGCTGAGCGCCGACTCGCTGCTCGGGACGGAGCAGGTCGATCCCGGCGAGGCGAAGAAGTACTACGAGGCGAATCTGTCGAGGTACGGCGAGCCGGAGCAGCGGCGCGCTAGCCACATCCTGATCTCCGTCAAGCCCGGCGCAAGCGAGGAGGACAAGCGCAGGGCGCGCGAGCGCGCCGAGGGCGTGCTCGCGAAGCTGCGCGCCTCGCCCGGCAGCTTCGCCGATCTGGCGAAGAAGGAGTCCGGAGACCCGGGCTCGGCCTCACAGGGAGGCGACCTCGGATTCTTCTCGCGGGGAATGATGGTGCGCCCGTTCGAGGACGCCGCTTTCAGCCTCAAGCCCGGCCAGATCAGCGGCATCGTGGAATCGGACTTCGGCTTCCACATCATCAAGGTCACTGCCATCAAGCCCGGGAAGATGAAGACCTTCGAGGAGGTCCGGCCCGAGATCGAGCTGATGCTGAGGAAGCAGCAGGCGCAGCGGCATTTCGCCGAGGCCGCAGAGGCGTTCAGCAATCTCGTGTACGAGCAGGCCGACTCGCTCAAGCCGGCCGCGGAGAAATTCCATCTCGCGATCCAGAAGGCCCAGGGCATCACGCGCCAGGCCGCGAGCGTTCCTGCGCTGAACAATCCGCGGCTGCTCGGCGCAATCTTTTCCGAGGACTCGATCAAGAACCGCCGCAACACCGAAGCCGTCGAGACCAGCCCCGGCACGCTCGTGTCGGCGCGCGTGCTCGACCACAAGGCCGCGAGCCTGCGGTCCTTCGACGACGTGAAGGACGGCATCGCCAAGGAACTGGCGCGGCAGGAGGCGCTCGCGCGGGCGCGCAAGCAGGGAGCGGCGCTGCTCGAGGAGCTGCGCAAGGGCGACGCGCCGAAGGCGGGGTTCGGCGCGAGCAAGCTCGTCAGCCGGGAGGATTCCAAGGGCCTCGCGCCCGCCGCGGTCTCGCAGGTGTTCGCCGTGGACGCGGCTAGGCTGCCTGCCTACGCGGGACTGGAGTCGGCCGACGGCTACACGCTTTTCCGCGTCTCGCGGGTCGTCGACGTGCAGCCCGACGAGGCGCGCCAGCGCAGCGTGCAGAGCGAGCTCGGCCGGATGAACGGCGCGCTGGAGTTCAGGTCTTTCCTGGACGGCCTGCGCGCCGACACCAAGGTCGAGATCAACCGGGAAGCGCTGGAGCGGAAGGTTCAGTAGCCGGGGCCGCGGCGCGTTCTACGCTGGGGGAGGCCCCGCATCCCCCGCGATCCCCCCCACGACCGTGCTGAAGCCGGAGTCGGCGTGGATGACCTCTCCGGTCACGGCCGCCGCCAGGTCCGACAGCAGGAAGGCCGCGACGTTGCCGACCTCCTCGGTGGTCACGTTGCGCCGCAGAGGCGCATTCTCCTCGACGAACCTGAGGATCTTTCCGAAGCCGGAGATGCCGCTCGCCGCGAGCGTCTTGATCGGGCCGGCCGAGATCGCGTTGACGCGGATGCCTTTCGGGCCGAGGCTGGTCGCGAGATAGCGCACGCTCGCCTCGAGGCTCGCCTTCGCGAGCCCCATGGTGTTGTAGTTGGGCACGACGCGCTCGGCGCCCAGATAGCTCAGAGTGATAAGGGACGACCTGCGACCCTGCATCATGGGAAGCGCCGCTTTCGCGAGTGCGGCGAAGCTGTACGCGCTGACGTCGTGCGCGACGCGGAAGGCCTCGCGCGACAGGCCGTCGAGGAAATCGCCGGCGATGGCCTCGCGCGGCGCGAAGGCGATCGCGTGCACGAGGCCGTCCAGTCCGTCCCAGCCTGTCGCGAGCTGCGCGAACAGCGCGGCGATCTCGGCGTCGTTCGCCACGTCGCAGGGGAAGGCGAGCGTGCTGCCGAACTCTCCCGCCATCTCGGCGACCCGGTCCTTGAAGCGGTCGTTCTGGTAGGTGAACGCGAGCTCGGCGCCCTCGCGACGGGCCGACTTGGCGATGCCGTAGGCGATCGATCGGTTGGAGAGCAGGCCGGTGACGAGGATGCGCCTGCCGGAGAGAATGCCCATGCGAGTTCCCCGAAAATGTGGGGCCGATTATACTTGCCCGCAATGCGCGGCGCTCTGTCTACGGCGATCCTGCTCGCGTGCGGTCTCGCCGGGTGCGGGAAGGTCTGGAACGATCCCTACCCCGCCGAGGACCGGGGCGAGAATATTCTCTACGCCGCCTTCACCGAGCGGCCCAAGCATCTCGATCCGGCGCAGTCGTATACCTCGGACGAATACGACATCATCCAGCAGATCTACGAGCCGCCGTTTCAGTATCACTACCTCAAGCGGCCCTACCAGCTGATCCCGGCCACGGCCGTCGATGTGCCCCATCCCAAGTACTACGACTCCCGCGGGAGGCCGCTTCCGGCCGACGCCGACGCCGGGCGCGTCGCGTACAGCGAGTACGACATCCGCATCCGCGAAGGCATCCGCTATCAGCCGCATCCGGCGTTCGCCAAGGACGACCAGGGCAAGCCCCTGTATCTGTCGCTCTCCGGGAGCGAGATTGCCTCGAAGTACAAGCTGTCGGACTTCCCCAGGACCGGCACGCGCGAGCTGACGGCGGACGATTACGTCTACCAGATCAAGCGGCTCGCTCACCCGCGCCTGGTGTCGCCGATCTACGGGCACATGACCGACTACATCGTCGGCCTGAAGGAGCTGGGAGACAGGCTGAAGCGCGACAACGACGCCCTGATGGCCGAGCACAGGAGCCGCTACGGCGCGGCCGACAAGGGTGCGCCTTGGATCGACCTGCGGAGCTACGCGATCTCGGGGGTGAAGGCGGTCGACCGCTACACCTACCAGGTGCGCGTGCGCGGCAAATACCCGCAATTCGTTTACTGGCTGGCGATGCCCTTCTTTGCGCCCATGCCCTGGGAGGCGGACGAGTTCTACTCGCAACGCGGCATGAACGACGGTCGCAACCTCACGCTCGATTGGTACCCGGTGGGGACCGGTCCCTATATGCTGTCGGAGAACGATCCCAATGCGCGCATGACGCTGGACGCGAATCCCGAGTTTCACGGCGAACTCTATCCCTCGGAAGGCGAACCCGGCGACGCGAGGGAAGGGCTCCTCGCCGACGCCGGCAAGCCCGTGCCCTTCGCGAAGCGCATCATCCTTACGCGCGAGAAGGAGAGCATTCCCTACTGGAACAAGTTTCTCCAGGGCTACTACGACAGCGCGGGGATCGGCTCTGACAACTTCGACCAGGCGGTGCGGCTCAACCTCGAAGGCGAGGCCACGTTGACGCCGGACATGGAGAAGCGCGGCATACGGCTGCGCACCTCGGTTGCGCCCAGTACGTTCTACTTGGCGTTCAACTTCAAGGACGGCGTGGTAGGAGGGTCCGGGGAGCGCGCGAAGAAGCTCAGGCAGGCAATCTCGATCGCGATCGACTGGGAGGAGTTCATCTCGATCTTCGCCAACGGACGCGGCATCGCCGGCATGGGCCCGCTGCCGCCGGGCATATTCGGCTATCGCGCCGATGCCGCGGGCTACAACCCGGTGGTGTACGACTGGGTCGACGGCAAGCCGCGGCGCAAGCCGATCGCCGCGGCGAAAGCCTTGCTCGCCGCGGCCGGGTATCCCGACGGGCGCGACGCAAGGACCGGGCAGCCGCTGGTTCTCTATCTCGACACCGTGGGACGCGGAGCCGACGACGCTTCGCGCCTGAACTGGTACGTGCGGCAGTTCGCCAAGATCGACGTCCAGCTCGAGATCCGTCCGACGGACTGGAACCGCTTCCAGGAGAAGATCCGCTCGGGCAACACGCAGATGTTCTTCCTCGGGTGGAACGCGGATTACCCGGACCCCGAGAATTTCATGTTCCTGCTCTACGGGCCGAACGGCAGCCAGGATGGCGAGAACAAGGCGCGGTACGCAAGCGCGGCCTTCGACCGGCTCTTCGACGAAATGAAAAATATGGAGAACGGGCCGCGGCGCCAGGCGATCATCGACCGGATGGTGAATATCGTGCGTGAGGACGCTCCCTGGGTATGGGGCTTCCACCCCAAGGACTATTCGCTTTCGCACGCGTGGGTAAGCCCCAGCAAGCCGAACAAGATGGCGCGCAACACGCTCAAGTACGTCCGCGTCGACCCGGCGCTGCGCGAGCGCATGCGCGAGCAGTGGAACCGTCCGGTCGAGTGGCCGCTCGCGCTGCTCGTTGTCGCGCTCGCTCTCGCGGCCGCGCCGGCCTACCTGAGCTACCGCAGGCGGGAAAGGCGCGCCGGCAGGCAGGGCGGGGAATCTACATCGGCGGCGACCGCGTGATTGCGTACATCGTCCGCCGGACGCTCTACGCCATCCCGATCCTCGCCGGGGTGAACCTGCTGACGTTCGTCCTGTTCTTCGTCGTCAACACGCCCGACGACATGGCGAGAATCCAGCTCGGCGTGCGGCGCGTCACCGCCGAAGCGGTCGAGAAGTGGAAGGTCGAGCATGGATACGACAAACCCAGGTTCTTCAACGGCGGGGCGAAGGGAATCGATCGCCTGACGGACACGATCTTCTACGAGAAGTCGGTCAGGCTGTTCGTTTTCGATTTCGGCAACGCCGACGACGGGCGCTCGATCCGTCACGAGATACTCACGCGCATGTGGCCCAGCCTGGCCCTGCAGCTGCCTGTCTTCGTGCTGGGCCTGATCGCCTACGTCAGCTTCGCGCTGCTCATGGCATTCTTCCGGGGCACGTATCTCGATTTCGGCGGCGTGGTGCTGTGCGTCGCGATGATGTCGATCTCCGGCCTCTTCTACATCATCGGCGGGCAGTACCTGTTCGCCAAGGTTTGGCGGCTCGTGCCCATCTCGGGCTACTCGGGCGGGCTGGACGCGTGGAAGTTCCTGGTTCTCCCGGCCGCGATAGGGCTGGTCGCCGGAATCGGCTCGGGCGCCCGCTGGTATCGCACGATCTTCCTCGAGGAGATGAGCAAGGACTACGTGCGCACCGCGCGCGCCAAGGGAATGGCGGAAACGGCGGTCATGTTCAAGCACGTGCTGAAGAACGGCATGATCCCCATCCTCACGGGCGTGGTCGTGGTCATTCCGACCCTTTTCATGGGCGCCTTGATCATGGAGTCGTTCTTCGGGATTCCGGGACTGGGGAGCTACACCATCGATGCGATCCAGGCGCAGGATTTCTCGGTGGTGCGCTCCATGGTCTTTCTCGGCTCGCTGCTGTACATCCTCGGCCTGCTGATGACGGATATTTCCTACACCCTCGTCGATCCGCGGGTGCGGTTCACATGATTCCGGTCGTGCTCAGGACGGACGCCTTGTTGTGGCTCCTCGTGGCCGCGGTCGCGGCCTACATCGTCCACGTGCGGCGCAGCCCGCATCTGCTGGTTCCCTGGCGGCGCGTGACCCGCAGCGCTTCCGGGATGTCGGCGCTCATGGTGTTCCTCGCGTTCGTCGGGATCGGGCTGCTGGACTCGGTCCATTTCCGTCCGGCGCTGGAGACCAAGGACGACAGGGGCGAGACCGTATACGCCGTCGAGGCCATTTCGATTCTCGATGCAATCGCGACTCCGCTGCGTGCGCGCCGGGAGCGGACCTACTCTGCGCCCTTGGCGACCCGCGCCTATGCGAAGGAGACGATCGAGATCGCAGTGCCGGGCGGCAAGCCGAGGCAGGTGCGCGAATTCCCGAGGCTGATCTGGGGCGGGGCGCATCTGAAGAGCGAAGACGACAGGTTGTCGGACGTGCTTGCGCGAGCGCTCGCCGGGCTCGGATTGGCGTTCGTCGTCTGGTGCGGTCTGGCCGCCGCCGTCACCGCTACGCGCGCCCGTCGTGCAGGACGGGGCCTGAAGGAGGAGTGGCGGTCCATCTGGCGCGCGGAGACCGTGACGCCGTGGTGGGCCTTGCTGCTGACCGCGGGAGCGTTGCTCGCGATCGGAGGCGTCGTCGTGAGCCTGTGCGCCCGTTATCACGTGCTCGGCACCGAGAAGGTCGGCCAGGACGTCCTCTACCTCGTGCTGAAGAGCATACGGACCGCGCTCGTCATCGGAACGGTGACGACCCTTGTGCTCCTCCCCTTCGCCGTCATCCTGGGCATCATGGCGGGATATTTCCGCGGGTGGATCGACGACGTCGTTCAATACCTCTACACGACCGTAAGCTCGATCCCGTCGGTTCTCCTCATCGCGGCGGCGGTGCTGCTGATGCAGGTCTACATCGATCAGCACCCCGAGCTGTTTCCGACCACGGCGCAAAGGGCGGATCTCCGGCTGCTCTTTTTGTGCATCATCCTGGGGCTGACGAGCTGGACCGGCCTCGCGCGGCTCCTTCGAGGCGAAGCCCTGAAGCTTCGTGAGCTCGAGTACATCCAGGCGGCGCAGGCGTTCGGCGTCCGGAGCGGGCAGATCATCGCGCGCCACATCCTGCCGAACGTGATGCACATCGTCCTGATTTCCCTGGTGATGGAGTTCTCGGGACTGGTGCTCGCGGAAGCCGTGCTTTCCTACGTCGGCGTGGGCGTCGACCCGACGATGATCAGCTTCGGCACCATGATCAACGCCGCGCGCCTCGAGATGTCTCGCGACCCTGTGGTCTGGTGGATCCTGCTCGCGGCCTTTGTCTTCATGTTCGCGCTGGTGCTTTCCGCGAACCTCTTCGCCGACGCGGTGCGCGACGCGTTCGACCCCCGCGTCAGGGTGGGTGGGCTGGCCCGGGCATGAGCGAGATACTGCTTCGCGCGCGGAACCTGAGGACCGTGCTCGACGGGGCGGTGCGCGCCGTCGACGGAATCGACCTCGACATCCGGCGCGGCGAGACCTTCGCGATCGTGGGGGAATCGGGCTCCGGAAAGACGATGACGGCGCTCTCGCTGATGCGCCTGCTGCCCGAGACCGGCCGCATCGTCTCGGGCTCGGTCGAGCTTTCCGGCAACGACCTGCTCGCGCTGCCCGAGGCGGCGATGCGCGCGGTGCGCGGGCGGCGCATCGGGATGATCTTCCAGGAGCCGGCGACGAGCCTGAATCCCGTGCTGACCGTCGGCACGCAGATCCGGGAGGTGCTCGAGCGGCACACCGACCTGCGCGGGCCGCGGATCGGCGAGCGCGTGCGCTCGCTGCTCGACTCGGTCGGCGTGCCCGACGCGGCGCGACGCGCGGAGGAGTATCCGTTCCAGCTCTCGGGTGGCCTGAAGCAGCGGGCGATGATCGCGATGGCGCTCGCTGCCGGCCCGGACCTGCTCATCGCCGACGAGCCGACCACCGCGCTCGACGTGACCATTCAGGCGCAGGTGCTCGAGCTGCTGCGGACCCTGCAGAAGAAGAACGGCATGGCGATCCTGCTGATCACCCATGACCTGGGGATCGTCGCGCAGATGGCGCACCGGGTCGCGGTGATGTACGCGGGACAGGTGGTCGAGTCCGCTCCGGCCGGGGCGTTCTTCGCCGCGCCCCAGCATCCGTATTCGCGCAAGCTCTTCGAGGCGCTGCCGGGGCCGGGCAAGCGTGGCGGCGAGCTCGCCGTGATCAAGGGCCAGGTGCCTCCGCTCACGCAGGAGTTCCGCCGCTGCCGGTTCACCGAGCGCTGCGACTTCGCCTTCGACCGCTGCTCGGCCGAGGCGCCGGGCTGGACGAGGATCGCGCAGGAGCACGAGGTGCGATGCTTCCTGAGAGAGCGCGAGCGCGCGGGCGCACCCCACGCCGTCGACGCCGCCTCGCCGGCGGGGCCGTCCGCCCTCGAGCACGCGGCGCCGCTCCTGTCGGTGCGGGACCTGAAAGTCCACTTCCCGATCCGCAAGGGCCTGCTGAAGCGCACCGTCGCCTACGTCAAGGCGGTGGACGGGGTGTCGCTCGCGATCGGCGCCGGGCGGACGCTCGGCCTGGTCGGGGAGTCGGGCTGCGGCAAGACCACCGTCGGCAAGGCGATCCTGCAGCTCATCCGCCCGCAGGGGCAGGTCGAGCTCGGCGGCGTGGAGCTGACCAGGCTGCGCGGGGCCGCGCTGCGCGCTCGCCGCCGCGACTTCCAGATCATCTTCCAGGATCCCTACGCGTCGCTCAACCCGCGGATGCGCGTCGCCGACATTCTCGCCGAGGGCATGGCCTCGCTCGGGATCGAGCCGGACGCGCAGGCGCGGGGCAGGCGCGTCGCGGAGATCCTCGATCAGGTGGGGCTTGCGCGCGATTCGGTCGAGCGCTACCCCCACGAGTTCTCGGGCGGCCAGCGCCAGCGCATCGCGATCGCGCGCGCGCTCGCGGTGAGGCCCAAGCTCATCGTGTGCGACGAGCCGACGAGCGCGCTCGACGTGTCGGTGCAGGCGCAGATCCTGAACCTGCTGAAGTCGCTGCAGCGCGACCTCGGCCTGTCCTATCTCTTCATCACCCACAACATCGCGGTGGTCGAGTACCTGGCGCACGAGGTCGCGGTGATGTACCTCGGCCGGATCGTCGAGCGCGGCACCGCCGACGAGGTGCTGCGCTCGCCCAAGCATCCGTACACGCAGGCGCTCCTCGCGGCCGTGCCGAAGATCGAGGCGGGTGGAACGCGCGAGGTGATCCGGCTCGAGGGGGAGCTGCCGTCGCCCGTGAACCCGCCCCCGGGCTGCCACTTCAACCCGCGCTGCCCGAAGGTGATGCCCGAGTGCAGGGAGCGCTATCCGGGAGACTTCAGCCTGTCCGAGACGCTCAGCGTCGCGTGCTGGCTGTACAAGAAGTGAGCCGCTTCTAGCGCGCCCCAGGCACCCGCCGCGTCTTGAGGAATTCCTCGAGCGTCTCGCCGCGGAAGCCTGCGACCATCTCGGGGTTGGAGACGCCGCGCACGCGCGCCAGCTTTTCCAGGCAGAAGAAGCTCGCGCCGTAGCGCATGAGCGCCGCCCAGTCGAGCTCGCGCACCATGCGGCGCTCCTCGGCCGTGAGGCCGGCCTTCTCGAACTCCCCTTCGAGGTTCTCCTTGAACGCGGCACGCTTCGCGGGAACGGTGAGCCCGTGCAGGAAGCGGTTGAGGCGCAGCGCCTTTCCGCTCGTCTTCAGGTCGAAGACGTAGGTGCCGGCGAGCTTCTCGACGCCTTTCAGTTGCGGGTTCATGCGGCGCGCCGCTTGCCGTTCTTCGCCTTCGCGGACGGCTCCTCGAATATCGCCACCGCCATCGCCGTGGTCATCGGCAGGTAGTAGTTCTGGTGGATCTTCCTCACGCGCGGCGAGAGCGCCCCGCGCATCGCGAGCCACATGATCTCCTCCGCGCCTTCGGTGCCGCCGAGCCTGATGTAGTCGGCGTGGCGCATCGCGGTGAGCTTCTTGGGGTTGTCGGCGATGAGGTCGAGGAACTTCAGGTCCCATTTCTCGTTGTTGAAGCCGCCACGCTCGCCGTTCATCTGGTGCGACAGGCCGCCCGTGCCGACGATGAGGACGTCGAGGTCCTCGGGGTAGGAGAGGATCGCGCGGCGCACCGCCTGGCCGAGCTTCCAGCAGCGCAGCGGCGTCGGGATCGGGTGCTGGAGCACGTTCACCTCGATCGGCACGATCCGCCCCGGCCAGTCGGGCGCGGGCGGCCAGAACATGGTGAGGGGAGAGTGCACGCCGTGGTCGATCGGCAGGTCCTGGAAGACCGAGATGTCAAACTCGTCGTTCACCAGGGAATCGGCCATGTGGCGCGCCAGGGCGGCGTGCCCCTTGAGCGGCGGTATCGCCCGCTGTCCCAGGCCCTCGTCGGCGATGGGGAACTCGTCGCTGACGCCGAGCGCGAAGGTCGGATAGTGGTCGAAGAAGAAAGTGCTCGCGTGGTCGTTGTAGAAGAACACGAGCACGTCGGGATTCTTCGCCGCGATCCACGCCTTGACCGGCTCGTAGCCCTTGAAGAGGGGAATCCAGTCCGGATCGTTCTGCTTCTTGCGGTCGTAGGCGCCCGCGATGGTGGGCACGTGCGAGGTGCCGATGCCGCCGATGATGTTGGCCATAATTAGACTAATTCTAACGCCGGGCAGTGCCGAGCGCCACGATGGCCCCGACCACCACCAGGGCTCCGGCGATCTGCGTCGCGGAAAGGCCTTGATCCAGGATCGCCCAGGCGGTGAACATCAGCGCCACCGGCTCGAAATTGAGCACGGCGATGTCGCTCGCCGAGCGCATGCGCGGCTGCACCACGAACAGGGCCGTGATCGCCGAGCCGTAGAAGAGCGTGAGCAGGGCGAGTCCCGCCCAGCCGGCACCGTCGCGGGGGAAGACGAGTGCGCCCGAGATCAGGGCGCCCGCGAGCGCCACCGCCGCGCAGCTCGCCATCGCGAGCAGGCTGCGCACCCTGCCGTCCAGCCCGTGCAGCCAGCGCGCGTTGAGATAGAGCACCAGGGCGAAGAAAAGGGACGCGCAGCCCGCGTAGGCGACTCCGGCGCCGATCTCGCTCCAGCGGGCGGCGAGCTCGCCGCCCGCGCGCGCGATGTCGAGCGCGAGCGCCAGCCCGAGAAGCGCCGTGAGCATGGCGAGCAGTGCCCGGGCCGAGGGCCGCCCCAGCCCGCCCGCCCAGGACATGAGCGCGAACACCATCGGGTAGGTGTTGAAGGTCAGGAGCGCGAGCGCGACCGGTATCCGCGCGACGGCGGCATAGATGCAGTAGCTCTGCGCGGCGACCACCGCGCCGATGGCGAGCGCGCGGCCTGCGCTCGGGGCGGGAACGGAAATGGGGGCGCGCAGCGCGAGGAGCAGCCCGAGCACCGCGAGCGCCGTGCCCCCGGAGCGGAACACGACCGCCGTCACAACGCTCGTTCCGTGGTCGAAGGCGATGCGGGCGGCGATGTGGTTGAGGCTGAAAGTGACGGCAATGACGAGAAGGATCGCGATGCCGGCCCAGCGCGACACCGGCCTCAAACCGCGGCCTCGAAAAGCCGTTGGAATATAGTCTTCTTGAGGTTGCGGAAGTGGGGGCGCACGCGGCCGCTCCAGGCGGTCGCGCGCATCGCGAGCCAGGGCGGGCTGGTGAGCGTTTCGGTGCGCGTGAGGTCGTAGCAGGAGTGGTACCGCGGCGAGCCGTCGGGATTGCGGAAGCGGCGCGCTCGCACCGTGCCGGGACACGCGGCGAGGCCGGGCATGTGCTCCTTGTTGTACCAGGCGTTCAGATCGGCCTCGTGCTCGGGGGCGACGTCCATCTCGACCACGTAGTGAAACTGCGGCGCCACGGTGCGGGAAGCGCCGGGACGGTCGAATACCGGGAGAAGCTTCGCGGCGGCGACCTTCGCTCCCTCCAGGCTCGGAAGGGTCGCCGCCTCTTCGGCCGCGCGCGAGAGCACCGAGGCGTTTACCGCGGCGGACTCGCGCGAGAATAGATACACGTAGGTTTCTTCGGTCTCGAGCGCAGCGTGCGCGCCCACGCTTTCGGCGAGCGGCACGCATTCGCGCGCGAGCTCGCCCAGCTCAAGCTGCAGCGCGGGCGAGCGCGTGCGCAGCGCGCACTTCAGGAGCACTCCGCCGGTGAGGGCTGCGCTCATCCGGGTCACGCCGCCTTGACCGGAATCCTGAGCTCCCGGATACGCTTCTCCCATTCGGCCGGGCCGCTCTGGTGAACCGAGTCGCCGCGGGCGTCGACGGCGACGGTCACCGGCATGTCTTTCACCTCGAACTCGTAGATCGCCTCCATGCCGAGGTCGCCGAAGGCGAGCACGCGCGACCTGCGTATCGCCTTGGCGACGAGGTAGGCGGCGCCGCCGACCGCGATGAGCGAGGCCGTCTTGTGCTTCCGGATCGCCTCGATCGCCGCGGGGCCGCGCTCGCCCTTGCCGATCATGGCGACGAGGCCCGTCCTGGCGAGCATGGTCTCGACGAACTTGTCCATGCGCGTCGCCGTAGTCGGGCCCGCGGGACCCACGACCTCGTCGCGCACGGGGTCGACCGGACCGACGTAATAGATGACGCGGTTGGTGAAATCGACCGGAAGCTTTTCTCCCTTCGCAAGCATGTCCTCGATGCGTTTGTGCGCGGCGTCGCGGCCGGTGAGCATCTTTCCCGAGAGGAGCAGCGTCTCCCCTGGCTTCCATTGCATCACTTCCTCGCGCGTCAGCGTGTCGAGGTCCACGCGCCGCGACTGCGCGCTCGGCGTCCAGGTCACTCTGGGCCAGTCTTCCAGGCTCGGCGCCTCGAACTCGGCGGGGCCGGAACCGTCGAGCACGAAATGCACGTGGCGCGTTGCCGCGCAGTTCGGGATCATGGCGATCGGTTTGTTCGCCGCGTGCGTCGGGAAGGAGCGGATCTTGACGTCGAGGACCGTCGACAGGCCGCCCAGGCCCTGCGCGCCGATGCCGAGACGGTTGACCTTGTCGTAGAGCTCCAGGCGCAGCTCCTCGTACTGGTCGCGCGGACCGCGCGCGACCAGGTCCGACATGTCGATCGGCTCCATCAGGGACTCCTTGGCGAGCTGCATCGCCTTCTCGGCCGTGCCGCCGATGCCGATCCCGAGCATGCCCGGCGGGCACCAGCCCGCGCCCATCGTGGGGACGGTCTTCAGCACCCAGTCGACCACCGAATCGGAGGGGTTGAGCATCGCGAATTTCGCCTTCGCCTCGGAGCCGCCGCCCTTGGCCGCGACGTCGACCTCGATCTTGTCGCCGGGGACGAGCTCCATGCTCACGACGGCGGGCGTGTTGTCCTTCGTGTTCCTGCGCGCGAACTGCGGGTCCTCGAGGACGGAGGCGCGCAGCCTGTTGTCCGGGTTCAGGTAGGCGCGGCGCACGCCCTCGTTCACCGCGTCGGCGACCGATCCCGTGAAGCCTTCCAGACGCACCTCCATGCCGATCTTCAGGAACACGTTGACGATTCCGGTGTCCTGGCAGATCGGCCGGTGGCCCTCGGCGCACATGCGCGAGTTGGTGAGGATCTGCGCGATCGCGTCGCGGGCCGCGGGGGACTGCTCGCGCTCGTAGGCGCGAGCGAGATGCCGGATGTAGTCGCGCGGATGGTAGTAGCTGATGTACTGGAGCGCGTCGGCGACGCTCTGGACGAGGTCTTCCTGCTTCGTGGCTGCCATACGGGTAAGTATAGCCGCTCGGTTGCGGGACACCGGGGGCGCCGGTAGACTTTGGCAAACATCCAAGGAGGTTCCGCATGCCCGCCGCAACCATCGAATCGGTGCTCCAGGAAGACCGACTGTTTCCGCCGTCTCCGGAGTTCGTCAAGCAGGCCAACGTCTCGGGCATGGCGGCCTACCAGGCGCTGTGCGACGAGGCCGCCCGCGATTTCGACGGCTTCTGGGGCCGGCTCGGGAAAGAGCACGTTCTCTGGCACAAGCCTTTCACCAGGGTTCTGGACGAATCGAACGCCCCTTTCTTCAAGTGGTTCGCTGACGGGGAGCTGAACGCGTCCTACAACTGCCTCGACCGGCACCTCAAGACGCAACCGGACAAGACCGCGATCATCTTCGAGGCGGACGACGGCAAGGTGACTAAGATCACCTACCAGCAGCTCTACCACAAGGTCTGCCAGTTCGCGAACGCGCTCAAGTCCCTCGGCATCAAGAAAAGCGACCGCGTCATCATCTACATGCCGATGTCGATCGAGGTCGTGGTCGCGATGCAGGCCTGCGCGAGGATCGGCGCGACGCACTCGGTGGTGTTCGGCGGCTTCTCGGCGAAGAGCCTGCAGGAGCGCATCATCGACGCGGGCGCCGTGGCGGTGATCACCGCCGACGGCCAGATGCGCGGCGGGAAGGAGATCCCGCTCAAGCCCGCGGTCGACGAGGCTTTCGGCCTTGGCGGATGCGAGGGTGTGAAGAACGTGGTCGTGTACCAGCGCACCGGGACCAAGGTCGCGATGCAGAGCCCGCGCGACAAGTGGTGGCACGACGTGGTCAAGGGCCAGGCCGATACCTGCGAGCCGACCTGGGTCAACGCGGAGCATCCGCTCTTCATCCTGTATACGTCGGGCTCGACGGGGAAGCCCAAGGGCGTGCAGCACTCGACCGGCGGCTACCTGCTGATGACGATCATCACCATGAAATGGGTGTTCGACTACAAGCCGACCGACGTGTTCTGGTGCACCGCCGACGTGGGCTGGGTCACGGGGCACAGCTACTGCACCTACGGGCCGCTCGCAGTCGGCGCGACCGAGGTGATGTTCGAGGGCGTGCCGGTGTGGCCGGACGCGGGCCGCTTCTGGAAGATGATCCAGGACCACACGGTCACGGTGTTCTACACCGCGCCCACCGCGATCCGGTCGCTGATCAAGGCGGGCGGGGAGCTGCCCAAGAAGTACAACCTCAAGTCGCTGCGCATCCTCGGCACGGTCGGCGAGCCGATCAACCCGGAGGCATGGATGTGGTATTACAACACCGTCGGCGACAAGCGCTGCCCGATCGTCGATACCTGGTGGCAGACCGAGACGAGCAGCCACCTGATCACGCCGCTGCCCGGCGTGCACGCGCTCAAGCCCGGCTCCTGCACCATGCCGCTGCCCGGGATCATGGCGGCGATCGTCGACGAGACCGGCCACGACGTGGACAAGGGCAAGGGAGGGATACTCGTCATCAAGCGTCCCTGGCCGGGGATCATCCGCACCATCTGGGGCGACCCCGAGCGCTTCAAGAAGAGCTACTACCCCGAGGAATTCCACGGCAAGTACTACCTCGCGGGCGACGGGGCGAGCCGCGACAAGGACGGGTATTTCCGCATCATGGGCCGCATCGACGACGTGCTCAACGTGTCGGGGCACCGTCTGGGCACGATGGAGATCGAGTCGGCGCTGGTGGCGAACACCAAGCTCGTCGCCGAAGCGGCGGTCGTCGGACGCCCCGACGAGATGACCGGAGAGGCGGTGTGCGCGTTCGTCGTCCTGAAGGGGCCGCGGCCGACAGGCGCGGACGCGAAGAAGGTCGCAGACGAGCTGCGCAACTGGGTGGCGAAGGAGATCGGGCCGATCGCCAAGCCGAAGGACATCCGTTTCGGCGACAACCTGCCGAAGACGCGCTCCGGCAAGATCATGCGCCGTCTGCTGCGCTCGATAGCCAAGGGCGAGGAGATCAAGCAGGACGTGTCGACGCTCGAGAACCCGGCCATCTTGGAGCAGCTGAAGCAGACCTCCTGACCCCCCGGACTCACGCTGCCCACCGCGGATGTGGGATCGCTTCGCCGCGCCGTGATGTAGTATCGCGCGCACGACATTCCGTCGGCCGCAAGGGAGACCGCACCATGTACCGCGCCACGAAGGACATCAAGCTTCCGACCACAATAACCGGCTCGCTGCCGCGCCCGAGCTGGTACACCGAGAACCTGGGGTCGCGGTCCTTCCTCGACGCGATGGTCAGCACGTCCTTCCGCGAGCAGTACGTCGACACGGTCTCGGTCTACCTGCACGAGCAGGAGGTCGCCGGCCTGGATATCGTCACCGACGGCGACGCCCATTTCGACCAGGACGTCGGCGGCCAGAGCTGGACCGCGTATCCGACGCGCCACATGGCGGGCTTCGAGCGCGGCAATCCGCGCCCAACGCCCGCGGGCAAGGGCGGTATCTGGTTTCCGCCGGGCCACATCCTGCACGACTACCTCGAGTCGCGCGTCATGGCGAACATCATCGGTCCCGTCGGCCGCGGCGACCTCCAGTACACGCCGATGTTCAAGGCCGCCCAGCGCCTCACCCGCAAGCCGGTCAAGTTCGGCACGATAGGCCCCGAGCTCGTCGCGTTCGCGGTCGCGGACAAGCACTATAAGAACATCAAGGACCGCATCTACGCGCTTGCCGACGCCTTCAACGAGGAATTGCACGAGCTCGCCGATGCCGGCTGCGAAGTGATCCAGTTCGAGGAGCCGCAGATCCACCTGCTCGCCGTGCGCAACATCGTCGACGCCGTGATCAACCCGAAGTTCAGCGTCGAGGTGTTCAACCGGACGGTGAAGGGCCTGCGCGCCAAGACCGAGGTGTGGTGCCACAGCTGCTGGGGCAACCCCTCGCAGCAGCGCATGTTCACGCAGGTGCAGAGCTACAAGCCGGCGCTTCCCCTGTTCAACGAGGTCGACGCCGACGTCATCACCTTCGAGTCCTGCAGCGCCGGCGGAATGGACCTCGAGGCCTTCGGCAAGACCATCACCGAAAAGAAGATCGCGATCGGCGTCATCGACCACCACACGCTGCAGATCGAGCGGCCCGAGGAGATCGCCGACCACATCCGCCGCGCGCTCAAGCACATCCCGGTCGAGCGCCTGGTGATCAGCTCCGACTGCGGCATGGGCCGAGAAGGGATGAGCCGGCGCCACGCGTTCTACAAGATGGTGGCTCTGGTCCAGGGCACGAACATCGTGCGCCGCGAGCTCGGGCTTCCCGAGGCGCGGTGCCTCGCCGCCGACGAGCGCTACTCGCTGGTGGTGCCGACCAAATGATCGAATGAAGAAAGACCTGGAAGACCGGCTCGCGATCCGCGAGCTCGTCGAGAACTGGGCGGTCTGGCGCGATTCCTTGAAATGGGACCGCTTCCGGACCGTTTGGCATCCGGAGGGACGGATGTGGGCGACCTGGTTCCAGGGCACATACGAGGAGTTCATCCGCGCGAACCAGGAAGGCTATGCGCGCGGCGTGCGCATCTATCACATGCTTGGCGGCTCCTCGATCGACGTCAAGGGGAAGCGGGCGATCGCGCAGACGAAGATGTCGATCTCGCAGCGCGCGCCGGTGGAGGGCGTCGTGTGCGACGTCGTCTGCACCGGCCGGTTCTACGATTTCCTCGAGAAGCGCAAGGGTCGCTGGGGTCTGGTATGGCGGCGGCTCTTCTACGAGAAGGACAGGCTCGACCCGGTAACCCCCGGCGCGGTCCCCAGGCTCGACCCGGCGCTGCTCGAGCGTTTCCCAATCGGCTACCGTCATCTCGGCTATCTGCAGACGAAAGTGGGCTACAAGGTGAAAGAGGACATGCCCGGCCTGGACGGACCGGAGGCCGAGGTCTTGTACGCGAAGGGCGAGGCGTGGCTGAAGGGGAAATCATTCGATTCTCTGTTGCGCGGAACGAGCGGATAGTTCGAGAATAGCGCCGGCGCGAGAGCACAATTGGGGGAGCCGATGTCGCTCGTCGACAAATTCAACCTGCTGAACGAGTTCAATATCCTGCGCATCATCTGCGGCGCGTTCTTCATTCCGCACATCTATGCCAAGTACTTCGTGCCCGAGGCGCTCGGCTTCTTCGTGGCGGCCAAGTTCAAGCCGCCGAAATTCTGGCTCTTGACCGCGTGCGTCGTGGAGGTCGTGCTCGCGATCGGGCTGATCTTCGGCATCTACACGACCTGGGTCGCCTGGATCGCGGCGTTCCACCTCGCGGTCGCGGGAGCCGCGGTCTGGCGCGTGACCGGCAAGTGGCTGTGGAACATCGGCGGCTTCGAGTACTGCCTGTTCTGGGCGATCTGCTGCGTGGTCGTCGCGATGCACGGCTGATCCGGAGCGGCAAATGATCAACGCGGCGATGGTCGGACTGGGTTGGTGGGGCAAGACGCTGGTGGAGTCGCTCGCCGACGGCAGCGACGTCATGCGGTTCACCGGCCTGACGACGCGGACGGTGTCACCGGACGTCGAGGCCTTTGCCGCGCAGCACAAGCTGCGCCTGCTCGACAGCTACGAAGCGGCGCTCCGCGACCCGAACATCGACGCGGTCGTGCTCGCGACTCCGCCCTCGGGACACGTCAGGCAGGTTATCGCGGCGGCAGGGGCGGGCAAGCACATCTTCTGCGAAAAACCGTTCTCGTACTCGAAGAAGGACGCGCAGTCCGCGGTCGCCGCCGTGCGCAAGGCGGGACGCACGCTCGGCCTCGGCTACAACCGCCGCTTCCATCCCGAGATGATCAGGCTGCGCGAGCGGATGCGCGCGGGCGAGCTAGGCGTCATCGAGCATATCGAGTGCAACATGGCGCATCCCAATGCGCTGTACTTCAAGCCGGAGGCATGGCGCGCCATGAAGAACGAGGCGCCCGTCGGCGGGCTGGCGTCGCTCGGCGTGCACGCGGTCGACGCCTTCGTCGACCTGTGCGGAGAATACGACAGCGTCTACTGCCAGAGCTTCGCGCGGGCCGTGGGAGGCGAGATCGACGACACCAGCTCGATGCTGTTCCGCATGAAGGCCGGCATGTCGGCCTATCTCAGCACGATCACCACGACCGGTCCGGCGTTCAGCATCCATGTCTTCGGCTCCAAGGGCTGGGTGCGCCTGGAAGGCGTCACGCACGTCGCGGGCGCTTCGTCCGAAGAGCGGCGGACGCGGCTCTTCGGGGCGTGCAAGTACCAGCCGCTCAAAGGGCCGATGGAAACGTGGGAGGCCGAGAAACTGGATGTCACCCGCGCCTGCTTCGAGGCGTTCGCCCGCGCGGCCGAGGGCGGACCCGCATTCCAGATCACGCCCGAGCAGATGGTCCACGGCGCGTCGGCCACCGAGGCGATCATCCGCTCGGCGGCGAGCGGCAAGGTGGAGAAGGTCCTCTAGGGGGGCAAGGAGAACCATGGATCTCGGCAAGGGCCTCGGCCACCTGACGTACTCGACCCTGGTCCATCCCGGGGACACCTGGGAGGAGATGTGGGCGAGCCTCGTCACCTACGTTCCGAAGGTGAAGGCGCGGTTCGCGCCCCGGGACCCTTTCGGCGTATCGCTGCGGCTGTCGGCGAAATCTGCGGAGAGGCTGGCCGGGGACCGCGCGGAGCGCGAAAGGCTCAAGAAGTTCCTCGCCGACAACGAGATGTATCTGTATACGGTGAACGCGTTTCCCTACGGGCCGTTCAAGAACCAGATCGTCAAGGAGCAGGTCTACGAGCCGGACTGGCGCTCCGAAGAGCGCACGCGCTATACCATCAACGTCGCCGAGGTGCTCGCCGACGTGGTGCCCGAGGAGATCTCACCGTCGATCCAGAGCGCGCCGCTCGGCTTCAAGCCGCGCGTGACCGGGTCCGACGTGGTGGCGAGCTACACGCAGCACGTGCTGCGCGTGGCCGCCCATCTGGTCGGGCTTGCGGCGCGCACCGGGCGTACGGTGACCCTCGCGCTCGAGCCCGAGCCCTATTGTTTCCTGGAGACTACCGACGAGACGGTTGCATATTTCACGAATCATCTCTACTCGGGTGCCTCTGCGATGGCGCTCGCGAAGCTCGCCGGCATCCCGGTCTCCGAAGCGCACGTCGCGCTGCGCCGGCATGTGGGCGTCGTATTCGACATCTGCCACCAGGCGGTGGTCTTCGAGAACATCGCCGAGTCGCTGCAGAAGCTGGTGGACGCGGGCATCCCCATCTTCAAGCTCCAGGAAGCGGCGGCGATGCGTGTCCCCGAGGTCACGCAGAAGATCGTCGACACGCTCCAGCGCTACGCGAAGACGATCTACCTCACGCAGACCGTGGAAAAGAAGGACGGCAAGCTCACGCGCTTCCTCAACCTGGAGGACGCCTTTGCCGCGTGGAAGGCGAGTCCCGGGCCGCGCGAATGGCGCACCCATTTCCACGTCCCGGTCTTTCTCGACAGCCTGGGAGAGCTGGGAACCACCCGCTTCGCGATCGAGGACGCCCTGCGGTTCCACAAGGCGAATCCGCTCTCGCGCCAGCTCGAGATCGAGACCTATACCTGGGACGTGCTCCCCGAGCACCTGAAGACCGGGGACATCGTCGACTACGTCACGCGCGAGCTCGAGTGGGTCAAAGGTCAGCTCGCTTCTTGAAGGAACAAATCATGAAGGTCGGATTCATCGGCACCGGGCGGATGGGGCGGGCCATGGCCCGGCGCCTCATCGAGGCGGGCCACGAGCTCGCCGTCTTCAATCGCACCCCCGCCAAGGCCGCCGAGCTGGTGCAGGCCGGCGCGAGGTCGGCGGCTTCGATTGCGCGCGCCGCACAGCACGGCGACGCCGTCTTCACCATGCTAGCCGACGACGCGGCGCTCGAGGACGTGGCCGGCCAGGCGGGCGGGCTGCTCGAGTCGCTGCCGAAGGGCGGGATCCACATCTGCTCGGGCACGCACGGCATCGGCGTCATCCGCAAGCTCAAGGCCTCGCACGCGGCGCGCGGCCAGGTCCTCGTGACCGCGCCGATGCTCGGCCGGCCCGAGATGGTGGCAGCCGGCCAGGCCGGCATCGTCGTCGCGGGTCCTGCCGAGGTCCTGGAGCGCTGCGCTCCGCTGTTCGCGGCGGTCGCGCGGCGCAGCTTCGAGGCCGGCGCCGATCCCGAGACCGCGACCGCGATCAAGATCGCCAACAACTTCGTGCTCGGCTGTGCGATCGAGGCGATGGGGGAGGGGTTTTCGCTCGTGCGGAAGTACGGCGTCGCGCCGCAGGTGTTCAACGACGTGATGACCGACGGGCTGTTCGCCTGCCCCGCGTACAAGGCCTACGGGAAGATCATCGTCGACGAGAGCTACGACAAGGTCGGCCAGATGGCGACGCTAGGCCTGAAAGACGCAAACCTCGCGCTCGCGGCGGGCGAGGCGGCCGGCGTGCCGCTGCCGAGCAACAACGTGTGGCGCGACCGGCTGCTCGGCGCCATCGCGCACGGCGACGGCGGCAAGGACTGGGCGGTGATGGCGCTCGAACAGGCGCGGGCGAGCGGGCTCGCGTAAAATCCAGCCTCGAACCGGAGAGGTGGATGAGTGGTTTAAGTCGCACGCCTGGAAAGCGTGTTTAGGTTAACAGCCTAACGCGGGTTCGAATCCCGCCCTCTCCGCCACACAGGGCCATCATGAAGCTGACCGCAAAGCCGATCGTCGCTGCCTGCGCTCTGCTCCTCTCACCGGGACTCGCGGCGCAGACTTACAAATGCGTCGACGAGTTCGGAAAGATCACGTACTCGGGCAAGAAGTGCAGTGAGCTCGGTCTGAAGGACGCTGGCGAGGTCAAGGACAGGCTCAACATCAACCCTGCGCTCCCGACCGCTTCACCGCCCGCGACTCCGGGAAGATCCAGCGACGACCGGCCGAGCGTCCGCGCCGCTCCCGCTCCTGCGGCGCGCGCTCCCGAGATTCCCGAGACGCCTGCCGCGCCCGAGGAGCCCGCGCAGCCCGAACGGCGCTGCTTCGTCGTGAATACTCCCAAGGGCAAGGTCACGCGCTGCAACGACGTGCCCGATTGATCTTTCGATCGGGCTGAAACAAAGCTTACATCTCCCCGCTGTGTCGCCTCTAGGCGACATTCCCGCTGTCTCAGCGGCCGGCGTTTGGTTGAATTTGTCTCATCGTTCGCGATCGCGCGTCGCGATTGCGGCATTTGATCGCGTCATGGCCGACCGGCTGGTGTACCTTCTCGCCCTGGCGACGCATGTCACACCGAAGACGGCGCATGCCCAACCCAATGATGAAGACACTGAAAGCCAACGCTGCTACCGTTATACCGATGCGTAGCGTTGTCCTCTCGAAGCGGGCTCAAGGCGGCTGGATGAGCCGCGAGGAGGCCATCATGGGGACGGCGATACGCGTGGAGCTGTGGCACGAGAACGCCGCACTCGGCGAATCGGCCATCGGCGCGGTCATGCAGGAGATGCACCGCATCGACCGCGCGATGAGCCCGTTCAAGCCGGACAGCGAGCTCTCGCGCCTCAACCGCGAGGCGGCAAGGGCGCCGGTGCCGGTGAGCCGGGAGCTGTTCGAGCTGATGGAGCGGTCGGTCGAATTCTCCGAGCTCTCCGGGGGCGCCTTCGACATCACGTTCGCAAGCGTGGGTTCCATGTTCGACTACCGCGCCGGAACCCGGCCGGCCGACGACAAGGTCGCCTCGGCGCTGCCGGGCATCGACTACCGGCACATCCGTCTCGACCACGCCCGGCGCACGATCCGTTTCGCGCACGACAAAGTGCAAGTCGACCTCGGGGGCATCGCCAAGGGGCACGCGGTGGACAACTGCATCGCCCTGCTGAGGGCGCGCGGCGTGCGGCAGGCCCTGGTCATGGCCGGGGGCGACAGCCGCGTGCTGGGCGACAAGCGCGGACGGCCCTGGATGATCGGCATCCAGGACCCCAGGAACAAGGACGCGATGGCGGCGAGGATTCCCCTCGTGGACGCCGCGATCTCGACCTCGGGCGACTACGAGCGCTACTTCGAGGAGGACGGCGTCCGCTATCACCACATCCTCGATCCGAAGACGGGGATGTCGGCGACCGGGGTTCGCAGCGTCACCATCATCGGCCCAGACGCCACGACGACGGAGGGCATTTCCAAGAGCGTGTTCATCAAGGGACCAGAGCAGGGAATCCGCTTCGTCGAATCGCTGCCGGAGATCGATGCCGTGGTGATCGACGACCGGGGAAACCTGCACACGACGCGCGGCTTGCGTCGCGAGTCAACCGCAATGCACGAGGGCTAGGGCCCGCAGTGCGAGGAGGCAGTCATGTGGCGCTTTCAAACTGAACGCAGGATCGCCTGGGCGCTGGCGGGCGTGGCGGCCGGTGTGGCCGCCTGCACCGGCAGCTCCGATTCCATCACCGTCGGGGGCGACGTCGCCATCGCCTACGTCAAGCGGCCCGTCTCCGCTCTCGGGAATCCGACGGACGCGGTGACGACCGGCCAGGGAGGCGATCTCTTCATCCGCGACAAGTCCTCGCCGAGCGGGACCGAGACGAACGTCACCGCCTCCCTCACCAACGGCCAGGGCGACGTGAACCACCCGGAGGTCTCCTTCGACGGCACGAAGATTGTGTTCGCGATGCGCCGGCCGGCCGACTCCAACTGGGGGATTTGGGAATACGACACCGTGAGCAAGTCGACGCGGCGCATCGCCTGCGACGCGGCCTTCGCGGGCGACGACACCGAGCCCGCCTACCTGCCCGACGGTCGCATCGTGTTCATATCGAACCGCCAGGAGACGACGAAGAGCCAGATGCAGGCGCAGGGCCGGACGCCCTATACCTACGTCGACGAATACGACCGGGAGCAGACGGCGGTCCTGCACGTCATGGATTCCGACGGCAAGAATTGCCGCCAGATCTCGTTCGACCAGAGCCACGACCGCAACCCAACGGTCCTGAGCACCGGAGAGATACTCTATTCGCGCTGGGATCACGTCGGCGAGCGCAACCAGTTCACGATCTTCAAGGTGAACCCGGACGGGACGAACCTTTTCGTCGTGTACGGCGCGCACAGCCCCGGCAACAGCTACATGCAGCCGCGCGAGATGCCAGACGGGCATCTCATCGCCACGCTCATGCCGCTTTCGCGCACGCGCGAAGGCGGATCGCTCGAAGTCATCGACTACAAGAACTACTCCGAGTTCGACGAGCCCGGCGACAACGCGCCTCTGAACGCGCTGGGACAGCCTCACGGTCAGGTCCAAGTTACGGAGCTGATGCTTCCCGGCGCCTCGGCGTCGGACCTGGCCGCCATGCGCGATCAAGGATTGTCGCCGCTCGGGCGCTACCGCAACCCGTATCCCCTATGGGACGGCACGAACCGCGCGCTGGTGGTGTTCACGCCTTCGCAGCCGACGCCTGGCACGGATCCCCTCGGCAACCCCACCACCGTCGAAGGCACGCCGCGCTACGGCATCTACATGCTCGACCTGGGCGCGAAGACCCTGCGGCCCGTGGTTCCCCCGCAGGACGGCTTCTACTTCGCCAACCCGGTGCCCCTGCAGCCGCGCCCGAAGCCGGCGGTGATCGGCCAGTTCACGCCCGATACCACCATCCCCGCCGGGTTCGGGCTGTTCGACGTCGGCACGGTGTACAACACCGACGACAAGCAGCGCATGGGCGACGCGGTGCTCGCCGCGGGCGAGTCCATCCCGCGCGTCGCCGGCCAGCCCGACATCGCCAACATGTCGGCGCCGGACAAGCCGCAGTACGCAAGCCGCGTCGCGCGCTTCTTCCGCATCACCAAGGCGGTGCCGACGCCCTCCGGAATGAACCGCGAGGCGCTCGGCGAGACCGAGTTCGAGATGCAGCAGATCGTGGGCTACGGGACGGTCGAGCCCGACGGCTCGATCCGCGCGCACGTCCCGGCCGACACCGCGATCAACATCACGGTGCTCGACGCCAACGGGCGCCAGTTCATCGAGCACACGCACTGGATCCAGGCGCGCGAGGGCGAGCGGCGCTTCTGCAAGGGCTGCCATTCCCCCCGCCTCACGACCACGACCCCGAACCCGGGGACCTCGTCGAGCCAGGCCGAAACGCGGGCAACTGCTGATGCGACCTACTCGAACCTCGCGGGCGATATTTCCTACACGGACTTCTGGACCCCGGTCTTCAACACCCAGAACGGCACGTCCCTCACGCCGCAGGCGCCGATCTCGATCACGTATTCGGGCCTGAGCGCCTCGCCTGTGAAAGGCCCCGCGTCGTGCGCGACGACCTGGTCCGCCAAGGACTGCGCCATCGTCATCAACTTCCCGGATCACATCCAGCCGATCCTCGATGCCAAGTGCGCGAGCTGCCACAGCGGGCTCACGCCGGCCGCGGGGCTCGACCTGAGCGCGACGATCTCGGGCGAGTTCGGCCGCACGATGGGCTACCAGAGCCTCATGGTCGGGCCTCCCTTGCTCGACGCCAACGGCGAGCCCATCATTACGGTCAATGAGGACGGCGAGTTCATGATCGCGCGCGAGGTGCCGCCGGTGGAGCCTGGAGCGGCGCGCGGCAGCAGGCTGATCGAGCGGATGTTCGAGCAGCCGCTCAAGGCCGATGCGAGCGGCACGACCCAGCGCGCGTTCTGCCTCGCGGGCAACAGCCAGTGCTTCAACGGCGCCACCTACGTGAACCACACGACGATCGCGAGCCCGCTGACTGCCGCGGAGAAGCGCATCATCACCGAGTGGATCGACATCGGCGGAACGTATTTCAACGATCCTTACAACGGGACCACGCTGCGCACGGCGGCGCCGCAGCTTTCGGAGTCGGTGTTCGCGTGCAAGGTGCAGCCGATCCTGCAGGCGACCTGCGCCACCTGCCATCAGGCCTTCGGCGTCGGCACCAACAACGGGTCGAGCGGCGGGACCCCGAACACCGGGTTCACGGCGAATCGCTTCGTGCTGACGGGGAACACGCCGGCCGATTTCGGCGTCACGGCGACGATGGTGACGAACATCGCCGCGCCCGACAGCAGCCTGCTGCTGCTGCGGCCGTCGCGCTCGCTCAGCGACACGCCGCCGCATCCTGGAGGTCCGAACGCCACCACGCCGGTGCTGCCATCGGGTTCCGCCGATTACGCCACGATCCGTTCCTGGATCGCGGGCACGCTGACGTGCCAGTAGCGAGGGGGCCGAGCTTCCTATTGTGCAGCGTCGCGGCGGGCGCCTTGGCGCTCGCCGCGTGCGGGCAGCAGGTGCAGCAGCAAGCGGTCGTCGCGCAGGGTGTGCTGTGCACCAACGACTTCCAGGCTTGCGTGATGCCGGTGCTCTCCGGCCAGATCCGGCGCCAGGACGGAGCGACCGTGAGCTGCATGAACAGCACCTGCCATCTAGCCGGCGGCAACGGCGGCCGCTTCACCCTGAGCGCGACGGACGTGAACGCGGACAAGCTGGTCGTGCAGACCCTGTCCAACCTGGGCGATCCGCACTCGAGCCCCGTCCTGGTGAAGCCGGCCGAGGAAGTCACCCACGGCGGCGGCCGCGTCTTTCAGGGGCGCACCGACAGCTGCTACCTCGCCGTCTTCAACTGGATCAGCAACCAGGTCGACCCCGCCCTGGGCGACGCCAGCCCCTCGTGCGGCCAGTGCGTGCCGGTGGCGAGCACCTTCACGAGCTGCGGTTTTTGAATGGGCGCGCCGGGGGGGGTTGCCCGATGGTGCCTCCTGGCGCTGGTCGCGCTCGCCGCGCAGGTGCGGGCCGAAGAACCGAAGGAGCGGGTGCTGGTGGCCGATCCCTATCTGGAGCTGCACACCGGACCGGGGCGTGGCTATCCGATCTTCGACATCGCGGAACGAGGGGAGCGCGTGGAGATTCTCGGGCGGCATACCGACTGGTTCAAGGTAAGGACCGCGCGCGGCAAGCAGGGGTGGGTGTCGCGCATCCAGATGGAGGCCACGCTAACCGAGGCCGGCGAAAAGAAGACGTTTCGCGACGTCCTGTTCGACGACTACCTCTCGCGGCGAATGGAATTCGGATTCTCCCTCGGGAGGCTGAGCCACGATCCGCTGCTGTCGGCCTACGCCGGATACCGCCTCCACGAGAATTTCGTGGCCGAGCTGACGATCGCGCAGTCAACGGGAGATTTCTCGACGACCTCGCTCTACTACGCATCGATCGTCTCGCAGCCGTTTCCCGACTCGCGCTGGTCGCCGTTCTTCTCCCTGGGGGCGGGGCGCTTCGCCAATGTTCCGAACGTGACGCTCGTCAGCGCAATCGAGACCAAGGGCGGTCTCGCGAACGCGGCGATCGGCCTGCGCTACTACGTCACGCGGCAGTTCTTCCTGCGCGTCGAGGCGAAGAGGCACATCGCCCTGGTTAACTACAATAGCGCCGATCACTTCAACGAGGTGTCCGCGGGCGCCGCGTTCTTTTTCTAGGTCGAGATACAGCCGATGGCGAATCCAGTAATCCCGGTGTTGCTCGCAGCGACGATGGGTATGATCGTTCCCGCGGCGGCAGCCGCGCAGTCGAACGAATCCATCCCGGAGCCGGTGATTCCTGCGCAAGTCGACCGGCGCGACGTCCGTGTACCCAAGATCAGCGCGAATGATCTCGAGATCAGCGGCTACGCCGGCATTCTCAGCGTGCAGGGCTTCGGCTCCAAGCCGTCGGCCGGCCTGCGCCTCGGGTATCACGTCACCGAGGACTTCTTCCTCGAGGGGACATACGGGCGCTCCAAGGTGTCCGACGAATCCTACCGCCGGCTGGGAATTCCGATCTTCAGCAGCGAGGAGGTCCCGCTCACGTACTACAACCTTTCGGTGGGCTGGAACGTGTTCCCGGGAGAGATCTTCACGGGAAAGGACTGGGCCATGACCTCGGCGGTGTATCTCATCGGCGGGGTGGGGAACGTCAAGTTCAACACGGAGAAACACATTGCCTACGACGTCGGGATCGGGATCCGCGTCCTCCCGAAGGACTGGCTCTCGCTGCGCTTCGAGATGAGGGACCACATGTTCAGCTCCGACATCCTGGGCAAGAACGAGCTCACGCACAATTTCGAGATGACGCTCGGCATCGGGGCGTATTTCTGAAGGAGGAATGACATGACTGCACTCGCGCGTCGCCTTGCCGTCCTGCTCGCGCTCGCGGGCCCGGCTCTGGGAAGCAACGCGGCCCTCGCGGCCCTGCCGAAGGTCGGGGCGGCGGCTCCCGACTTCGCGGCGAAGAGCAACAGCGGCCGCAACGTGCGCTTGAGCGAGCTGCGCGGCCAGGTCGTCCTGGTGAATTTCTGGGCGACCTGGTGCAGCCCCTGTCGCCAGGAGCTGCCGCTGCTGAACAAGATCTACGCTCAGTACCGGAGCGCCGGCTTCATGCTGCTCGCCGTCAACGTCGACGACAACCGCAGGGACGCGGAGGCCATGCTCAAGCGGCTCGACCTGCGCTTCCCGACGCTGTTCGACGGCAACAAGAGCGTCGCCAAGCTCTACGGCGTCGACACGATGCCGGCCACCCTCGTCATCGACCGCGACGGACGCGTGCGCTTCCTCCACCGCGGCTACTACGACGGCTACGAGCGCAAGTACGAGCAGCAGGTGCGGGAGCTGCTGAAAGAATGAAGCGAAGGACTCTATCGGCGCTTGCGGCGGCGGCGTGCCTTGCCGGCTGCACCGTCACGCCCTGGGTGAAGCCGTACGAGCGGGGCTGGCTCGCCGATTCGCTGATGAGCGCATCCCGCGATCCGCTTTCCGACAAGGTCCTGCAGCACGTTCACGACGTCCGCGAAGGGGCGCGCGGCGCCACCGTGGCGGAGGGGGGCGGATGCGGATGCAACTGAAGACCCTCGCCCATGCCCTGTGGGTCGCGCTGGCGGGCCTGTTCGCCGCGCCCGCGCGCGCCGCCGTGCTTCCCGCGGACCGCGCCGATCTCATGTACCACTACTACAACGGGGGCGGAACGAAGGTGGACGGGCCGGCCCTGCTGGTGCGGAAGGGGTTCGGCGAGAGCGTGTCGGCGTACGCCTCGTACTTCGTCGACAGCGTCAGCTGTGCCTCGATCGACGTCGTGACCACGGCCAGTCCGTTCAAGGAGAAGCGCACCGAGTACGGCGGAGGCGTGGATTACCTGTACCGCAACACGACGCTCGGAGTGTCGCTGCTGCGCAGCACGGAGCCGGACTACGTGACGAACACGGTCGGCCTCAGCGTGACGCACGAGGTCTTCGAGGGCCTCACGACCGTCAGCCTGGGGTACGCCGAGAGCCACGCCGACGTGGGCAAGTCGCACACGGACTTCTCCGATCACGCCGACCGCTACCAGTACAAGCTCGGGGTTTCCCAGGTCGTCACGAGGAGCGTGCTCGCGACCGTGAACTACGAGGCCAACCTGGAGACCGGCTACCTGCAGAGTCCCTACCGCTCGGCGCTCCTGCTCGGCCTGTCGGT
This sequence comes from Burkholderiales bacterium, assembly GCA_035499735.1. Classification (GTDB taxonomy): domain Bacteria; phylum Pseudomonadota; class Gammaproteobacteria; order Burkholderiales; family SG8-39; genus VBDM01. Next base: position 51,440 of record DATJYC010000081.1, read on the forward strand.
TCCCGAGGTCTATCCCCGCGCGCGCGACGGCTATGCAGTCGCGCTGGGGATCGTGAAGGGTTTCGGCCCGGACGACGGCCAGCTCAAGGGGTCCGCGTACCTGCGCTACCGCTACTTCTGGGACACCTGGGACATCCGTGCGCAGACCGTCGAGGCGGGCTACGCGCACCGCCTGGACGAGCGCTGGCTGGTCGAGCCGCGGCTGCGCCACTACAGGCAGTCGGCGGCCTCCTTCTACGCCGACAACTTCACCACCCAGATGGCGTATATGGCGCGGGACCGCGAGCTGAGCGACTTCACCAACAACGCGCTGGGGCTCCGGGCCAGCTATCAGCTGTTCGACAACCGCTTCGGCCTCAGCCGTGCCAGCCTGAACCTCGATTACGAGCTCGTGCGCTATCACTACAACAACTTCACAGACGTGCGGACCGGCCAGCTGTATTCGTATCAGGCCAACGTCATTCAGATGTTCCTCTCAGGATGGTTCTAGACGGAGATGCAGCCATGAAAACCCTGTCAATCCTCGGTGCGCTGGCGCTCGCGGGCAACCTCGCTGGAGCAGCCGAGCCCCCCAAGTCCCCGCCGCGGGACCCGCAGGCTCTGGATACCCGCATCCAGTCGCTCAAGCAGGAGGCGATGGACCTCAACCGCGACCTTCTCGTGCTCGAGGAGGAGCTGCTGTTCCCGGCGAGCACGCAGGTGGCGGTGTTCGTATCAGTGGACGTAGGAGCGCTCTTCGACCTCGACTCGGTGGAGCTGAAGCTCGACGATTCGGTGGTGACCAACTATCTCTACACCGAGCGCGAGGTGCGCGCGTTGCATCGCGGCGGCGTGCAGCGTCTCTACATGGGGAACCTGAGGACGGGAAAGCACGAGCTGATCGCGGTGTTCGTCGGTAAGGGGCCCAAGGGGCGTGATTACCGGCGGGGGACGTCGCTCAAGTTCGAGAAGGGCACGGATCCCAAGTACATCGAGCTGCAGATCCGGGACGATACGCGCGGGCAGCAGCCGGACTTCCGCGTCAAGGAGTGGTAGGGCCGCGATGGCGCGAGCGATGCACCGGAAGGGCCGGGCGCTGTGGACGGCGCTCGCCTGCGCCGCGGCGCTCGCCGCCGCCCCGGCTCGCGCCGCCGAGACGCACGTGGTCAAGGACCCGCACTTCGGCGAGGTCCTGTACTTCTTCTTCCAGGAATACTATTTCACGGCGCTGACCCAGCTCATGGTTGCGCAGCACTTCGGCCGGATGCCGCACCACGACCACGAGGCGGAGCTGCTGCGCGGCGGAATGCTGGTGTCGTACGGTATGGACCGCGAAGCCGGGCGCATCTTTCAGGCGCTGATCGACGCCGGCGCGCCCCCTGCGGTTCGCGACCGGGCGTGGTTCTATCTCGCCAAGATACGTTATCAGCGCGGCGACGCCGCCGAAGCCGAAGACGCGATCTCCAGGGTGCGCGGCCCGCTGCCCGGGGAGCTCGAGGAGGAAAAGGTCGTCCTGTACGCCGCGCTGCTCATGCGGCGCAAGCAGTACGGCGAAGCCATCCGCATGCTGCAGAAGACCTCGAGCCGGTCGGCGTGGGCTGCGTACGGCCGCTACAACCTCGGCGTCGCGCTGATCCAGGCGGGCCTCCGGGACGACGGGGTTTCGCTGCTGGACGAGATCGGACGCGGTCCGGCGCAGGGGGAGGAGCTCACCGCGCTGCGCGACAAGGCCAATGTCGCGCTCGCGTACGCCTTCCTGCAGAGCGACGCCCCGGCCCGCGCGGAGTCCTACCTGGAGCGGGTGCGGCTCAACGGGCTCATGTCGAACAAGGCCTTGCTCGGCCTGGGCTGGGCGCAGGCGTCCCGCTACCGGTATGAGCGCGCCCTGGTGCCCTGGACGGAGCTGGCCGACCGGTCGATGGCGGACGCGGCGGTGCAGGAGTCGATGCTCGCGGTGCCGTTCGCGCTCGGGAAGCTCGGCGCATACCGCCAGGCGCTCCAGCGCTACGAGGGCGCGCTCGATGCCTACACCCGCGAGATCGCTCGCGTCGACGAGGCGATCGCCGCGATTCGCCGGGGAGCGCTGGTCGAAAACATCCTGCGCGATAACCCGGGAGAGGAATCCGGATGGTTCTGGCGGGTGCGCCAGCTGCCGGATACTCCCGAAGCCCGCTACCTGACCGAGCTGCTGGCGAGCAATGCGTTTCAGGAAGGTTTGAAGAACTACCGGGATCTGCTGTTCCTGTCACGCAGGCTCGACACCTGGCGGCAGAGCATCGGCAGCTACCGCGACATGCTCGACGTGCGCCGGCAGGGGTTCGCCGAGCGCTTGCCGCGCACCTTGGCGGGCGAGCGGGCGCTCCGACTCGACGGATTGCGCGCGGCGTATCTCGCCGAAGTCCAGAGGCTGGCGCGTATCGAGAGCGCGGAGGACGCCGAGGCGCTTGCGAACGGGAAGGAGCGCGCTCTTGCCGTGCGCCTGGAGCGCGTGCGCGCCGGCCTCGAGCGCCTGGACCCCGCCGAGAGGGAGGCGGCGCGCGACAAGTACCGGCTCCTGCGCGGCCTCCTTGGGTGGGACCTGGCCTCGCAATTCACCGTGCGCCTGCGAAGCGAGGACAAGGCGCTGCAGGAAACCGGCCGGCTGATCTCGCAGGCCGAGGCGCGCCGCGAGGAGCTGCAGCAGGCGCAAGCCCAGGCGCCCGCCCGCTTCCAGGAGTTCGAGAGACGCATCGAAGCCCTGCGCTTCCGGGTGGGCCAGATGCAGGCGAGCGTCGCGGTGGCCGCCCGCGAGCAGGAGGACGACTTGGCCGAGCTCGCCGTCGCGGAGCTCTCGCGGCGGCGCGAACAGATGGTGGCCTACATTGCGCAGGCGCGGTTCGCCGTGGCGCAGATCTACGACCGCGCAGTCCGAGTGACGGAGAAGGCACAGTGAATCGACGCGCCATCCTGGCCTGTGCCTGCCTGCTCGGCGCCTGCGCGGCGCCGAGGCAGACGGGGACGGCCACGCTGCGCAGCCTGGAGCAGAGGCAGGTCGCGATCGAGCGCGACACGGCCGTCGAGGCGAGCCGCGCCGCGGCGATCCAGGCCTACCGCAAGTTCCTGGAGGCCGCGCCGGGGGACCGGCTGCGTCCCGAGGCCATGCGGCGCCTCGGCGATCTCGAGATCGAGAAAGCGCGCGAGGACGTGGCCGAGAGCTCGGGCTCGAAGGAATACCGCGATGCGATCAAGGCCTACGGGGATCTGCTGGCGGCTTACCCGGCCTATCCGGGCGCCGACCGCGTCCTCTACCAGCTCGCGCAGGCGTACGACCAGACGGGCGACCTTTCGCGCTCGCTCGCAACCCTGGACCGGCTGGTCGCCCAGTATCCGAGGAGCAGCTACCACGACGAGGCCGAGTTCCGCCGCGGCGAGCTGCTGTTCACGCTGCGCCGCTATCCCGAGGCCGAGCAGGCCTACGCGGCCGTGATACGCAAGGGCGATGCGCAGCCGGAGCCGGCCGTCCCCGAGACCCAGACAAGCCAGATAGAGATCGCGATCGGCGCGCCGCGGGAGCGGCCGGACGAGGAACACGGGAGCACGGCAGACGGGCGCAAGCCGGAAGCCTCGACGTTCTACGAGCGCGCTCTCTACATGCACGGATGGTCCCTGTTCAAGCAGGCGCGCCTGGAGGAGGCGGTGCCGTCGTTCGCGGCGGTGCTCGACCGCAAGCTGATAGGCCGCGACAACGGCGCGGCCCTGGAGGAGATCCCCGGCCTTACGCGCGCGGAGCGCGAGCTCGCGGAAGACACCTTCCGCGTGCTGAGCCTCAGCCTCGCGAATCTCCAGGGGGCGGACACGATCCCGAAATACTTCTCGACGCCGCCGCCGCGGCGGCAGTACGAGTTCCGCGTTTACCAGCAGCTAGGCGAGCTCTACTTCAAGCAGGACCGCACCGCCGACGCGGCCAACGTGCTCAACGCATTCGCGCGCCGCTATCCCACGAATCCGCAGTCGCCGCTCATGCAGTCGCGTGTGATCCAGGCCTATCAGCAGGCGGGCTTCACCGCGCTCGCGCTCGAGGCCAAGAAGGAGTTCGTGCTGCGCTACGGGGTCGACAGCGAGTTCCGCCGGGTGAACGGCGATCTCGCGTACGCGCGCGTGTCGCCGTACGTGAAGACGCACGTCGAGGAGCTGGCGCGCCACTATCACGCCACCGCGCAGAAGAGCAAGAAGAGCGAGGACTACCGGGAGGCAGCGCGCTGGTACCGCTTGTACGTGGAGTCCTTCCCGACCGATCCGCGCGCGCCGGCCCTGAATTTCCTGCTGGCGGAATCGCTGTTCGAGGACAAGCGCTTTTCCGCGGCGGCGACCGAGTACGAGCGCACTGCCTACGACTATCCCCGCCACGAGAAGTCGGCGGACGCGGGCTACGCGGCGCTCCTCGCCTATGCCCAGCAGGAAAAGCAGGCGAAGGGCGAGGAGCTTCGGCTGGTGCGCGGCAAGTCCGTGGACAGCGCGCTGAAATTCGCCGAGGCGAACCCGAAGGACGCGCGCGCGGCGGGCGTGCTCACCGATGCGGCCGAGAAGCTCTACGCCGGCAACGATCCCGGCTCCGCGGCCATCATGGCGCGGCGCGTGCTCGCGATGCAGCCGCCGGCCGCGCCCGAGCTTAGGCGCACCGCCTGGACCGTGACGGGTCACGTCGACTTCCAGCAGGGAGCCTTCGACCGCGCCGAGCGGGAGTACCGGGAAGCGCTGGCGCTCACGCGAAAGGATTCGCCGAGCCGCGCCGGGCTCACCGAGCGCCTCGCGGCCTCGGTGTACAAGCAGGGCGAGCAGGCGCGCGCCGCGGGCCAGATGCGCGCGGCGGCGGACCACTTCCTCCGCGTCGGCCGCGTGGCGCCGGATTCGCCGATACGCGCGAACGCCCAGTACGACGCCGCGGCGGCCATGATCTCGCTCAAGGACTGGACCGGCGCCGCCACGGTGCTCGAAGGCTTCCGCCGCGAATACCCCAAGCATCCGCTTCAGGCGGAAGTGCCGGGCAAGCTCGCGGCGTGCTACGTCGAAAGCGGCCAGACGCTCAAGGCGGCAGCCGAGTACGGTGCGCTCGCCTCGACCGGGAAGGATGTGGCGATGGCGCGCGCGGCGCTCTGGCAGTCGGCCGAGCTGTACGAGAAAGGCGGGCAGGAGCGGGGCGCCGCGGCCGCGTATGAGCGCTATGTGCGCCAGAATCCCAGGCCGCTCGAGCCCGCGATCGAGGCCAGGTACCGCCTCGCCGAGATCGCGCGCAAGGAGGGCCGTCCGTCACAGCGCCTGGCGTGGTCGCGCGAGCTGGTCGAAGCGGAGCAGAAGGGCGGGAAGGAGCGCACGGACCGCACGCGCACGCTGGGATCGCTTGCGTCGCTGGTGGTCGCCGAGCCGCTCGACGAGGCGTACCGGAGCGTGCGCCTGGTCGAGCCGCTCAAGAAGAATCTCAAGCGCAAGAAGGACCGCATGCAGCAGGCGCTGCAGGCCTATGCCGTCGCCGCCGACTACGGCGTGCAGGAGGCGGCGACCGCGGCGACCTACCGCACGGGGGAGCTGTACGCGGATTTCGGCAAGGCGCTCCTCGATTCCCAGCGCCCCAAGGGACTGTCCAAGGACGAGGTGGAGCAGTACAACCTCATGCTCGAAGAGCAGGCGTACCCCTTCGAGGAGAAGGCGATCGAGCTGCACGAGATCAACGCGCGGCGCGTGCGCGGCGGCGTGTACGACGACTGGGTGAAGCGGAGCTTCACCGCCCTCGGCAAGCTGCGCCCGGTGCGGTACGCCAAGTTCGAGAAGGACGAGGGAGTGATCGATGCGCTGCACTAGGGCCGGTTCGCCGCTCGCGCTCGCGCTAGCCTGCGTGGCTCTCGCTGGCTGCGAGGCGCTGATGCGCGCTCCCGTCGAGGCGCCCGCTGCGCCGCCGAAGCCCGCGAAGACCGAGTCGCCCGCGTCGAAGCCGGTGCAGATGGAGCCGACCGTGGACGCCGAGTCCCGGGCGCTGTACCAGCAGGCGCTCGCCGCGCTCCGCGCCGGTCGCTACGCGGAAGCCGAGCGAGGCTTCCTCGCCGTCTCGCGGCGCGAGCCGGAGCTCGCCGGCCCGCACGCGAACCTCGGCATCCTCTACGGCCGCACCGGGCGTCCGGCGCAGGCGGTGAAATCGCTTCAGGAGGCCGTGCGTCTCAACCCCAACCGGGCGGCCTACTACAACGAGCTCGGCGTGATCTCGCGGCGCGAGGGCAAGTTCGACGAAGCGCGCCGTTACTACGCGAAGGCGCTCGAACTCGATCCGGGCTACGCGTACGCGCATCTCAACATCGGAATCTTGTACGATCTTTACCTGCAGGACGCCGAGAAAGCCATGCAGCACTATCAGCGCTACCAGGAGCTCGCGCCAAGCGAGGCGGGGATCACGACCAAGTGGATCGCCGACTTGCAGCAGCGCGAGCGCGCCCGCCAGGCCAAAGGAGGGAAGAGCGGATGAAGCTGAGGATGATTCTCGCCGTTGTGCCGTGGCTCGCCAGCCCCGCGTGGGCGGCGGACCGCGCGGATCTCGAAGGCACCCAGATTCTCGGCAACCGCGAGCTGCCGAAGGTGCTGTACATCGTTCCGTGGAAGCAGCCGCTGCCGACCGACCTGGTCGGACGCCCGGCGAGCAGCGTCCTCGACGAGGCGCTGTCCCCGGTGGACCGCGAGGTCTTCGAGCGGCAGGTCCACTACCATTCCCTGATGCAGCCGCCGCCGGCGCAATCGCCGTCGCAGGATGCCGGAGAGAAGGCCAAGTGAGCCACTTTCGCGAAGAATTCTTCGATTTTCTTGTGGAGGTCAGTCGATGAGCACGTATGCGACGGTAGTCAAGTTTTTCCAGGACAGCGGGGTCTTCATCTATTTCAGCATCCTGATCATGGCGGTCGGCCTTGCGATATCGCTCGAGCGCTTCATCTATCTCGGGCATGCGCGCCGCAGCAACCGCAGGATCTGGGACGAGCTGCTGCCGCTGCTGCGGGGCGGCAAGTTCCAGGAGGTCTACGCCGTGACCTCCCAGTCGAACGCCGCGATCAGCAAGATCGTGAACCACGGGCTAGGGCGCGTGAAGTCGGCGCGCAGGCGCGAGGATATTGACGCCGCCATGGAGGAGGGCATGCTGGAGATCGTGCCGCGGCTGGAGAAGCGCACGCACTACATCGCCACCTTCGCCAACGTGATCACGCTGGTCGGCCTGCTCGGCACCATCATCGGCCTGATCAAAGCGTTCACGGCTGTGGCGCAGGTCAACCCAGCTGAAAAAGCCGAGCTGCTCTCGGCGAGCATCTCGATCGCGATGAACAACACCGCGTTCGCGCTGATGGTCGCCATTCCCTTCCTGCTCATCCACGCCTTCCTCCAGGCGCGCACCAGCGAGATCGTGGACGGGCTGGAGGCGGCCAAGATCAGCTTCCTGAACCTGGTCGAGCGCGCGAAGGCTGACGCGGCCGCCAAATGAGCGCCCGCGTCCGACGCCTGCGCAAGCACCCGGCGGGCCTGGATATCACCGCGTTCATGAACATGATCGTGGTGCTGGTGCCGTTCCTGTTGACGACCGCGGTGTTCTCGCGCCTCGCCGTGCTGGAACTCAGCCTGCCGGCCGGGTCGTCCGGTTTCGAGAATCTCAAGCCCGACCTGCAGCTCGAGGTCGTGATCCGCCGCGACGCGCTCGAGATCGGCGACCGCATGGGCGGGCTGCTGCGCCGCGTGGAGAACACGAGCAGCGGCTACGACTTCCAGACGCTGTCGGCGCTGATGCAGCAGCTGAAAGCCCGCTACCCGGACAAGCTCGCGGCGACGATTCTCGCCGAACCCGACACGTCGTACGACACGCTCGTACACACCATGGACGCGGTGAGGCTCGCCAAGAGCTCCCAGGGCGGCCGCAGCGTCGAGCTGTTCCCCGAGATCTCGGTCGGCGACGCTCCGCCCCCGGGGAAGGCGCGATGAAGCTGTCGCCGATCCAGAAGCGGGCCGAAAGGCAGGGGCGAAACAGGTCCATGGTGGACCTGAACCTGGTCTCGCTCATCGACATCTTCACGATCCTCATATTCTTCCTGCTGGCGAATGCGTCGGAAGTCGAGGTGCTCCCGAGCGCCAAGGCGGTGAGGCTGCCGGAATCGACGGCCGAGAAGAGCCCGAAGGAGACGGTGGTCGTTGTCGTGAGCAACGAGGACATCCTCGTCCAAGGACGCAAAGTGGCCACGGTGTCGGAGGCGATGAAGGCGGAGGGTGACCTAATCGCGCCGCTCAAGGCGGAGCTCGACTTTCACGCCGGGCGCCAGCTGATCCGGAAGGACAAGGAGACCCAGAACAAGGCGATCACGATCATGGGGGACAAGGACATCCCGTACCGGCTGCTGCGCAAGATCATGGTGACCTGCGCCCGGGCCAACTACAGCGACCTGTCCTTCGCCGTGATCCAGAAGGGCAAGGCATGACCGCCGCGGCCGCCGTTCAGTTCCGCTACCGCATCGCGGTGCCGTCGTGGACGGTTTCCGAGGAGGAGGAACGCCGCTTCCGCCGCATCCTGCGGAACATCCTCATCATCTGCGTGCTCCTGTGCCTGATCATGCCCTGGCTCCCGGTGCCGAAGGCCGACCGCAATCAGCCCGAGGAGCTGCCGCCGCGGCTCGCGAAGGCGCTGCTCGAGCGCGAGCCGCCTCCGCCTCCGGTCCTTCGCAAGCCCGAGCCCGAGGCCGCCAAGCCCGAAGCCAGCAAGCCCGAGCCCAAGAAGCCCCCGGTGACCGAGGCGCGCAAGCCCGAGCCGGCGAAGGCGCCGGGGGAGAAGGTCGAGGCCGCCCGCCGCAGGGCATCGGGCGTGGGCCTGCTCGCGTTGAAGAACGAGCTCGCGGATCTGCGCGGCGCTCCCGTCGCCGCGCAGTTCGAGAAGCCCCTCAAGCCCGGCCCGGGCGTCGGAACCGGCTCGGGTCCCGGCGTAGGCGCGGGGAAGAGCCCGGGGCTGCCGTCGCGCTCGCTGATCACTTCGAACGCCACGGGCGGCAGCGGCGGGATCAATACGGCTTCGCTGAGCCGGGACACCGGCGGCGGCGGGCTGGCTGGACGCTCGACGACGGCGGTCCAGGGCGTCATGGGCGGAGACGGAGGAGGGGGCGCCGGCACAGGAGGCACGCTTCGCCGCGGCGCGAGCGGCAAGGCGTCGCGCTCGATCGAGGACATCAAGCTCGTCTTCGACCGCAACAAGGGGTCGATCTACACGATCTACAACCGCGCGCTGCGCGATGATCCGACCCTGCATGGCAAGGTCGTGGTGAAGCTCACGATCGCCCCCTCGGGGCAGGTGCTGGATTGCCAGCTGGTCTCGAGCGAGCTGCGATCCCCGGACCTCGAGCGGAAGCTCCTCGTGCGCATCAAGCAGTTCGATTTCGGCGCGAAGGCCGTGGACACGATGGTCGTGACCTATCCCATAGATTTCCTGCCGTCGTAGCGTCGCTCCTAGATCGGAGCGAGCACCATCTCGATCAGCGCGAGCTTCCCCTTTGAGACGGCGTCGAGCCCGCGCTCGAGCGCGGCGCGTACCTCCGGAGGCCGCTCGACCGCCTCGCCGTAACCTCCGAACGCGCGCGCAAGCGCCGGATAGTCCGGGCGTGGCGCGATAGACAAGCCCGCAAAGCGATTCTGGCGGACCGCCCATCCTTCGGGATACTCCCGGATCACGTCTCCTTTCTGTGACAGGTAACCCGCATTGTTGAACAGCACGACGAGGAGCGGGAGCTTCAGCTCCTGCGCCGCGCCGAACGACGCGACCACGGGGTTGTAGAAGAACGCGCCGTCGCCGATGGTGGCAACGACGGTCGAGCCGGGTTTGGCGGCCTTGACGCCGAGCGCCGTGCCGATCCCCATGCCTAGGCCGCCGTAGCTCGCCGAGATGAAGCCGCCGCGTCCCAGGCGCTCGAGCTGGCGGACGACGTCGAGACGGTGGGTGATGCTCTCGTCGACCACGATCGCGCCTTCCGGAATGACGGCATTCAGCTCGTGGGCGACCCAGGCGGAATCGATATGCGGACGAGTGCCCCCGGTGCGGCCTCCTTCGAGGAACAGCTCGCGTGTCCTGGCGTTGCGTTCGGCCCATTGCGACGCGAGCGAGGCGCGCGATCCCTTCGGCACGGCGCTCGCCAGCCGCTCGGCGAGCTGTGCGAGCGACGGTCCAACCGCCCCCGCGACCGCGACGTCGCTGCGGAATCCCCAGTAGGGCAGGTGCGCGTGCAGCGGATCTTCGCCGAGATACGCGACGCGCGCCCGGGACTGCGAAAGCAGCGCCGGGGGATGCGCGGGAGCGACGGTCTCGACGCAGAAGAGCAGATCGGCCTCCTCGAGCAGCGCCTTCATGTCGGGAGCGACCCCGCCGTACAACGGGTGCTTTCTCGGGAAATTCAGATAGCCCGGCTGCCAGGCGTCGAAGACCGGGGCGCCGAGCGTCTCGGCGAGACGGACGAGCAGGTCGACGGCGGCGGCGTCCTTCCCGGCCTCCTCGCTGAGGATCACGGGGCGCTTTGCTGCCGAAAGGAGCTGCGCAAGCTCCCCGAGAGCCGCCGGGTCGGCGGCGGGGCTGCGCACCGGCGCGGTCGAGCGCTGGATCTGCTCGGGATGCGTGTCCATGAGGAACTCGGTCGGGATCGACACGAACGCCGGGCCCAGGGGCGCCGCGGTCGCGATGCGGCAGGCACGCTCGATCGTGGCGGAGAGCAGCGCGCTGTCGTTCAGCCCGAAGCTCCATTTCGCGCACGGGGCGACCAGGCGCGCCGGACCGCCGACGTCGGAGAGCAGGCGCAGCCACTGCGGGCCGATGCCGTATTCCGGCCGCTCCCCGAAGCTGATCGACTCGCCGGCGAGCACCACCATCGGAATGCGCTCGTGCAGAGCGGCGCGCATTCCCATGGTCGCGTGCAGAGCGCCGACCGTGGTGTGGAGCACCAGCGCCGGAAGCTTGCCGGTCGCCTTGGCGTAGCCGCTCGCCATCGCGATCGCGGTCTCCTCGTGCCGCGAGGAGAGGTACTCGGGGAATTCATCGCGCGCTGCCGGCATCGCGAGCGCCTCCCACAGCGGCGCCCAGTCCGATCCCGGAGACGCGAAGATCTTCTCCACGCCCATGCGGCGCAGCGTGCGAAGCAGCGTTTCGGCGCCGGTCGTGCGTGCGAGACCGATCATTGTCTTGTTTCGTTATGTTTCTTTGCGGGCAATTGCTTGAACAACCGCGCTTTGCCCTGTGTGAAAGGCGCCCTCGACGACCTTCCGCTCGAGCTCGGCCAGATGCTCGAACTTCAAGGACGGGAGTTCCGCGCGAAGCGAGCGTTCTGTCTGCATCGTATCGGGATCGGTCCCGCCTCCGGTTCCGCGCCCAATCTGGTCTGGCGTGAATGCCTCAAGCAGGAACACACCGCCGCTCTCCAATGCGCCTTGAAGGCGCCGATACAGGTCCTTGCGAACGGCTGAGGGCAACGGGACGAAAATGGATATGATCCCCTTCCAAGCACCGGAGCCCAGGTCGAAGCCGGAGAGGTCGGCGTGAACCAGCTTGATTGAAACGCCATGCTCTTTGGCTAGCAGCTCTGCCTTCTTGAGGCCGACTATGGAGGAATCGACCGCGGTGACGGAATAACCGTGCTTCGCCAGAAAAACCGCATTACGTCCTTCACCCTCGGCAAGACTCAGTACATTACCTCTTGGAATTCTGCTGAAATGAGCGGCCAAGAAGTCATTGGGTGTCTTTCCGTACGCGTACTCAATTGAGCTATATCGTTCGTCCCACATAATGTAACCTCACCCGACCCATCCTAGAGCCATATGCCGGCCTATGCAAACCTCTGCACGCATATGGAACGATATGCCGCAATATCGCGCTCAATCCGCGCGAGCACGGCGCTCGGGCTCGGCTCGTCCCACTGCGTCCGACTTCGGAAATACCAGCGACTTGATCACAACCGGGACGGCGCCGGAAGCTTCCAGCAGCGCGCCGACGTCGATGTAGTCGAATTCCTTGAGGACGACGCCGTCGATCGAGACGATGGGATTTTGCGCGTGCAGCTCTTCGCGGCAATGGATTCCGATGAGGCCGCCGACGTCGCCTTCGCCGACGAGGACGAGCGGCTGCCCGCGCTCGAGGGGCTTGGCGAGTCCGGCGAGGACGCCGCGGCAGAAGGCGTCCAGGCGCGCGTGGGTCGCGGAGTGTCGCCAGCGGTAGCACAGGGCGACCGGCGTCTCGCCCGATTGCAGGTCGAGGCGGCGCAGGGCCGCCTGGATGGAAGCGGCGATGCTGCCGCGATCGAGGTTCTCGTCTTCGAGCGGCAGCTCGGGCGCGATGACCGGGACGTTGCGCAGGGGCAGGGCGTCGTGGGGAGCGACGAAGATGGTGCCGCCGCTCACCTGTACGGTGTACTGCGAGGCGCCGATCACGGTGGCGCGAATGCCTTCGTCGCAGGGCTCGATGCGCGGCCCCCATTCCCGCGCGCGCGCGAGAACGGCCCGGGCGAGCGGCGCGCCAAGATCCCCGAACTGGCGCGCCTCGCGCTCGTACAGGTATTCGGACACGCCGCCGGAGAACGTGACCACGTCCGGGCTGCGCCCGTTGAGTAGTGGAGGAAGGCGGAGGAGGGCGGCGGTGCGCGGGTCCAGAGACGAGCGGCTCATCGCCTCGAAGAGACGGTCGGCCATGCGCCCGATCATCCGCCCCAGTCCCTCGGGGTCGGCCGCGCGCCCGATCTCGAGCGGCACGCCCGCCTCCGCGGCAAACCGCTTCCCGGCGTCCTCGGCGCGGGTCACGCGTCCCGAGGAATCGAACGCCACGATGCGTGCGCCGACGTCGAGCGCGGTGATCTCGACGACCTCGCCATCCTCACACACGGCGATCTTGGAGGTGCCGCCGCCGATGTCGACGTTCATCACCCGCGCCGAGTCGCGGATCGACCGCGCCGCCGCGCCCGAGCCGTACGCGGCGAGCGTTGCCTCGAGCGCGTCGCCGGCGCTCAGCGAGACGAATTTGCCCGCCTGCGCGGCGAAGAGATCGCCGATCGCGCGCGCGTTCGAGCGCCGCACCGCGACTCCGGTGAGGATGAGCGCGCCGGTATCGATTTTTTCCGGCTCGATGCCTGCCGCGCGGTACTGCTCGTCGACGAAGCGGCCTAGCGCCCTAGCGTCGATAGTGGAGTCGTCCGAGTAGGGGGTGAGAAAGATCTCCGACTCATGCACAACTTTGCGCTCGGCGACCACGTAGCGGTTGTCGACGCGCTCGAGCACCAGGCGGGAGAACACGAGGTGCGAGGTGGAGGAGCCGATATCGACGCCGACGCTGGCGAGCTCGATCTCGTCTTCGACCTCGAGGCTGCGCCCAGCGCCGCTGAAGAAGATCCGGCCGCCCGCGTTTTCGGCCATCACTTCTTCGGCGGGACGTACCAGCCCGGATCCATCCGGGTCGGGACTGCGTTCTTCTTGAGCGTCGCCTCGTATTCCTCGCGGATGAAGGGGTCCTCCATCCAGTACGGGATCGAGGTGCCGCCCTCGGGGATGTCCATGCCGGTGTAGTCGATCGCTTTCTCGCCCGGCACGCCGGGGTCGCGCCCCGGGTTGTGCGGGCCGAACCACGCGGTGAGGCGCAGAGGATCCTTCGAGCCGCTGAAGTGCTGGTGGTACCAGCGCGCCCCGCCGGGCGCGGCGCTCACCATGCCCACCGGCTCGTAGTCGACGCGCTTCACTTCGCTCGCGCGTCCGTCCTTCCACGGCGTGACGCCCAGCCGCTCCGGCCAGGTATACGTGTAGCCCTTGCCCCTCACGCAGATGAGGACGGCGGCCGACGTGTGCGCATGGCCCTTGGAGTAGCGGCCTTGCTCGTGCTGGCCGATCCAGAAATAGAAGCAGTTGTTCGTCATGAAGGGCTCGACGCGCCGCCAGCCCGGTGAGCGCCGGTTGTCGAGAGGAAGCTCGCAGTTGACGATGTCGGGGATGAAGTTCGTGCGCCGCATGGCGAGGCCCCTCACCGGGTCGGGCTCGATGTCGTCCTTCGGCTTGAAGAAATCGTCGGCGCCCGAGAAGCGGTCGCGGAAGACGAATGGATTGCCGAACACCGCGTCGACGTTGTTGATCATGTTGAGCACGTTGGGCGCGGTGGTGCCCGCGAGCAGCAGCGCGCCGCCCGAGGTCGCGTTAACCAGGCGGTGCCAGGCGTTCATCGGGATGGAGAACATCGAGCCCTGCTGCCACTCGAAGACGTGCCTCTTCCGCTCGCCTTCCTGCCACACCTCGGTCGTGCCGCGGCCTTCGACCACGAGAAAGATCTCCTCGTACATGTGCTTCTCGGGATTGAGCGCGCCCGCGGGCGGCACCTCGACGACGTAGCAGCCCCACTTGGTCTCGGTGCCGTGGAGCTGGATGTAGTGGCCGCGTCCGCCGGTGCGCTTCCAGGGCGCGAGCGCGAGGTCCTGCACCTTGCGGATGCCTATGCCGCGGAAGACCGGGATGCCTTCCGCCTCCATGAAGGCGTCGTAGGGCGTCGGCTGCTTCCTGAATTCGCCGAAGCCGGCGCGCTTGGAGCCGCTCGGCTCGTGCCAGTGGGTTTGGTCCTTGTCGTGCGGCATGGTTCCTACATGCAGAACGGGATTCCGAAATTAAATTATATAATTCCCGGGATGATGCGTCTGGCGGCACTCGCGCTGGGAATCGGCCTCGCGGCCGGCGCCTTCGCGCAATCTCCGCAGGAGTCGGTCTATCTCTACGGCGGCGGCGACCGTGCGCGGCGGCTGGCGGAAGGCGCGCGCAGGGAAGGAATGCTGGTCCTGTATACCTCGCTCGCCACCTCGGAGTCGGTTCCGCTCACGCGGGCATTCGAGAACAAGACCGGCGTCAAGGTCCAGCTGTGGCGCTCGCTCAGCTCGCAGGTGATGCAGCGCGCGCTGAACGAGGCGAAGGCGCGCCGCCGCGCGGTCGACGTCGTCGAGACCAACGGGCCCGAGCTCGAGGCGCTCGCCCGCGAGCGCGTGACCTCGCGATTCGAGAGCCCCTACATCGCCGACATCCCGCCCTGGGGCGTGCCGGCCCACCGCGGGTGGGTCGCCGACCGGGTCGATTTCTTCGTGGTCGCGTTCAACACCGCCAAGGTCAGGCGCGACGAGCTGCCCGACGCCTACGAGGGCTTTCTCGATGCCAAGTGGAAGGGCCGGATCGGCCTGGAAGCGACCGACCAGGAGTGGCTCGCCGGACTCGCGATGCGCCGCGGCGAGAAAAGCGCGCTCGATTTCTTCGGCAAGCTCGTTGCGATGAAGCCCGATGTCCGCAAGGGTCACGTGCTGCTGTCCGAGCTGGTGGCCGCCGGCGAGGTCCCGGTAAGCCTCACCAACTACGCCTCCAACGCCGACTCCATGAAGCGCAGGGGAATGCCGATCGACTGGAAGCCGGTCGAGCCGGTGATCGGCAGGCCGCAGGCGCTGGGGCTTGCCGCTGCCGCGCCGCATCCGAACGCGGCGCTCCTGTTCGCCGATTTCGTGCTCTCGCCGGAAGGGCAGGAGCTGTTCAATTCCATGGGGCGGTTTCCCGTCAGCGCGAAAGTGAAAAGCCCGCTGGTCACGTTTCCCTACGTGATGCTCGACCCCGTGTCCCTCGTCGACGAGGACGAAAAATGGCTCAAGCACTGGAACGATCTGGTGTCGGTGAAGTAGGCCGGCCCAGGAAGCGCACCCGGCTCTCCTCGGTCGCCAACTCGCTGCGCCTCATCCGCGCGTTCTCGGAGGACCACTACGAGATCGGCATCAGCGACCTCGCCAAGCGTCTGGGGCTCGCCAAGAGCACCGTGCACCGGCTCGCGTCGACCCTGCTCGACCAGGGGATGCTCGAGCAGAACGCGGGCGACGGCAAGTACCGGCTCGGGCTCGCGCTGTTCGAGCTGGGGACGCTCGTGCGCCGCAAGATGGACTTCACCACCGAGGCGCGGCCGTTCCTTCGCGCGCTCATGGAGAAGACGGGCGAAACCGTGCACCTCGCGATCCTCGACCACGATTCTGTGCTCTACATCATCACGCACGAGAGCAAGCAGGCGCTGCGGATGGGCTCCAAGGTGGGGACGCGCGCGCCGGTGCACTCGACCGCCGTCGGCAAGGCGCTGCTCGCGTTCCAGCCCGACGAGGAGGTCGCCCGGATCATCGCGCGCGGCCTACCGGCGAGCGCACCCAACACCGTCGTCGACGGCAGGGTGCTGGTGCGCGAGCTCGCGCTGGTGCGCGCGCGCAACTACGCCGTCGACGACGAGGAGAGCGAAGTCGGCCTGCGTTCCATCGCCGCGCCGATCCGCAGCGATTCGGGGAACGTGGTTGCGGCGATCAGCATCGCGGGGCCCGTGCACAGGATGACCAGGAAGACGCTGCTCGGCTGGGTGCGCGAGCTGACCAGCGCAGCCGACGCCGTGTCGCAGCGGCTGGGGTGGTCTAGATTCCGAGCCGCTGCCAGATCGTAGAGGTCGGCCCCGCCTGGTTCATGGTGTAGAAGTGCAGGCCGGGGGCGCCGGCCGAGAGCAGGCGGTCGCACAGCTCTGTCACCACGTCCAGGCCCAGGTTGCGTACCGAGCCGACGTCGTCGCCGAAGCCCTGCATCTTCAGCCGCAGCCAGCGCGGGATGTCGGCCCCGCAATTGTCCGAGAAGCGCGCGAGCTGCGAGAAGTTGCCTATCGGCATGATGCCGGGGACGATGGGCACCGTGATGCCGGCCGCCTCGCAGTCGTCGATGAAACGGAAATAGGAGTCGGCGTTGAAGAAGTACTGGGTGATCGCCGAATTCGCGCCGGCGTCCAGCTTGCGCTTGAAGTTGGCGAGATCGTCCGCGGGGCTCCTCGCCTGGGGGTGGAACTCGGGGTAGCAGGCGACGTCGATCTGGAAGTGGTCGCCGGTGCGCTCGCGGATGAACGCGACGAGGTCGCTGGCGTGGCGCAGCTCTCCGGCGCTCGCCGCGCCCGAGGGCAGGTCGCCTCGCAGTGCGACCACGTGGTCGACGTCCTTCGCGCGGTACAGGTCGAGCGTCGCCGCGACGTCGGCGCGGGTCGCGCCGATGCAGGAGATATGCGGTGCGGCGGGATGCCCCGCGTTCCGGATCTCCAGGACCGTCTCTAGCGTGCGGTCCCGGGTGGAGCCTCCGGCGCCGTAGGTGCAGGAGAAGAACCTCGGCTTGAGCTGCGCGAGCTGCTTCCACGTTGCGCGCAGCTTCGCCATGCCCTCCGGCGTCTTCGGCGGGAAGAACTCGAAGCTGAACGTCCTCGGGTGTTTCCTCTGCGACTCCATGTCAGCGCTCGTACGCGAGATTGGGCGCGAGCCAGCGCTCGGTCTGTTCGAGCGCGAGCGCCTTGCGCCGGGCGTAGTCGGCCGCTTGGTCCTCGCCGATCTTGTCCACGGCGAAGTAGCGGGAATCGGGGTGCGAAAGATAGAAGCCGCATACGCTCGCCGCGGGGAGCATGGCGTAGCTCTCGGTCAGGCTGATGCCCGCGTCGGCGGCCGCGAGCAGATCGAAGAGCGGGCCCTTCTCGGTATGGTCCGGGCAGGCTGGGTATCCGGGCGCGGGGCGGATGCCGGCGTATTTCTCGGCGATCAGCTCGGCGCTCGTGAGCTTCTCATCGGGCGCGTAGCCCCAGAACTCCTTGCGCACGCGCTCGTGCAGCAGCTCGGTGAAGGCCTCCGCGAGGCGGTCGGCGAGCGCCTTGACCAGGATGGCGTGGTAGTCGTCGTGCCTTGCCTCGAAGGCGCGAACCGCCTCGTCCGCGCCGATCCCGGCGGTCACCGCGAAGGCGCCGATGTAGTCCGGTACGCCCGAATCCTTCGGCGCGACGAAGTCGGCGAGGCAGAGATTCGCGCGGTCCGCTGCCTTCTCGCTCTGCTGGCGCAGGCAATGCCACACCATCGGCCTTTCGATACGTGACTCGTCCCGGTAGATCTCGATGTCGTCGCCGACGCTCGCGGCCGGATAAAGACCGAAGACCGCGTTGGCCTGGAGGGTCTTCTCCGCGATGAGACGCTCGAGCATCGCCCGGCCTTCGGTGAACACGGCGCGCGCGGCCTCGCCTACGACCGGGTCCTCGAGAATTCCCGGGTGGCTGCCGGCGAGGTCCCAGGTCTGAAAGAACGGCGACCAGTCGATGTAGCGCGCGATCTCGGCGAGATCGTAGGCGCGCAGCAACCTGCGGCCGAGCTTCCGCGGCCGGGGGGGCGCATACTTTCGCCAATCGACGCGATACGCGTTGGCGCGCGCTCTGGCGAGCGGCACCAGGGCGTGCCCGCGCTTCGCGGCGTGCTGGGTCCGGATCTTGTCGTAGTCGGCGCGGACGGACTCGATATAGTCCGTCCGGAGATCGTCGGAGAGGAGGCTCGCGCAGACCGACACCGAGCGCGAGGCGTCGGGGACGTACACGGTGGGGCTTTCATAGTTCGTCGCGATCTTCACCGCGGTGTGCACGCGCGAGGTGGTCGCTCCTCCGATGAGAAGCGGGATACGGAATCCCTGGCGCTGCATCTCGCGCGCGACGTGCCCCATCTCCTCGAGCGAGGGCGTGATCAGGCCTGATAGCCCGACGATGTCGGCGTTTTCCGCGCGGGCGGTGTCCAGGATCTTCTGCGCCGGCACCATGACTCCCAGGTTGATGACCTCGAAGTTGTTGCACTGAAGCACCACCGAAACGATGTTTTTGCCGATGTCGTGGACGTCGCCCTTGACCGTCGCCACCACGATCTTGCCCCTGGGCTTCAGCTCGCCGGACTTCTGCTTCTCGGCTTCGATGAAGGGCACGAGGTGAGCTACCGCCTGCTTCATGACGCGCGCGGACTTCACCACCTGAGGCAAGAACATCTTGCCGGAGCCGAAGAGATCGCCGACGATGTTCATTCCGTCCATGAGCGGGCCTTCGATCACCTGGATCGGACGCTCGTACTTGAGGCGGGCTTCCTCGGTATCCTCGACGATCCAATCCACGATGCCCTTTACGAGGGCGTGGGCGAGACGTTCTGCGACCGAGCCCTTGCGCCATTCCAACCCGTCGCCGATGGCTTTGGCAGCGGCCTTCACAGTCGTGGCGAATTCGACCAGGCGTTCGCCCGCGTCCGGACGGCGGTTGAGCACGACGTCCTCGATGCGCTCGCGCAGGTCGGAGGGGATCTCCTCGTAGACGCCCAGCTGCCCCGCGTTCACGATGCCCATCGACATGCCCGCGCGGATCGCGTGATAGAGGAACACCGTGTGGATCGCCTCGCGCATGGCGTCGTTGCCGCGGAAGGAGAAGGACACGTTCGATACGCCGCCGGAGACCTTGGCGTGGGGCAGATCGCTGCGGATCGCTCTCGTCGCGTCGATGAAGTCCCGGCCGTAGTTGTTGTGCTCCTCGATGCCGGTGGCGATCGCGAAGATGTTCGGATCGAAGATGATGTCCTCCGGCGGGAAGCCGACCGTGTCGACCAGGAGCCGGTAGCAGCGGCGGCAGATGTCGACGCGGCGCGCGAGCGAGTCGGCCTGGCCCTTCTCGTCGAAGGCCATCACGATCACGGCCGCGCCGTAGCGGCGCGCCAGCCGCGCCTGGCGGATGAACTCGTCTTCCCCTTCCTTGAGGGAGATCGAGTTCACGATGGACTTTCCCTGCACGCATTTCAGGCCCGCCTCGATCACGGACCATCTCGAGGAATCGATCATCACGGGAACGCGGGAGATGTCGGGCTCGGAGGCCACCAGGGACAGGAAGGTCTTCATCGCCTTCTCCGAATCGAGCATCGCCTCGTCCATGTTCACGTCGATCACCTGCGCGCCGTTCTCGACCTGCTGGCGCGCGACGGCGAGCCCCTGCGGGTAGTCTCCGGCCAGGATGAGGCGCGCGAAGGCGCGCGAGCCCGTCACGTTGGTGCGCTCTCCGACGTTGACGAAGAGCGAATCGTCGCCGATGTTCAGGGGCTCGAGCCCCGACAGCCGCAGCTTCTTCGCGATTTGGGGGACCGTGCGCGGGGGGAGCTCGCGCACGGCGTCGGCGAGGGCGCGGATGTGGTCGTGGGTCGTGCCGCAGCAGCCACCGACGATGTTGACGAAGCCGCTTTCGGCGAACTCCCTGAGCTGGGTCGAGGTGTATTCGGGCGTCTCGTCGTAGCCGGTCTCGGAGAGGGGATTGGGCAGCCCCGCGTTGGGATGGCAGCTGATGTGAGTGTCGGCGATGGCCGAGAGCTCCTCGATGTAGGGTCGCATGAGCTTTGCGCCGAGCGCGCAGTTGAGGCCCACCGCGAGCGGCTGCGCGTGGCGCATCGAGTTCCAGAAGGCTTCGGGCGTCTGGCCGGTCAGGGTGCGGCCCGACTGGTCGGTGATGGTCCCGGAGACGATCACGGGAAGCCGTCGCCCGCGCTGCTCGAAGAGCGCCTCGATGGCGAACACCGCCGCCTTGGCGTTCAGGGTGTCGAAAATGGTCTCGAGGAGAATGATGTCGGCCCCGCCGTCGACGAGGCCCGCCAGCGCCTCCCCGTAGGCCGCCGCCAGCTCGTCGAAGTGGACGCTGCGGAAGCCGGGATCGCCGACGTCGGGCGAAATCGACGCGGTCTTGTTGGTGGGTCCGAGGACGCCGGCGACGAAGCGCGGCTTGGCGGGATCGATATCGGTGAAACGGTCGGCGGCCCGGCGTGCGATCTGCGCGCCCGCGTGATTGAGCTCGTAGGCGAGGCCCTTGAGCCCGTAGTCGGCCTGCGACGGCGCGTTGGAATTGAACGAGTTGGTCTTGATGATGTCGGCGCCCGCGTCGAGATAGCGATCGTGGATCTCGCGGATCACCAGGGGCTGAGTGAGGGTGAGCAGGTCGTTGTTGCCCTTCAGCTCGCGCGCCGACTGCGCGAAGCGCCGCCCGCGGAAATCGCTCTCCGAGAGGCGGTAGCCCTGGATGGTCGTGCCCATGGCGCCGTCGAGGATGAGGATGCGGCGCCCAAGGAGGGCGCGAAGCTCGTCGGTTCTGTCTGGCTGCATTTTGACCCGGGTAGCATCATCGCCCACCCGAGGTTATGAATCCAGTGAAAGTTCTTGAGAAAAGCATGAATGTAGTGCATAGTTTAGTCGTGCTCGAGATCCGCCACCTGCGCTCCCTGATCGCGCTCGCCGAGAGCGGCACCGTGTCGCGCGCGGCCGAGCGCGTGCACCTCACCCAGTCTGCGCTGTCGCACCAGCTGCGCGCGCTCGAGTCGCACTACGGGGCGCCGGTGGTGAAGCGCCACGGCCAGTCGGTGAAGCTCACGGAATCCGGGCAGAGGCTGGTCGCGCTGGCCCGCTCGGTGATGGGCGAGGTGCAGACCGCGGAGCGCGACCTGGCGAAGCTCGCGAAGTCGCCGGCGCGCACGCTGCGCATCGCCCTGGAATGCCACACCTGCTTCGACTGGCTGATGCCGATCATGGACGTGTTCCGCAAGGAATGGCCCGAGGTCGAGCTCGACCTCGTCTCGGGGTTCCATCCCAACCCGGTCGACATGCTCACCGAGGGCAAGACCGACCTCGTGATCGGCTCGGAGAACAAGCCGCGCCGCGGCATCGTGTTCCACCCTCTGTTCCGCTTCGAGATCCTCGCAGTCTTGCCGACCGACCACCCCTTGCGCGAGAAGCGCTACCTGAGCGCCGGAGATTTCGCGAAGGAAACGCTGATCACCTATCCGGTGCCCGAGGAGCGCATCGACCTAGTGCGCAAAGTGCTCAAGCCTGCCGGTGTGCACCCGACGCGGCGAACGGCAGAGCTGACCGTTGCGATTCTCCAATTGGTCGCGAGCCGGCGCGGCGTCGCCGCGCTGCCCAACTGGGGCATCAAGAACTACGTCGACTACAAGTACGTCATCGCGCGCAGCATCGGCAAGAGCGGATTGTGGAGCAACCTGCACGCGGCGACCACGCCCGAGACGGCGCGTCAGCCCTTCCTGCGGGATTTTCTCGAGACGGCGCGGCGCGAGTGCTTTTCGCGGCTGGACGGGGTCGTCCCGGTGCAATAGCCCGCGCTACCGGCTCATCCAGCGCACCGGGATCCCCGTGATATCTCCCTTTCCGAGCCCCGCCTTCGAAGCCTCGTCGTAGCAATCCAGCGCGCGCGCGGTGACCGGCAGCTCAGTCCCGAGCGCCTTCGCCTCCTCGACCATGGTGCGCAGGTCCTTGCGCATTGCGTCGATGTCGACGGTGATCGGGCCTGTGTCTTTCCCCTGGATCGCGGCGGCGAGGACGGCGGCGCGGTTCCTGAGCGCCGTCGGGCCGCCCGAGGTGTCGCCGAAGATGTCGACGAGGCGCGCCGCGTCCAGCCCGAGGGGACGAACGAGCGCGAGCGCCTCGCCGAAGGCCTGCCAGAAGACGAGGAGCGGCAGGTTGATCGCGAGCTTCATGCTCGCCCCGGCCCCGACCGGGCCGACATGCTCGATGCGCCGGCACATCTGCTCGAGCAGAGGCTTCGCGCGCGCGACGTCCGCGGTCTCGCCCCCGACGAAGCCGAAGAGCTTGCCGTCCTTTGCCGGGCCGATCGTGCCGCCGACCGGACACTCGATCATCGCCGCGCCCCTCGCCCGGATCTTTCCGGCGAGCGCGCGCTCGGTGTCGGGCCTGACCGTGCTCATCTCGACGAAGAGCTTGCCGCTCACGCTTCCCGACAGGAGGCCCTCCCGGCCGTGGTAGGCGGCGTCGATCGCGGCCGCGTCGGTGAGGAGGGTGATGACGACCTCCGAGGCGGTTGCGAGCTGCGCGGGGGTCGCGGCGACCCTGGCACCCGCCGCCGCGAGCGGCCGGGTCTTCTCCGCGGTGCGGTTCCACACGGCGACCTCGTGGCCGACGCCCAGCAGGCGCTGGGCGATAGCGCTTCCCATTCTCCCGGTGCCCGCGATGCCGATCTTCAAGTTCACCTCCTCTTGATCCGGTTCATTGACACCGCGACAAAGCGTGGGGTCAAATTTGGCCGACAACTATAACAGCGGCAAACCACCGGAGCATGGCGTCCCCCAAGAGCGAAATCCGCGACGGAATGCGCATCGACTGGGATGTGCCGATCCGCATGGACGACGGCCTCGTCCTGCGCTGCGACGTGTTCCGCCCGGAGAAGGAGGGACGCCATCCGGTGATCCTCAGCTACGGCCCCTACGCGAAGGGCCTCGCGTTCCAGGAGGGCTATCCGAGCGCCTGGCAGCGCATGGTGGCCGAGCATCCGGACGTGGCGTACGGGTCGACCAACAAGTACCAGAACTGGGAGGTCGTCGACCCCGAGAAATGGGTTCCCGAGGGTTACGCCTGCGTGCGGGTCGATTCGCGCGGCTGCGGGCGCTCTCCGGGCTTCGTCGACCACTTCTCACCGCGCGAGACCCGCGACTTCTACGACTGCATCGAGTGGGCCGGCGTCCAGCCGTGGTCGAGCGGGAAAGTCGGCCTGAACGGCATCTCCTACTACGGCATCAACCAGTGGCACGTGGCGTCGCTTGCCCCGCCGCATCTCGCGGCGATGTGCATCTGGGAGGGCGCCGCGGACTGGTACCGCGACATGACCCACCACGGCGGAATCCTCTCCACGTTCTGGGCCAACTGGTACGACATGCAGGTGAAGACGGTCCAGTACGGCCTGGGCCGCCGCGGGCCCCGCAGCCGCGTCACCGGCGAGCTCGTGTGCGGCGACGAGACGCTGTCCGACGCGGAGCTGCAGAAAAACCGCAGCGATTTCGGCGACGAGATCCTCGCGCACCCGCTCGACGACGCCTACCACCGGGCGCGCTCCCCGGTGTGGGAGAAGATCCAGGTCCCGTTTCTCTCGGCCGCCAACTGGGGGGGGCAGGGGCTGCATCCGCGCGGCAACTTCGAGGGCTTCGTGCGCGCCGCGTCGAAAGAGAAATGGCTGGAGGCGCACGGTATCGAGCACTGGACGCATTTCTACACGGACTACGGCGTCGCCCTGCAGAAGCGCTTCTTCGCCTACTACCTGAAGGGCGAAAGGAACGGCTGGAACGGCCAGCCGCGCGTGCAGCTCCAGGTGCGCCATGTCGATCGCTTCGTCGAGCGGCACGAGGCCGAGTGGCCGATCGCGCGCACGCGCTGGACCCGGCTCTACCTCGACGCGGCGGGACACGCGCTGCGCCGCGAAGCGCCGAAGGCTTCCGCCAGGGCGGGCTACGCTGCGCTCGGCGACGGCCTGACGTTCGTGTCGGAGCC
>DATJYC010000082.1:0-85214 GCA_035499735.1 Burkholderiales bacterium
GCTCGGATCGACGGTCGAGGCGCGCATGCCGTCGAGCCGGATCGTCGGCGTCGACCCGTCCCCCGGCTTCATCGCCTACGCGCAGAAGAACGCCAGGTCCGACCGCGCGCACTACGAGGTCGGCGACGCCCAGGCGCTGAAGTTCAAGGATGCTTCGTTCGACGACACCCTGGCCCTCCTGGTGATGAATTTCATCCCGGATCACGGAAAGGCGATCGCCGAGATGCGCCGCGTCACCCGGCCGCAGGGCATCGTGAGCGCCTGCGTCTGGGACTACAACGAGGGCATGCAGATGCTCAGGTTCTTCTGGGACGAAGCCGTTGCTCTCGACCCGTCGATCGAGCCGAAGGACGAGCGCCATATGAAACTCTCCCACCAGGGACAGCTGGCCGAGTTGTGGAAGAAGGCGGGGCTGGTCAGTGTCCGGGAACAGCCGGTGGTCATCGACCAGGCGTACTCGTCGTTCGAGGACTACTGGGGCCCGTTCACCAAGGGCGCGGGTCCCGGGGGCGCCTACGTCGTGTCACTCCCGGAGGACCGCCGCCTGCAGCTCGAAGCGCGCATGCGAAAGCGCCTGCTCGGCGATCGCGCGAACGGGTCGTTCACACTCAAGGCGCGCGCATGGTGCGTGCGGGGAGAAGTGCCCAAGGGCTGAACGGACTCGGCACCCCGGGCGTCGAGGACGACGCTGATCGAACTGGGGCGCTGAGAGCTAGGACCGCGCCCGCAGCAGGAGAATCACGGCGCAAAGAGCCAGCGCGATCAGAATCCCCCAAACGTTGCGGTTGCCTTGGCGAAGCGCCCGCAGAAGGAAACGGACCTGACTCAGCGTTCCCGATGAGGGGATGCGCGCGAGGATGAAGCCGCGCAGCTCCTCCTCCGCGAACCGGGGCATTTGACCGTAGCGCAGACCGATCAACCTTGGGCCGGCGAGAATGTTCAGCCCGTCGGAGTGGCGAGGACGTCGAACGAATACTCTTCCACTTTCCCGTCCCCCGGATCGAGGAAGAACCGCTTACCGTCGGCGCCGAGGCGCGCGCGCCAGACGATCGGCGCACGGAGCGCGCTTATCGTTTCCCAGAGGATCACGCCGATTACTTCGGGACAAAAACATCGAGCGCGGCTTTCCTCACCTCTGCCGAAATCTCGGGGAACAGCTCGGAGAGCGCGATCAGCGCAAAAATGATGACCAGGGCCGCGAGGCCCCACCGGGTTGTGCGGTCGCCCGCGCGCAGGGCGCGCATCGAAAGGTCGAGCGCGCTGATTCGGTTGGAAGGCGGAATCCGCGCGAGCACGTAGCCGGCCAGCTCTTCTTCGTTGAACAAGGGTTCGGCCTTGTGCCCGAGGCGCAGCGGAATAAGCCTGCGACCGGCCAGCAACTGGCGATTGCCCGACGCGAAAACCGCTTCGAAAGGATATCCCCGTACCTTGCCGTCGCCCAGGTCGAGAAGGAGTCGCTTGCCGTCGGTGCCGAGGCGCGTCCGCCAGGACCTGGGCGGGCGCACGAGCAGGACGACAGGCACCAGCGCAGCGACGCCGAGGATCGCCAAGCCGAAAAGCTGCAAGGACTGCGGAAGGCCCTGAAACACCGACGTGAACGCGTATAGCATCGCGATCAACGTCCCCCCGATCACCACGAGCATGGTGATCGCGAGTCGTCGGGCGCGCTTCCTGAACTCCGGCAGCACTTCCAGCCAGTGGATTCCCGAGACCGACTGCGGATCCCGGGGCACGCCGACCTGTACGGGGTCGGAAAGGCGTTCGCCGAGACGCCACAGCGCGAGGATGCCCAGGAGGGGAATGAGGCCGACCAGGACCTGCGCGGCAAGGCGCAGATTGCGCCACAGCGAACGCGAAGCGCGAAGCCCGTCGAGCTCGGCCCGGAACGCCGCGTCGCCCCAGGACGCGACCGACGCGTCCTTTGCCGAGACACGAGTCACGGTGACCTGGGTCGGATCGGCGACCAGCAGGCCTCCGGGCACCGGAGCGATCCGCGTCGGGTCGGAGTCCGGGCCGAGGTCGACCCGCCTCTGCGCCTTGCCGTCGCTTCCGAAGAGAATCAGATCCGCGTCCTTCATGCCCTCACTGGCGACCAGCACCCACCAGTTGCCCTCGGGCGTCTGCGCAAGGTCCATGGGCAGGTACCGGCCCGGCCTGGAGAACGGGGAGTCGGTCTTCATCTCCCACAGGTCGGGACCGAAGACGTCGCGCCCAACCGGGATGCGCACGAGTCGGCGGTGATCGGTGTCGACGACCATGAGCTCCCCGGGTTTTTCGACCACGAGCTCGTTCGGATGCATCACTCGCCCGGGAGCCGAAACGTCGAGCACCTTGCCGTCGGCGTCGGTGAGGATCAGCCGGTGCTTCGCATTGTCCGAGAAGTACCAGCGGCCGCGCTGCTCGTCGGCCGCGACCATCAGAGCGTACTCCGGCGCTCCGATGCGGCCGAACATGGCCGTCATCGCCACGCATTTCTGCGTCGCCGTGTTGCACCGGTACGCGCGGGAAGGCACCGCCTCGGCGAGCACCAGCGTCCCGTCCGAGAGCGCGAGCAGCTCCGAGAGGATCGGCCCGACGCCCAGCGCGCCGAGCGCCAGCACCTGCTTGCGCTCGCCCGCCTCGGTGAAGCGGTGCAGAGAGCCGTGGCTGGCGACCCAGACCGTGCCGTCCGGCGCGTGCGCGACCTCCGACGGCCCCAGCGTGTCCACCCCCAGGCGGTCGCCTGCGTAGTAGAGGACGGCGAACGACAGCGCCATCCCGACGAGGGTCGCGCCCGCTACGGCGTTCTTGATCTTCTGGTTGTCCATATCCCTGAGGATGCCATTCTGCCTCGCGGCGGCGTCGCCGGATAGTCGGCATAGTAAGATGCTCCCGAGGAGAAGGAGCCATGAGAAAAACGCTCGCGCGGCTGTTCCTTGCCGTGTTAGCCGCCGCGCTCGCGACGGCCGCGGCGGCGCAAACGCCATCGCGCCCCCTGAAGATCGTCGTCCCCTTCCCTCCCGGCAACGGCACCGACATCCTCGCGCGCCTGATGGCGCCGAAGATGACCGCAGCGACCGGCCAGGCGGTGATCGTCGATAACCGCGGCGGCGCGAACGGCCAGATCGGCGCGGAGGCGGTGGCGCACGCCGCTCCCGACGGGACCACCATCTTGTTCACCTCGCCGAGCACGCACGTGACGGCGCTCTTTCTCACGAAGTCCCTGCCGTACGATCCGGTGAAGGATTTCACGCCGATCACCGCGGCGGTCGAGCCGGTCACGGTGATGACGGTCAACCCGTCGCTCCCGGTGAACTCCGTGAAGGAGCTGATCGCCTACGCGAAGGCGAACCCCGGAAAACTGAACTACTCCAGCCCCGGCATCGGCGCCGTCTTCCACATGTCGGGCGAGCTGTTCAAGCTCGGAGCAGGCGTCGACATTGTGCACGTCCCCTACAAGGGCGCCTCCCCCGCGCTCCAGGGCGTGATCGCAGGCGAGGTCGCGATCGGCTTCAACTCGCTCGCGTCGGTCCTGCCGCATATGCGCTCGGGCAAGCTCAAGGTGCTCGCGGTGCTCGAGGCGAAGCGCTATCCGGGTCTGCCCGACGTGCCGTCGATGCACGAGGTGCTCCCCGGCTTCGAGAAGCCCGCGTCGTGGTTCGGCCTGTTCGGCCCCGCGGGGCTGCCCGCCGCGACGGCCGCGAAGCTGCACGACGAGCTGGTCGCCTCGCTCAAGGACCCGGGGGTGCACCACAAGATCGACGAGCTGGCGATGACCGTGATCGCCAACACGCCCGAGCAGTTTTCCGCCATGCTGAAGAGCGGAATCGACCAGTACGGACGGCTCATCAAGGCCGCCGGAATCCAACCGGAGTGAAAAAGATGACTCGAAGAATCGTCCTGGGCTTCCTCGCCACGCTTTTCGGTGTTGCGGTGCACGCGCAGACCTATCCGACGAAGCCGATACGCCTGGTCATCCCCTTCCCGCCCGGCGGCAGCAACGACGTGGTCGGCCGCATGATCGCCTTCCAGCTCGCCGACCGCATCGGCAAGTCGGTCGTCGTCGACAACCAGGGCGGCGCGGGCGGAATCATCGGCACCGAGGCCGTCGCGCGGGCCGCGCCCGACGGCTACACGCTGCTCCTCATCTCGGTCGCGCACGCCTTCGGCAGCTCGATGTACAAGCTGCCCTACGACCCGATCGGCGCCTTCGCGCCCGTATCGATCCTCGGCAGCGGGCCCGTCGCGCTTTGCGTGAATCCCAAGCTCCCGGTGAATTCGCTCGCCGACCTGATCGCGCTCGCCAGGGCGAAGCCCGGCGAGCTGAACTACGCTACCGCCGGCATCGGCAGCTTCCAGCACCTCGCGAGCGCGCTGTTCAAGCTGCAGTCGGGCCTGGACATCGTGCATATCCCGTTCAAGGGCGGCGGGCCCGCGATGGCCGACGTGGTAGCCGGCAACACCCAGATCGTGATCGGCTCGCTCATCCAGATGCTGCCGCAGATCAACTCCGGGCGGCTGAAGATCCTCGGCGTCGGCAGCGCCAGGCGCGTCCCCGCGCTGCCGAAGGTGCCGACGATCTCGGAAGCGGGCGTACCCGGCTACGAGGCGACCAATTGGTGGGGCATCGTCGCGCCCGCCGGCACGCCCAGGGCGGTCATCGACAGGCTGCACGGCGAGCTCTCCGCCGTGCTCGCCACCAGCGAGACCCGGAAGCGCTTCGAGACCGAGGGCGGCGAAGCGATCCAGATGAGCTCGGACGATTTCGGGAAGTTCATAGCCGCCGAGACGGCGAAATGGGCGAAGGTAGTGAAGGAAGCCGGGATCAAGGCGGAGTGACTGCGCGTTCAGCCGGCGGCGCTCAGAACGTGAATCCGAAGGACACGCCCACGCCGCTGCTCCTTATAGTGCTGCCGCCGAATCTGTAGTCGAGCAGCGTGGCGCGCACGCCCAGGGCGACGGCGTCGAGCAGGTAGTCCCCCTGCAGCAGCACGCCGGTCGCGTTGTCGAAGGTCGCATCGATGCTCGAGCTCGCCCCGCTGCCCTTGACTCTGGGCTCCATGACGTAGGTCAGGCCCCCGCCCAGGCGGAAGCTCGGCCAGCGGTAGAGCAGCAGCGCGTCGAGCGGAAAGCGGGTCCACCGTATGTCGCCGTTGTCCGCGTGCAGCCCCTGGTACTTCACCGACAGCGTCGCGAGGAGCTCGATGTTCCCGGCCTCGTTCAGCACTGAAACGCCGCCCCCGAGGTACAGGCCCTCGTTGGCCTTGATCGAGTCGGAGTGGCCGGTCGTATACGTCATGGTCGCGACCGGCTCCCCGCCGGCGTCGTAGCCCGCGACCAGGACCGGGCGCAAGCCCGCGGCATGCGCCGGTGCGAGCACCGCCAGCAGGCATGCCGCTCCCGAAACGACGCGCGTGATGGACGTCATCCCGCCTAACGCAGCTTCGTGATCTTCGAGAGCAGGTCCTTCTCGTCCACCGGCTTGAGGATGTAGTCCTTCGCGCCCTGGCGCACGCCCCAGATGCGGTCGGTCTCCAAATTCTTGCTGGTGCACAGGATGACCGGGATGTGCTTGGTCTCCTCGTCGCGCGTGATGGCGCGCGTCGCCTGGAAGCCGTCCATGTCGGGCATGACCACGTCCATGAGGATCATGTCGGGCTTCTCCGACTTCGCCTTCTCGATCGCTTCCTTGCCGCTCGCGGCGAGGCTGCACCGGTACCCGTGCCGGGAGAGCATCTCGCTCAGGCCGTGGCGGTTGGTCGCGGAGTCGTCGACGATGAGAATCTTCCTGACCGGCATCTGCCAATTCTACTTCACGCCCGCGGGCGGCAACGTGAAAAGGCCACGCGGACCATTCGATGCTAGGATTCGCGGCCATGGCCCGCGCGTCGAGATCCTGCCTCTGCCTGGTCCTTGCGCTTCTCGCTGCGCCGGCGCCGGCGCAGACGCTGCTGCGCATCTCGACGCCCGCGGTCCCCGACGACTGGCACGTCAAGATGCTCTACGTCTTCCGCGACGAGCTCGCGAAGACCGCGCCGGGCCGCTTCGACGTGCAGGTGCACCACTCGGGAACGCTCTTCCGCCAGGGCGCCGAGGTCGTAGCGATGCAGCGCGGCAACCTCGAGATGGCGCTCGTGTCGATGCAGGACATCGCGCGGCAGCTTCCCGAATACTCGATCTTCACGGCAGGCTACCTGATACGCGATCCCGGGCACCTTCAGAAGGTCTGGGCCGGTGCGATCGGCGACGAGGTTCGCCGCCGGGTCGCGGAGGCGATGGGAATCGAGCTGCTGCAAGTCGTCTACCTCGGCACGCGCGAGCTCGGGCTGCGCGAGCCCAGGACGGTGAGGACGCCGTCCGACCTCGCCGGCCTGAAGCTGCGCATGCCGGGGTCGAAGGAGTGGCTTTTCCTCGGGCAGGCGCTCGGCGCGAGCGCGACGCCGCTCGCCTTCACCGAGGTCTACCTGGGACTCAAGACCGGCACCATCGACGCCCAGGACAACCCGTTGCCGACCCTGAAGTCGGCGAAGTTCTACGAGGTCACGAAGCAGATCGTGCTCACCTCGCACCTCGTCGATTCGCTCCAGATCGCGATCGCGGGGAAGACCTGGAGCGCGCTGCCGGGACCGGACCGCGACAAGGTGAAGAAGGCCGCGGCCGCGGCGGCGAAATTCAACGACGAGAACCGCGAGCGCGAGGAGCGCGAGCTGATCGAGTTCTTCCGCGCCCAGGGCATCGCCGTGACCGCGCCCGACGTGGGGGCGTTCCGGAAAACCGTGCAGTCGGCCTACCTGAATTCCGAGTTCGCGAAGCAGTGGCCGCGGGGCCTGCTTGAGCGGATCAACGCCGTCAGATAGGTTCGCCGAGCGCCTGAGACGGGGGGCCGATCTCGTCGGCGCGGCGCTGTTCGCCGCGATGTTCCTCGCCCTCGTATTCCAGGTCGTCTTCCGCTTCGTCTTTGGCAAGCCCGCCGCGTGGACCGAGGAGCTGGCGACGATCGCCTACGTCTGGGTGATCTTTTGGGGCTGCGCGTTCTCGGTGCCGCTCGCCGCGCACGTCGCGGTCGACTTCGTCGTGCCGCGCTTCCCGCCCCCGTTGCGGCGCGCGCTGTACGCCCTGGGGCTCGCCGCGCTCGCCGGCCTCTTCCTGTGGGCGCTCCCGGGCGTCGCAGACTACCTGCGCTTCATGCTGCGCGAGCGCACTCCGGTGCTCGACCTGCCCTTCGGCATCGTCTACTGCATCTTCCTCGCGGCCGTCGTGATGGTCGTGCTGCGCTGCGCCGCCGAGATCGTGCGTCCCCGGCCGTGAGCGGCGCGTTCTGGCTGATGATCGCGGCGTTCGTGGCGATCGCGCTGCTGCGCGCTCCCATCGGCCTCGCGATGATCGCCGGCTGCATCGCCTACCTCGGCGCGACCGGGCGCGACATGGGGCTCGTCGCCGAGCAGATCCTGAACAGCCTCTTCGGCAGCTTCGTGCTGATCGCCGTGCCGATGTTCATCTTCGCCGCGAACGTGATGAACGTCGGATCGCTCTCGGAGCGCATCTACGGGCTCGCGCACGCGCTCATGGGCAGGTTCCGCGGCGGGCTCGCGCACGTCAACGTCCTCGCGAGCGTGATCTTCTCGGGAATGAGCGGCAGCGCCATCGCCGACGCGGTCGGGCCCGGCATGGTCGAGATCGAGATGATGTGCAAGGACGGCCAGTACTCGCGGCCCTTCGCGGTCGCGGTAAGCGCCGCCTCCGCGACCATCGGGCCCATCATCCCGCCGTCGATCCCGATGGTCCTGTACGCGCTGGTGTCGGGCGCGTCGGTCGGCGCGCTCTTCATCGGCGGGATCATTCCCGGACTGCTCATGGCCGCGTCGATGATGCTGGTGATCGTGTGGATCGCGAGGAAGCGCGGCTTCCCGATGGAGGCGCCGGTGCCCTGGCGCGAGATTCCGCGCGTGTTCATCCGGACCCTCCTGCCCTTGCTCATGCCGGTGGTGCTGCTCGGCGGCATCTACTCGGGCGCCTTCACGCCGACCGAGGCGGCGGCGGTGGCGGCGCTCTACGCGCTGGCGCTCGCGCTCCTGGTCTACCGCGTGCTCGACTGGAAGGGGCTGGTCGCCGTCCTCTCCGACAGCGCGCGCTCCACTGCGGTGGTGAGCGTCATCATCTGCGGAGCGTTCCTCCTCAATTACGTGCTCGCGACCGAGCAGGTCCCCGAGCGCGTCGCCGCATGGTTCGCCTCGCTCGACATAGGGCCGCTCGGCTTCATCCTCGTCGCGAACCTCGTCTTCCTCGTGCTCGGGTGCCTGCTCGACACCACGACGCTGCTCCTCGTGCTCGTGCCGCTGCTGCTGCCCGCGGCCAGGGCGCTGGGGGTGGACCTCGTGCACTTCGGGGTGGTGATCGTGGTGAACATGATGATTGGCCTGCTCACCCCGCCCTACGGCGTGCTGCTGTTCGTCCTCGCGGGCCTCTCGGGTGCGCCGGTGAAGGATATAGTGCGAGAGCTCCTGCCGTTCATCGCGGCGCTGGTCGCGGTGCTCTTCCTCCTGATATTCGTGCCCTCGCTCGTGCTCGCCCTGCCGCGGCTCGCTGGGTACGCGGGTTGAATGAAGCTCGTCGTCGCCCTGTGCCTCGCGCTGGCTCTGGCGCAGGCGGCGAACGCCGATCCCGGCGCCGAAAGCCTGAGCGCTCCCGAGCGGCGCCGCGACCAGTTTCCGAAAGGATTCGGGTACGCGATCTTCCCCTACCCCTACAGCCTTCCGGGGATCGGCTCGGGGCTGAGCCTGGTCGCCGGCGCTCTCAACGTCGGCGACTCCTATACGGACGTCTACGGGATCGCCTTCGGCGGCGACGTGAAGGGCGGGGCCGTGGGGCTCGGCGATCTGCACCTGATTCCGCGCACGCTCATCCTCGACGTCGGGTACAGCTCGCTCAGCCGCGCGGCGTTCCAGAGCTACAGCCAGCGCGGCATGAACACGGGAAAGGACGACTTCAGCATCGCCGAGGTCGCCGATACGGACTATTTCGGCGGGCGCCTCACTGCGACGTTCTTCGAGCGGCGCTTCGAGCTCTACAGCGCCTGGTTCGCGAGCGCCTCGAAGCTGAAGAGCATCCGCGACCACGACGGCAACCTCATCATCGAGGCGCAGGACCCGCCCCGCGACCGCGGCCGCACCACGATCTTCGGGACGCGCTTCGATCTCACCGACGACTACGCCGATCCCCGCAGGGGGCTGCGCGCCGACGTCTCGCGCACCCAGTCGCCGCCCAAGGGCTCGGGGCCCGACTTCTTCGTCATGGACTACAGCTTCACCGGCTACGTTCCGGTCGCGCGCAGGAACACCGTCGCGATCAACCTGCTGCGCTCGGACGCGTTCGTGACGCGCCAGGGTGAAACCGACCCGGCCGTCCTGCAGGCGCAGCTGGGGCTGGACTGCGCGAGCATCCCGGACCCCGCCCAGCGGCAGACCTGCAGCGAGGTGATCGCCACCACGGCCGCGGCGAACCAGTTCGGCACCGCCACGCAGCTCGGCGGCTTCAACCGCCTGCGCTCCTACCCCCAGGGCCGGTTCAAGGGCGCGCATACCCTGTTCCTCGGCGCCGAGTACCGCTGGAACCTGACCGACGAGGCGACGCCTTTCGACATCTTCGTCATGAAGGACGTGCGCACCGCGATCCAGCTCGCCTTCTTCTACGAGACCGGCGTCACTTCCGACTCCCGCGACGACCTCTACCGCCGCAGCGAGTGGCGCGACTCCTACGGAGCCGGGTTCCGCATCGTGACCGGCTCGGGGGTGGTGTTCCGCGCCGACGTGGCGCACGGCAAGGAGGGTTTCAACGCCGCGATCTTCATCGGCTATCCGTGGGAGCTGCAGTGACTCAGTCGCAGCGGACGGACATCCCGCCGTCGACGACGATCTCGGCACCGGTGACGAAGCGCGCCTCGTCGGAGGCGAGGAAGAGCACGGCATTCGCCGTGTCGCGCCCGTCGCCTTCGACGGGAAGCGGGATGCGCTTCTGGCGCTGCTTGAGCAATTCCGTCACGTCGCCGCCCGCGCGCTGGCGCGCGAGGCGCGCCTCGACCATGGGCGTATGCAGCTGGCCGGGGACGACGGTGTTCACGCGTATCCCCCTGGGCGCGTACTGCACCGCGACCACGCGCGAGAGCTGGATCACGCCCGCCTTGGTCGCGGCGTAGCCGACCTGGGGGCTGCCGGTGAAGCGGATGCCGGACGTCGAGGCGATGTTGACGATCGCCCCGCCGCCTAGCTTCTCCATCACGGGGATGACGTGCTTGCAGCCGAGGAACACGCTCGTGAGGTTGAAGCCGACCTGAGCGTTCCACGTCTCCTCCGACATCTCCGCCGGGCCGCCCGGGGCGGAGCCGCCGACGTTGTTCACCAGGATGTCGACGCGGCCGTAGGCTCTCACGCACGCCTCCACCATCGCGGCAACCTCGCTTCCACTGGTGACGTCGCACAGATGAGTCCTGATCTCGCCGCCCGCCTTCTTCACGCCGTCCACGGTCTCGCGCAGCCGCTCGGCGTCGCGGTCGACGGCGAAGATCTTCGCGCCCTCCTCGGCGAAGCGGACCGCAGTCGCGCGCCCGTTGCCCCAGCCGGGTCCGACCGAGCCCGCGCCGGTGACGATCGCGACCTTGCCCTCGAGGCGCCGCGTCATCGCTTGAAGCGGTAGAAGCCCCGCGGGTTGTCGACGAGCAGCGCCTGGCGCTCCTTCTCCGAGGGCGCGATCTCCGAGAGCAGGTCGACCAGCACGCCGTCGTCGGGGATCGCGGCGAGGTTGGGATGCGGCCAGTCGCTGCCCCAGAAGCAGCGGTCGCCGAACTCGGCGACGAGCGTCCGCGCGAACGGGCGCGCGTCGGGCCAGGGCGGGTCCTTGCGCGAGATGCGCTCGGAGCCGCTCACCTTCACCCGGAAGCGCGCATCGCGCATGAGCTCGAGCAGCTTCCTGAACGCGGGCTGGTCGATGCCGAGCGACGCGTCGACGCGCCCCATGTGGTCGATGACCACCGGCACCGCGGAACGCCTGAGATGCGGCGCGAGCTCATCGATGAGCGCGGCTTCGAAATGCACCTGGAGATGCCATCCGAGCTTCGCGAGCCGCGGCGTGAGCGCGATCGCGTCCTCGACCTTCGGGCCCCTGCCGAGATGGCTCATGAAATTGAAGCGCACGCCGCAGAACCCCTGGCCGTCGAGGCGCTCGAGCTCGGCGTCGCCGACCGAGGGCGGAACGAGGGCGACGCCGCAGTAGTCGCCGTGCTTCGCGGCGATCGCGTCGGCGACCACGCGGTTGTCGTAGCCGTGGCAGGTGGACTGCACGATCACGCAATGCCCGACGCCGAGCATGGCGTGCAGCGCGAACAGCTTCTCCTTGGGCGCGTCGGCGGGGATGAACGGCGCGCCCTCGGCGTAGGGGAACACCTTCGCCGGACCGAATACGTGCACGTGCGCGTCGCACGCGCCGGCCGGAAGCTTCAGCCTGGGCTTGCTCGGCGAAGCAAGGTACGACGGCCCGGGGTCCCCCATCTCACTGGTCTTCCTTGAAGCCGATCGCCTTGATGATCGTTCCCCAGCGCTGCTGCTCCTCGCCGAGGAAGGTCGAATACTCCTCGGGGGTCATCGGGGCGGGAATACCGCTCACCTTGGCGAACTGCTCGATCAGCGCGGGCGACCTGAGCGCCGCCATCGAGGCCTCGTGGATGCGCTTCAGCACCGCGGGCGGCGTGCCCGCGGCCGCGACCAGGCCGTACCAGTTGTCCGAGATCACCCGCGGATAGCCCGCCTCCGCGGTGGTAGGAACGTCGGGGAGCGAGGGCGCGCGCTTCGCGCTCGTCAGGGCGAGCGCCCTGAACTTGCCCGACTTGATGTGAGGCAGCACCACCGGCACGTCGAAGATGCCCATCTGCACCTGGCCGCCGAGCAGGTCGCTCACCGCGGGCGCGGCGCCCTTGTAGGGAACGTGGAGCACGTCGATCTTCGCCTCGACCTTGAGCAGCTCGCAGGCGAGGTGGGTGATGCCGCCTGCGCCCGCGGAGCCGAAGGCGATCTTGCCGGGGTGCGCCTTGGCGTAGGCGATCAGCTCGGCGAGCGTATTCACCGGCAGCGAGGGATTCACTACGACAACCTCGGGGACTTTCACCACGGTCGTGATGAGCGCGAGGTCCTTGTTCGGATTGAAGGGCATCTTGGCGAGCGCATAAGGCGCCATCGCCACCGAGCCCTGGTTGTTGAAGCCGAGGGTGTAGCCGTCGGGCGCGGACTTGGCGACGGCGTCGATGCCCAGCACCCCGCCGACGCCGCTCTTGTTCTCGACGACGACCGGCTGGCCGAGTCCCGCGGAGAGCGCCTGCGCGAACGTACGGCCGAAGATGTCGGCGGGCCCGCCCGCCGGAAAGCCGACGACCAGGTGCACCGGCCTGGCGGGATACTGGGCGGACGCGCCGCCGGGGGAGAGGGCCGCGGCGCAGGCCAGTGCGGCGAGCAGATTCCTCATTTAACATCCTCCTCGCTGGGTTCGTTTGTCGCGCAAGGATACATGGAATCCGGAGGCCGAAGCATGAAAGACCCCGACGCCGTCAATCGAATGTGGAAGGGCCGGCTGGTCGAATACATCGGCATGCGCTTCGTCGAGACCGGGCCCGACCGCGTAGTCGCCGAGCTCGAGATCAAGGATCATCTGCGCACGCTGCAGGGCACGGTCCACGGCGGCACGCTGATGGCGCTCGCCGACGCGGCCGGCGGGACGGCGACGCTTATCAACCTGCCCGAGGGGGTGGGAACGGCCACCATCGAGTCGAAGACCAACTTCTTCGCCGCGGGAAGAAGCGGCACCCTGCGCGCCGAGACGACGCCGCTGCACAAGGGCAGGAGCACCATGGTGTGGCAGACGCGCGTGACCGACGAGTCGGGGAAGCTGCTGTCGCTTACCATCCAGACCCAGGCGGTGCTGAAGAAGTGAGACCGGAGGAACGATGAGCACGACCAGGAACCAGGGCGCGACCAAGGCGGGAGAAGGACGCTTCGTCTTCGACCTCGGCAAGCTCGATCGCATCAAGGTGGGCGGGGCCTACTCGCCCGCCGAAGGCCCGGTCGTCGAGGGCGAGCGCATGCAGGTCGGCCTCATCACCATCCCGCGGGGGACGGCGTCGCAGCCGCACTCGCACCCGAACGAGCAGTGGACCTACGTGCTGAAGGGCAAGGCGCGCGTCCACGTCGCCGGACAGGCCGAGACGCTCGCCACGCCGGGCACGCTGATCTACTCGCCGGCGAACGTCGTGCACTCGGTCGAGGTGCTGCCCGAGGAAGACCTCGTGCTCTTCACCGTGAAGGATCTGTCGCACGGCATCGTCGGCACGCCGGCGCGCTAGTCCGGGCGTCGCCCGGCGCTCCACACCGAGATGGCAAAGCGCCGGTCCCTGGGCTGATCGCCGAGGGTCTGCATCGCGATCTCGCGCTTCTGCCCGTCCCAGAGGAAGAACCTTCCGTCCACCGGGTGCGAGGCCCACTCGGGGTGCTGTCGCATGAACGCCGGGATCGCCTTATCCGCGATCTTGCGGCTCCGTATCTCATACCCCAGCCGAACGAGGCGCAGGAACGCCGCGCCGTCATAGGCCCGCAAGGCGTAGCCGTCATAGAGGGCCCAGCCGGTCCCGGCGAGCACCTTGCCCGCCGGGTTGTAGACATACCCCGGACCGAAGGCGAACCTGCGCTCGTGCCAGCTCCGGTAGGCGTCGCGCGCGGCAAGGAAGGCCTCCGGCGCGGCGTTGCCCATCCGCTGGCGCTGAGCCACCTCTTCCGCCAAGAGGTTCTGGGTCGCGTTTACCTTCAGCGCCGGCGTCGCGAACCGGTCGAAGAGCCGTTCCCACCACCGGGCCTCTCCGGGGAAGAGCAGGGGGAGCGGGCCTCCCGTCGCGCGCGCCTGGTCCCACATGAACGCGCTCAACCGGTATTCGTGGACGTAGACGCTGCCGGTGTTCCAGGCGCTCTCGGGCACGAGGTCCAGCGCCGCGGCGATCTCGCTCGAGCAGCCCGCAAAATCGAGCTTCGGCTCCGCGATGATGTCCGAGAGCATCGCGAGATCGCCCTGCAGGTTGGCGACGGCGACCATTTTCGAGACCAGAGACTCGCTCGCCGCAAGCTGCTTCTCCCAGGTCCGAATGTCGTCACGGAGACTCGCGAGGACCGCCTTCTGCCGCGATCTTCCTCCCGTCCTGATTTGCATGGCGACATCCGCGAAATACAGCCGGCGCACGGCGGTCGGGACGTAAGCAGGCAGGAGATAGAAGCTGGGTGTCGCCGTCTCGCGGTAGCCCTTGAATGCATGCAGCCGGGAATACCGATGCATCAGCTCCCGGTTGTCCCTGAGAAGCCGCCCGACTTCCGCGCTGCGAGCCCCCGCTTCCGGCAGGCAGGATTTGGTCAGAGGCTGGCAGAAGTCGATCCTCCCCTGGAAAGGGAGCTTCTCTCCCCAGCTGCTGAAGTCGGAGAATCGGTGCTGCGGGTCCTTGAGGGCCAGCGCCACCTCGCTCTCGTATGCGGCGAGCTTCCGCTCGCCCGTCGCGACCGGCGATGCGCCCTTTGGCCCGTCGAATCCCAGCAAGGCCAGGTACAGATTCTCTTCCGGCTTGTAAGGGTTGGGCGCGGGAACCCGCAGCGCTTTCGCCTGCGGCGAGAGCTCCTCGTCGAGCGAATTGATCACGACGAACAACGCGATCAGCCCGACGAAGATTCCGAGTATCCCCTTCGCGATCCTCGGCATCAGCTTCCATCGCGTCGGCGTTTCCATGCCGCTCTTTCGCTCCGCGCCCCTCGGCATACAATACCCGCCATGCCGACCGAATCCAAATGGAAGCACGCGGGTGTGCGCGTCGTCCACGCGAACGAGCTCGACATCAACACGCCGCAGACGCCCGGAATGAACCGCGCCGCGGCGATCACCCACGCGCGCGCCGGCGCCGAGAAGCTCTGGGCCGGCACCGTCGTCATTCATCCGAAGGCGAAGACCGGCGCCCACCACCACGGGCCGGTCGAGAGCGTGATCTACGTCGTGAGCGGCCGCGCCCGCATGCGCTGGGGCGACAGACTCGAGTTCGTCGCCGAGGCCGGGCCGGGGGACTTCATCTACGTCCCGCCCTACGTCCCGCACCAGGAGATCAACGCAAGCGACACCGAGCCGCTGTCGTGCGTGCTCTGCCGCAGCGGACAGGAGCCGGTGGTCGTGAACCTCGACATTCCCGCGGTCGAGAAACCGGAGGAAGTCCGCTGGGTGGACGACATCCATCCGGCAGGGAAGAAGTGACGCTGGAGGGCTCGTGTCCGAGTTGAAGGACCCGCGTGTCCTGTTCGCCGCGGAACGGACATTGCTCGCCTGGAACCGCACGAGCCTCTCGCTCATCGCCTTCGGCTTCGTTGTCGAGCGCGCGGGAGCGCTGATTCAGGCCATTTCGCCCGGAGCCGTCCGGCCAGGTCAGCTGATCCTGACGTTCTGGCTGGGTCTGGCCTTCATTGCCCTGGGGGCGCTCGCCTCGGGGTACTCGGCACGCCAGTACGCGGTCGTGCTGCGCACGCTGACCCCCGCGGAATTTCCTCCGGGCTACGCTGCCAGGTGGGGCTTGATCGTCAACGCCGTCGTGGCGCTGCTGGGTGCGCTTCTGGCGGTCTCCCTCTGGTATTGGCGTTCACCCTGAAGGCCGCCAGGGGAGTTCCTCCCTACAGCCGCACTTTCGCGGTGAGGTCCAGCAATCTTTGAATTTCGCGCGCGCTGGTCAGCGGGTAGGTCTTGAGCCAGCTGCGCATCGAAAAATTGGCCTCGCGCGCGCGGATCTCGTCGGCCTCCGATTCCGCCGCGCCGAGGTCTCCTCTGGCTACGAGGGCCGCCGCGAGGTAGACGTGCGCTTCCACGTCT
Source organism: Burkholderiales bacterium (assembly GCA_035499735.1). GTDB lineage: Bacteria > Pseudomonadota > Gammaproteobacteria > Burkholderiales > SG8-39 > VBDM01. Next base: position 15,898 of record DATJYC010000082.1, read on the forward strand.
TCCGGATTGCGCCTGGCCGCTTCGCGGAGATTGATGAGCGCCTGATCGAGATCATCCTCGAACAAGTAGGCGCGCCCGAGCAGCAGGAAGTACAGGTAGCCGCCATCCGGATTGAGCCGTAGCGCGGTGCGCAGCAGGGGGATAGTACGCGCCGGCTGGCCGACGTATGTGTAGATGCCGCCCATGAGGGCGTAGGCGTCGGCATAGGATGGATTCAGCTCGATCGCCTTTTCCAGGGCCTCGATTGCCTGGTCGAAGCGCCTGGCCTGCGCGTGAATGAAGCCGATCGCCCAATAAGCTTCGGGGAAGTCGGGGTCGATCTGGCGAGCGGTCTGGGCAAGCTCCAGCGCCCGGTCGAGCGTGGCCGGCGATCCGCCGGACCGCTGATAGCGATACTCCATGGCGTAGGTCATCGCGAGACCTGCATAGGCACGCGCGAATTGCGGATCCAGATCGATCGCCTTGGCATAGAAGGCGCGGGCGCGCTCGTTGGCCTCGGGCCGACGGACGAGAAACAGCGCCCTGCCGCGCAGGAAGTCCTCGTACGCCTCCGCGCTGCGGGTATAGCGCTTCGCCAGCCGTCGGCGCTCGACATCGCTCAATGTGCCCGGCAACTGCTCTACGAGCGCGCGGCTGATCTCGTTCTGTATGGCGATCAGATCGCCGAAAGGCCGCTCGTATCTACGGGACCACAGCTGCTCGTTCGTGCGCGCGTCGGTCAGCCGAACGTTGATCCGCAGGATCGAGCCGGCACGCTGAACGCTCCCCCCGACGACATAGCGGGCAGATTCGGCCGTGCGGCTGTTCCCCGCTTCCACCGACGTGCCGATCACTCGCACTCCGGAAAGCCGGGAGAGATCCGTCATCAAGTCGCTGCTGATGCCCTGCGCGAGATAAGTCTGCTCGGCGCCCGCGCCCACCGTCTCGAACGGCAGCACCGTGACGGTGGGCAGCCCCGTCGGGTCCGCGTACCCGGCGTCCCGGTCGTCCGCAGGCGCGCGGAGCGAAATCCATGGCCCGGCGAAATAGACGGCCGCCGCGATCGCGGCGAGCGCAACACCCGCCGCGACTCCGGGCGACCGAACCCCGCGGCGCCCGGGCTTCGCCGCCAGCCGCGGCGCCGGCGCGGCGTCGCCCCCCGCCACCTGCGCAATCAGGCGGTAGCCCCGCTTCGGAATGGTCTCGATGAAAGCCGGCGACCGTGGGTTGTCGCCCAGCGCCTTGCGCAGCTTGATGATGCTCTGAGTGAGCGCCTCGTCGCCGACGACCACTCCCGGCCACACCGCGCAGAGAAGCTCCTCCCGGGTGACGACCGCCCCGCTGCGGTCGGCGAGCGCCATCAGGACTTCCATGACCTTGGGTTCGAGGCGCAGCGTCTCCTGTGCGCGCCCGATCTCGTTGGTCGTCCGATCGACCCACCACTCTCCTATCTGGAGCCGCCCCGGAATCATTTTCGTAGGGAAAGCCTAGGACCTTCGTCGGGAGATCCGCCACGGGGCAATGGTAAATGTGACAGGTCCGGCGCGCCATCGGTTCGCAGGGAACGGGCGCACCCGGAACTCGCACAGCCATTTGACCAAGGAGACGTCCCTATGAAGCGGTTTTTGATGCATTTTGGAATACTCACGGTATTCGCATCGGGTCTGCTGTCGCCCTCACCGTCGGTGGCGGCCGAAGGGCAGAAGTACGTCGTCAAGCCGGTCGCCCAGAAGAAGGTCTCGCAGCTCCCGGAGGGACCGCTGTACTGGCGGGTCGAGACGTTTCCCTCGCTGACCGACGCCAAGGCGGCAGTGGGACCCGATGGCTGGGACCCCGCCGCGGTGCGGTACCAGACGACGACGGCGCTGATAGCCGAGGTCGCCGGCAAGGTCTACGTGGTCACGCTCGGATCCAAGGGCGCCTCCACCCCGGGCGGCACCAAGCTCGCCGAGATCGGCCCGCTGCCGCCGGTCAGCGCTTCCGAATACCTGTTGCGCCTCAACTACGGGTCGGGGCCGGCGGGGTCCGTGACCCCGGTGCACTCGCATCCGGGCTCCGAGTCCTTCTATGTGATCAGCGGCCGGCTGGGGCAGAAGACGCCGGACGGTACCGCGTACGTCGACGCCGGCCACACCATGAACGGACACGCCGCGCACACGACGATGGAGGTCTTCAACGCCGGCAAGACGGACCTGCAGGCGCTGATCATGTTCGTGGTCGATGCCGGCAAGCCGTTCTCGGTGCCGGCGAAGTTCGGTTGACCTCGACCTAGCCTCGCTTCCTGAGGTGCGGATATTTCTCGCTGAGCAGCGACCCGAAGTAGTACGTCGGCCTGAACGCCGGATGCGCGCGGATCGCGTCGAACCAGCGCGCGATGAGGGGCCTGTCCTTCCACATCGTGTCGAGGCCGAGGTCAGCCATGCGCACGATCGCCGGCATCACCGCGACGTCGGCGAGCGTCGGGCGCTTGCCCTGGAGCCAGGGGCCGCCGCCGGCCCCGATCGCGGACTCCATGCGCTCCAGGGTTCTCCTGAGGCGATCCAGCGCTTCGTTCATGTCATTCTCCGAGAACCCCTTGCGGCCCATCTTCAGCATGAATTCCTTCCGCAAGGGCTTGGATTCGGCGAAGGCGACGAACTCCCCCTCGCTCATCGCCGCGAACCGCGGCAGGAAGGCGAGGTTGAAGGTCGGCACGCGCACCGCGGCGGCGGGCATCTCGTCGATGAAGCGCATCAGGGCGCGCATCGCCGCGCGCTCCGCCGGCGCCTCGGGCGTGAAGGTCTCGGGCTCCGGGAATACCTCGTCGAGGTATTCGATGATCACCGAGGAATCGATCACCACGGCGCCGTCGTGCACCAGCGTCGGCACCACGCCGTTGGGGTTGAGCGCGAGATACCCGGGCTTGAGCTGATCGCCCGCGAGCAGATCGAGCTTCACCTCCTCGAAGGGAAGCTTCTTCGCGTTCAGCACGAAGCGCACCCGCTGGCTGCAGGTCGATTGCGGAGCGTTGTAGAGGGTGAAAGCCACGGCGCTCTAAGTCTACGCGTACAATGCGCGCCTTGCCATGATCCGCCTCTCGCAAGTCACGCTCCGCCGCGGCACCAAGGTGCTCCTCGAAGGCGCCGACGTCGCGCTCAACCCGGGTGACCGCATCGGCCTCATCGGCGCGAACGGCTCGGGGAAGTCGAGCCTGTTCGCGCTGCTGCGCGACGAGATACACGCGGACAAGGGCGAGGTCGATTTCCCGAAGCAGTGGCGCATCGCCCACGTCGCGCAGGAGACGCCGGCGCTCGAGCGGCCTGCGCTCGAGTACGCGATCGACGGCGACACGACCCTGAGAAGGCTGGAAGCCGAGCTCGCGAAAGCCGAGGCGGCGAACGACGGACACCGCATCGGCGAGCTGCACGCCGCGCTCGGCGACGCCGGCGCCTACACCGCGCGCTCGCGCGCGGAGCAACTGCTCCACGGCCTCGGCTTCTCGCGCGAGCAGGTCGCCGGGCCGGTGTCGAGCTTCTCCGGTGGCTGGCGCATGCGGCTCAACCTCGCGCAGGCGCTGATGCGCCCCTCCGACCTGCTGCTGCTCGACGAGCCGACCAACCACCTCGACCTCGACGCCATCCTGTGGCTCGAGGACTGGCTGCGCCGCTACCCGGGGACGCTGCTGGTCGTCTCGCACGACCGCGACTTCCTCGACGGCGTGGTGAACGTGGTCGTGCACATCGACAACCGCAAGCTGCGTCGCTATTCCGGCGACTACTCCGCCTTCGAGACGCAGCGAGCCGCCGCGGTGGTCCTCGCCCAGGCGCAGCACGAGAAGCAGCAGCGCGAGCGCGCGCACCTGGAGTCGTTCATCGACCGCTTCCGCGCCAAGGCGACCAAGGCGCGCCAGGCGCAGAGCCGCATGAAGATGCTCGCGAAGATGGAGGAGCTCGCGCCCCTGCACGTCTCGGCGCCGTTCTCGTTCGAGTTCCGCGAGCCGCTGCGCGCGCCCAACCCGCTGCTCGTGCTCGAGGACGTGAGCGCCGGATACCCTGAGAAGACGGTGCTGCGGGGGATCACCTTCTCCCTTCAGTCCGACCAGCGCATCGGCCTCCTCGGGGTGAACGGCGCGGGAAAGACGACGCTCATCAAGACCATCGCCGGCGCGCTCCCGCCCCTCGCGGGCCAGGCGACCTTCAACAAGGGCCTGGAAGTGGGCTACTTCGCCCAGCATCAGGTCGAGATGCTGCGCGACGACCAGTCGCCGCTGTGGCACCTGACCAGGATTTCTCCCGGGGAGCGCGAGCAGGACCTGAGGAACTATCTCGGCGGCTTCAACTTCCCCGGCGACATGGCGACCGACGCCATCGAGCACTTCTCCGGCGGCGAGAAGGCGCGGCTCGCGCTCGCCCTGATCGTGTGGCAGCGGCCCAACCTGCTGCTGCTCGACGAGCCGACCAACCACCTCGACCTCGAGACCCGCGAGGCGCTGACCGTCGCGCTCGCGCAGTTCGAGGGCACCCTCGTGCTCGTCTCGCACGACCGGCATCTGCTGCGCGCGACCACCGACCAGTTCCTGATCGTCTCGGACGGCAAGCTCTCGCCGTTCGACGGCGACCTCGACGACTACCGCGACTGGCTGTTCAGGACCAAGCTCGCGCCGCAGGAGGAATCGGTCCCGCTGCCGCAGACGCCCGCAGCTTCCGATCAGCGCGCCCAAAAACGCCGGGAAGCCGAGGGCCGCCAGGCCCGGTCCGCCGCGCGCAGGCCGCTCGAGTCGCGCTCGAAGCGGCTCGAGGAGCAGATGGCGAGGCTCTCGGCGAAGAAGGCCGCGATCGACGCCCGGCTCGCCGACGCCGCCATCTACGCCGAAGACCAGAAGGACGAGCTGAAGACCCTGATCCTCGACCAGGCCTACGCCGCGCGCGAGCTCGAGCAGCTCGAGGCCGAGTGGCTGGAGCTGCAGCGGAAGCTGGAAGAGCTCGCGGCCTAGTCAGTCCGGCGCGCGCACCCTCCCGCGCAGCCGCTTGATCTCTCCGCGCCGGACCTTGCCTTCGAGCCGCCTCGCCTTCGACGCGCGCGTCGGGCGCGTCGGCCTGCGGGCCCTCGGCACGTGCGCCGCTCGCGCGACGATCTCGTGCAGGCGCGCGAGCGCCTCCTCGCGGTTGCGCTCGAGGCTGCGGTGCTGCTGCGCCTTGATGACGAGCACGCCCTCGCGGGTGATGCGCTGGTCGCGCGTGGCGAGCAGCCGCGATTTCACCTGGCCGGGCAGCGAGGAGGCCCGGATGTCGAAGCGCAGGTGGACCGCATTGGAGACCTTGTTGACGTTCTGCCCGCCGGCCCCCTGGGCGCGCACCGCAGTGAGCTCGATCTCGCTCTCGGGAATGGCGATCGCGCCGTCCATGCCGCCATTCTGCCTTGGCTTGCGGCCACCGTCCGGCTCCGTTACGCTGGACCAAAGGAGGAGAGACATGAACGAGACGACGCCACGCCTGCTGGTCCCCTCGCTGCGCCCCCTTTACTCGTCCCTCGAGCCGTTCTCCTGGCCGATCGTCCGCTGCGCCTGCGGGCTCATCCTCGCCGTGCACGGCTGGGGCAAGATCGCGCGCGGCGCCGAGGCGATGGCGCCGGTGTTCGTGAAAATGGGGTACGAGCACCCGATCGCGCTGATCTACCTGCTCGTCTTCGTCGAGTTCTTCGGCGGGATCGCCATCGCCGCCGGGCTGTTCACGCGCTTCTTCGCGGCCGCGGTGACGATCGAGATGGCCGTCATCACCTTCGTGCACTACCTGCCCAACGGATTCTCCTGGCTCAACCGCGGCTACGAGTACACGCTCATGTGGGGCCTGATCGCCCTGGCGATTCTCATCCGCGGCGGCGGGCCGTGCTCGCTCGACCGGCGCATCGGCGTCGAGCTCTAGAGCCGCGCCCGGTTTGATCTGGATCAAACGGACGGGTCTCCGCCGGAGCATGCTTCGCGCATGAAGGACCCGGTCCAGCACTGGCACGCCGAGCACGCGAACTTCTCGCGGCTCCTCGATATCCTCGAGAAGCAGCTCGACGCGTTCCACGCCGGCGAAAAGCCGAACTATGAGCTGATGATCGACATCGTCAGCTACCTCCGCCACTACCCCGACCTGCACCACCACCCGCGCGAGGACGCCGCGTTCGCGCTGGTCGCCAGGCGCGACCCCGCGATGAAGCTGTCGCTCTCGCGGCTGCAGCAGGAGCACCGCGTGATCGCGGCGGCGGGCGAGGACCTCCTCAAGGCGCTCAACGAGGTGGAATCCGACGCGATGATCGCGCGCGCCGCGGTCGAATCCATCGCTGCGGTCTACCTCGTGTATTACCGCCACCACATCGCGAACGAGGAGCGCGAGGTGCTGCCGCGCGCGAAGAAGCTCCTCACCGACAAGGACTGGGAGGCGGTTGCGGCGGCGGCGCCCGCCGGGCGCGATCCGCTGTTCGGCAACATGGGCGACGCCGGCTACCGCGAGCTGCGCCGCCACATCCTGCTCGAGGCCCAGCCCGACTGAGGTTTCGCGGCTTTCGGGCCGGGCGCGTAGAATGCGCCTTCGCCCGCGAAATTCCCGAAAGCCCGAGCTTGACCGCACCGCACGGCCAGGCGGCGACCGTCCCGCCGCAGTCCTTCGCCGCCCTCCGCCATTCCGGCTACCGTGCCTACTTCATCTACTCGGCGCTCGCGATGATGGCCGACTCGGTCGAGCACGTCATCAGCTACTGGATCATCTTCCAGAAGTTCCATTCGCCCGCGCTCGGCGGCTTCGCCATCCTCTCGCACTGGCTTCCGTTCCTGTTCTTCTCGGTGTGGTCGGGCGCGCTCGCAGACCGCTTCGACCCGCGGCGCCTGATCCAGGTCGGCATGGCGCTGTTCATGGCCGCCTCGCTCGGCTGGGGGCTGCTGTTCCTCGCCGGCGCGCTGGAGATGTGGCACGCGGTGGTCCTGCTCCTCGTTCACGGATTCGCCGGCGTGTTCTGGCACCCGTCGGCCCAGGTGCTGATCCACGACATCGTCGGCACCGCCAACCTGCAGAGCGCGGTGCGCCTTTCCGCGACGGCGCGCTATCTCGGCCTCTTGTTCGGTCCCGCCGTCGGCGGCGCGCTGCTCCTCGCCCTCGGGCCCGCGTACGGCCTGCTCGCGAATGTCCTCATCTACCTCCCGCTCACGCTGTGGCTGTGGCGCGCGCCGTACGGGCCGCGCTTCAGGAGGGGCGCCGCGCCGGCCAGGGCCGTGAAGGGCCTCGCCGACATCGTCGCGACGCTCCGCAGCGTAGCGCGCAACCGCACCGTCGCGTCGATGACGCTGCTCGCCGGCCTGGCGTCGCTCTTCATCGGCAACGGCTACCAGCCCCAGATGCCGGAGTTCGCGCACGACCTCGGCCACGGGAACGCCGACCTGTCCTACAGCATGCTGCTCGCCGCGGACGCTGCCGGCGCCCTGTTCGCCGGCCTGATCCTCGAGAGCCGCGGGCTGCTGCAGGCCCGGCCGCGCACCGCCTTCATCCTCGCCATGCTGTGGTGCGCGGCGATCGGCGGATTCGCGGTGTGCGCGATCTATCCGCTCGCGCTCGCCCTGCTCTTCGCGGTGGGATTCCTCGAGCTGTCGTTCAACGCCATGGCGCAGACCCTGGTCCAGCTGCGCGCGCCGGAGTCCGAGCGCGGCCGGGTGATCGGCCTCTACATCCTGTCCGCCCTGGGCATGCGCGCCTTCTCGGGCGTGACGATCGGCGTCATCGGCGGCCTGATCGGGATACACTGGTCGCTCGCGCTCTCCGCCATGGCTCTCCTCGCGATACTCTCGACCCTGCTCGCCCTGACGACGCGCAAGCCATGACGCAAGCCGACGCGCACGAGTCCGCCTACGCCTGGGTGCGCCTGGCGGTCGCGCTCGCGCTGATGACCATCGGCGGCTCGGGCATGTACTCGATGGCGGTGGCGCTGCCGCCGCTGCAGGCCGAGTTCGGAATCGACCGCGCGCTCGCGTCGCTTCCCTACACGCTCACCATGATCGGCTTCGGCGTCGGCGGCATCCTCATGGGCAAGCTCTCCGACCGCTTCGGGGTGAGGGCGCCGGTGTTCATCGGCGCGGCCTGCCTCGCGCTCGGTTTCATCGCCGCCGGCTCGTCGCGCAATCTCCTCCAGTTCTCCGCGGCGCAAGGGCTGCTGATCGGGCTGCTCGGCACCTCCGCGACCTTCGTGCCGCTGGTCGCCGACATCGCGCTGTGGTTCACCCGCCGGCGCGGCATCGCGGTTGCCGTCGTGATGAGCGGGAACTACCTCGCCGGAGCCGTCTGGCCGCCGCTCATGCAGTACTTCATCGACCACTCGGGCTGGCGCGCGACCTACATCGGGACCGGCGTGTTCTGCCTGGTCGCGATGCCGCTGCTCGCTCTCGCGCTCAAAGGCAAGCCGCCCGCGATCGCGCAGACCGCCCTTGGCGCGGCGCGCGCGCGCGGCTCGCCGCACGACACGGAGCGTCCGCTGGGATTCACGCCCGGCGCCCTCCAGACCCTGCTGTGCATCGCCGGCGTCTCGTGCTGCGTCGCCATGTCCATGCCGCAGGTGCACATGGTCGCGTACTGCGGCGACCTGGGCTATCCCGCCGCCCGCGGCGCGGAGATGCTCTCGCTCATGCTGGGCTTCGGCATCGTGAGCCGCCTCCTTTCGGGCTGGGTCGTCGACCACATCGGCGGCCTGCGCACGCTGCTGCTCGGCGCCGTGCTCCAGGCCGTGGCGCTCGCGCTGTTCCTGCCGTTCCAGCAGCTCGCAGCGCTGTACGTGATCTCCGCGCTCTTCGGCCTGTTCCAGGGCGGCCTGGTGCCGTCCTATCCGATCATCGTGCGAGAGTACTTCGCGCCGCGAGAGGCGGGCGTGCGCACCGGCACGGTGATCATGGCGACGCTGTTCGGGATGGCGCTGGGCGGCTGGCTGCCGGGCTGGATCTTCGACCTGACCGGCTCGTACCGCGCCGCCTTCGCGAACGGCATCGCCTGGAACCTGGTCACGACGACCATCGCCCTCGTGCTCCTGGCGCGCGCCCGGCGCCTCGCCGCACAGGCCGCCTGACGGGAGGAGACATGCGCTACGAGCTCTACTACTGGCCCTCGATACAGGGGCGCGGCGAATTCGTGAGGCTCGCGCTCGAGGAGGCCGGCGCCGGCTACGCCGACGTCGCGCGCGAGCGCGGGGCCGCGGCGATAACGGCGCTGCTCGAGGGCAAGTCGCCCGCGCGGGCGCCCTTCGCGCCGCCCTTCCTCAAGGCGGGCAAGCTCGTCATCGGGCAGACCGCCAACATCCTGCTGTGGCTCGCCCCGCGACACGGACTCGTGCCCAAGGGCGAGGCCGCCCGCGTGTGGGCGCACCAGCTGCAGCTGACCGTCGCCGACTGGCTGGTGGAGGCGCACGACACCCACCACCCGATCGGCGGCGCGTTCTACTACGAGGACCAGAAGCCGGAGTCGCTGCGCCGCGCCGCGCACTTCACCGGGGCGCGGCTGCCGAAGTTCCTCGGCTATTTCGAGCGCCTGCTCGCGAAGGAGAAGGGAGGATGGATCCTGGGGCGCAAGCTTTCCTACGTCGACCTGTCGCTCTTCCAGATGATCGCCGGCCTGCGCTACGCCTTCCCGCGAGCCATGGAGCGGCTGGCGCCCAGGCACCCGCGCATTCTGGCGCTCCACGACCGCGTCGCCTCGCGGCCGCGCATCGCCGCCTACCTCGCGTCGAAGCGCCGCATCGCCTTCAACCAGCACGGCATCTTCAGGCATTATCCGGAGCTCGACGCCTAGACCGGGAGGGACCATGAGAGCTGGCGCAATCCTCGTTCTCGCTGCGACGGTGCCGCTCGCCGCCGCCGGGCAGGACTATCCCGCGCGCGAGATCCATTCGATCTGCAACTTCTCGGTCGGGTCGGGCGCCGACATCGTCGTTCGCTTCTACAGCGAGAGGCTCGCCAAGCTCGCCGGAAGGCCGGTCGTGGTGGAGAACCGCAGCGGCGTGCAGGGAACGCTGGCCACCGAGTTCGTGGCGCACTCCAAGCCGGACGGCTACACCATCATGATCACGCCGGCGAGCTCGACGCTCGCGGCGGCGCGCTACATGTTCAAGCAGCTGCGGTTCGACCCGGACAAGGACTTCATCCCGGTGACCACGCTCGCCAGGCTGAGCTTCGCCATCGCGATAGACGCCACCAGCCCCATCCGCTCGATCGCCGAGCTGACCGAGCACCTGAAGAAGAAGCCGGGCCACGGCAGCTACGCCACCGGATCGAACACGGGGCAGGTCACCGGCGAGCTCTACAAGGAGATGGCGGGGCTGTCGACGACCTACGTTCCCTACAAGGAGACGATGTCCGCGCTCACCGACACGATCACGGGCCGGGTCGACTTCATGGCCTACGACATCACCTTTCTCGTGCCGCAGGCGCGCGCGGGGCGCGTGCGCATCCTCGCCGTCACCTCGGCCACGCGCCGCGCCGCGCTGCCCGACGTGCCCACCATGGTGGAATCGGGCTTCCCGGGCTACGACCTCGCCCCGTGGTGGGGCGTGGTGGTTCCGGCGGGCACGCCCAAGCCCGTCGTCGACAGGCTCGCGGCCTGGTTCAACCAGATCACCACGAGCGAGGAAACGCGCAAGTTCCTCGAGAACCTCGCCACCGATCCGTTCCCTGGCAGCCCTGAGTCGATGGCGGCGCTGCTGCGCACCGAGATCGACCAGTGGGGCAAGTACGCGAGGCTCGCGAAGATCGAGCCGCAGTGATCAGCGCCGCGCGACGACGATCCACCGCGCGTCGCGCGCAAGGACGCGTCCCGGCAGCCCCTCCCCGCTCAGCTTCTCGTACAGCGGGGGCTTCATGATCGCGTACGCGTCGCCGCGCTCGTCGTGCCAGAGCGCCAGGAATTCCTCGACCGAGCGCACGTACTTTTCCGGCTCGGCCGCGATGCCAGGCGCGAGCTCGTCCTTGTAGGCGACCAGCGTGACCGAGCGCCCGAGGTAGAAGGGAACGCTCTGGTCGTAGCTCGCGACGCTGTAGAACGGCGGGTCGCGGGGGAACTGAAGCCTCTCGCCAGTGATCCGCTCGATGAGCCGCTCCGACGAATAGTGCTCGTCGACGACATGCGTGCCGGAGATCGCGACCTGCGCGGCGAGCAGGCTGCCCACGGCGATCGCCGCGAACGCCGGCTCCCGCAGCGCGCGCTCCTGAAGGGCGAGCGCGAGCCCGCCCGCGCCCCACAGGATCAGGGCGGCGGCGAAGAGCCACAGCGAGTACTCGGGCTCGAACGTCGTCCACGCGAAGCGCTCGGCGAGCGCTGGGAGCGCCGCCGCGAGCAGCGCGAGAGCGCCGCCGCACAGGAGGCACGTCAGCGCCGGCGAAACGCGCAGGCGCTCGCCCAGCGCCGGGTAGTGCCTCGCGAATACGAGCAGGATCGCCGGCACCGCGGGAAGAATGTAGCCGGGCAGCTTGGAGTGCGAGGCGCTGAAGAACACCACGACGACCGCCGCCCAGATCACGAGGAAGCGGTCCAGGCGGAAGCCGTCCTCCGCAGGCGCCTTCCAGCCGCGTGCCAGGGCCGACGGCACGGCGGGCGTCCAGGGCAGCAGCCCCACGAGCAGCACCGGCACGAAATACCACCACGCGCCGGGGCGATGGTGCTCGGGCAGCAGATAGCGCTCGAAGTGCTCGTGGATGAAGAAGAAGCGGAAGAACTCCGGATTCCTCAGCTGCACCATCACGAACCAGGGAAGCGCGATCGCCGCGAAGAGCGCGAGTCCGGGAATCCAGTGCATGCGCCTGAGCGGCGACAGGTCGCGCTGGACCGCCATGTAAACGGCCAGAGAGAGGCCGGGGATGACGATCGCGACGAGCCCCTTGCTGAGAACCGCGCAGGCGATCGCCGCCCACGCGACCAGCATCCAGTTGCGCTGCGCGGGCGGGGGCGCCGCTGCGCGCAGGCTCAGCGCGAACGCCAGCACCGCCGCGGTGAGGAAGAAGGTGAGGCCCATGTCGAGCGTCAGGAACTGGGCTCCGAGGAAGAACCCCAGGGAGCCGGCGAGCCCGAGCGCGGCGAGAATCCACGACGAGCCCGGCGCGAGGCGGAACGCGGCGAACGCGGTGAAGGCGACGCACAGGAGGCCGGTGAGCGCGGGCCACAGCCTCGCCGTCCACTCGTCGTAGCCGAACAGGGCGAACGCGCCGGCGGTGGCCCAGTACTGCAGCGGCGGCTTCTCGAAATACTTGAGGCCGTTCAGCCGCGGCGTGATCCAGTCGCCGGAGTCGAGCATTTCGCGCGCGATGTCGGCGTAGCGCCCCTCGTCGGGCATGAACAGCCCGCGGTACTCCAGGCCCACGAACCACACCAGCAGGCACACGACAAGGACGTCGAGGATCCAGCGGCGCCGGGAGGGGGTGAAAGTCAGAATCATGTGGCCGCGTTATTCTCTGCGCGCAAGCTGTCATCCCGCTGAATGCAAGCGAGCGGGGCGCGCCGTTTCGGCCCAGAATAGCGGGCCCGCAATACAAACCCTTGACAAAGGACAAACGAAGTGAAGATTCTGTATTTCGACGATTTTCGCCTTGGGGTGCTCAAGGACGACACCGTGGTCGACGTAACCAAAGTCGTGAAAGGGATCCCGCACACCGGCCCCCACGACCTCATCACCGGCCTGATCGAGCGCTTCCCTGCGTACCGCAAGAAGCTGGAGAAGGCGGCCGCCGCCGGCCGCGGGATTCCGCTGAAGAAGGTGAGGATCCGCCCGCCGCTTCCGCGGCCCGTCAACATCGACTGCATGGCGGTGAACTACATGGAGGACGGCACGCGCTCGGAGCCCGCGCCGATCAATGCGTTTCACAAGTCGCCGAGCGCGGTCATCGGCGACGGGGACACGATGGTGCTGCCAGACGTCCCGGCGGCGATCTTCGAGGGCGAGGCCGAAATCGCGGTCGTGATAGGCAGGCGCGCGAGCCACGTCAAGGCGGCGCAGGCGATGAGGCATGTGTTCGGCTACACCTGCTTCATCGACGGCTCGGCGCGCGACCTGCCTCCGCCCGGCAACGTCTTCTACCAGGCGAAATCGCGCGACACCTTCGCGCCCATGGGGCCCTTCATCGTCACCGCCGACGAGATCCCCGACCCGCACAAGCTGCAGATCCGCCTGCGGGTGAACGGCGTGCTCAAGCAGGATTTCAACACGAGCGACATGGCGCACAGGATTCCGCGCTGCATCGAGTGGGTGTCGTCCATCCACGCGCTCGAGCCCGGCGACGTGCTCGCGACGGGCACGAACCACCGGGGCCTGTCCGCGCTCCAGGACGGCGACCGGATCGAGCTCGAGGTCGAGCGCGTCGGCCGGCTGCGCGTGAAGGTGCGCGACAAGCTCAAGCGCACCTGGGGGCGCGACACGCGCCTCGAGCACGAGCAGAAGGGGCTGACCGGGCGCACGCCGCAGCTCACCGGCAAGTACGCCAAGACCGCTGCCTAGAATCTTTCAACGGGAGAAATCGGACTCATGGCAAGCCAGAACAAACTGCAGGTGATCGCCCTCGAGGAGCACTACTGGGACGCGGAGGTCTCGAAGACCTTCGACGCGGGCGAGGCGCGCAGCCCCGAGCTGCGGAAGAGACTGGAAGACACGGGCGCGCTGCGCATCAGGGAGATGGACGAGGCCGGCATCGACGTGCAGGTGCTGTCGCACGCGGCGCCCTCGACGCAGCGCATGGACGCGGCGACCGCGATCCCGCTCGCGAAGCGCGCGAACGACCGGTTGAACGAGACGGTGCGCGCCCACCCCGGCCGCTTCGCCGCGTTCGCGGCGCTGCCCACCGCCGACGCGAAGGCGGCCGCCGACGAGCTCGAGCGCACCGTCGACAAGCTCGGATTCAAGGGCGCGATGGTGCACGGCCCGACGAACGGCGTGTTCTTCGACGACAAGCGCTTCTGGCCGATCTTCGAGCGCGCGCAGGCGCTCGACGTGCCGCTGTACCTCCACCCGTCGATGCCGGTGAAGGCGGTCGTCGACGCCTACTACCGCGACTACCTCGACAAGTATCCGCAGCTGCAGTCCGCGGCCTGGGGCTACACGGTCGAGACCGCGACGCAGGGGATCCGCATGGTGCTCTCGGGCGTGTTCGAGAAATATCCGGGGCTGAAGATCATCCTCGGCCATCTCGGCGAGTCGCTGCCGTTCTCCGCCTGGCGCATCGACATGTGCCTGTCGCGCGGCGGCCAGCCGAGCACCTTCCGCGAGACCTTCAACCGCCACTTCTGGATTACGACGAGCGGCAACTTCTGCACGCCGGCGCTGATGTGCTGCATCATGGAGATGGGCGTCGACCGCATCCTCTTCTCGGTCGACTATCCCTTCGTGCCGAACCCGCCGGGAACGAAGTGGATGCAGGACCTGCCGCTCGGGCTCGAGGACCGCGTCAAGATCCTCTCGGGCAACTGCAGGCGGCTGCTGAAGATGTAGTGCGCCTAGAAAACGATCGTCAGCGCGTTCGCCGTGACCGCGAACTCCATGATGTGCAGGTCCCCGATCACCGCGACTGCGCCGGCGACGGCTTCCGCCGCGCCGGCCGGCAACGCCAGGGGGGCGAGCACGCCCATGAGAAACGCGATCGGCAATGTGAGCTTTGTCTTCACGCCCTCCGTGTTGCAACCTTCGTGCCGAGGGAAAGGGGAAGCGCCCACTGACGCATATTTACCCGGTAATACAGTTCGTTAGGCGGAAAACAGCACGCCCGGGATGGTCCCGGGCGTGCACTGGGAGGGTACGAAGCAGTGCGGTGGCGCACCACAAAAAGGCGCGCTACTTCTTCGCGTTCAGCTCCTTCCAGGGATCCTTCACCGCGGTGCCGATGGTCTCGAGCTCGACGTTGGCGAGCTTGCCGTTCACCCGGCGCACCTCGCGCAGGTACTCGTTCTGCACGATGTCGCGCGTCTCCGGGTCGATCGAGATCGGTCCGCGCGGGCTGTTCGGGTCCTTGAAATGCTTCAGGATCTCCATGGTGCGGTCGGGATCGAGCTTGCCGTTCTGCTCCTTGATCGCGTACATGATCGCCGCCATGCCGTCCCAGCCGCCGACCGCGACGAAGTTCGGCAGCGGCATCTCGTTCCCGTAGTCGCGCTTCCATGCGGCGACGAAGGCCTGGTTGGCGGGACGCGTCGCCGCGGCGGAGTAATGGTGCACCGTGAGCACGCCCAGAGCGGCGTCGCCCATGTTCTCCAGCTCCTCGTCGGTGGTGACGTCGCCGGGTCCGATCAGCTTCACTCCGGCGGCGGCGAGTCCCAGCTCGCCGAAGGCCTTGAGCACCGCGGTCGCGGTCTTGCCCGCGGGGATGAACACGGCGAGCGCATCGGGCCTGGCGTCCTTGACCCGCTGCATGTAGGGAACGAAGTCGGGGTTCTGGAGTGGCACGCGCACCGTGCCGGCGACCTCGCCGCCCGCCTCCTTGGCCGCCCTGACGATCGCGTCCTCGCAGTCGTGCCCCGGGCCGAAGTCGCTCACCATCGTGTAGACGCGCCAGTGCTTCTTCGCCGCCCACTGGCCGAGCGGATAGCACGACTGCCACAGAGTAAACGACAGCCGCGCGATGTAGGGCGAGCGCGTCGTGATCACGGCCGTGCCGGCGTTCATGATGATGAAGGGCACCTTGGCCTCGGTCGCGAGCGGCGCCATCGCCATCGCGTTCGGCGTGAAGATCACGCCCGCGAGCAGGTTCACCTTGTCGCGCACGATCAGCTCCTGCGCGAGCTGCTTGGCCTTGTCGGGGTTGGGCCCGGTGTCATCGCGGACGAGGAACTCGACGTTGACCCCCGGCGGAAGCTCCTTGGCGTGCTCCTTCAGATACAGGCGCGCGCCGCGCTCCATGTAGGGACCGAGGTTGCCGTTCAGCCCGGAGTAGCTGCTGATGAAGCCGATCTTGATGGTCTGGGCGGACGCGCACGCCGTCCCGAGAGCGAATCCCAGCGCCGCGGCAAATGCCGCCCGTGTTGCCTTGCCCATGTTCCCTCCTCCTGAGAAAGAATCTATTGCCAGGCGCGGTTGTCGACCGTGTTCTCGTAGGTCGCGCCCGCCTGCACCAGGCCCCAGCCCAGCGTCCATTGATAGGTATGGTCGAAGCGCTCGCGCGTGTACGGCTCGGGCGGCGCGTTGAGGATGCGCGAGAGCTTCAGCTCCTTGGCGTCGAGCAGCCCGCCGGCCTCCTCGATCAGGTAGCGCGAGTGCTTGCTCGGATCGCGGTCGATCGCCTCGGCTGCGCGCGCCTCGGCGCGGAACATCGCCGCGAGCGTCGGCCCGTCGAGCTCGTCGCCCGCGGCCTCGCTCCTCGTCGAATGCGACTCCATGAGGACGCGCATGCCGCGCTTCTCGGCGATGCTGATCCAGGGCTCCATCAGGCTGACGGCCGCGACCTCCCCCCGGGCGAGCGCCTCCAGCCGCTCCTTCATCGTTCCCGCGAAGATCCACTTGATCTGGTCGCGCTCGAGGAAGCCGTCGAGGAGCTTGAGCGTGGTGAAGTGCGAGCCGTTGTAGGGGCTCACGGCGATGGGCCGGTCCTTGAGCTGCTCGGGCTCGTAGATCCTGGACTTGGGATCGGTGACGATGGCGAAGGTCGACATCGCCGAGCCGAGCGCGACGATCTTCGCCGGGCGGTGGCCGGTCTTCCCCATCTCGACGGCGCGCTTCATCACGCCCCATTCGCACATGCGGAACTGGTCGCACTGGCCCTGGTCGTAGAGCGCTTCCATGGTGCGCTCGAAGATGTTCTCGCGCAGCGCCTGGTGGTCGGAGTCGCGCTGGCCCGACCCCGGCGTCCTGAGGATCTCTACGTCGAGGCCCTCGTCCCGGAAGTAGCCCTCGTCGCGCGCGACGAGCAGGGGCAGGTCGTGGATCGCGTTCATCATGGAGACCTTCACCTTCTTCAGCGCCTTGGCCATGGTGCGCCTCCTCGAGCGGGGAAGCTATGGTAGTCCGGGCGATCCGCTCAGGGCAAGTGCGCGGAACGTGAACCAGAGTGCAGGGCGGGCATCACCTCCCGCACGAACAGCTCCATGGAGCGCATCGCCCGCTCCGGCGCGAGGTCGCCGAAGGAGAACACCAGCATCAGGTAGTTGATCCGCGACTCGCGCACGATGCCGGCCAGCTCCCGCGTTACCGTCGCGGGCGATCCCGCGACCAGCCGGGCCACGGCGGCGGGCGAGGCCGGGCTGACGTTGAGCAGGTCGGGCTTCCCGTGCTTGCGCGTGAGGTGAGTCAGGTGCTCGCTCCACACCTGGTACGCGGCCTCGCCGATCTTCTTCGCCTCGGCATCGCTCCCGGCGACGAACACGTGCTGGGATTTTCCCAGCTTGGGCGCGGGCACGTGCGCGTTGTGGCGCCCGGAGTCGCCGCGGTGCCGCACCCAGACCTCGCGGTACTGTGCGTAGAGCCTGCCCGCCTCCTCCGCGGTCGTGTTGAGCACCGTGTGGTAGCCGTGCTTCGCGGTGAACTCGATCGAGTTCCGGTCGCTGCTCGGGAACCACAGCGGCGGATAGGGCTTCTGGTTCGGATGGATGTAGAGGTCGAGGTCCTGGTACGTGTGATACTTGCCGGCGTAGTCGAGTCTGCTCCCGCCGCAGGCGGCGAAGAAGATGTCGAGCGTCTCGCGGTAGCGCTCGCGCGACTCGTCGATGCTCTTCATGCCGAAATACGCGGACTCGATCGGCGACACCCCGCGCCCCACGCCGAGCTCGATGCGCCCGCCGCTCATGTGGTCGAGCATGCAGACCTCGTTGTAGAAGCGGAACGGGTTGTACCAGGGGAGGCAGAACGTGAGGGCTCCCAGGCGCAGCCGCTTCGTGCGCTGGATCGCCGCCGAGAGCACCAGCGACGGCGATCCGTCGATCGACAGCGGCGTGCCCTGGTGCTCGGCGACGTGCCAGCCGTAGAAGCCGGCGCGGTCCGCGGCCTCCGCGATTCTCAGCTTGTGCTCGAAGATCTCGCCCGGCGGCCGGTCGGACCATTCGATCCAGTCGAAGATGCCGAACTCGAGCGGGCTCTCGGGAAATGCGCCTTCGGTCACGTCTGCTCCTTCAGTCTGCGCGGATGTGCTTTTCCCGGATCAGCCTGCCCCAGGTCTCGCCGTCGCGCCTGAGGATCGCGGCGAACTGCTCCGGGGTCGTGGGCGCCGGCACCGCGCCGAGCTCCTCGAGCCGCTTTTCCACTTCGGGGCTGCGCAAGGCGTGCACCACCTCGGCGTTCATGCGCCGGACGATCGGCTCGGGCGTCGCCGCGGGCGCGAGCAGGCTCGAGAAGAGCAGCGCCTGCACCTCGGGATACCCCTGCTCGGCGGTCGTCGGCACGCCGGGCAGCTTGTCCGAGCGCTTGTCGCCCGTCAGCGCGAGCACGCGGATGCGGCCCTGCCTCGCCTGCGGCGCGGACAGCGACACCGAAAGGAACATCACCTGTATGCGCCCGGCGACGAGGTCGGCGAGCGCCGGCGCGCCGCCCTTGTAGGGCACGTGCACGAGTCTCACTTTCTCCGCGCTGTTGAGGAGCTCGCCGGCGAGATGGCCCGAGGTGCCGATGCCCGCCGAGCCGTAGGAAAGCGAGCCCGGCTTCGCGCTAGCGACCGCGAGCAGCTCCTTCACGGTGGTCGCGGGCACGGCGGGATTGACGATCAGCGCCATCGGATAGTCGGCGAGCTTCGCGACCGGGGCGAGATCCTTGTACGGATCGTACGCCAGGCTGCCGTACAGGTACTCGTTGGTCGCGATCGCCTCGCTCGCGACCAGGAACGTGCCGCCGTCGGGCGGCGACTTCGCGACCGCCTCGGCGGCGATGTTGCCGCCCGCGCCCGGCCGGTTCTCGATGACGATCGGCTGGCCGAGCGCCTCGGTAAGCTTCGGCTGGAGCACGCGCGCGAGCGTGTCGTGCACGCCGCCCGGCGCGAACGAGACGACGAGCCTGACCGGCCGGTCGGGCCAGGCCGCCGACTGGGCCTGGGTCTGTGCCCGGGCGGGGGCGAGCGCCGCGGCGGTGAGCAGCGCGCCCAGGACCGCCAGTCCGGCCATCACTCTTCTGCGAGGTTTCATGTCCTATTCACACGCGCGACACGCTTTGACAGCAGATTGACAGACCGATGTCAGATCTCCGCAAGGGACCGGGCGCACATTGTCCGTTTCCCGGGCGGCTCCCCGCCCGTCCACGAGAGAGTGTGACATGAAACGATTGCTCTTCGGCTTGATCGCTCTGGCTCAGTGCGTCGGCGCCTACGCCATAGATGCGGCCGCCGAACCCCCGCTCGAATCCCACCCGATAGGCACGATCGTTTTCGTCGTGCTGTTCTTCGGGTTCTGCATCGGCTTCGCCTGGATGGTATGGCGAAAGAAGGAAGACAAGACGCAAGACGAGAAGTCGTAGATCATCTGAAGCAACCGGGCGGAGCGCGCAACCGCCCGCCGTTCCCCGTCCCACCGCCGTCCCACTTTCGCTCGTCGCATTGCAGCAATGCGCGGGCGAGCTTGGGGTGGAAACCGCCGCTGATCGGCGCGAGAATGAGCCATGAGTCGTCACTGGGGACGGCTCGACCTTTGGGGGAAAAAACAAATGTGCAAGCTATGCGATGAGGGATTTCCTCAGAACCATCCGGGTCTGGGGCGGAGGGATTTCCTGAAGACGGCTGCGGCAGGCGGGGTCGCGGCGAGCGGAGCCGCTGCTGCCGGCCTGGGCCTGTTCGCGACGCGGCCCGCGGCGGCGGGCAATGACGACTGTCCGCAGGACACCGGCAAGCACGGGCGGCGCTACATCATCCGCGGCGGCGCGGTGATGACCATGGACCCGAGCATGCCCAACAAGGGCGAGTACCCCGTTGCCGACGTGCTGGTCGAGGGCAAGCATATCAAGCAGGTCGGACAGAACCTGAGCGCCGGAGGCGCGGCGGAGATCGACGCGCGCGGCAAGATCGTGATGCCGGGCTTCATCGACACCCACCATCACCAGTTTGAGACGGTGCTGCGCAGCTTCCTCGCCGACGGCGTGCTGATCAACGACCAGTCGGGCTCGGTCAGCGGCAGCACCACGTACTACGAGTACATCCTGCTCACGTTCGCCCCGGTATACCGTCCACACGACGTGCACATCAACGAGCTGTTCGCCGGCCTCTCGCAGCTCGACGACGGCGTCACCACGGTGCACGACGTCTCGCAGATCCATCACTCGCCCGAACATTCGGACGCCGCCATCGACGCGCTGTTCAAAACCGGGCGCCGAGCCGCCTTCGGCTATTTCGAGGGCGCCGGAGAGGGCGTGGTGATCAACACGCCTGGATATGCCTATCCGCAGGACGCGGTCCGCATTAAGAAGAAATGGTTCTCCTCGAGCGACCAGCTCGTTCACATGATCATGGGCGGCGAGGTCTATCTAGGGGATCCGACGACCGACCAATCGTGGACGATCGGGCGGCAGCTCGACCTTCAGATCGCGGCGCACATTCTCTCGCCGTTCAGCATCCGGCCGATTTTTGACAGGCTCACCGCCGTACCTCCGACGGGCGGCAACGGCCACATCGGCGTCGGGCCGGACAACCTGTTCATCCACATGACCGGGATGGCGGATGCCGCTTGGCAGAGGGTCAAGGACGTCGGCGCGCAGGTCTCGATCGCTTTCCCGATCGAGATGAACATGCGCCACGGCCAGCCGCCTATCATCAAGATGCAGCAGCTGGGCATGGAACCGTCGCTCTCGGTGGACGTCGAATGCACGATGACGGCGGATTTCTTCACCCAGATGCGCGTCTGCATGAACATGCAGCGCATGGTCGTGAACCAGATGATCCTCGAGCAGGGTAATTTCTATCCACCCAACCAGTGGCCGACGCCGGCGCCCAGCCTGCCGCCGCTGCTCACGACGCGCGACGTACTGCGCTTCGCGACGATCAACGGCGCCAAAGCGCTGAGGCTCGACGGCAAGACGGGCACGCTGACGCCCGGCAAGGAAGCCGACATCCTCATCCTCGACGCACAGGCGATCAACGTGGCACCGCTCAACAACGTACCCGGTGCTGTCGTGTCGCTGATGGACCGCACCAACGTCGAGACGGTGATCGTCGCCGGCAAGGTGCGCAAGTGGAAGGGCGGGCTGCTGGATGTGAACCTCGACAACCTGCGCCGGCAGCTCGAGAATTCGCGCGATTACGTGTTCGCCCAGGCCCAGGCGCATCCGTTGTTTCCGGGGCAGTTTGACGGCCGGACGGGCCTGTTCGGGAATCAGTGAACTAGTACTGGCCACACTGACGGGGCGGCTCCGGCCGCCCCGTTTTTTTTCAGGCCTCGATCCCCCGGTACAGCCAGTCGATCTCCCAGAAGGTGTCGGGCGTGCGCTGGGCGAGCAGGTGGTTGCGCAGGTCGCGCGAGCCCGCGTCGGCGTGGATGATGGCGCCGAAGATGCGCGAGGTGACGGTGACGCGCGCGGTGCGCAGGTAGCGCTGCTTCTCGTACTCGGCGAGCGCGGCGGCGACCCCGTTCCCCGCCTTCGCGATCAGGCCGGACAGCACCACCGCGTCCTCGATCGCCATGCACGCCCCTTGCGCGAGGTACTGCAGCGTCGGGTGCGCGGCGTCGCCGAGCAGCGCGACGTTGCCGCGCGTCCAGCCCGGCCGCGGCTCGCGGTCGTGCAGGACCCAGTTCTTGTCCTTGCCGACGTAGCTCAGCATCTCCTGCACCGCCGGAGTCGTGCGCGAGAACACCTCCATCAGCTCGTCGGCGCCGCCGTAGTTCTGCCGCTCGCCGTTCTCGAACTTGCGGCTCGCGACGGTGGCGACGTTGTTCATCACGGTTCCGCCGCGCAGGCGGTACTGCACGAGGTGCAGGTTCGGCCCGATCCAGATCACCATGTCGTCGAAGTGCGACTGGTCCTTGACCTCGGCCACCGGCACCACGCCGCGGTAGGTGACGTGCCCCGCGGGGCGCGGCGCGCCGTCGCCGATCACGATCTCGCGCACGCGCGAGCGCAGGCCGTCGGCGCCGATCAGCGCGAGCCCCTCGTATTCCGAGCCGTCGGCGAAGCGCGCGACGACGCTTTCCCCGCGGTCCTCGAATCCGGTCAGCTCCTTGGAGACGTGCAGCGTGATCTCGTCGCGCTTGCGGCAGGCCTCGAGCAGCGCGCCGTGCAGGTCGCGGCGGTGGACCACGGTGTAGGGCGCACGGAAGTGCCTGCGGAACGTGTCGCCGCATGAAATGCGCGTCAGCTCCCTGTCGGTCAGCGCGTCGATGAGGATGAGGTTCTTCGTGAACACCGCCTGCGACTCGAGGTCCTTCATCACCCCCAGCCAGTCGAGCATGCGGTAGGCGTTCGGCCCCTGCTGGATGCCGTAGCCGATTTCGCCGAACTCCGGCTGCTTCTCGAGCACGCGCGAGCGGAACCCGCGGCGCGCGAGCGCGAGCGCGGCCGCCACGCCGCCTATGCCGCCCCCGACGATGAGGATTTCCCGCTGCACGCGCTCAGAAACGCGCCGAGAGCCCGGCCATCACTTCGCCCTGGGTGAACGTGCTGCCCTTGACCTGCACCGTGCACCCGCCGCTGCAGAAGAAGCCGCCGGTGCTGTCGACCAGCGTGACGTAGCCCCGCGTCTCGAGCTTCAGCGCCAGGGCCTTTCCCAGGGGAACCATGTAGCCGAAGCCGATGTTGAACGAGAAGCGGGTCTCCGAGCTCGCGCCAGAGAAGCTCGGGCTGAAATTCGTCAGGCCCAGGCCGCCGACCGCGTAGCCGCCGCGGCCCACCTGCTGGTCGAAGAAATACGTCCCACCCGCGTGGATGTAGGTGATCCCCAGGGCGATGTTGTCGGTGCTCGGGGAAAAACCGCTCGCCCTCAGCGCGGTGCTGCGGTGGCTGACGAAGATCTCCCATTGCGTGCGGAAGTCGATGGGAAAGTCGGCGGCGATCGCGTATGCCGGGCCGTCGGTCGTCTCCCAGGTCTTGCCGGTGGTGACGTCGGTGAAGCCGCCGCCGAAGCGATAGCCGCCGTAGACGGTGAGGTTGCTTTCGCCTGGGGCTGGCGCGCCCTGGGCGTGCGCGACCGCCGGCAGCACGGCGGCGAGGATTGCGAGGACGGGCCTGATCGGGTTCACGCGCCGGGATTCTACCTCCCGTTGGTCGTTTGCGGCGCGCTACAATGGCCGCCATGTACGAGCACGCCTCCCAATCCTTCGCCTGGAAGGCCTCCAGCTTCAAGGATCCCTCGGACTACACGGTCGAGCTGACGAGCGACGACCGCGGCGAGCTGCTCTCGGTACTAGAGCGCCTGGGGCGCGGCGGGCGCCTCGAGCCCGTGCACGCGCTCTCGAAGCGCGACTTCGGTTTCACGGACCTCGGGCAGAAGCTCGACCGCGCCTACGACGAGGTGCGCTCCGGGAAGGGCTTCGTCGTGCTGCGCAGCCTGCCCATCGAGGGCCTGTCGCTCGAGCAGTACACCGCCTGCGCGTGGGGGATCGGCACCCGCTTCGGCCGGGCGCTGTCGCAGAACGCCCAGGGCGAGCTCGTCACCTCGGTGATCGACGCGACCGCCGAGGACGCGACCCCGCGCATGTACCGCAGCAGCCTCGAGCTTCGCCCGCACACCGACGTCACCGCGATGATCGCGCTCGCGTGCTGGCAGAAGTCGGCGTCGGGCGGCGCGTCGATCGTCGTCTCCGGCGTCACCGTGCACGACGCGATACGCGCGCGCGCGCCGCAGCTGCTCGCGCCGCTCTACCGCGGCTACCATTACCACCGCCTCGGCGAGGAAGGCCCGGGCGAGGAGACCGCGACGCCGTACCGGATGCCCGTGTTCGCGAACCGCGACGGCCAGGTCTCGTGCCGCTACCAGCGCGCGGGAATCGCCGGCGGCATGCGCGAGCGCGGCGTGCCGCTCGACGAGAACGACATCGCGGCGCTGAATTGCTTCGACGAGATCGCCTCGGCCCCGGAGAACCGCCTCGCGTTCTTCCTCGAACGCGGCGACATGATCGTCATCAACAACTACACGGTGATGCACGCGCGAACTCGTTTTACCAACTTCCCCGAGCCCGAGCGGCAGCGGCGCCTGGTAAGGCTGTGGTTCGACGCCGAGGGCTTCCGCGACGTGCCGCGCGAGTTCAACCTGTTCGCCGGGAACGGCATTCCGAAGCAGGAAGGCCGGCGCGCGACCTTCGATTTCAGGAAGCTCTACCGCGACGACCCCGTCGCGACGGGCGGCGTGCCCGACCTCAAGATCGCCGATGGCGAAGCGGCTCGCCGCTAATCTTCTGTTCTGCGTCGCGCTCGTCCCGCTCGCCGCGGCGGCGCAGAGCTTTCCCACCCGCGCCGTCCGCTTCATGGTGCCGTTCCCGCCCGGGGGCGCGACCGACATCGTCGGGCGGCTGGTCGCGGCGAAGATGCAGGACGTGTGGGGCCAGCCCGTGGTGATCGAGAACAAGCCCGGAGCGGGCACCGTCGTCGGCACCGAGTTCGTCGCCAAGTCCGCGCCCGACGGCTACACCCTCGGCTTCGTCGTGACGGCCTACGTCATCAACCCGAGCCTGCGCACCGACCTGCCCTACGACACCCTGAAGGACCTGACCGGCGTCACCCAGGTGTCGGTGCAGCACCTCGTCATGGCGGCGTACCCCGGGTTTCCGGCGAACAACGTTAGCGAACTGATCGCCTTGGCGAAGAAAGAGCCGGGCAAGCTCGCGTACGCGACCCCGGGGAGCGGCACCGCGATGCACCTCTCGGTGGAGCTGCTGAAGACCGCGACCGGCATCGACATCGTCCACGTGCCGTACAAGGGCGGCGCCGCCGCGCAGCAGGACGTCATGGCCGGGCGCGTGCCGATCCTCATGGACGTGCTCTACGCCGTGCAGCCGCTGATCAATAGCGGAAAGATCAAGGTCCTCGCGCTCCTGTCGCCGCAGCGCGCCCCCGGCTCGCCCGAGTACCCCGTCGTCTCCGAGACCGTGCCCGGCGTGAGCGCGCTGTCGCTCGTCGGCATCGTCGCCCCCGCGGCCACGCCGCCCGAGCTCGTGCACCGCATCAGCGCCGACATCGCCAGGGCCGTGAAAGGCTCCGACCTCACCGAGCGCATGAAGCAGCAGGGCATGGAACCGATCGGCTCGACGCCCGAGCAGTTCGACGCGGTGATCCGGTCGGAAATGGAGAAATGGGCGAAGGTGGTGAAGCAGTCGGGCGCGAAGGTCGATTAGGGCTACTTGACCAGCCCGATCCGCTTCAGAATCTCGGTATTCAGCCGGTACTCCTTCCACAGCGCCGCCTTCAGCGCCTCGCCGTCGCGGTCGTCGACGTCGACGCCGCGCGCGTCCATGGTCCGCGCGTAGTCCGCGCTGTCGACGACGGCCTTGGCGGCGTCGTGGATGTGCTTCACGACCGGCGCGGGCGTGCCCTTGGGCACGGCGATGAGGTACCAGACGCCGTTCGCGACGTCCCAGCCGGCTTCTTTCGCGGTCGGCGCGTCGGGGAACGCGGGGTGGCGCCTTTCCTGGAACACGACCAGCGCGCGCATGCGCTTGCCCTCGACCTGCGGCTTCGCCTCGCCCGGTTGCGCCACCACCGCCTCGATGTGACCGCCCAATAGCGCGGGCGATGACTGCCCCCAGCCCGCGAACGGCACGGGCGTCATCGTGGTGCCGGTGCGGAAGATGAATTCCTCGAGGTTCAGGTGGCTCGCGGTGCCTTCGCCGGGCGTGCCGACGCGCATCTTCCCCGGATTCCTCTTCGCGTCCTCGACGAAATCCTGGATAGTCTTCCAAGGCGCATCGGCGTTCACTACGAGCAGCGGGTAGTACGCGACGGTGTTGATCACCGGCTCGTAATCGTCCGGCGTCTTGTAGCTCAGCTTCGGATTCATCTGCGGCGCGATCACGAGCGAGGACTGCGGCGTGAGCAGGATCGTATAGCCGTCGGGCTTCGCTCTCACGAGCTCCTCGACCGCGACCGCCCCGCCCGCTCCGGGCTTGTTGACGACAGTCAGGCCCTTGGGGAACTGCGGCTTCATCCCGTCGGCGACGACGCGCGCGACGATGTCGACGAGCCCTCCGGGCGGGAAGCCCGCGAGCATGGTGACCGGACGGTCGGGGTACTGGGCGAGAGCGGGCGACGCGATGAGCGCGAGCGCCAAAAGCGCGATGCGGGTCATGAGACCTCCTTTTGCAGCTAAATGCGCGATTCCTGGTAGTCGAGGTGTTCCTCGATCTTGTGCAGCACCTCGTCGCTGATCTGGTTCTCGCGCCAAAGGCGGATCAGCTCGTGCCGCTCGGCCCTCACCGCCGCGGCGCGCAGCCGCTTCGCGTCGTCGGCGCCCGAATGCCGCAGCACCAGCCCGTCGGGAATCGCGAGGGTGATCTGCTCGGCGAACTCGGCGCGGATGCGCTCGGCGAGGTCGTTCGGGATGCCGTCCTTCGCGACCACCTGGTCGATCGCGGCGATCGCCGCCTTGCCGAGCGACATCTGGGCGCGCTGGTTCTCCTCCTGGAAGCTCCAGTCCTTGCCGACGCGCAGGCGCCGGATGAGCGGCTTCAGCGTCAGGCCCTGGATCACCAGCGTCACCGCGATCACGACGAAGGTGAGGAAGATGATGAGGTCGCGCTCGGGGAAGGGGCTGCCGTCCACCAGCACCTGCGGCAGGGCGAGCGCCGCCGCGAGCGACACGATGCCGCGCATGCCGCACCAGCTCATGATGAACACCTCGCCTTCCTGCGGCGGCGGAACCTGCTGGCCGACCATGGTCCGGAACACGAGCGGCAGATAGATCGCCGGATATACCCACGCGAAGCGCACCACGATCGCCACCGCCGAGACGAAGGTGCCGTAGAAGAAGAGCTGCGCAATGGTGTAGTCGGTGAGCCGGTGGACGATCGCCGAGAGCTGCAGCCCGATGAGGATGAACACCAGGCTGTTCAGCACGAACACGAGCAGGTTCCACACCGAGCGGGCGATGATGCGCATCTCGGCGGAAACGATCTCCGGCGAGTAGCGCCCGCGCACGATGCCCGCGGCGACCACCGCGAGCACGCCCGAGGCGTGCACCGACTCCGCGAGGATGTAGGCGACGTAGGGCACGGCGAGCGTGGTCAGCACCTCGATGAAGGCGTCCCCGAGGTGCCGGTGGATGAACACGAACAGCTGCCCCATGATGAAGCCGATCGCCACGCCGCCCGCGGCGACGGCGACGAACTCCAGGCTCGCCTGCCACAGCGAGAAAACCCCGGTGAGCACCGCGGCGACGGCGAATTTGTATACGACCAGCCCCGTGGCGTCGTTCACCAGGCTCTCGCCCTCGAGCACCGTGACCACGTTGCGCGGAATGTTGAGCCGCGACAGGATCGCCGTCGCCGCCACCGCGTCCGGAGGCGAGACGATCGCGCCCAGCACGAACGCGGCCGCCCAGGGAATGTCGGGGATGAGGAGCTTCAGCGTCGCCCCCACGGTGAGCGTGGTCGCGAGCACCAGCCCGATCGCGAGCAGCCCGATCGGGCGGACGTGCGCCTTGAACTCGCGCCAGGACGTGAGCAGCGCCGCCTGGTAGAGGATGGGCGGCAGCACCAGCACCAGGGTGAACTGCGGATCGAACTGGGGCTGGGGCAGCCGGGGAACGAAGCCGAGGGCGCCGCCCCCGATCACCAGGGCGATCGGATAGGGAAACTTGAAGTGGCGCGCGACCCAGCCCAGCGCCACGGCGAACAGCATCAGGAACAGGACGACCTGCAGCACGCCCATCGCGTCTCCCTCGGCAGGCGCCATTAGAGCATGCGGCGGTTTGACCGGTCCAGCCTCGCTTGCTAGCCTAGCGCGCATGAAATTCCCGCGAGCATTCCTTGCGGCCGGAGGCGCTCGCGGAGCGCTCACGCGGGGCGCCGCTCTCGGCCTCGCGGCGCTCGTGCTGCTCTCGGCGCTCGCCTACTGGGGCGTGGGCGAGTACCGCAAGAATCAGCTGCACAAGGCGGTGAGCGTGCTGGTGCGCGACTCGAGCGAGCGCCTCGAGGCCGCGCTCGCCCTGAGCCCGGAGTCCGCGACGCCTCAGACGGTCGCCAGGATCGACGAGCACGCCCAGGAAGTGGACCGGCACGTGATGGAGCTGCACGACATGAGCGCGTCTCCCGACCGCGCCCTCGCCGCCGCCGCCGAGGACTATCTGCTCACCGCGAGGCAGATCCTGCGAGAGCAGGCGGCGACCCACCGCTACGGCATCCAGGTGTCCGCGACCGCGGCGAAGCTGCGCGAGCACATGCGCGGCGCGGGCCGCCGCTCCAAGGCCTGGATCGACGAGGCGGTCCGCTCCAAGGACCGCCTGGAGAGGAGCTATTTCGACTACCAGGTGTCGGCGGAGGCGTTCGAGCGGCTGCTCGCGTCCTATCCTTCGACCCGGAAGAACATGGCGGCGCGGCTCGCCGTGCCGCTGCTCGCCGACGAGACGGTCGAAGCCGCGCGCAAGCGCTCGCTCGTCGCCTCCAGGCGCGCCGCGGCCAACGTCGAGCAGGTGCGGCAGCTCGCCGCGGTACGCTGAACACCAACCTACGAGGGAAAAAGACATGGCTTCATCGGGAAAGGCTGCGATCGTCACCGGCGCGGGGAGCGGGATCGGCCGCTCGGTCGCGCACGCGTTCCTGACGGACGGCTACCGCGTCGCGCTGGCGGGCCGCCGCAAGGACATGCTCGAGGAGACGGCGAAGCTCGCTGGCGCGGGCGAGCGGGCGCTGGTCGTGCCCACCGACGTCACCGAGCAGAAGCAGGTGCAGGCGCTCTTCGCCGCGGCCCACGCGAAGTTCGGCCGCCTCGACGTGCTCTTCAACAACGCCGGCATCGGCACCCCGGGCAAGATCCTGCTCGAGGACCTGACCCTGGAGCAGTGGCAGGGCGTCGTGAACACCAACCTGACCGGCATGTTCCTGTGCACGCAGGAAGCGTTCAGGATCATGAAGGCGCAGAGCCCGCGCGGCGGGCGCATCATCAACAACGGCTCGATCTCGGCGCACGCCCCGCGGCCGAACTCCGCGCCCTACACCTCGACCAAGCACGCCGTCACCGGGCTCACCAAGGCGAGCGCGCTCGACGGCAGGAAGTACGACATCGCGGTCGGCCAGATCGACATCGGCAACGCGCGCACGCCGCTCGCCTCGCGCATGGCCGACGGCGTCCCGCAGGCGAACGGCGAGATCCGGCCCGAGCCCCTCATGGACGTCGACCACGTCGGCGCCGCCGTGCTGCACATGGCGAACCTGCCCCTGGAAACGAACGTGCAGTTCATGACCATCATGGCGACGAAGATGCCGTTCATCGGGCGGGGATGAGTGAGCGAGCACACGATACGCCGCGAGGACCCGCGGCTGCTGAAGGGCGAAGGCCGCTACACCGCGGACTGGAACCTTCCCGGGCAGCTGTACGCGTTCTTCCTGCGCTCCGACCGGGCGCACGCGGAGATCGTCTCGATCGACGCGGCGGCCGCAAGGGCGCGCAGGGGCGTGCATCTCGTCCTTACGGGACAGGACTACGCGGCCTCGGGCTGGAAGTCGCTCCCGGGCGGCGTGACTTACGAGGGCGTGGGCGGGCAGAAGCAGAAGAAGCCGTTCTGGCCCGCGCTCGCGCAGGGCAAGGTCCTCTACGTCGGCCAGCCGGTGGCGCTCGTCGTCGCCGATTCGGCCGCGCTCGCGCAGGACGCCTCCGAGGACATCGCGGTCGAATACCGCGAGCTCGCCCCCGCCGTCGGCTTCGACGCCGCGGTGCGCGCGGGCGCCGCGCAGCTGCACGCCGACATCCCCGGCAACCTCGCCTTCGAGTACGAGAGCGGCGAGCGCGCGGCGGTGGAGGCGGCGTTCGCAACAGCGGCGCACGTCTCGCGGTTCACGCTGCGCAGCCAGAGGCTGGTCGGCAATCCCATCGAGCCGCGCGCCTTCCTCGCGAGCTTCGACGCCGCGTCGGGCGTGTTCACCGTCCATTCGCCCAGCCAGGGCATGAACAACATGCGCGCCTTCCTGTCGGCGGCGACCGGCTTCCCCGTCGAGAAGATCCGCGTCATCACCGAGCTGGTCGGCGGCAGCTTCGGCATCCGCAGCTACTCCTACGCCGAGCACGTCGCGTGCATGCTTGCCTCGCAGAAGCTCGCGCGCCCGGTCAAGTGGGTGGCGACGCGGTCGGAGGTCTTCCTCTCGGACAACCACGGGCGCGGCCTCACCATGACCGCCGAGCTCGCGCTCGACCGCGACGGAAGGTTCCTCGCGCTGCGCTTCGAGGACTGCGCCGACCTCGGCGCCTTCTCCACGCCTTTCGGCCCGCAGATCGGCTCGCGCAACATCACCATCACCATGGGCGGCGTCTACCGCATCCCCGCGATGTACGCGCACACGCGCTGCGCCTACTCGAACGCCGTGCCGGTGTCGGCGTACCGCGGCGCCGGCAGGCCGGACATCGCCTGCGCGATCGAGTGCGTCGTCGCGAGGGCAGCCGCCGAGCACGGCTTCGACCCGGTCGCGCTGCGGCGGAAGAACTTCATCCCGCCCGAGGCGATGCCCTACACGACGGCGAACGGCACGACCTACGACTGCGGCGAGTTCGAGCGCGTCATGGACAAGGCGCTCGCGCTTTCCGGCTGGGACGGGTTCCCCGCCCGGCGCGAGGACTCGAAGCGCGACGGGAAGCTGCGCGGCATCGGCATCGCGACCTTCCTCGAGGCGAGCGCGGCGGGCATCGCGCCCAAGGACCAGGCGCACGCGCGCTTCGACGAGTCCGGAGACCTGCACGTCTACACCGTGTCGCAGTCGACCGGCCAGGGGCACGAGACCGCGTTCACGCGCATTTTCCGCGAGCGGCTCGGATCCGTCGCCGAGCGCATCCGCTTCCACGAGGGCGACCCCGACCTGCCGGTCGTCGGCAACGGCACCGGCGGCTCGCGCTCGCTCTACGGCGCGGGCAGCGCGGTGAAGCTCCTCGCCCAAAAGCTCATCGAGACCGCGACGCCGCTCGCGAGCGCCGAGCTCGGCGCCGAGGCGCGCTTCGACGCCGGGGTGTTCCGCGCCGGGGGCGGGTCGATCGGGTTCTTCGAGCTCGCGAGGAAGCTCGCCGCGTCCTCGCCGCATCCCATGGACTGCGTCGCCGAAGGCCAGTTCGGCGCGACCTATCCCAACGGCTGCCACATCGCCGAGGTCGAGATCGAGCCCGAGACCGGGGTCGTGGAGGTCGTCAAGTACACGACCGTCGACGACGTCGGCACCGTGGTCGACCACACCAGCGTCGAAGGCCAGGTGCACGGCGGCGTGCTCCAGGGCGTGGGGCAGGCGCTCGCCGAGCACGCCCTCTACGACGCGGACACCGGCCAGCTCCTCGCCGGGAGCTTCATGGACTACCCCATGCCGCGCGCCGACTGGATGAGCGCCATCGTCTGCGACGAGCACCCGGTGCCGACGAAGGCGAACGCGCTCGGCTCGAAGGGCGTGGGCGAGTCGGGCACGTCGGGCGCGCTGGGCGCGACCTTGAACGCGATCGCCGACGCGCTCCACCCGCTTGGGATCGAGCCCCCCGACATGCCGGTCACAGTGGACCGGATGTGGCGGGCGCTGCGCAGCGCGAAATTACGCTAAGCTGGCAGCAATCGATCCTTCGTACCGCGAGCAGAAAGGGAGGACTCATGGCAAGAGCGTTCAACGCAGTCCGGTTCCGGGTGAAGCCCGGCTACGAGCAGGAGTTCATCGAGGCGCACCGCAAGCCGCGCGAAGGCTTTGACGGCTTCGAAGGCGGGTGGCTGGTGCAGACCGGCGACCGGACTTTCTGCGTCATCGGGCAGTGGCAGTCGTTCGAGCACCTCGCCGACGCGCGCCCCGAGATGATCGGCTTCCTCGACGAGATGCGCCACATGCTCGAGGACCTGGGCGCGGACCTCGGCGTCACCGATCCCGTGTCGGGCGAGGTCGTGGCGAGCTTCGGCGTCAAGAAGGCCGCGAAGAAGAAGGCCGCGAAGAAGCGCCCTGCGAAGCGCGCGAAAGCGAAGCGGAAGAAGAAGCGCTAGCGGCGGGCTACTTCGGGCGCTTCTCGCGGCGCCGGTCGAGCCACCAGGCGAGCAGCGGCAGGAGTGCGAGCCCGCCGGGCAGGACGAGCAGCGCGATGTAGGGGCCTATCCCGGTGAGGCGCTTGAGCTGGTCGGCGAGCTCGCGCTTCTCCTCCCTGGTCCATTTCCCGCCGTTTCGCGGCTTCATCAGCAGCGGCATCAGCTTCTGGGTGCGGGCGAGCTCCTCCTCGAAGACCTTCTTCTCCCGCTCGACGATGCCGCGAAACCGGTCGAGCACCCCTAGCGCCCCCAGAACTCGCGCGTCGCGATGCGCGCGCCCTCGGCCATCGCAGCCATCTTCGCCCACACCACGTCGGGGTCGACCGCGGCCTGACCCACCCAGGTGCCGTAGCCGCAGTCGCTTCCGGCGATGACGTTCTCCCGGCCGACGAGCCTGGCGTAGCGGCCGATGCGCTGCGCGATCAGCTCGGGGTGCTCGATGAAGTTGGTCTTCGACTCGAGCACCCCGGGGATCAGCACCTTGCCCTCCGGGAGCTTCACCGACTCGAACACCTTCCACTCGTGCGCATGGCGCGGATTGGCGGCCTCGAAGGAGACCGCCGACGGCCGGGCGAGGAAGACGATGTCGATGATGTCGGCGAGCGGCACGTCGCAGTGGTGCGGACCCTCGTAGTTGCCCCAGCACAGGTGCATGCGCAGCCGCTCGGGCGGGATGCCGGAGAGCGCGTGGTTGAGCACCTCGACGTGCAGCCGCGCCTTCTTCCTGAACTCCGCGAGCGACAGGTCCGCGTACTGGATGTGCCGCCCCATGCCGAGGTCCGGGCAGTCGATCTGCAGGACGATGCCGGCTCCCGCTACCGTCTCGTACTCGCGGCGCATCGCCTCGGCGATCGCGTAGAGATAGGCCTCCTGGCTCGGATAGTGGTCGTTCCGGAAGAACAGGCCGATCACGCCCGGCGAGGCCGCGCTCATGAAGGTCTCCTCGGACCTGACCCTGGCGGCGGCCGCTTTGAGGTTGGCGACGTCCTCCCCCGCGGCCCCGGCGTCGCGCACGCTGATCGGCGCGTTGCACCCCGGCGTCTTCCTGCGCGAGCGTCCCGGGTCGCCGAACACGCGCTTGGCGAGCTTGGGGAAGTCGACGAGGTCCTGGTAGACGAAGGTGTTGCCGGTGCCGCCGAAGCCGCTCAGCCGGTCCTTCACGTAGGTCGCGTAGGAAGGCTTGGACATCTCGCCGTCGTTCACGATGTCGACGCCCGCGGCGGCCTGCCTGCGCACCACCTCCTCGACCGCCGAGCGGATGCGCGCCGCGAGCGCTGCGGCGTCCACCGGAACGCCTTCCTCCTTCGCGTACATCGTGCGGACGAGATCGTCGGGGCGCGGCAGGCTGCCGGTGTGCGTCGTCAGGAAGCGCTCGGTGCTTCGCTTCATGGATCCTCCCGCGGCGATGGTACGCAATGCCTCCGGCCGTCACAACCACAAAATCACGCCGCGCGGCGCACCGCCCAGAGGTTGAAAAAGCCGTACCCCGCGTACGCGACCAGCCACAATGCGCCGGCGACCTCGAGCGACAGCGGCCCCGGATAGGCGGCGAGCAGCGCGGCGAACAGCGGCATCGAGAGAAACTCGCCGATCACCAGAGGGCGCGTGCGCCGCATGGCGTACAAGGCGTACAGCGGGAGCCAGGAGGCGATTCGCGCCAGCGTGCCGGCAAGGAGCAGGACGACCGCCGTGTCCGCGATCGCGAAGCTCCCGTCGTAGAGGAGCCTCAGCAGAGGACGCTGGAAAACGGCCTCGACGGCGAGGGCCAGCGCGGAAGGCAGGAGCGTGACCAGCGCGGCCCGTCTGAGCTCCGGCGCGAAGCGCGGCGTTCCGTGGGTGGCGGACAGCCTCGGCAGAAAATACACGGCCATCACCCCCGCGGCGACGTTCGCCACCCAGTCCGAGACGCGCCAGAGCGCCTGGATGAGGCCCACTTCGTGCCAGGACATCTGCGCGGCGACGATATCCCGCACGGCGAGCGTGGCGAGCGGAGTCAGCAGGCCGATGGTCAGGCCAGGCGGGACGTAGCGCCGCAGCGCCTCCGTATCGGATGCCGTCCTTGCGCCGGCCTCCCTCAGAACGAACATCGCGGCGAGCGCGGGAAGTCCCTGGGCGAGCGAGAGCGCGAGCAGGATCTGCGATTGCGGCGCGACGAGCGCCGCGGCGAGCATCGTCGCCGCCGTTCCCGCCGCGAGAAGGAGCATCAGCCCGCGGCGCTGCTGGCCCAGCCAGTAGCCGTTCACCATCCCCGGGATCACCGCGACGCAGCCGATCGCGGCGGCGAGCACGACGAGATATTGCGGAGGTCCGCCGCCGGCCAGGGCCCCGGGGAAGGCGAGCGAGACGGCGATCACGCCGAGCATGGCGGGAGCCGAGGTCGCGAAGCCCAGCCTGAGCGATTGCTGCAGCAGCTCGCGCTGGCGCTCCGGCCGCGCGGACTGGGCGACCAGGACCGAAATCCCCGTCCCGACGCCGGCGAGCGCCACGCCGGCCACCAGCTCGATGATCGAGCCGAGCTGCGCCCAGTACGCTACCAGCTCCGCTCCGCCGCGCAGGCTGAGCACCTTGTCGACCGCGGAGCGGCCGCCCAGGCCTGCGAAGATGATCGCGAGCGTCGCGACGAGCTTGATGGCAGCCTCCCTGCGTCGCGCCCGGAGCGCCGGAATCAGGCCCGAGTGAGCGCACCCTCCGCGAAGCGCTCGAAGTTGGATGCCGGCATCGGCCTGCCGAAATGATAGCCCTGCACCTCGTCGCAGCCGTGCCGCTTCAGGAAGTCGAACTGCGCCCTCGTCTCCACGCCCTCGCCGACCACCTTGAGCTTGAGGTTGTGGCCGAGCGAGATGATCGCCTGGGCGACGATGCCCTCGTCGGAATCTCCCGTGCCCATCACGGCCTGCACGAAGGACTGGTCGATCTTGAGCGCGCTGATCGGCAGGCGCGTGAGATACGACAGGCTCGAGTGCCCGGTGCCGAAGTCGTCGACCGAGAGCTCCACGCCGATCTCGCGCAGGCGGCCGAGCACGTGGATCGCGGCTTCCGTGTCCTGCATCACCAGGCTCTCGGTCAGCTCCATTTCCAGCCGCCTCGGGTCCAGTCCGCTTTGCCGCAGGGCTTCGTCGACCACGGCGGCGAGGCCTTCCTGCTTGAACTGGCGCATCGACAGGTTCACCGACACCGTGATGGGCGCCATGCCCTTCTTCTGCCAGGCGCGCGCCTGGGAGCACGCGGTCCGGATCACCCACTCGCCGATCGGGACGATGAGGCCGGTTTCCTCGGCGAGCCCGATGAAGCGCTCGGGCAGGGTCAGTCCCAGCTCGGGATGCTGCCAGCGCAGCAGCGCCTCGCATCCCACCAGCGCGCCGCTCGTGACGCAGATCCGCGGCTGGTAGTAGAGCTCGAATTCCCTGCGCTCGAGCGCGCGGCGCAGGCTGGACTCCATCTTCAGGCGCTCGTTCACCTGCCGGTTCATCTCGGCCGTGTAGAACTGGAAGTTGTTCCGCCCCTTGTCCTTCGCGCGGTACATCGCGGCGTCGGCGTTCTTGAGCAGCGTGTCCACGTCGGGACCGTCCTGCGGGTACATGCTGATGCCCGCGCTCGCGGTCACGAGCAGCTCCTGGCCGTCGATCTCGATGGGCTCGGCGATCTTGGAGATGATGCGCTGCATCGCCCGGTAGATGACCTCCTGGCCGGTCTGGTCGTTGAGGATCAGGATGAACTCGTCGCCGCCGAGACGCGCCACGGTGTCGCCGTCGCGCACCGAGCCCATCAGGCGCTCGGCGACTCTCTGCAGCAGCTTGTCGCCGACGTTGTGTCCCAGGCTGTCGTTGACGAACTTGAAGTGGTCGATGTCGAGGAACACCACGCCGATCGAGCGCACGAAGCGCTGGGCGAATACCGACTGGCGGAGACGATCGTGCAGCAGGTTGCGGTTCGGCAGCCCGGTGAGCGCGTCGTAGTTCGCCTGGTACTCGAGCTGCTCCTGGTAGCGCTTGCGCTCGATCGAGTACTGCATCGAGCGCAGCAGCAGCTCGCGGTCGAGCTTGCCCTTGACGAGGTAATCCTGCGCGCCGGTCTTCACCGCCGAGAGCGCGACGGTCTGGTCGTCGTTTCCCGTGAGCACGATGATGGGCACCTTGGGCGAGTGCGCGTAGACCTTGAGGAAGGTGTCGAAGCCGTAGCTGTCGGGGAGCGACAGATCGAGGAGCACCACGCCCGTGCTGCGCGTCGAGAGGTACTCGAGGCCCTGCGACAGCCGTCCCACGCAGTCGAGCTGGAACAGCCCCTCCTCGCCCTCCGAGAGCATCTCCCGGATGAGGCGGACGTCTCCCGGATTGTCCTCGATCAGCAGAACGCGCTGGCGGCCGGCCATTGCCTATTTTCCGTTGGGAAGCGTGACCACCGTGAGCCAGAAGTTGTCGATCGACTTCACGACCTTGATGAACTGCTCGAGGTCCACGGGCTTGGTGACGTAGCAGTTCGCGTGCAGCTGGTAGGTCTTGAGCACGTCCTCCTCCGCCTTCGAGGTCGTGAGCACCACGACGGGAATGCGCTGCAGCCGCGAATCGGACTTGATCTCCTGGAGCACCTCGCGGCCGTCCTTCTTCGGGAGGTTGAGGTCGAGCAGGATGATGTCGGGCTTGGGCGCGTCCTTGTGCTTGCCGCGCCTGTGCAGGAAGTCGAGCGCCTCGACCCCGTCCTTGACCCAGTGGAGATTGTTGTAGACCTTGCCTTCCTTGAGGGCCTCGCGCGTGAGGCGCGCGTCCCCCAGATTGTCCTCGACCAGGAGTATTTCCACGGGGGGAGCGGTCCGGTCCATGTCTGAGCTCATGATTCACCTCTGTGGATTTTTGGGAAGCGTGAAGACGAACGTGCTGCCTTTGCCCTGCACGGACTCCACCCAGATCCGTCCGCCGTGGCGGTCGACCACCTTCTTGCAGATCGCGAGCCCTATCCCCGTCCCCGGGTACTCGTCCCGCGTGTGCAGCCTCTGGAACACCATGAAGATGCGCTCGAAATACTGCCGCTCGATGCCGATGCCGTTGTCGGTGACCGAGAAGCGCCATTCGTCCTTCTCCTCGCGCACGCCTACGTGGATGCGCAGCGTCTCGTCCTTCTTCCTGAACTTGATCGCGTTGCCGATCAGGTTCTGGAAGAGCTGGGTGAGCTGCGTGTCGTCCGCGCTCACCTCGGGCAGGACGTCGTGGGTGATCTGCGCGTCGCTCGACTCGATGGACGCCCGCAGGTTGACCAGCGCCCGGTCGAGCGCCCCCTGGGCGGGGATCGGGCGCAATTCCTTGCCGCGCGTGCCGACGCGGGAATACGCGAGCAGGTCCTCTATCAGCTGCTTCATGCGCGTTGCGCCGTCCACGATGAAGCCCATGAACTCGCGCGCGTCGGCGTCGAGCTTGTCGCCGTAGCGCCGCTCGAGAAGCTGCGTGTAGCTGCCGATCATGCGCAGCGGCTCCTGCAGGTCGTGCGAGGCGACGTAGGCGAACTGCTGCAGCTCCGCGTTGGAGCGCGCGAGCTCGTCGTAAGCGGCTCGCAGCACGGATTGCGCGCGCTTGCGGTCGGTGATGTCCGTGCCCACCCCGCGGTAGCCGCGGAACTTGTCGTCCTCGAACACCGGCTCGCCCGTCACGGACAGCCACACCGAATTGCCGTCCGGGCCGGCGCGCTCCATCTCGAAGTCGAAGAAGGGCTCGTGGCGCCCGAGCTGCGCCTTGTGCCGCGCCCAGTCGGCCTCGGTCAGGTTGCGCGCCGGCTCGTCCCAGCGCGTGCGGCCGAGGTAGGGTGCGGGATCGATGCCGGTGCGCTCGACGAAGCGGCTCGACATGAACGTCAGGCGGAACTCCTCGTCCTGCTCCCAGTACCAGTCGGAGGAGAGCCCCGTGAGGCTGCGAAAGCGCGCTTCGCTCTGGCGCAGCTCGCGCTCGGCCTGGGTGCGCGCCATGAAGTGACCGATCTGCAGGCCGATCGCGACGCCGGTCCTGAGCAGCCATTCGTCGGCCGGCTGCGTGTCCCTGTGGAAGAACTCGAGCGCGCCGAGCACCTCGTCGCCCAGGCGGATCGGAAGGGCGAACGCCGAGCGCAGGCCCGCCCTCGCGGCCAGCCTGCCGCGCAGGAAGCTCTTGTCGGAGGCGACGTCGACGATCCACACCGGCTCGCCGCTGCCCAGCACGCGCCGGATCAGCCCGGCGTTCCCCGGGCGGAAGGTAGTCTCGCGGCAGGAAGCGAGGAAGGCCTCGACGGCCGGGTCGCCCTGGCTCCAGGTCTCCTCGCAGTGGAACCCCGGCGTCTTCGCGTCGAGGCTCCAGCGCGCGCCGCAGGCCCAGCCGAGCGTCTCGCAGAACGCGGCGAGCACGCCCGGCATCGCCGCCTCGGCGGTCCCGGATTCCGAGAGGATGCGCGTGATCCTGTGCTCGATCGTCTGGCGCTGCTCGGCGCGCCAGCGGTCGGTGATGTCGATGATCGCGCCGATCAGCCCCGCGACCTCGCCGTCGGCGCCGTTGAACGTCGCCTTGTAGTTGAGCGTGTGGCGCAGGCTTCCGTCGTGGACCGGCACCTCGAGCTCGTAGCTGCGCGTCCCGGGGTTGCGCCACAGATCCTCGTCCGCCTCACGGTGCTTCGCCGCAGCCCCGGGCGCCCCGGCGAACAGCTCTTCGACCGTCCTGCCGATGAAGGCGCCGCGGCTCACTCCGAAGTAGGACTCCCAGGCCCGGTTGGCTCCGAGATGCTTCCCGTCGCGCGCCTTGAAGAACACCGGGATCGGCAGCGCCTCGATCAGCTCCTGGGCGACGCGCAGGGCCTTGGCGCTCTCCTCCCAGACCCTTTTCGACATGCCGGGAAGCAGGCGGCTGCCCGGCTCGCGGGGAGCGCGCCGCGGCTGGAACGGACGGGAAACGTTGGCGAGGAATTGCTTGCGCCAGCGCCGGTAGTCGGCGGGCTCGATGCGGTGACGCTTGCAGATGGCCCTCTCGGACCTGCCTTTGAGGCCCTCGAGCACGACCTTGGCTTTCGACGCGGCGTCCCATTGCCGTCCCGGCACGAGTTCCGCCCTCCCTTCAATCGCGCGCTTTCTTGGTACTTGTTTTTTCGCCCGGCTGAGTATCAACGAAGGTCCCGCGGATGTAAATGGGTTTTACGGAATATTTCACGCTCTCGACTGTGCCGCCACGACTTCCTCGTACGCCGGCTCTCGCGACAGCAGCCCCGCCGACCTCGCGAACGCGTTCAGCGCGCGAACGCTGGCCTGCGATATTAGAGGCTCGTAATATTGCGAGTCGCGGCGCACGAGCTCGTCGATGAGCGCGAGTTCCGCCGGGGGGAACAGCCTCCGCGCCGCGCGGGACGCGAGCGACGGATCGGCCTTCAGCGCCCCCTGCGCGCCGACCACGGCCCGCACCGCCGCCGCGGCCGTTTCGGGCGCCGCGTCGATGCGCTCCTGCGACGCGACCAGCGCCGCAAACGTGTAGTCCTGCG
The DNA here is from genome assembly GCA_035499735.1 of Burkholderiales bacterium. GTDB lineage: Bacteria > Pseudomonadota > Gammaproteobacteria > Burkholderiales > SG8-39 > VBDM01. The sequence continues at coordinate 55,394 of DATJYC010000082.1, forward strand.
AGCCGCTCGGCCCGTCGCCGCGGCGCGCGTCGACGACGAGGCTGCCTGTGCCGGCGCGCACGGCGACCTCGGCCGCCATGCCGTTCGCCCAGAAGGCGTCGATGGCCCCGCGCTCGAGCGCGTTCGCCGCCGCCATGCCGAAGGAGACGCCCGCACCCGCGCTGCCCGGCACCGGCCCGATGCGCACCTCGCGCTCCGGGTCGATCCCGGATTCGGCGAGCATGCGCTTGAGCCCGTCGACCGGGCCCGGCGCCGCGCCGACGCGCAGCCCCTTCAGCGCGCTCAGGTCCCCGCGTCGCGCGCCCAGGTCCTTGCGCACGACGAGAAACCAGTACATGTTCCGGGAGAGCGCACACAGGAGCTGGCAGCCGCGCCAATCGGGGAAAGCGTACAGCGCGGCGTGCGCCGCGCCGCCGGCGAAGGCGATCCTTCCCTCGCGCAGCTCCTCGTAGGTCCTGGTTACCGGAAAGATCAGCTCGACGGCCGCGTCCAGGCCTTCTTTCGCGAAAAAGCCGAGCTCGACCGCGGCGATCGCGGGGAAATAGGACGGCGACACCATGTCCGGAATGGCGACGCGCAGCGGCACGGCCCGCCTACCTCTTCAGCGGCTTGTAGCGGATGCGCCTGGGCTTCGCGCCCTCCTCGCCCAGGCGCTTCACCTTGTCCGCCTCGTATTCCTGGTAGTTCCCGGGGAAGAAGGTCACCCTGGACTCGCCCTCGAACGCGAGCATGTGCGTGGCGATGCGGTCGAGGAACCAGCGGTCGTGGCTGGTAACGAGCACGCAGCCGGCGAACTCGAGCAGCGCCTCCTCGAGCGCGCGCAGCGTTTCGACGTCGAGGTCGTTCGAGGGCTCGTCGAGCAGCAGCACGTTCGCGCCCGCGAGCATGGTCTTGGCGAGGTGCACGCGGCCGCGCTCGCCGCCGGAGAGCGTGCCGACTTTCTTCTGCTGATCCGCGCCGCGGATGTTGAAGCGGCCGAGGTAGGCGCGCGAGGGCATCTCGAACTTGCCCACCGTGAGGATGTCGGCGCCGTCCGATATGTACTCCCAGACGGTCTTGTCGCCTTCGAGCGCGTCGCGCGACTGGTCGACGTAGGCCATTTTGACCGTCGGGCCGATCGCGATCCTGCCCTTGTCCGCCTTTTCCTTGCCGGTGATCATGCGGAACAGCGTCGACTTTCCCGCGCCGTTCGGGCCGATCACCCCGACGATCGCCCCGGGGGGCACCTTGAAGGACAGGTCGTCGATGAGGAGGCGATCGCCGTAGCCCTTGGACACGTGCTCGAGCTCGATCACCGAGTCGCCGAGCCGGTCGGCGACCGGGATGAAGATCTCCTGGGTCTCGTTCCTCTTCTGGTACTCGTAGGAGGACAGCTCCTCGAAGCGCGCGAGGCGCGCCTTCGACTTCGCCTGCCTGCCCTTGGGGTTCTGGCGCACCCACTCCAGCTCCTTCTGCATCGCCTTGATGCGCGCCTGCTCCTGCTTTTCCTCGGCCTCGAGGCGCTTCTCCTTCTGCTCGAGCCAGGAGGAGTAGTTGCCCTCCCAGGGAATGCCGTAGCCGCGGTCGAGCTCGAGGATCCACTGGGCGGCGTTGTCGAGGAAATAGCGGTCGTGGGTCACGGCGACCACCGTGCCGGGGAAGCGCTGCAGGAACTGCTCCAGCCACTGCACGCTCTCGGCGTCGAGGTGGTTCGTCGGCTCGTCGAGAAGCAGCACGTCGGGCCTGGAGAGCAGCAGGCGGCACAGCGCGACGCGGCGCTTCTCGCCGCCCGAGAGCGGCGCGATCTTCTGGTCCCAGGGCGGCAGGCGCAGCGCGTCGGCGGCGACCTCGAGCTGCAGCTCGGCGCTGTCCGAGTGCGCGGCGTTGACGATCGCCTCGAGCCGGGCCTGCTCGGCGGCGAGCTTGTCGAAATCTGCGTCCGGCTCGGCGTAGCCGGCGTAGATCTCCTCGAGGCGCTTCTTCGCGTCCGTCGTCTCGCCCATTCCTTCCTCGACCGCCTGCCGCACCGTCTGCTCCGGATCGAGCTGCGGCTCCTGAGGCAGAAAGCCGATCTTCAGGTTCGGCAGGTGCGTGACCTCGCCCTCGAAGTTCGTCTCCACGCCCGCCATGATCCTCAAGAGCGTCGACTTGCCCGAGCCGTTCAGGCCGAGCACGCCGATCTTCGCGCCGGGGAAGAAGTTGAGCGAGATGTTCTTGAGGATCTCGCGCTTGGGCGGGACGATCTTGCCGACCCGGCGCAGGGTGTACACGTATTGAGCCATAGGGCGCGAAGTCTACAGCAAGTTCTCTCGATAAAATGCGTCATGCCCGAGCTTCCCGACGTCGCCGTGTATGTCGAGCGCCTCGAGGACCGCCTCGCCGGGCGAAAGCTCGAGCGGGTGCGGCTGCTCAACCCCTTCGTCCTCCGCAGCGTGACTCCGCCGCTCTCCTCGGTCGAGGGCAGGAAGCTCCTCGGCGTGAGGCGCATCGGCAAGCGCATCGTGTTCGAGCTGGAAGGCGGCCTGTTCCTCGTGCTGCACCTGATGATCGCGGGCCGGCTGCGCTGGCTCGAGAAGAGCAAGAAGCCGCCGGGCCGCATCTCGCTCGCGGTTTTCGAGTTCCAGGACAGCGCGCTCGTCCTCACGGAAGCGGGCACCAAGCGGCGCGCGTCGATCCACGTCGTCGAGGGCGAGGCGGCCCTCGCCGCGATGGACCCCGGCGGGCTGGAAGTGCTCGAGGCGGGCCTCGCGGCGTTCGCCGAGCGGCTCAAGCGCGACAAGCACACCGTCAAGCGCGCGCTCACCGATCCGCATCTCTTCAGCGGGATCGGCAACGCCTACTCGGACGAGATCCTGCACCGCGCGAAGCTTTCGCCCTTCGCGCAGACCTCGTCGCTTTCGGAGGAGGACGTGAAGCGTCTTTTCGACGCGACGCGCTCGATCCTGATCGAATGGACGGAACGGCTGCGCAAGGCGGCGGGCGCGGACCTGCCGGAGAAGGTCACCGCCTTCCACGAGGAGATGGCCGTGCACGGGCGCTGGCGCAAGCCCTGCCCCGTGTGCGGGTCGCCGGTGCAGAGGATCGTCTACGCGGAGAACGAGACCAACTACTGCGCGCGCTGCCAGACGGGCGGCAGGATCCTCGCCGACCGCGCGCTGTCGCGGCTGCTCAAGGCGAGCTGGCCGCGGTCGATCGACGAGCTGGGCTAGCCGAGCTTCGCCAGCACGCTGGCGGTGATGCGGTCGCAGCGCGCGCCGGCGAACGAGAACGCGTCGCCGTGCGCGAGGTCGATGTCGCGCGACAGCGATTCCCGCAGCATCCCCCTGGCGCGGAAGAAGCGCGTGCGCACCGTGGCCTCGGGAATGCCCAGCGCGGCGGCGGCCTCCTCGACGGTCATCTCCTCCACCGCGCGCAGCACGAACACCGTGCGGAAGGCGTCCGGAAGCTCGTCGATCTTGGCTTCGAGCAGCCGGCGCGCCTCCGCGCGCAGCGCCGCGCGCTCGGGAAGCTCGGGGGGCGAGTCGTTCATGCTGTCCTCCGAAGAATGCCGGTCCTGCGGCGCGTCGCCGTCCAGGCGGATGACCTCCGCCCGCCGCGCCTGCTTGTGCAGGCGCGTGATCGCCTCGTTGACGACGATCCGCACGAGCCAGGTGGAAACCTTCGCGTCCCCGCGAAAGTCCCGCATCGCGCGGTACGCCTGGAGGTAGGCCTCCTGCACCGCGTCCTCGGCCTCGGGCTCGCTCTTGAGGACGCTGCGCGCCGCGCGGTAGAGCGTCTGGTTGTGCCGCTTCATCAGGACCCTGAACGCCTCGTGGTCATGAAGCGCGCTGCGCCGGACGAGCTCGCTGTCCGGCGTCTTGTCGTCGATCGCCTGAATGGCGGAAGGATTCATGCAGGTCTGGTGTTGTACACGGATTTGGTGCATTAGACGAAGGAGCCCGGCACCGCGTTCCCGCCGGAACTCCGTAGAATGAGGAACGCCGCAGGTCCCTTCCCGATCGAATCCTGCAAATGAGCCCCGTGTTGCGATGGCTGGGCGGACGCCTGGCGAGATACCTCGCCCAGCCGGTCCGCGGCGCGCAGGTCGCGACCTCCGCGCTCGGCCTCGTCGCGGCGGCGCTCCGGCCAGGCGACGTGCTCCTCGTCGAGGGCAACACGCGCGTGAGCACCGCGATCAAGTACCTGACCCAGTCGACCTGGTCGCACGCGACGTTGTACATCGGCGACGCGCTCGGCCCCCCGGCCGAGGGCGGAGAGCCGAAGGTGCTGATCGAGGCCGACATCGTCCACGGGGTGCAGGCCGTGCCGCTCGCCGCGGTCTCGGGGCTGCACACCCGCATCTGTCGGCCGGTCGGGCTGTCGCACGAGGACGTGCAGAAAGTGATCGCCTTCGCCGTCTCGCACATCGGCGGCAAGTACGACCTCAAGAACGTGTTCGACCTCGCGCGCTACCTGATCCCGACCCCACCCGTGCCGGTGCGCTTCCGCCGCCGGCTGATCGCGTTCGGCAGCGGCGATCCGACGCGCGCGATCTGCTCGACCCTGATCGCCGAGGCCTTCCAGGCCGTGCACTACCCGATCCTGCCCGAGGTCACCTACGTCCACGACGGCACGGCCGGGTGCAACGACTGCTACCACGAGGTCATGCACATCCGGCACTGGAGCCTGTTCACGCCGCGCGACTTCGACATCTCGCCCTACTTCCAGGTGGTGAAGCCCACGATCGCCAAGGGCTTCGACTACCACAAGATCACATGGGCCCAGGAGACGACCTGAAGCCATGCCGAAATTCGACACGACCCTGACGTCCAGCGAGACCGTCGCCGAGGGCACGATGGCGTTCCGCTTCGCCAAGCCCGCCGGCTTCACGCACAAGGCCGGGCAGGCGATGAACGTCTCGCTCGCCGAACCGCCCGAGACCGACTCCAAGGGCAACGCGCGCACCTTCTCCATCGTCGGCGCGCCGCACGAGAGCGAGCTCGCGATCGCGACGCGCATGCGCGACACCGCGTTCAAGCGCGTGCTGAAGGGCATGGCGCCCGGCGGCCGCGTCAGCCTGCGCGGTCCCGCGGGCCAGTTCACGCTCGATCCCGCGGACCCGCGCCCGGCGGTGCTCCTCGCGGGCGGCATCGGCGTCACGCCCTTCGTGTCCATGCTGCGCGACGCGGCGCATTCGAAGCTCGCGCGCGAGCTGTGGCTGTTCTACTCCAACCGCAGGCCCGAGGACGCCGCGTTTCTCGACGAGCTCATGGCGCTGCCGGGGCGCCATCCGCGCATCCACTTCGTCGGCACCATGGTCGAGATGGACAAGTCGAGCCGTACCTGGAGCGGCGAGCGGGGATTTCTCGACCGCGCCATGCTCGAGCGCCACCTCAAGGATCTTGCCGCGAACGCCTATTACGTCGCGGGCCCGCCCGGGCTCGTCGAGTCGATGCAGAAGATGCTGATCGTCGCGGGCGTCGCGGAAGACGCCATCCGCACCGACGAGTTCTTCGGCTACTAGCCGGGCTCTAGAACAGCTTGTCCTTCTTCATCGCCTCGAGGATGACGGCGATCTGATGCCTTGCGGCGTCCGCGCCGCTCTTGAAGGCCTGGGCGTTGGTCGTCCGCGTCCTCGCCGACCAGATGAGCTTCTCGCCTTTCTCGGCGAAGATCGACGCCTCCACGGTGACGGTAAACACCTGGGCGTCGGCCCCCCGCGTGTACGACCCGCCGTAGAGCGCATACGCGCCGTAGACGCCGGACGCGGCCGCGTAGGGCGCGCCGCCCGGCCCGACGATCGTGCCCCGGCTGTCCGCGCTCGACTCGGCATTCGTCACCCGCGCGAGCAGCACGTAGTCGGCGTCCGATTCCTCGATGCTCCGCCTGAAGCGCTCCCGCTCTGGCTCCGTATAGCGGGTGAAGTAGCGTCGCGACGCCACGGCGTGCACGCCGCGCTCCTGCAGCGCCGAGGCCATCTGGTCCTGAAAGGCTATCTGGGCGAACTCGTCGCTCGCCACGGTGATGATCAGCAGCTTCCTGTACGGCGCCGGCGGCAATTGCGGGGTCACCCAGCTCACCTGGAGCGTCGTCTCGGGGGTGGTCGCGCAGCCGGCGACCAGCGCCGCGGCGCCGAGCAGCGCGGCGAACAGGGAACGAACGGCGTTTCTCACGGAAGGTCTCTCCTGTCTACAGGACCCGATCGCGCACCATGGCGTCGAAAACGACGTCGATGTACTGCGTCAATGCCGCGTCGAGGTTGTCGAACTCTCTCGTATCCATCACCCCCGTCCAGACGAGCGTCCCGTTCTTCGCGTCGAACAGGCGCGTCTCGGTGACCGTCCACGACGGGCCGCTGACCTGCTGGGGAGGAACATTGATCGTCTCCCAATAGCTGGTGAAGCCGCCCCAGCCGACGCCGACGGCGACCGTGGCGCCGGGCACGGTTCCGGACGACCGGTCGACCCGCGTGGCCCGCGTGATGAGCACACCCTCGGCGCCCGATGCCGCGATGGCCCGCCGCAGCTCCGCTTCCTCGACCCTGCCGCGGGTTCCGATCGCGTCATAAGCGGGGATCCCCTTCGCCCCGCGCCGGCCGAGCTGCGCGACCATGCGGTCCTCGTACGTGCGACGAACCAGGTCGTCTTCCGTCACCGCCACCACCATCACGCTCCTGAAGGGCTTGCCGACGTAGTCGGGATTGGCTTGCTGCGATACCAGGCTGCTGGTGGCACAGCCCGAAAGAAGCGCCAGCGCGGCCCCGAGAACGGGCAGGCGGCGCTTCACGGCATCGGTCATCAGGGGCCTCGGGGCAGGAAATGGATCGGGAGCTCGACTATACCCGCACGATTCCCCGGGAGGGAGATCCGTCAACGGCTGCGTCGCTCTCGAGTTGAGAACCGATGGCGGGAACCCCGTACGAACTCACCGCTCACGCGTCCGTCGTGATCGTGGAGCGCGGCATCGACCCGGAGTGGATCGAGCACACGCTCGCCGAGCCCGATCGCACCGAGTCGGACCGGAACGACCCGGCGCACACGCACGCGCTCCGGCGCATCGCCGCCTGCGATGACCGGGTGCTGCGCGTGGTCTACAATGCAAGCGTCAGTCCGCCGAAGATCGTGACCGCGTATTTCGATCAAAGGCAGAAAGGCAAGCCATGAGAATGCACTACGACGAGAAGACCGACGCGCTGTACCTGCGCCTGGACGACTCCAGGATCATCGAGTCGGAAGAGGTGAGGCCGGGCATCGTGCTGGACTTCAACGCCGAGAAGCAGGTCGTCGGGATCGATGTCCTCGATCTGAAGCGGCGCGTTCCCAAGGCCGACCTGAAGCAGCTCAAGTTCGAAGTCGCCTGACCGCCGGGGCGCGCCGCTCGCGCGGCGTCAATATCGCGCCCCGGTTAATGCACTTTCGCGCACGAACCTAAAATAGCGCCCGTCCTTGTTTTAGGTTCGCTCCAGCCCAAAAGTGGCTCCGCTCCTCACCGCCCGCCTCGCGTTCGACCCGGGCGGCATCCCGTACTCCGAGACCTACGGCGACGTCTACCACTCCTCGGGCGGCGGCCCTGAGCAGGCGCGCCACGTGTTCCTCGCGGGGAACGGCCTGCCGGAGCGCTGGCGCGGCAGGAACGGCTTCACGGTCGTCGAGACGGGATTCGGCCTCGGCCACAACTTCCTCGCCACCTGCGCCGCGCTCCTCGAGGACGCGCTCGCGCCGCGCCTGCACTACGTCTCGGTCGAGAAGCACCCGTTCGAAAAGCGCGACCTCGCCACCGCCCTCGCGCGCTATCCGGACCTGCCGCTCGCAAGCGACCTCCTCGCGCGCTGGCCGCTGCCGCTCCCGGGCTTCCACCGCCTGCACCTCGCGCGCGGCCGCGTCACGCTCACGCTCCTCTTCGGCGACGCGCAAGACCTGCTCCCGCAGCTCGAGGCGAGCGCCGACGGCTTCTACCTCGACGGCTTCTCACCCGACAAGAACCCGGAGATGTGGTCCCCCGCGATCGCAAAGGAGCTCGCCCGCCTCGCCGCGCCCGGCGCGACGCTCGCCACCTGGACGGTCGCTGGCGCGGTGCGCGCGGCGCTAGGCGAAGCCGGCTTCGCCGTCGCGAAGCGACCGGGCTTCGGCCCAAAGCGCGAGATGCTCGCCGGGACGTTCCAGGGGCCGCCGAAGGCGGCCGCCGCGCCGCGCGAACGACACGCGGCCGTCGTCGGCGCCGGGATCGCGGGTACGAGCTGCGCCGAGCGGCTCGCCGCGCGCGGCTGGGAGGTCACGCTGATCGAGCGCCGCAGCGCGCCCGCGCAGGAGGCCTCGGGCAACCCGGTGGGCTTGCTTAGGCCTCCGCTGCATCTCGAGGACACGGCGCTCGCCCGCCTCTCCCGCGCGGCGCTCGGCTACGCGTTCCGCCATTTCGCGGGCCTCGAGGGCGAAGCCCGCGCCCTGCCGTGGAAGGAAAGCGGCGTCCTGCGCCTCGCGCGCGACAAAAGACAAATGGAGCGCTTCGAGCAGGCCGCGGCCGCGTTCCCGGCGGAATTCGCGCGCTGCGTGGACGCCGCCGAAGCCGCGCGCATCGCCGGCCGCGCCGTGCGCGGTCCGGGCGTGTGGCTCGCGTCCTCGGGCTGGGTGTCGCCGCCCGAGCTGTGCGCGGGGCAAGTTCAGAGCGACCGGATCCGCCGCGTCTTCTCCTCCGAGGCGCTGCGCCTCGTCGCAAGCGGAAGCGAGTGGCGCATCGAAGGTAAGCAAGGCACGCTCGCCCAGGCTCCGCACGTGATCGTCGCCGCCGCAGGCAACGCCAACGCCCTCCTGCCGCATGCACCGCTGCCGCTGACCCCGGTGCGCGGCCAGATCAGCTTCGCCCCGCGAAGCGGGCGCCTGGACGTCCCGGTGGGCGGCGACGGCTTCGTCGCGCCGACCGACGCCGGCTTCGTTCTCGGCGCCACCTTCCAGCTCGACGATCCCGAGCCCTCGCCGCGCGCGGCCGATCACGCGGCGAACCTCGCCCGCGCCGAATCCCTCCTCCCCGGATTCGCCGAAGGCCTCGACCCGACGCGCCTCGCCGGCCGCGTCGCGTTCCGCGCCACCACCCCGGACCGGCTGCCGATCTACGGCGAGCTGCCGTGGCGCCCGGGCGTGCACGCCGCCCTGGGCCTGGGCGCGAACGGCCTCCTGTGGGCGCCGCTGTGCGCCGAGTGGCTGGCCTCGCGGCTGGAGGGCGAGCCGTGGCCGATCGAGCGGGAGCTCGCGGAGGCGATTGGAGCAGGGCGGTTCGCCGCGACAAGAATCTAGCGGCCCGCGTCTCAGAGGAAGAATATGACAGTCACTTGCGACGCTTGACGCGCGGTCTAAGGTCCCGCCCGGGAGATCGGAGACCGCAGTTCCCATACTGACTTGGAGATGTTGACGATGTTCCCATTATGGGAACTTTATGGTATTATGCTTGGCTAGTGAATAACCCGATCAAATGGAATGCGCATCGTCGGAAGAGAGATGCTTCACGCCTTTGCGGCTTCATATGCCGATGTTCGGGGTTGGATCGAGGCGTGGATCGCGGAAACGGAGCGCGTTCGATGGTTGACGCCTCAAGATATTAAGGCGCGATTTGCTTCTGCGAGTTTTCTACCGGACAACGTGGTCGTCTTAAACGTTAAAGGAAATCGCTATAGGCTGGAAATCAAAGTTGCGTACCAGGCCGGCGTCGTGATTGTTCGCCACATCGAGACGCACGCTCAATACACGAAACGGATGCGCAAGTAATTTATGGAACCGAAAATCATCAAGAGCGAGGAGCAGCACCGAGAGTACTTGGCGGAGGTAGATCGCCTCGCGGGCAATGACCCCGCACCGGGAACACCCGAGGGCGATAGGCTCGAGCTCTTGGCGAAGCTTGTCGAAGACTATGAGAAGGAACGATATGCATTCGACGTGCCAAGTCCAATCGATGCAGTACGATTTCGCATGGAAGAACAGGGCCTGCGTCAGAAGGACCTTGCTGACATCCTCGGAGGGAAAAATCGAGCTTCTGAAGTGCTCGCAGGTAAGAGAGCACTGACTCTCCAAATGATTCGAGCGCTTAGCGAATCACTGAAGATTCCGGCGGAATTGCTTATCCGTGAGGTTGAACCATCGGCTTCAAGCGAGGATATCGCGGTCGACGACATTCCAGTTCGCCTTCTCGTGAAATCTGGGTGGTTCGAGGGGGACGAAGCTTCCTATTTATCCACGAGCGCGATCGTTCAGCGCTATTTGAAACCTAAACACGGTCCTTTGTACCTTAAACGAACAATTACTTATGGAGCCACACCAGACACCAATAAGACTAGGTTGCGCCTCTGGGTGAGCAAGGTGCGTGAGATCGCCAAGAATTCTCAGCGGGCAAGAGGTCCCTGGCACACGGGTACCTTAAACGAGCAATTCCTCTCGTATGTCGCCCATCTTAGCTGGTCAGATCAAGGACCAAGAATGGCCAAGGAATTCCTAGAGGAAAAGGGAATAGCCTTCGTCGTCTTGCCGGCATTGCCTCAGACGAAGTTGGACGGCGCTGCTATGCTCGATGAAAGAGGGGCGCCCATCATCGGAATCACGCTCCGCAATGATCGGCTTGATAGCTTCTGGTTTACAGTCGTTCATGAGCTTGCGCACGCTTGGAAGCATTTGGTGGAGCGAGACATCGCAATTACCGATGAACAATTGGAAGATCGCGATGATGACGATGCGAAAGAGGCTGAGGCGAACCGGATAGCACGTGACATATTAATTCCACGACCTATCTGGAAAAGGAGCGAAGCGTTTCTTAGGCCATCTGCGGAGAACATTTATGCTCTGGCGGATAGACTCCACATCAGCCCGGCAATTGTCGCAGGACGCCTGAGACGGGAGAAGACTGGCTACACTGCGTTCGGGAAATTTCTTGGGAACAGACAAGTACGAAAGATGTTCCCGGAAGTGAAATGGGCCGTAGTATGAGAGCGTCGTATTGCTACGTCCCGGTGTTGCCCGCCCGAGGTGGAGCATTTCGAGCAATTGCTGCTCTATCGCCTGACGCCCGCGTTCGCCTTACCCCGGTCTTCAACATTCCCGCCGCTATTTTGAAGGCTGGAAAGACTTGGGAGGCTTACCTCGCAAAGCGAGCTGATGGCGTCCGGTGGTGCTGGGAACCTGCGCGACCATTTTACATCGACGTACATGATCTCGATCTAGAATTACGGACGTCTACCGGTCGGCCGCCAATCGAGTTCGTAGTTAGCCGCCTTCGCGACAACGGAATGTTCGCGATTCCTGTCACAGGAACAGAGGCCGATCGCGGTCGAGAGTACCTTCTAACAGTGAAGGGACTTGCTTCCCGTTACAACTGCGGAGTCGGGCTCCGCCTGGCGCGCGAGGAAATGGAAGAACCGCGTGTATTGGAGCAGGCGATCAAAGACACGTTAGAAATCGTCGGAATCGGGCCAGAAGATTGTGACGTCTTCCTTGATTTTGGATACGTCGGTAAAGATTCATCAGCCGTCCTTGAAGTAAGTGCGCAAGAAACTCTGGCGGTGCTCGCTGGTATAGGAAACTTCAGGAACACCGCACTTGGCGGAAGCAGTATTCCGGACCAATTGGGCAAGAGCGACCAGGGAATCGTCAGGAGAGAAAAACGTATTGAACTCGATGCGTGGATGTCGATCAGCACCGCCGCGCGCGGTGGGCAAAATCGCATTCCACTTGCACTGCTGGATTATGGGATTGTCGGCGACCACTATGTGCCACCTGCGAAGGTAATGAATCTGCCGTCGCGCATCCGTTATACGACAGCATCCGATCATGTCTTCCGAAGGGCAAACCGGAGCGATTACCGGGAACTGTGCAAGCAGTTAGTGTCGACAAGTGATTACCTCGGCCCGCTCTTTAGCGATGGCGATCGAAGGATCGAACTGTCTGCCCGAGGCCTCGCCGGTCCTGGCGCTCCTGCCCTTTGGGCGGCGTACGACACCAATCATCACTTAGAGCTTGTGTCGGAACAGGCGTGGTCGATCCTGCGACAGCTTCGCTTAGATCGAAAATTCGGGTTGCCACAGTCGCTGCGACGACCTTGGCTACAGGCGGAGCTTCTTAGGGAGTAACGTCTCGACCGAAGCAGTTACTCAGGACACGCCGGCGGTCCGCTGAATCGGATCTCGTGGCCGCCCGAGCACTACGGATCTGTTGGTACTTCAAGATGGAACCCGGGAGGCTTGACACTCCCTTTAGAATAGCTTCATGCCTCACCCCCGAGCAAGCGCCGCGATCGTCATCCGCGGCGCCCGCCAGAACAATCTCAAGAATCTGAGCCTGGAGATCCCGACGAACGAGCTGGTGGTGGTGACCGGCGTGTCGGGCTCGGGGAAGTCGTCGCTCGTCTTCGACACGCTCTACGCCGAGGGCCAGCGGCGCTACGTGGAGACGTTCTCCCCGTACGCGCGCCAGTTCCTCGACCGCATGGACAAGCCGCAGGTGGACGCGATCGAGGGGATCCCGCCGGCGATCGCGATCGACCAGACGAACCCGGTGCGCACCTCGCGCTCGACGGTCGGCACGATGACCGAGCTGAACGACCACCTGAAGCTGCTGTACGCGCGCGCGGCGCAGCTCTTCTGTCGTAACTGCGGAAAACCTGTTCGGCGCGACACCCCCGGCTCTGTATACGAAGAGGCGCTGGCGCGCGCAAAGGCCGCCGGCGACCCGAGGATCGTGCTCGCCTTCCCGGTGCCCGTGCCCAAGAACTTCAAGGAAGACGAGGTGCTCGCCCTGCTCAAGGCGCAAGGCTACGACCGCATCCAATCGCGCTCGGTCGCCCAGCTCGAGGTGGTGCAGGACCGCATCCGGATGTCCACGGCCGAAAAGGACCGCGTGATCGAAGGCGTCGAGGCGGCGATGAAGATCGGCCAGGGGAGAGTCAACTTCCACCCGGTCGACGAGGAAGGCAAGGCGGCGGGCGATGCCTGGAAGTTCTCCTCCGACCTGCACTGCGCCGACTGCGACATCCACTACAGCGAGCCGACTCCGGCGCGCTTCTCGTTCAACTCGCCCCTCGGCGCCTGCGACACCTGCCGCGGCTTCGGCCGCGTGATCGGCATCGACTACGGCTTGATCGTTCCGGACGAGGCGAAGACGCTGCGCGAGGGCGCGGTGCGGCCGTGGCAGTCGCCTTCGTTCCACGAATGCCAGGACGACCTCGAGAAGTACGCGAAGAAGCGTGGCGTGCCGCTCGACGTGCCCTTCCGCGAGCTCTCGGAGAAGCACCGCGCCTGGGTGCTCGAAGGCGAGGCGGAGTGGGTGAGCTGGAGGAAATCCTGGCCGGGCACCTGGTACGGCGTCGCGCGCTTCTTCCGCTGGCTGGAGACCAAGGCATACAAGATGCACGTGAGGGTGCTCTTGTCGCGCTACCGCGCCTACACGCCCTGCGCGGCCTGCGGCGGCGCGCGCCTGAAGCCCGAGGCGCTCCTGTGGCGCATCGAAGGCATGAACGTGCGCGACATGATGCTCCAGCCGGTCGCGCGCCTGCGCGAGTTCTTCGATCGCCTGAAGCTGCCCGCGCCGCTCGACGAGGCCGCCGAGCTGCTCCTCACCGAGATCCGCGCGCGGCTGCGCTACGTGTGCGAGGTGGGCCTCGGCTACCTGACGCTCGACCGGCAGTCGAGAACGCTCTCCGGCGGCGAGGTGCAGCGCATCAACCTCACCACCGCGCTCGGCACCTCCCTCGTCAACGCGCTCTTCGTCCTCGACGAGCCCTCGATCGGCCTGCACCCGCGCGACATGGGGCGCGTCATCGGCGTGATGCAGCGCCTGCGCGACGCCGGCAACTCGCTCGTCGTCGTCGAGCACGACCCGCAGATCATGCAGGAAGCCGACCGCATCATGGACATGGGGCCGGGGCCGGGCGAGCGCGGCGGCGAGATCGTGTTCTTCGGCTCACCCGACGAGCTGAAGGCGTCGAAGACGCTGACCGCGGAATACCTCTCGGGCAGGAAGCGCGCCGATTCCGGGACCCGCCGCGCCGACGGAAAGGCGGCGAAGCTCGAGCTGCTGGGCGCCGCCGAGCACAACTTGAAGGACATCGACGTCGCGATCCCGCTGTCGCGCCTGGTGTGCATCACCGGCGTCTCGGGGTCCGGGAAATCGACGCTGATCCAGGACGTGCTCTACCCGGCGCTGCGCAAGGCCAAGGGCAAGCCGACGGAAGCGCCCGGAAAGTACAGGGCGCTGAAAGGCGCCGAGCGCGTCGACGACGCCGTCATGGTCGACCAGACGCCGATCGGGCGCACGACGCGCTCCAACCCCGCGAGCTACGTCGGCGCCTGGAACGCGATCCGCGACATCTACGCGAAAGACCCGGTCGCGAAGGCGCGCAAGTACACCCCGGGGACCTTCAGCTTCAACTCCGGGAACGGGCGCTGCCCCACCTGCGGCGGCAACGGCTTCGAGCACGTCGAGATGCAGTTCCTCTCCGACGTCTACCTGCGCTGCCCCGACTGCAACGGCAGGCGCTTCCGCGACGAGGTGCTCGAGATCGCGGTCAAGGGTACGAGCCCTTCGGTAGCAGGCAAGTCGATCGCCGACGCGCTCGAGCTGACCGTGTCCGAGGCGATCGCCTTCTTCGGCGAGCATCCCGAGGTCGCGCGCGCCTTGAAGCCGCTCGCCGACGTCGGCCTCGAATACCTGCGCCTCGGCCAGCCGGTGCCCACCCTGTCGGGCGGCGAGGCGCAGCGCCTGAAGCTCGCCGGCCACCTCGCCGAGGCCGCGTCGAAGCCGAAAGGGGCGACCGGGTCGCTCTTCCTCTTCGACGAGCCCACCACCGGGCTGCACTTCGACGACGTCGCGAAGCTGCTCGCCGCGTTCCGCCAGCTGATCGCCGCCGGGCACTCGCTCGTGGTGATCGAGCACAACCTCGACGTCGTGCGCGCCTCCGACTGGATCGTCGACCTGGGACCCGAGGGCGGCGACGCGGGCGGCGACATCGTCTGCACCGGCACGCCGGCCGAGGTGGCGAAACACGCTCGATCGCACACCGGCAAGGCCTTGCGCGAGTACGCAGCGGCGTTCGAAAAGGCGCCGCGCGCCCGCGAGCCCGGCGTTCCGCTGCAGTCGAAGATCAACGGCGCGATCAGGATCCACAACGCGCGCGAGCACAACCTGCAGTCGATCGACGTCGAGATCCCGCGGAACGAGTTCACCGTGGTGACGGGCGTCTCCGGCTCGGGCAAGTCGACGCTCGCCTTCGACATCCTCTTCGCCGAAGGACAGCGCCGGTACCTCGAGTCGCTCAACGCCTACGCGCGCCAGTTCGTGCAGGGAGCCTCGCGCCCCGACGTCGACGCGATCTTCGGCATCCCGCCGACGGTGGCGATCGAGCAGCGCACCAGCCGCGGCGGCCGGAAGAGCACGGTCGCGACGCTCACCGAGATCTACCACTTCCTGCGCCTCTTGTACGTCAAGCTCGGGACGCAGCACTGCCCGGACTGCAAGGTGCCGATCGAGCCGCAGAGCGAGGCCGCGATCGCCGCGCGCATCCTGCGCGAGCACAGGGGCGAGCGCGTCGGCCTGCTCGCGCCCCTTGTTACCAACCGCAAGGGCTACTACACCGACCTGGCGAAATGGGCGCGGGGCAAAGGCTTCGCCTTCCTTCGCGTCGACGGCGAGTTCCTGCCGACCGACAAGTGGCCGCGCCTGTCGCGCTTCCAGGAGCACACGATCGAATTGCCCGTCGCCGACCTGCGCGTGTCGGCCGAGAGCGAGGCGGAGCTGCGCGCCGCGCTCGCGCAGGCGCTCGAGCACGGCAAGGGGGTCGTTCACGTCCTCTCCGGCCTCGATCGCCTCGCGTCCGCGGCGGAGAAGTCGCGCGCGCCGCGCGTCGAGATGGCGCTGCCCCAGCGCGTGTTCTCCACCAGGCGCGCCTGCCCTTCGTGCGGGCGCAGCTTCGCCGAGCCCGACCCGCGCCTGTTCTCGTTCAACTCCAAGCACGGCTGGTGCCGCGAGTGCTACGGCACGGGCCTCAAGCTCGCCGGCGTCGAGTGGGACGAGGAGCGGGAGAAGACGGGCACCGAGGACCACATCCTCGACTCCTGGATCGAGTGGCTCGAGGTCGACGAAGCCTGCCCCGCGTGCGCCGGCGCGCGCCTCAACCCCGAGGCGCTCGCCGTGCTGTGGCAGGGACGCTCGATCTCCGAGCTCGCCGCGCTCCCGGTGGCTAAGCTCGCCGGCGTGTTCGGCGGCATCGAGCTCGCGGGGCGCGAAGCCGAGATCGCGCGGGACATCGTCGCCGAGCTGCGCTCGCGGCTCGCCTTTCTCGGCGAGGTGGGCCTGTCGTACCTCTCGCTCGACCGCGCCGCGCCCACGCTCTCGGGCGGCGAGGCGCAGCGCATCCGCCTCGCCTCGCAGCTCGGCTCGAACCTGCGCGGGGTGTGCTACATCCTCGACGAGCCGACCATCGGCCTGCACCCGCGCGACAACCGCGTGCTGCTCGACACGCTCGGGAAGCTGAAGGACAAGGGCAACACGCTGGTCGTGGTCGAGCACGACGAGGACACGATCCGCCGCGCCGGGCACCTGGTCGACCTGGGCCCTGGCGCCGGCCGGCAGGGCGGACGCGTGGTCGCCGAAGGCTCGGCCGCGGACCTGATGCGGCGCGCCGACTCGCTCACCGGCAAATTCCTCGCCCATCCCCTGATGCACCCGCTGCACGAGGAGCGCCCGGTCACGCGCTACGTCCCGGCGCTCGATATCGAGGGCGCGGCCCTGCACAACCTCAAGGACCTCGACGTCCGCCTTCCGCTGGGACGCCTGTGCGTGATCACCGGCGTCTCCGGCTCCGGGAAGTCGACGCTCGCGCGCGACGTGCTGTACGAGAATCTCGCGAGGGCATTGAGCGGAAAGGGCCCGGCTTTCTCCGGCTGCAGCGCGATCCGCGGCGTCGAGCAGGTCGGCCGCGTGCTCGAGGTCGACCAGACTCCGATCGGCAAGACGCCGCGCTCCTGCCCGGCGACCTACGTCGGCTTCTGGGACGCCATCCGGCGCCTGTTCGCCGACACGAACGACGCGCGCATGCGCGGCTGGAGCGCGTCGCGCTTCTCGTTCAACACCAAAGGCGGGCGCTGCGAGGAATGCGAGGGCCAGGGCATCCGCAAGATCGAGATGAGCTTCCTGCCCGACGTGCGCGTCGCCTGCGAGGCCTGCGCGGGCGCGCGCTTCAACCCCGAGACCCTGGCCGTGCGCTGGAAGGGGAAGAACATCGGCGAGGTGCTCGCGATGAGCGTCGACGAGGCGGTCGAGTTCTTTTCGGCGCATCCGTCGACGCACCACGCGCTGCGCCTGCTGCAGGACATCGGCCTGGGCTACCTCACGCCCGGCCAGCAGAGCCCGACGCTCTCGGGCGGCGAGGCGCAGCGCATCAAGCTCGTGACCGAGCTCGCCAAGGTGCGCCCGAACGGCGCCGGGCCCGAGAAGCGCACGCTCTACGTGCTCGACGAGCCCACCGTCGGGCTGCACATGGCCGACGTCGAGAAGCTGATCCGCGTGCTGCACCGGCTGGTCGACGCGGGCAGCACGCTGGTGGTGATCGAGCACAACCTCGACGTCATCGCCGAGGCCGACTGGATCGTCGACCTGGGTCCCGAGGGCGGAGACGCGGGCGGGCGCGTCGTCGCGCAAGGGCCGCCCGATGCGCTGACCGCGCCCGGCAAGGCCGGACACACGGCGGCCGCGCTGCGCAGCTTCCTCGAGGGCCGGCGCCGGGAGCCCGCTCGGGTCTGATTTCCCCGCGTGCGAATTCGTCCATTGTGCTGGCTGGCGGAATCTGTAATTCTTGCGGCTGTCGGGAGGGCGCCACATAGCCAAGGTTAATCAGGGGATTATTCGAGACATTCCGGGCGCCGTCGAAGGCCTGCCCCGGATCCTGCGCCCGATCGCGGTGCCCGCCGCGATCATCCTGGCGGCGGCGCTCGCCAGGGCGGCGACCCCCGCGCTGCCTCAGTCGCTTTCGGGCCTGACCACGGTCGGGCCCTACGTGGTGCTGATCCTCGGCGCGGCGATCAGCGCCTGGTTCAACCGCGGCCGGGCCCTGATCATGCTGGTGTCGCTGCTCGCCGCGTTCGCCGGCTACAGCCTGGCGATGGAGAGCGGGTCGAAGAGCTTTGCGATGCTCGCGGTGTCCGCTGCGTTCGCCATCATCGTTCCCTTCAACGTGCTCCTCGCCAGCTGGTTCCCGGACGGCGGCGTGCGCCAGCACCGGAACTACCGCTGGCTGCTGCTCGGGCTGGCCGAGATCCTGATCGTGCTCTGGATCGCGTATGCCGGGCGCTCCAGCCTCTCGGGAACGGCGTGGCGCGATGTGCTCGGACATCCCTTGCTGAGCCCGGATCCCATACCGCTGGCGGCGCAAGCCCTGATCGCCGCGGCGTTTGTCGCGGCCGTGCTGAGGGCCTGGCCGCGCCGCGGCCCCAAGGAGCTGCGCAAGGAGCCCCGGCCGGTCGACATCGGCATCGCCGCCGCGCTGGTCGCGTTCTTCGTCGCGTGCTGGTGGAGGGAGTCGGTCGCGGTGTTCAGCGCGTTCATCGCGGCCGCCGGCGTGATTCTGCTCGTTGCCGTGCTCCAGGAATCGCACCGGCTCGCCTTCCGCGACGAGCTGACGAACCTCCCGAGCCGGCGCGCCCTGGAGGAGCGCATCGCGGGCCTGCCGCCCCGCTACGCGATCGCCATGGTCGACGTCGACCACTTCAAGCAGTTCAACGACGCCCACGGCCACCACGTCGGCGACCAGGTGCTCAAGCTGGTCGCCGCCCGCCTCGCCAGGATCGAGGGCGGGGGCGTCTCGTACCGCTACGGCGGGGAGGAGTTCTGCGTGCTGTTCCCGGAGCGCACCCTGGAAGAATCCTGGCCGCACCTGGAGAAACTGCGAAAGGACATCGAGGACTATAGAATAGCCGTTCGCGGGGGAGATCGGCCCAGGCAGAAAGACTCCGGGTCGCGGCTGCGCGCGGCGCGGGCTCCCGAGAAGACCCTTTCGGTGACGGTGAGCGTGGGCGCCGCAGAGCGCGACGACACCCTGATCCGGCCCCTGCTCGTGATCCGCGCAGCGGACGAGGCGTTGTACCGCGCGAAGCGCGCGGGGCGCAACCGGGTGATGCGATAGAGGCGACGTGCGTGAGTCCATGACATGAGAGAGTCCGCCCGGCTCAAGCCCGGAATCCCGCGGCGCCCCCCCTCCCCCAAGCGGGCCGAGCAGCTGCTGCGGCTCGAGCACGCCGTCGCGCTCTGCGTCTCGGAGGCGGACAGCGTCTCGGCCGGCCTGAAGGCCGCGATCCGCGCGGTGTGCGAGGCGCTCGACTGGGATTGCGGGCGCTTCTTCCGCATCGACGAGGAAGCGCGGGTGCTGCGCTTCGCAGAGTTCTGGGCGAAGCCCGGCCCGCAATTCGACCTCTACATCGAGCGCTCTCGCAAGGTCACGTACGCCCCGGGCGTCGGGATCCTCGGAGCCGTGTGGCAGAGCGGGCAGCCGCTGTGGGTCGCCGACGTCGTGCGCGATCCGCGCGCGTCGCGCAAGACGATCGCGAACGAGGCGGGCATGCACAGCGCGTTCGTCTTCCCCGTGAACGCGGGCGGGAAGATCATCGGGGCGCTCGGATTCAACAGCGGCGAGATCCGCGAGCCCGACGAGAACCTGCTCGAGGCGATCCACGTGATCGGGTCGCAGATCGGCCAGTTCGTGCGGCGCAAGCAGGCCGAGGACGTGCTGCGCCAGAGCGAGGAGCGCTTCCGCAACCTCATCGAGCTGTCCTCCGACTGGTACTGGGAGCAGGACGAGAATTTCCGCTTCACGATGTTCTCGGACAACCTCCACCGGCGTCTCGGTCCCGCCATGGAAGCCCTCATCGGTAAGACGCGCTGGGAGCTGCCGGCGCCGAACACATCGGAAGCCGACTGGGCCGCCCACCGCGCGCTGCTCGACGCTCACCAGCCGTTCCGGGACTGGGAGTGGCAGCGCGTCGACCAGGACGGCAACGTGAAGGTCGCGAGCATCAGCGGCAGGCCGATCTTCGACGCCGAGGGGCGATTCCGGGGCTACCGGGGCATCGGCCGCGACATCACCGAGAGCAAGCGCAGCGAAGAGGCTCTTCGCCGCTTCCGCGCGTCCATGGACACGTCGGACGACATGATCCTGCTCGTCGACCGCAAGACGATGCGCCTGATCGACGTGAACGAGACCGTCTGCCGCAACCTGGGCTACACGCGAGCCGAGCTCCTCGGAATGACCACCGACCGGATCCTCCCCATCAGCCTGGAGGACCTCGCGCGCACCTACGACGAGATGATAGCGACCGGCATCACGCAGGGGATGCGGAGCCACTACCTCTGCAAGGACGGCTCGACGCTGCCGTTCGAGTCGCGGCGCCGGGTGCTGCGCTCGGGGGACGACTGGATCATCGTCGCGACCGCGCGCGACATCCGCGAGCGCATCGCGCAGGAAGAGGCCCTGCGCATGAGCAACGAGCGCTTCGACCTCGCGGTGCGCGCCACCAACGACGTCATCTGGGACTGGAACCTCGACACCGACCAGATCTGGTGGAACGAGAACTACGGCAAGGTGTTCGGCCTCGAGCGCGACCCCGAGGACCGCAGCATCAAGTCCTGGTACCAGGGCATCCATCCCGACGACCAGGGACGGGTGATCGCGGGCGTGCACCGCGTCATCGGGTCGGGCGCGGACTACTGGAGCGACGAGTACCGCTTCCACAACGGAAGCGGAGGCTGGACCCACGTGCTCGACCGCGGACAGGTGATCCGCGACGCGTCGGGCCGCGCCGTGCGCATGATAGGCGCGATGGCCGACATCAGCGAGCGCAAGCAGGCCGAGGAGCGGATCCACAACCAGGTCATGCGCCAGCGCCTGATCGCGGAATTCGGCCAGCAGGCGTTCGCCAGCACCGACGTCGAGGACGTGCTCAAGCGCGCGGTCGAGCTGGTGTCGGTCTCCCTGAACGCCGACTACTGCACCGTGCTCGAGCTCGACAGGGGAGGCCGGCAGCTTCTGCTGAAGGCGGCGTCGGGCTGGCCCGAGGAGATGAAGACGCGCCCGGTGCCCATAAGGCCCGGCGGGCGCCTCGAGTTCGTGCTCTCGCACCGCGAGCCGCTCATCATCGACGACCTGCCCAAGGACGACCGGTTCCCGGAATCCCCTCTTCTCAAGCTCGGCGTGCGCAGCGGCATCCAGGTGCCGATCTTCGGAACCGCCGGGACCTACGGGATATTGAGCGCGCACGCGCGGGCGGAGCTGCGCTTCGACTCCGACGACGCGAGCTTCCTGCAAAGCGTGGCCAACATCCTCGCAGTCGCGATCGAGCGCAAGAACGCGCAGGAGCGGCTCGAGCGCCTCGCCCAGTTCGACTCGCTCACGGGCCTGCCCAACCGGCAGCTGTTCCACGACCGCCTGCTGAAGACCATGGCGCACGCCAAGCGCGGCGGCAGCCCCATGGCGGTGCTGTTCATCGACCTCGATCGCTTCAAGCTGGTCAACGACACCCAGGGACACAGCGCGGGCGACAAGCTGCTTCAGGAGGCCGCGACCCGCCTTCTGCAGTGCGTGCGCGCCGGCGACACGGTCGGCCGCTTCGGCGGCGACGAGTTCGGCGCGATCGTCACCGATCTCGCCAAGCCCGGGGACGCGGGCGTGGTCGCGCAGAAGGTTCTCGACACCCTCACCCAGCCGTTCAAGCTCGACGCGCACGATACCTACGTGAGCGCGAGCATCGGCATCACCCTGTTCCCGGCCGACGGCGACAATCCCGAGGCGCTGGTGATGAACGCCGACACGGCCATGTACCGGGCCAAGGAGCAGGGCCGCAACACCTACCAGTACTTCACGCGCGAGATGAACGAGCGCACGCTCGCCCGCGTGCGCATGGAAGCGGCCTTGCGCCGGGCCATAGAGCGCAAGGAGTTCCTGCTCCACTACCAGCCCAAGGTCGACCTGAGGACGCGGGCCATCTGCGGCTTCGAGGCGCTGCTGCGCTGGCGGCACCACGAGAGAGGTCTGGTCCTGCCCGGAGAGTTCGTCTCGGTGCTGGAGGACGCCGGCCTGATCGTTCAGGTGGGCGAATGGGTCATGCAGGAGGTGTGCGCGCAGATCCGCGCCTGGCAGCGCGAGGGGCTGCCGGTCAAGCCGGTCACGGTGAACCTGTCCGCCCGCCAGTTCCAGCAGAAGGACTTCGAGGCGACGGTGAGGCACGCCTTGCGCCAAGCGGGCATCGATCCCTCGCTGGTGCAATTCGAGCTCACCGAGTCGCTGCTGATGAGCGATCCCGAGGGCGCGGCGCGCACGCTGCGCGGCCTCAAGGATTCGGGAGTGACGATCTCGGTGGACGACTTCGGCACGGGCTACTCGAGCCTTGCGTATCTCAAGCGCTTCCCGATCGACGCCCTCAAGATCGACTACTCGTTCGTCCGCGACATCACCACCGATCCCGAGGACGCGATGATCACGCTGGCGATCATCGGCCTCGCCCACAACCTCAAGCTCAAGGTGGTGGCCGAGGGCGTCGAGACGCAGGAGCAGCTCGAGCTGCTGGCCGCGAACGGCTGCGACGAGATCCAGGGATACCGCTTCTCGGTGCCGACGACGCCCGAGGAGTGCGCCCGGATGATGCGGGAGAACCGCCGGCTCGACTGAAGGCGCCGCGGTGAGCGCGTTCTCCCTGCTCAAGCCCCACACGCGCGACCTCGGCGACTTCACGGTCAGGCGCGTGCTGCCCGGCTTCCCTCATCGCACGGTCGGGCCGTTCATCTTCTTCGATCACATGGGGCCCGTGGCGCTTCCTCCGGGAAAGGGCGCCGACGTGCGCCCCCACCCGCACATCGGCCTGGGGACCGTGACCTACCTGTTCGAGGGCGAGATCGTCCACCGCGACAGCCTGGGCTCGGTCCAGGCCATCGCGCCCGGAGACGTCAACTGGATGACCGCCGGCCGCGGCATCGTGCACTCGGAGCGCACCGCGCCCGAGCTGCGCCGCACGGGCTCGCGCATGCACGGCATCCAGACCTGGGTGGCGCTGCCGCGGTCGAGCGAGCTCGCCGAGCCCGGCTTCCATCACCATCCGCAGGCGACGCTGCCGCGCGTGAGCGCCGGCGGCGCGGAGCTGCGCGTCATCGCGGGCACGGCCTTCGGCGAGCGCTCGCCGGTCGCGGTGTTCTCGCCCACGCTCTACGTCGCCGCCGAGCTGGACGCCGGCGCCGTGCTCCAGCTCGACGCGGAGCACGAGGAACGCGGCGTCTACGCGGTGGAGGGCAACGTCAGCGTGGCGGGGACGCCGCTGCCACCGCAGCACCTGGCGGTGATCGAGGGCCGCGGGACGGTGACGGTGCGCGCGGAGACCCGCGCGCGGGCGATGCTGCTCGGCGGCGCGAAGCTGGACGGCGAGCGCTTCATCTGGTGGAACTTCGTCGCGAGCTCGCGCGAGCGCATCGACGAGGCCAAGCAGCGCTGGCGCGACCAGCGCTTTCCCCGCATCCCGGGCGAGACCGAGTTCATCCCCCTGCCGGACAAGTAAGTCAGGGTAATACTAGCCTTGACAATTATTGCCTAGGCAAGTATTCTCCCTCGTTCGTCATGAAGCCGGTCTACGACAAGGACACGTTCCAGCCGCGCGAGTCCATCGGCGCGCTGATCGGGCTTGCGCGCAAGACCATGATCAACAGGATCGACGCGGAGCTCGCGCCTTTCGACGTCAGCGCGGCGCAGTGGCTGGTGGTGCTGCTGGTGGGCGAGAACGCGGTAGCCAGCGCGTCCGGGCTGTGCGAGAAGCTCAGCTACGATCCGGGCGCCATGACGCGCCTGCTCGACCGGCTGGAGAGCAAGGGCATCGTTCGCAGGGTGCGCAGCCCCGAAGACCGCCGGACGATGCAGCTCGAGCTGACCGAGAGCGGCAAGGCCCTGTACCCGAAGATCATCGCAGCGATGGTCCACGCCAACAACAGCGTGCTGCAAGGCTTTTCCCGCGCCGAGGTGAGCCGGCTCGAGGGCTACCTGCGGCGGATGCTGGAGAACGCATGATCGGCATCTTTTCCCCGCGCGCCGCCGCGTCCGCCGCAGCCCTGCTCCTCGCCGCGTGCGCCAGCCCCGGCGGCCTGGCGCCGAAGTCGGCGCAGCTCGACCCGGCGTCGCTGCAGGCCAGCCGGTCCATGGCGGGCGCGCCGGTCGCGAACGGGCAGTGGCCCGCGGCCGACTGGTGGAAGCGGTTCGGCGACCCGCAGCTGGACGCGCTGGTGGCGGAGGCGCTCTCCGGCAATCCCTCGATGGGCGCGGCCCGCGCGCGGCTCGACCGAGCGGGCGCCTTCGCCGTGGCGTCCGGCGCGCCGCTCACGCCCCTCGTCGGCGCCGGCGCCGAGGTGAACCGCCAGCGCTATTCCGCAACGGGCATCTTCCCGCCGCCGATCGGAGGCTCGTACTACACGCAGACCGAGCTTGCGCTGCAGTTCAGCTACGAGATCGACTTCTGGGGCAAGAACCGCGCGGCCTACGACGCCGCCCTCGGGCAGGCGCGCGCGGCCGAGGTGGACGCCTTCGCGGCGCGGCTGCTGCTGTCGGCGGCGGTAGCGCACGCCTATGCGCAGCTTGGCCACGCCTTCGACCAGCTCGACGTCGCGCAGGCGACGCTGGTCCAGCGCCAGACGATCTTCGATGTCACGCGCCAGCGCCTCGCCGCGGGGCTCGACACCAAGGTCGAGCTCAAGCAGGCCGAGGCCGCGATCCCCGCGGCGCGCCAGCGCATCGCCCAGCTCGAGGAGGCCATCACCCTCGCGCGCAACCAGCTCGCCGCGCTCGCCGGCAAGGGCCCGGACCGCGGCCTCGCCATCGAGCGGCCGCGCGCCCAGAGCGGGCCGGTCGCGCTACCCTCCACCCTGCCCGCGGACCTGCTCGGCCGCCGGCCCGACGTCGTCGCGCAGCGCTGGCGCGTCGAGGCGGCCCGGCGCGACGTCGATTCCGCCAAGGCGCAGTTCTATCCCAACATCAATCTCACCGCGCTCGTCGGCGTGCAGACCGTGAGCTACGGAAAGCTGCTGTCGCCCGACAGCCGGATCCCGCAGGCCAACGCGGCGCTGCTGCTGCCGATCTTCGACGGCGGACGCCTGCGCGGGAACCTCGGCACGCGGGACGCCGACTACGACCTCGCCGTCGAGCAGTACAACCAGACGGTGCTCGACGCGGTGCGCGAGGTTGTCGATCGGCTCGCGTCGCTGCGCTCGGTCGACGCGCAGAGCGCCGATGCGCTCGCGGGCCTTTCCGCTTCCGAGGAGGCCTACAGCGTGGCGGTCGCGCGCTACCGCGCCGGCCTCGGCAACTACCTGCAGGTGCTCGCGGCCGAGACCCAGGTGCTCGACCAGAAGAACATCAAGGCCGACCTGCGCTACCGCGAGCTCGACCTCTCCATCGATCTCATCCGGGCGCTCGGCGGCGGCTTCGAGGCAGCCGCGGCCGCCAGGCAGCCCTCCTGAACGGAAAAAGGACTCATCATGAGCGCAACACCCAACGCAGGCGCGGGCTTCCGCAACGGAAGGCGCAGGCTGCTCCTCTCTCTGGTCGTGGCGGCGTTCGCCACGGCCGGCGCCGGCGTCGCCGGCTGGTGGCTCGCCTCGGGGCGCTACTACGAGTCGACCGACGACGCCTACGTCGGCGGCAACCTCGTCCAGGTCACGCCCCAGGTCGCGGGCACCGTGCTCGCCATTCATGCCGACGACACCGACTTCGTGAGCGCCGGCCAGACGCTGGTCGAGCTCGACAAGGCCGACTCGCGCGTGGCGCTCGACCAGGCCGAGGCCAAGCTCGCGAAGACGGTGCGCTCGGTGCGCAACCTCGTGGCGACCGACGCCCAGCTCGAGGCCACCGTCGAGCAGCGGCAGGCAGACCTCGAGCGGGCGCGCGAGGACCTTGCCCGCCGCAGCAAGCTCGAGCGGGAGCTCCCCGGCGCCGTCGCCGCGGAGGAGATCCAGCACGCCCGCGACGCGGTCGCCGCCTCGAGCGCCGCACTCGATGCCGCCGCCCGCCAGCTCGCTGCGCAGCGCACGCTCACCGATCACACCACCGTCGAGACCCACCCCGACGTGAAGGAAGCCGCCGCCAAGGTGCGCGAGGCGTATCTCGCCTACGCGCGCACCGCGCTGCCCGCGCCGGTGTCCGGCTTCGTCGCCCGGCGCGCCGTCCAGGTGGGGCAGCGCGTCAGCTCCGGCGCGGCCCTCATGACGGTCGTGCCGCTCGACCAGGTCTGGGTCGACGCGAACTTCAAGGAAGGGCAGCTCCCGAATCTGCGCGCGGGGCAGCCGGTGAAGCTCCTCGCCGACGCCTACGGCGGGTCGGTCGTCTACCACGGAAAGGTCGCCGGATTCGGCGCCGGCACGGGCAGCGCCTTCGCTCTCCTCCCCGCGCAGAACGCGACGGGAAACTGGATCAAGGTCGTGCAGCGCGTGCCGGTGCGCATCGCGCTCGACCCCGCCGAGCTGCGGCAGCACCCCCTCCAGATCGGCCTGTCGATGGAAGTCGAGGTCGACACCCACGAGCGGGGCGGAGAGCGACTTCCCAGGGTGTCACGATCCACAACGGCGTACGAGACGCAGGCCTTCGCGTCCGTGAGCGATCTCGCGGACCGGCGCGTGGCGGAGATCATCGCGGCGAACGGCGGCGAGCCGCGGCCCCCGGTCGCGCGAAGCGAGCCCGGCGCGCTGCGGCCGGCCCGCGCGAATCCCGCGCGGGCCCACCGGCGCTCGCCGGTCCTCTGAAGCCGCGGCCTCCATGGCCGAGCCGGTCCCAGCCGCCCATCCGCCGCTCAGCGGCGGAACCCTCGCGCTCGGCACGCTGGTGGTGTCGCTCGCCACCTTCATGAACGTCCTGGACGTCTCGATCGCCAACGTGTCCATCCCCGCGATCGCGGGCGACCTCGGCGTCTCGCCGAACCAGGGAACCTGGGTGATCACCTCCTTCGCGGTGGCGAACGCGATCTCGGTGCCGCTCACCGGCTGGCTTTCGCAGCGCTTCGGCAACGTGCGGCTGTTCCTCGCGACGGTGGTCCTGTTCGTGCTCGCCTCGCTCCTGTGCGGACTCGCGCCCTCGATGAGCATGCTCATCCTGTTCCGCGTGATCCAGGGCGCCGTCGCCGGGCCGATGATCCCGCTGTCGCAAACCCTGCTCCTCGCGAGCTACCCGCGCGAGAAGGGCGGCACCGCGCTCGCGATGTTCTCGCTCACCGTGCTCGTCGCCCCGGTGGTCGGGCCTCTGCTGGGCGGCTGGATCACGGACAACATCTCCTGGCCCTGGATCTTCTTCATCAACGTGCCCGTCGGGGTCGTCGCCGCCGCGATGACCTGGGTCATCTACAGGCACCGCGACACGCCCACGCGCAAGACCCCCATCGACGCCGTCGGCCTCGTGCTGCTCGTCGTGTGGGTCGGCGCGCTGCAGGTCATGCTCGACACGGGCAAGGACTACGACTGGTTCGGGTCGGGCGTCATCTTCGCGCTCGCCGTCGTCTCGGCCTTCGCCTTCGTGCTGTTCCTCGTCTGGGAGCTGACCGAGGAGCACCCGGTGGTCGACCTGCGCCTGTTTGCGCGCCGCAATTTCTGGACGGGAACGCTCTCGGTGTCCCTCTCCTACGGAGCCTACTTCGGCAGCATCGTGCTGCTGCCGCTGTGGCTGCAGCAGTATCTGGGCTACACGGCGACGCAGGCCGGCTGGGCCCTCGCGCCCGTGGGCGTGCTCGCGCTCTTCCTCACGCCGATCGTCGGCAGGACCTCGGGCAGGGTCGACCCGCGCGTGTTCGCGACCATTTCGCTCGTCATCTTCGCGATCGTCGCCGCGATGCGCGGCGGGTTCACCGCGCAGATCGATCTGAGCACGCTGATCATCCCCACCGTGATCCAGGGTGCCGCCGTGTCCTGCTTCTTCATCCCGCTCATCGCGCTGTCGCTTTCGGGGCTGCGCCACGACCAGATCGCGGCCGCCTCGGGCCTGAACAACTTCGCGCGCATCACCGCGGGCGCGTTCGCGACCTCGATCGCGACGACGCTCTGGGAGAACCGCGCGAGCCTGCACCACGCCCAGCTGGCGGAGCACGTCTCCGCCTCGAGCCCCGCGGTCGCCGACGCGCTCGGCAAGCTGGGCGCAGCCGGCCTGAGCCCGGAGCAGTCCTACGGGCTGCTCAACCAGCTCGTGAACCAGCAGGCCTTTACCATGGCGGCGGTGGACCTGTTCAACGCCTCGGCCGTGCTGCTCGTCCTGCTGATCCCGCTCGTGTGGCTGACGCGCCCAAGCCGCGGCGGCCTGGGATCCGAAGGGGCGAGCGCCCACTGACCATGCGGGATCCCACGCCCCAGGTCACGCTGCTCAAGGACTATGCGCCACCCGCGTTCCTGATCGAGACCGTCGACCTGAACGTCGACCTCCACGAGGATCACGCGCGGGTGCGCTCGCGCCTCACCCTGTCCCGCAACCCGGCGGCAGACCCCGGCGCGCAGCTGGTTCTGGACGCCGAGGAGCTCGAGTTCGAGTCGGCAACGCTCGACGGCCGGCCGCTCGCCCCGGGGGACTATTCGGCCGGCGAGCGGCATCTCGCCGTGGCGGAAGTGCCGGCGCGCTTCGTCCTCGAAACCGCGTGCCGGATCCGCCCGCGCCGGAACACGACCCTCATGGGCCTGTACGCGGCCGAGAGCGGCTTCTTCACCCAGTGCGAGGCGGAGGGCTTCCGGCGCATCACCTACTTCATCGACCGTCCGGACGTCATGGCGAGATACACGGTCACGATCCACGCGGACCGCGGGAAATACCCGGTGCTGCTGTCAAACGGCAACCTCGTCGCGACGGGCGACGAGCCCGGCGGGCGGCACTTCGCCACCTGGCAGGACCCTCACCGCAAGCCCTGCTATCTCTTCGCCATGGTCGCCGCAAAGCTGGACAGGCTGGAGGACGCTTTCGTGACGCGCTCGGGCAGGCGCGTGCAGCTCGCGATCTACGTCGACCCGGGCAAGCTCGACCAGTGCGGCTTCGCCATGGAGGCGCTCAAGCGCGCGATGAGATGGGACGAGGACGTGTACGGCCTCGAGGTCGACCTCGACAACTACTCGATCGTCGCGGTGGGCGACTTCAACATGGGCGCGATGGAGAACAAGGGCCTCAACGTCTTCAACACGAAGTACGTGCTGGCGCGTCCCGACATCGCGACCGACGGCGACTACCTCGCCATCGACCGCGTCATCGCCCACGAGTACTTCCACAACTGGACGGGAAACCGCGTCACCTGCCGCGACTGGTTCCAGCTCTCGCTCAAGGAGGGGCTCACCGTGTTCCGCGACCAGGAATTCGGGGCGGACATGTATTCGCGGCCG
This sequence comes from Burkholderiales bacterium, assembly GCA_035499735.1. Taxonomy (GTDB): domain Bacteria; phylum Pseudomonadota; class Gammaproteobacteria; order Burkholderiales; family SG8-39; genus VBDM01. The sequence goes on from DATJYC010000082.1 coordinate 84,730, forward strand.
GTCGAGCGCATCCGCGAGGTGCGCGGCCTGCGCGGCGTCCAGTTCGCGGAGGACGCGGGGCCGATGGCGCACCCGGTGCGCCCCGCGTCCTACATCGAGATCAACAATTTCTACACCAGCACGGTGTACGAGAAGGGCGCCGAGGTGGTGCGCATGATCCGCACGCTGATCGGCGCGGCCGCGTTCCGCAGAGGCATGGACCTGTACTTCCAGCGGCACGACGGCCAGGCGGTGACCTGCGACGACTTCGTGCAGGCGATGGCCGACGCCTCGGGCGCCGATCTGACGCAATTCAGGCGCTGGTACGACCAGGCGGGGACGCCCGTTCTCGAGGTCCAGTCGGAGTACGACGCGGCGCGCGAGAGCTACGCGCTGACCGTGAAGCAGTCCTGCCCGCCGACACCCGGGCAGGAGAGCAAGCTGCCGTTCCACATCCCGCTGGCAGTGGGGCTGGTCGCGCCCGACGGGTGGGACATGCTCGCCGA
>DATJYC010000083.1:0-14774 GCA_035499735.1 Burkholderiales bacterium
GATGCCGCGCGCAGGGCTGGTGAGCGGGCTCACACTCCGCGAGCACCCGGTCCCCACCGCCGCCAACCCGCTCGGCGCCAAGGGCGTGGGCGAGGCAGGGGTAAGCGGATCGCTTCCCGCGATCATGAACGCCGTGGCGGATGCGCTGCGCCAGGCTGGCGTGGAGCACTTCGACATGCCGGCGACACCCGACCGGTTGTGGCACGCCTTGCGGGAGGCCAAGGGCGCCGTCTAACCCCGTTTCCTCTCCGGCGCCGTTTACCGCGGCGTGGTCCCATCTCAAAGGAGAGGAACGTGAAAAAAACCCTCATCGCCATCGTCGCTGCGCTGCTGACCACGGGAGCCGCGCGCGCGGGCACGCTCGCCGACCTAGCCGTGGTCGACCGCTCCACGGGAGAGCGCATCCCCGTCTATTCGCATCGAGGCCGCCTGTACGTGCCAGGTGCGCCCGGCGCGAAATACTCGCTGCTCGTCGCGAACAAGACCGGCGAGCGCGTCCTCGCAGTCGTGTCGGTCGACGGCGTCAACGTGATCACCGGAGAGACCGCGAATCCCGGGCAGAGCGGCTACGTGCTCGACGGATGGGGTCGCATGGACATCGCCGGCTGGCGCAAGAGCATGAGCGAGGTCGCGGCCTTCTATTTCACCCCGCTGCCCGACAGCTACGCGTCGCGCACCAGCCGCCCGGGCAGCGTCGGCGTGATCGGCGTCGCGCTGTTCCGCGAGTATCAGCCGCCGCGCCCGCCGGCCGCGCTGCGGCAGGAGTCGCAGTCCGCTCCGTCCGCCGACGCCTTGTCCCGCGCGGCGCCCGCGGAGAAACTCGGCACCGGGCACGGCGAGCGCGAGGCCTCGACGGCGACGTGGACAGACTTCCGCCGCGCAAGCGAGGCGCCCGCCGAGCTGATCACGCTTTACTACGACAGCCGGGCGAACCTCGTCGCGCGCGGGATCATTCCCGGCAGGCGCTACGCCGAGCCGAACCCTTTCCCCGGCTTCCGGTTCACGCCCGACCCGGGCTGAGCGGGAATAAAACCGCCGCGCCTCCGGTCTTGCAGGGAGGATCACCACGAGGAGACCGGAAATGAAGCGCGCGATCGATCGCAGGGACTTTCTCAAGCTGGCGGGCCTGGGCGGGGCGGTGTTCGTCTCGGGGCTTTCAGGCTGCGCCGGGATGGGCGGCGCGAAGGAAGAGGATTTCTATTTCGTGCAGCTGTCCGACACCCATTGGGGATTCAAGGGGCCGGCGCTGAACCCCGACGCCGAGGGCACGCTGCAGAAGGCGGTCGCCGCGGTCAATGCGCTGTCGTTCGAGCCCGACTTTATCGTCTTCACCGGCGACCTCACGCACACGACGGACGACCCCGCGGAGAGGCGGCGGCGCCTTTCGCAGTTCCGCGAGCTCGTCGGCGGCCTCAAGAACAGGAACGTGCGCTTCATGCCCGGCGAGCACGACGCCTCGCTCGACAACGGCAAGGCGTGGAAGGAGTTCTTCGGTCCGAGCTACTACAGCTTCGACCACAAGGGCGTGCATTTCGTCGCCATCGACAACGTGTCCGACCCGCAGGCGCGCATCGGCGAGGAGCAGCTCGCGTGGCTGAAGGCCGATCTCGCGAAGCACGACAGGGACGCGCGCATCGTCGTATTCACCCACCGTCCTCTCTTCGATCTCTATCCACAATGGGACTGGGCGACGCGAGACGGCGCGCAGGCGATCGACATCCTCATGCCCTACAACAACGTCACGGTGTTCTACGGCCACATCCATCAGGAAAACCATCACATGACTGCGCACATCGCGCACCACTCGGCGAAGTCGCTGATCTTCGCGCTGCCCGCCCCGGGCTCGCTGCCGAAGCGCGTTCCCGTCGCGTGGGACCCGGCGCAGCCGTACAAGGGCCTGGGCTTTCGCGGGGTTGACGCCGAGACTCCGGTCAAGTACGAGATCACCGAATACCCGGTCGTGAAGGCATGAGCGTGCTCATGCGGCGACGGCGATTGCTTGCCGCCGGAATCGCGCTCGCCGCCGGCGCCCGGGCCTTCGCGCAGCAGAAAGTGGTCCGCATCACCGCGAAGAAGTTCGAGTTCGTGCCGAACGACATCGAGCTGAGAAAGGGCGAGCCGGTCGTGCTCGAATTCACCAGCGCCGACGTCGTGATGGGATTCAGCCTGCCCGACTTCAAGCTGCGCACGGACATCGTCCCGGGCGCCTTCACGCGGCTGTCGTTCACACCGGACCGGGTCGGCACCTTCGAATTCGTCTGCGACCATTTTTGCGGCGACTTCCACGAGGACATGTCGGGGACGATCCGCGTCACGGCCTGAGGCCCGGGGTATCATGGAAGGACTGTGAGCGAGCACAGGCAGAGATTCGAGCGCTTGGTCCTGCCACATCTGGACGCGGCGTACAACCTCGCGCGCTGGATCACGCGCAACGACCACGACGCGCAGGACGTGGTGCAGGAGGCCGTGCTGCGAGCCTTCCGCTTCTTCGAGGGGCTGCGCGGGGAGGCGAGGCCGTGGCTGCTCGCCATCGTGCGCAACTCGTGCCTCTCCTGGCTGCAGGTGAATCGGCCGGCCGACCTCGCGGGATTCGACGACCGCGTTGCGGAGTCGATTCCCTCGGAGGAAGACGGGCCGGAAACGCTGGTGATGCGCGCGGTCGACCGGCGCATGCTGAACGAGGCGATCGCGGCGCTGCCGGCGCAATTTCGCGAGGTACTGGTGCTGAGGGAGATGGAGGATCTGTCGTACAAGGAGATCGCGAAGATCGCCGACGTACCGATCGGCACCGTGATGTCGCGGCTCGCCCGCGCAAGGCGGCTCCTTTCGGAGTCGGTGCAGGCCGTGTCGAACGCGTCGGGGGGGCGGGTGAGCCGATGACGCGCGACGAAGCGATGCGGCTGCTGCACGCGTACGTGGACGGGGAGCTCGACCCGGCGAAGGCGCTCGAGCTCGAGGCGCACCTCGCGGAGAGTCCCTCCACGCGCGCGGCCTGCGAGCGTATTCGCGGGATGTCGGCTGCGATCCGCGCGAAGGCGGACTATCACGCCGCTCCCGCGGCGTTCGCCGAGCGCCTCGCCGCGTCGATCCCGCCGGCGCCCGGGGACGCGCGGCGGCGCCTCGCGCTTCCGCGCTGGCTCCCCGCCGCCGCGGTCTTCGCGGGTTTCGCGGTGTTCGCCTGGATCGGTGTGGCGGTGCTCATGCAGCCCGGCGAGGACGAGCGGCTCGCGGCCGAGGTGCTCGACGCCCACGTGCGCGCGACGCTTGCCGGCCGGCCGTTCGACGTCGCCTCGTCCGACCAGCACACGGTCAAGCCCTGGCTCTCGGCGCGCCTGCCGTTCTCCCCGCCGGTGGCGGATCTCTCGGCGCACGGCTTCGAGCTGACGGGCGGCCGCCTCGATTACGTCGGCGGCCAGCGGGTCGCCGTCCTCGCGTACAAGCGCAGGCAGCACCTGATCGACGTGTTCGTCTGGCCGAGCGCGGCGAGGCCGCACAGGCCCGCGCTCGCGCGCGAAGGTTTCAACATCGAGCGCTTCGCGAGGGACGGCATGGAGTTCTGGGTGGTTTCCGATCTCAACCGCAACGAGCTGGGCGACTTCGCGAGGCTGCTCGCGGAACACGCTTCTCTCTAGGCATTGACGCGGGCCCACGCCCGCGTCAGGCATTCGTCAGCGCGTCTTCACGCTTCGGCCAGAAATCTGCAACACCCGGGCGATAGCCTCCTTGGGCAGTTCCGCAGCGTCCCAACCGTCCAAACCTTCGGAGGTAAGCATCGTGTCCATGTTCAGTCCCAAGCGAGCGTCGCTCGCCTCGCTCGTAGCGATCGCCATGCTCTCTCTCGGCGCCCGAGCCGACGACGATCGTCAGAGAGCCGAGACCGTAACGCCGGTGAAACACGTGATCGTGCTGATCGGCGAGAACCGCACATTCGACCACCTGTTCGCGACCTACGTGTCGAAGAGCGGCGACTCGGTCTCGAACCTGCTCTCCAAGAAGATCATCAACGCCGACGGCTCGCCCGGCAAGAACTTCAGCCAGGCCGCGCAGTTCCAGGCGGTACCGCCGTTCAGGACGAGCTATTTCATCAGCCTGGACAAGCACGAGAAGGCCCCGTACAAGAATCTGCCGGTGCCGACGCTGAACTTTGCGCCCAACGCCGCGAATCTCCCGGCAGGGACGCCGGCAAGCGTGCTCGCGGCGGTCGAGCCTTCCCTGGAGGCGGGAGATCTCAACCTGCTCACCACCGGGGGAACCGGCCTTGGCCAGAGCTTTATCCTGCCCGATCCCGACACCCGGGTGCAGAATTTCGCCGCGCTGCCGAACGGTCCGTTCCCGCTCGCGGGGGCGAAGCTGTCCTATGACTCCTACACGGGCGACACCACGCACCGGCTGTTCGAGATGTGGCAGCAATCCGATTGCAACGTGAGGAACGCGACGCGGCAGAATCCCTCGGGCTGCCTCTCCGATCTCTATCCTTTCGTGATCGTGAACTACACGAACCAGTTCGATCCCTTCTTCGGCGGCATCGACGACAACGGCGGCGGAAACTCGATGGCGTTCTACAACGTCCAGAAGGGCGACGTGCCGGTGCTGAAGAGCCTCGCCGACGAGTACACCATGAGCGACAACTTCCATCAGTCCGTCATGGGGGGCACCGGCGCCAACCACGTGATGCTGGGCACCGGCGACGCGATCTTCTGGTCGGACGGGCAAGGGCATCCCACGACGCCCCCTTCGCACATTGCCAATCCCAACCCGGTGCCGGGGACCGACGACCTGTATACCGTCGATCTGAACTTCGACGGCAACTTCACCGAGTGCGGCAATCCCGCTCAGCCCGGCATCCAGCCCATCCTGAGCTATCTCGAGTCGCTGCCTTACCGGCCGAAGTCGAACTGCGTGCCGGGGCACTACTACATGGTGAACAACGACAGCCCCGGCTTTCTGCCCGACGGCACGGTCGACACCGGCGGTATCGCGAGCGGCGGATCGGTCCCGCCCACCAGCGTGCGCACGGTAGGCGAGGCCCTGAACGACAAGGGCGTCTCCTGGGCCTACTACGGCGGAGCCTACAACGCGGCGGTGCAGTTGCAGCACAACCCGACGAGCACGGACCCCGCGGTGAAGGTAGGCGCCGCGTACTGCAATATCTGCAACTTCGAGTCCTACACCACCGCGATCATGGGTGACACGGCGCAGCGCTCCGCCCACATCAAGGACGCGACGGATTTCTTCGCCGCGGTCGACAACAGCACGCTGCCATCGGTGTCGTTCGTCAAGCCCGACGGCCTGCTCGACGGCCACCCGGCTTCGTCGAAAGTCGACCTGCTCGAGGGCATGGTGACGAAGATGGTGGACCACCTGAAGGCGAACCGGGCGCTGTTCAAGGACACTGCGCTCATGATCACCATGGACGAAGGCGGCGGCTACTACGACTCCGGCTATATCCAGCCGCTCGACTTCTTCGGTGATGGTCCGCGCATCCCGCTGATCATCGTCTCGCCGTTCACGCGCGGCGGTCACGTCAGCCACACGTACACGGATCACGTCTCGATCCTGAAGTTCATCGAGCGCAACTGGCGCCTCAAGCCGCTCACCGCCCGCAGCCGGGACAATCTTCCGAACCCGGTCTCGGAGAAGGACAATCCCTATGTGCCGCTCAACAGCCCGGCCATCGGCGATCTGTTCGACATGTTCCGCTTCGATGGTGACAGGCACGATAGCGGAGACGACCGCTAGTACTGCCTATCCAAGCGAGCTGTGATGTAAGCCGGCCGGGCCAAGAGCCCGGCCGGCTTGCTTGTTCTGCGGCTATACTCAGCCCCGGAGAATATCCGAGGAGAACCCCATGAAACGAATGCTTGCGGCGCTGCCGCTATTGCTCGCATCGTCCGCCTTTGCCCAGGACGTTCCTGCCATCCCCTTCGAGGGATCCGATCCCCTCAAGATGCCCAAGGACATGTACCTCGGCGAGGCTACGGGCGTGGCGGTCAACGCCAAGGGGCACATCTTCGTCCTGTCGCGCGGCAACACCACCGGCCCGGCGTACGCGGCCGCCGCCGCGCAGCTGCTCGAGTTCGACGCGACCGGCAAGTTCGTGCGCGAGATCGGCAAGAACCTCTACGCCTGGTCCTTCGGCCATACGGTGCGCATCGACCGCGGCCAGAACATCTGGGTCGCCGACAAGGGCTCGGACATGGTGATCAAGTTCAGCCCCGCCGGACGCGTGCTGATGGTATTCGGGCGCAAGCAGGAGGCCTCCGACGAGGACACCGCTCCGCTCAAGCACCCCAAGCCGCCTCTTCCCGCCGAGGACGGGCGCTTCCGGCAGGTGACCGATGTCGCTTTCGGCCCGGACGGCAGCACCTACATCAGCGACGGCTACATCAACTCACGCATCGCCAAGGTCGACAAGGACGGCAACTGGCTCAAGTCCTGGGGCGATCGCGGCACCAAGCCCGGCGAGTTCAACACGCCGCACTCGATCGCCGCGGACGCAAAGGGCAACATTTACGTCGCCGACCGCGGCAACCGTCGCATCCAGGTGTTCGACGGGGAGGGGACGTTCCTGCGCGAGTTCACCATCGACGTGCCTTACGATTCCAAGGCTAAGCCTGCGATCGGCAACACGCCCGATGTCGGGAAGATGGAGGCGCTAGCCAACAAGGTCATGATGCCGGGCGCGCCCTGGGCGGTGTGCATCACGCCCGGGCCCAACCAGGTCCTCTACACCTCCGACGCCTTCCCCGGCCGCGTGTACAAGCTTTCGCTCGAAGGCAAGGTGCTGGGCGTGCTCGGACAAGCGGGCAAGCAGTTGAAGCAGTTCGGCTGGGTCCACGAGATCGCCTGCCCGTCCGAGAACCTGCTGTACGTCGCCGAGCTGCTCAACTGGAGGGTGCAGAAGCTGGTGCTGAACCCGAAGAAATAGCCCGGACGAGCGACGGCGGGAATTCCGGGGGGGCCGGATCGTTTACCGCAGTGGCCTTCGTTTCACGAGGCCGCAACCTGGGGAGGGCAGGCTCTTGACGCTGTTCTTCAATAGGAGGTTGTCATGCACCGCACCATATTTCTTCCGGCCATAGCGTGCGCAATCGCTCTGGGGGCCGCTCCCGCGCAGGCGGACCGCGGCCACGATCGCTTTTCGGCGAAATTCTCCGGCTTCGAGGAGGTCGGCGCGCTGGGCGCCGGGCAGACCGGCGCCATCCTGTCCGCGGGCACGGCCACGCTCGATCTCGATCTCGACCGCAACAGCCAGGTCCTGACCTACACCCTGGATTTCTCAGGGCTGGGCTCGAACGTGACCCAATCCCACATCCATTTCGGCAAGCGGCATGTCGGCGGCGGGATCATGGTCTTCTTCTGCAGCAACCTCGCCAACCCTCCGGCGGGCACGCCCGCCTGTCCCGCCAACGGGGGAACAGTGAGCGGGACCATCACTCCCGCGAGCGTGATCGGACCTACGGCTCAAGGCGTGACGCCCGGCAATTTCGATGCGCTCGTCGAAGCGCTCGACTCCGAGACCGCGTACGGCAACATTCACACCACGAACTTCCCGGCGGGCGAAATCCGCGGCCAGATTCGCCACGGTCGCGGTCACGGGCACGACTGAGCCGGGTCGTTAGAACGCGATCGTGAAGCTCAGCTCGGGGTAGGTGTTGGTGCAGGAGCGATAGATCGACTTGTTGCAGTCGAGATAGGACTCGTAGACGACTCCGCCGCCGATATAGGCGTTGCGCCCGGCCTGCACGTACAGGCCGGCGCGCCCGCCCACCGAGTCGATGTCGGACTGTCCGCTGACGTAGGCCCGCCGATAGAATCCGCCGAGGTAGGGCTTCACGGTAGGGACCTGGTAGAAGACGTATTGGACCGACGGCGTGACCTTGGTAATGTGCGGGTCCGCGCCGGTCCAGGATTCGACGGCGAGACCCACGTTCAGCCCGTTGATCAGGTAGTAGCTCACGCCCAGCCCGAGCACGAAATAGGTCTGATCGAAGGCGTAGCCGCTGCCGCCCGTCACGACGACCGCGGTGCGCCCCCTGCCGAAGACGCCGGCGACCTCGGCGGCCGTCGCAGGGGAGATGAAGGAGAAGGCCGCGAGGACGGCAAGCGCTGTGTTCATCAATTTTCGCATCATGGTTTCTATCATACGACGAACCTCGTCATCGAACCTTAACCAATCTTTCATACTTGCGGAACATGCCGCAGCGAGACTCGCGCGCGATGGCGCAACGCATCCGCATCTCGGTCGTCACCGAAACCTATCCCCCCGAGATCAACGGGGTCGCGCGTACCGTCGGACTGACGGTCGACTGGCTCCTCGCGCGCGGCCACGCCGTCGAGCTCGTCCGGCCGCGCCAGGCGCGCGAGCCCGTCCGCGAGCCGCACCCGGGTCTGCATGAGACGCTCACGCCGGGCGCCGCCGTTCCCAGGTCGCAGGTGCAGGTGGGCTTCGCGCTGCCGGGCCGGCTCGCCGCGCGCTGGCGCACGCATCGTCCCGACCTCGTACACGTCGTCACCGAAGGACCGCTCGGCTGGGCGGCGGTGGGGGCGGCCAGCGCGCTGAACATTCCCGTCAGCTCGGATTTCCACACCAATTTCCACGCCTACGCCGGGCACTACGGGTTCGGCTGGATGCAGGGAGCCGTGGGCCGCTACCTGCGCTGGATTCACAACCGCGCCGCGTGCACGTTGGTGCCCACCGAGCAGCTCAGAAACGAGCTCGAGCATCTCGGGATCGAGCGCCTGCGCATCGCGGGGCGCGGGGTGGATACGGGCCTCTTCGACCCCGCGCGGCGCAGCGCCGAGCTGAGGCGCCAGTGGGGATGTCGCGGCGACGAGCTCGTCGTGATCTCGGTGGGCCGCCTTGCGCCGGAGAAGGGACTGAACCTCTTCGCGAGCGCGGCGCGCGCCATGCAGGCGATCGACCCGGCTGTTCGCGTCGTCGTGGTCGGCGACGGTCCCGTCCGGCGTCCGCTCGAGAGGCGAAACCCGGGATTTCACTTTGCGGGCGCGCGGGTCGCCGAAGACCTCGCGGCGCACTACGCCTCCGCCGACGTGTTTCTCTTTCCGAGCACGACCGAGACTTTCGGCAACGTCGTGCTCGAGGCCATGGCGAGCGGGCTGGCGGTGGTGGCCTTCGACGACGCCGCCGCGCGACAGCACGTCGTCCACGCGGCGAGCGGGCTGCTCGCGCCGCGAGAGGACGCGCACCTGTTTACCCATCTCGCGCGCTTGGTGGCGCACGAGCGGTCGCTGTGCCTCTCGCTCGGGCGCGAGGCGCGGCGGGTGTCGAAGGAGCTCCCGTGGGAGCAGAAATTGCTGGAGTTCGAGTCGGTGCTTCTGGAGGCCGCGCTCGGGTCGGCTATCTCAGGACCCTCAACCGAGGCGCGTGCGCCAGCATGACGCTCGTCCAGACCACGATGCTGAAATAGGGCGAAAGCCACAGCGCGTCCCTGCGCCAGGCATCCCAGTCGCGAACGACGACGCAGCGCGCGAAAAGGGTGCGCAGCTCCTGCTCCAAGGGTGGGCTGCCGCCGGCCGCCAGCCAGCGCTCTACGTACATGGGCACGTCGACCGTCACCATGAACGCGATGTAGACGATCGCGCAGGCGCTGGCTGCGCGGAGGAATCGCGCCGCCGCCCGGTCGACTCGCCCGTGCAGGGACAGGAACGCCGCCAGGGCCAGCGCCGCAGCGAGCGTCCAGAGCGAGTTCTCGAGCGCGTGAAACACATAGTTCGACGTCAGCACGGCGGCCCAGCACGAGATTTCGGCGAGGACGATGACCGGGACGATGAGACGTGCGACGAGGCTTGCCCCCGCCTCGCGCAGGAGAATTGCCCACTGAAGCGCAAAGCACAGCTCCGCGATCGTGGCGGCGGTGCGCCCGACGACGACGCGCGAGACCCAGGTGTCGTGCAGGCAGATGCGCGGGAGGTCGACCATGGGGAAGACCGAGCGGAAGGCGCAGCCGAGAGCATAGACGGCCGAGAGCCACAGCAGCCTGCGGCGCGAGGCGAGCAGGTCCGGCGGCATCGAGGCGGCGCGTCGCGCGAGGAGCCGCGCCGACCATGCCCAGAGAGCGAAATTGACCGCGGCCGCCGCGCACAGGGCGAGCCACCAGGCGAGGAGGGCACCTTCCATGTCAGGGGAGCCGCATGAGGGGCTCTCCGGCGCGGATCGCGGCTCCCTCGCGCACGCCCTCGTGCAGCGCGAACCCCCGAGGCGCAAACACGAGGATCGTCGAGCCGTGCTGGAACCAGCCCATCTCCTCGCCCTTGGCGAAGCGGGCGTCGCAGGGAATGAGGTTCGGCCCGCGATAGCGAAGGTGCAGGAGCTCCTCGAGAAAGTGCAGCCGGATGCTGGCGACCAGCACGGCGGCGACGGGAACCATCAGCACTTCGTGATCGCCCGCCTCCAGGCGCACCCTGATCATCGCGCGCTCGTTCTTGCAGAAGAGCTTCTCCACGCGCTCGAGCGCGATCGGGTTGACGTTCCAGGTGTCGCCTGAGAAATACGTCACTTGGTGCACGCGGCAGTCGTGAGGCGCGTGGAAGCGGTGGTACATGCTCGAGGTAATTCGCAGGGTCGCGTAGGCCGCGTCGCGGTAGGCGCTCACGAGGGACGCGTCGCCCAGCAGGTCGTGCAGCGTGTAGGGAAATCCCTTCGCCTGCAGCAGCTCGCCGCGGTCGAGCCGCCCGCAGGCGCCGACGATGGCGTCGCAGGGACTCGCGAGCACGCCGGGATCGGTGCAGACCGGCCGCGCGCCCGGCTTCAGCTCCCGGATGAAGCAGTCGTGCAGGCTGGAGAACCGCTCCTTCCGCGCCTCCTCCAGATGCAACTCAGCGAAAACCCTCCACGCCGCGATCGAGAGGCGGCTCACGAGCGGTTGCTCGATCTTGCTGAACCATCCCATGAACCGCGTCAGGAGCTGGCGCGGGATGCGGTTCGTCAGCAGGAAATTCACGTCCTCCCGCAGGAGCACGGACAGGAGGGTGGCGAGGACCGTCATCGCACTGTAACGCTCCGGTAGTAAAGAGCGGGGTCATGCAGGACACGGCACTTCTGGTGGGACTCGGAGCGGCGGCTGCGGCGCTTTGCGTGCCCGCCCTGCGCATGCGGCTGGAGCTCTCCAGGGCCAAGCATCCCTCGCTCGCCGGGCATGCGCGTATCGCGCGCCGCGTCGCGGCGCTGGTGCCCTACTACTCTTACGACGAGGATCGCTTCTTCCGGTCCGACGGAGCGCCCGGGGACGTGGTGGCCAGACGGCGGGCCGGGTTCGCGCACCTCGTCGGGCTCTACCGGCTGCGCTACCCCTGCGGCGCCGCGCTCACCGCGCAGGCCGAGGGCGCGATCTCCGATTTGCAGTTCACAAGCCGGTATCGGGTGCCGTTCCAGTACAGCCGCTACGTGCGGGAGCACCTGACGTTCGGCTCCTTCCTGGAATCCTCCGAAGGAGTCACCGTCACCGATCTCGACGGCAACCGCTTCTACGATCTTGCCGGGTCCTACGGCGTGAATCTGTTCGGGCACGATTTCTACAAGGCCTGCATGGCCGAGGGCGGCGCGCGCGCGGCGCGGCTGGGTCCGGTGCTGGGTGCCTATCATCCCTGCGTCGAGTACAACGCCCGGCGCCTGCGCGAGATATCCGGGCTCGACGAAGTGTCCTTTCACATGTCCGGAACCGAGGCCGTCATGCAGGCGGTGCGGCTGGCGCGCTTCCACACCCGCCGCACGCACCTGGTGCGGTTCAGCGGCGCCTACCATGGCTGGTGGGAGGGCGTGCAGCCCGGAATCGGCAACCCGGTTCCGCAGCGCGAGACCTACACATTGAAGGACATGAACGAGGATTCGCTGCGGGTGCTGCGCCAGCGCCGCGATATCGCCTGCGTGCTCGTGAATCCGCTGCAGGCGCTGCATCCCAACGCGAACGCGCCTTCGGATGGCTCGCTCGTCGACAGCGGCAGGAGCGCGCACTTCGACCGCGCGGCCTATGCGGCCTGGCTGCGGCGCCTGCGCGAGGTCTGCACCGAGCGCGGCATCGTGCTCATTTTCGACGAGGTGTTCCTCGGATTCCGCCTCGCGCCGGACGGGGCTCAGGAGTACTTCGGCGTGCGCGCCGACATGGTGACCTACGGCAAGACCCTCGGCGGCGGCTTCCCGGTAGGCGTGCTCTGCGGGCGCGCCGGCCTCATGCGGCGATTCCGCGACGACCGCCCCGCCGACATCTGCTTCGCGCGCGGTACGTTCAACTCGCACCCCTACGTCATGGCCGCCATGCAGGTGTTCCTGGAGCGCATCCAGACGCCCGAGATCCGCGCCCTGTACGCGGGATTGGACGAGCGCTGGGACCGGCGCGCGCGGGCCCTGAACGCGCGCCTCGAGGAGGCCGGCCTGCCCCTGCGGGTCGCCAATCTGTCCTCCGTGTGGACCGTGTGCTATACGCGCCCGTCGCGCTACAACTGGATGCTGCAGTACTACCTGCGCGCCGAGGGCCTCGCCCTCAGCTGGGTGGGAACCGGCCGGCTGATATTCAGCCTCGACTACACGGACGCGGACTTTGGCGCCGTGTGCGACCGCTTCGTGGCTGCCGCGCAGGCCATGGGACGGGACGGCTGGTGGTGGTCGGACGCCAAGCTCTCCAACCGCGCCATCAAGCGCGTCATCCTCCGCGAGATGATCGCGCAACGCTTCTAGCCGCGCTGCGCGCCGAGCGTAGTGTCGATCAGCTCGCCGCGGAGCAGGGCGAGCGGAGCCTTGTGGTACAACTTCAGATCGTGGAAGGGATCGGTCAGGATCTTGGTCATCCACACCAGGCCGGTCTGCACGTCCCTGATGAAGAAGAGGTGCACGGTCCGGAACACGAGGCCGCTCGCGCCGATCAGGAGCCAGATCTTGCCCACCTGCGCGACGATGTCGCCGGCGCTCGCCGCGGGCCGGACCGTCCCCAGCAGCGTCGGGTCGACGAGCAGCGCGGCGGGCGAAAGGGCCCACACGGACAGGAGCACGATCTTGCGCCGCAGGTTGTAGCCGACCTTGATCTCTTCCTTGCGCTCGTGCGTGAGCTGGTTCACGTGGTCGTAGCCCCTCGGCTCGAAGAAGAAGTGCCCCGCCTGCCGTGTCGTCATGGCCACGAGCCAGCCGACCAGGGCGGCCGCCACCGGGGTAAAGAACAGCATCGCGTAGGCGCAAAGGAAGCTCGACGCGCTCACGAAGTGCAGGGTCTGGTTGATCCTGCTGTGGTGGTAGAGACGATGGTCGTCCCAGCGCTGCGTGCTGAGCTCCTGCAGGAAGGTCTTGATCACGCGCTCTCCTCGCATGCGGGAATCCCCGCGTAATGGAGGCGTACCCTAGGCAGGAATTGCTACAAGTTCGCGAAGAAGGGATGACATTTTCGCTACAGCGAGACGGCTGTCTCGGAAAAGCAACCGAACCGTAACGAATCCTTCGCGAGAGCGGAACAGGATATCGCGCCGTGGACGACGCCGATCTCCTCGTCGAGCAGCTGCCGCGCATGCGCCGGACGCTGCGCATCGCGATCGTCACCGAGACCTATCCGCCGGACGCCAACGACGTGGCGCTCGCCGCCGCCCGTCTCGTCGAAGGCCTGCGGCGACGCGAGCACGAAATCGAGCTGGTGCGGCCCCGGCGGCCCAGGCTGAAGCTCGAGCTTCCCGCCAAGCGGGCGCTGGCGAGCCAGTGGAGCCGCTCGCGGCCCGACGTCGTGCACGTGCTGACCCAGGGGCCGCTCGCCTGGTCGGCGCTCGGTGCCGCGCGCCAGCTCAGGCTGCCGGTCGTCTCGGACTTCCAGGCCCATTTCGTCGACGCGCGGCACGGATTGGGCTGGCTGAGCAAGCCGATCCTCGTCTACCTGCGCAAGTTCCACAACCGCGCGCTGTGGACCTTCGTTCCCACGGAGGCGCTCTGTGCGGAGCTGACCGCGCTCGGCTTTCGCAACCTGCGCGTGGTGGCGAGGCAGCGCCCGGATCTGACCCTGAAGCAGCTCGAGACCCTCCTCGAGATCGCGGCCGGAATCGGTGCGGCGTGCTACGCCGCGGGCGAACGGCGCGCCCGCGGCTACGCGCCCCAGGGCGCCTAGCGTCCCTTGGAGATCGGCCCCCTCATCCGGGGGTACGGCTACTGGGCGGTCTTCTTCGTCAACAGGTTCGAGGGGCGCACCGCCTCGGGTATCGAGAGGCGGTGACCTGCTTCGGTGCGCGATCCGCCGTTGACGCAGGGGCCCCGAATTACGTAAGATAGCCAAATTAGCTATAATGTACGAAATGAGGGCAACCCGGCGATGAGCCATCTCACCTTCCGCAACCGTCTCGGCGAGCTGGTCGACGTTCCCAGCGTCGCCGCGACGCGTCTCAAGAACGAGTTCGGCACCGTCCTCGAGCAGGCGGCGCGCGGGGCCGTGGCGATCACGCGCCACGATGCGCCCAAGGCGGTGCTCGTGTCCTACGAGGAGTTCCAGGCGCTGGTGAACGCCCGCGCCCAGAGCTTGGGCGAGCTCGACGCCGAGTTCGACGCGCTGCTCGAGCGCATGCAGACGCCCAAGGCGAAGAAGGGCATCGACGCGGCGTTCAAGGCCTCCGGGGCCGAGCTCGGCAGGGCCTCGGTAGCGACGAGAATTGCGACGAGAACGGCCAGGCCCGCGCGCAAGCGGCGCAGATAATCAAATCGAACCGCATCCACGTCCTCGCCGGCGTCAACGGCGCGGGCAAGAGCAGCATCGGGGGAGCCGCGGTCCGCAGCTACGGCGGCGAGTACTACA
>DATJYC010000084.1:0-3464 GCA_035499735.1 Burkholderiales bacterium
GCCCCAAAACATACCGCCGATGAGGAACAGTCGTTGTTCCCTCGCTTGCGAGCCATAGACCGGCCTGACCTTCATGAGATCATCGAACGCGTGGCCGCACTCGAAAAGGATCATACCGAAGCGGAGGCCGATCACGCCGAAGTGGACCGGTTGGGACGGGAGTGGCTCAGTGCGGACAGACTCGCGGAGAACGACGCTCTTCGGTTGGTTCAGTTGCTCGCTAAGCTCTCCGGCCACTACCAAAGTCATATAGCGATCGAAGAGCGCGAGGTCTTCCCTGCTGCTGCCGCTGCACTCAGCAAGTCCCAGCGAGAAGCCGTGGGCGCTGAGATGGCAGCTAGGCGTGGCTTGCCGCCTGCCCCATAAGCACCGTTGCTTGCTCTACGGTGACTTCAGTCACTGCCCGCCGAGGCCCGACTTACCTAGCATGGGGACGTCCATGATAGGTACTTGTCAAGAGTGAACGCAGCTTTTCTTTCCGCGCCACGCGAGTGGCGCGCCTTTGTTGGTTGCTAAGCGTCCGCCCTTGACCCTTTATCTTGGCAACGTCTCGCCGGCCGGCCGGACGAGCGTCGAGACATCCATTTGCGGCGTCGCTCCTCGAGCGCGCACGATGTTTGAGTTTGCAGCGTCTGCCTGCCAGCCGGGAAACAGAGAGTAGCGGCATACGGCCCAGGGGGCGGTTGCCGAGTCCCCAAAAGGGTCCGGTCTGGCAGGAGGGTCCGGTTCGAACTCTTCATTGGTTGGGGCCCGCGGCTTCAGACCGCGGCTTTTTCGGCCGCCAAGGCGCGCGGTTGGTGGCCGCGGTCGGCGCCCATCAGCCAGGCGACCAGCTTGCGTGCCACCGCCAGCGTGGCACGATTCCGATGGCCGCGCGCCACTTCGCGGGCATGGATCGCCGCCAGTTCCGGATTCCAGTGCGGCGCCAGATGCGCCGCCTCGATGAGCACCGTTTGCAGATGGCGGTTGCGCCGCTTCGACAGCGGGCCGCGCAGGCGTTTGTCGGCGCTTTCTTTCTGCTCCCCACACAGCCCGCAATAGCGCACGGCGCGGTCGATGGAGCCCATGCGCTCCACCGGCCCGATTTCGAGCGCCCAGGTCAGCGCGGTCACCTGACCCACGCCCCGAATCGAGCTCAGGCGCGCCACCCGGGCCGCGAGATCGGGATGCTGGGCCAGGGCGCCGGTGAGTTGGCGGTCCATGGCGGCGATGGTTTCGATCTGACGGCGCGAGAAGGCGAGCAGCCCTCGTGCCGAGTCCGGAATCAGTTGGCCATGCGTTTTGACCAGTTCGTGGAAATACTTTTTGCCGTGCAGCCGGCTGCTGTCGTAGGGCACTCCCAGTTGCATGAGCATGCCCGCGATGCGGTTGCGTGCGTCGGCGCCGTCGCTGACCAGACGGGCGCGGTAGCGCCATACGCGCCGCAGGTCGCGGAGGGGCGCGGGCATCGTGAAGGCTGGCGGCAGCAGATTGGCGCGCAGCAGGTCGGCGATCGTGCGGGCGTCGAGGCGGTCGCTCTTCTTACCCGCCGCAATGGCCTTCATGCGCTCGGAGTGGCCGACGGCGAGCGCGGCGGCGTGCGGCGCCAGATAATCGTGGATCCAGTCGCTGAAGATCGTGGCTTCCAGGGCGCCCGACCAGGGCTGGGGCAAAGTGGTGAGCCATTCCTGAAGTTTTTCCCGCCGCGCTTCGACTCGTCCTTCCTCGACGATCGTGCCGTCCGCGAGCTTGATGCAAAAAGTGATTGACTTTCGGTGGACGTCTAATCCAACGTAATGCATAGGTGAATGTACTCCTCTCTTCGAGGCCACTACAAAGCCGCTCTAACGGCTGGCCTCGACAGGGAGGGGCCATGCCCCTCCCGTTCGGTTACCTATACATTCAAACAGAGAGGCATGTTCCGAAGTTGAATTTGGAAGAGCGGACCGACAAAGGGCTTGGTGTCGGCCAACTGCTTGACCAGCAACGAGATCCCGTAACCGGGGCGCCAACTGGGTCGGTTGCCTGGCGTGGGTGCCGTGTCGCCGAAACGGCCGTTTGGCGGCGATTTCGGTAGCGAGAAGACGAACTTTGGGACTTAGTTCCACGTCCCCGGAGTTCCCGAATTTCGACGTTCACACGACCAGCATGCAGTCGCCGTACGAGAAGAAGCGGTAGCGCTCGCGCACCGCATGCGCATAGGCGTCGAGGATCAACTCCCGCCCGGCGAGCCCGCACACCAGCATGATCAAGCTCGACTTCGGGAGGTGGAAGTTCGTCAGCAACGCGTCGATCGCCCGGAAGGGCCGGCCGGGATAGAGGAAGATACTCGTCTCGCCGCAGAGAGCGTCGCCGGCATAAGCACTCTCCACCGCACGCACACTTGTCGTGCCGACCGCGATGCGACGCCTCGCGCCTCGGATCGCTGCAAACGAATCCGCGTCGATCTGGTAGCGTTCGGTGTGTAAGGTGTTGTCTTCCACGCGGTGGTGATGCAGCGGCGCAAAGGTGCCGAGCCCGACGTGCAGTGTCACGGCGGCCAGCACGGCGCCCCTGACGGAGCACTCGGCGAGCACTTCGGGAGTGAAGTGTAGGCCCGCAGTCGGCGCGGCGACCGACCCCCTCTCACGGGCATAGACGGTCTGATAACGCTCGCGGTCGGGAGTGCCGTCGGGCCGCTTTATGTAAGGGGGTAGCGGCACGTGCCCGATCCGTTCGAGTGTGGCCAAGAGGTCGGATGTGCCGCTGAACCGGATGGTCCGCTCGCCGTGCTCGCCGCGTGCGATCACTTCACCCTGAAGCGACTCGTCGAAGCGCAACTTCTCGCCGACCGGGATCCGTTTGCCGGGCCGCACGAGAGCGACCCACGTTAGCGGATCCCCCGATACGGCGTGCAGCAGAAAGACCTCCACCTGGGCGGTGCCCGACATGCGACGCGCGAACAGCCGCGACGGGATGACCCGGGAATGATTCAGGATCAGGCAATCTCCGGGGCGGACGTAATTCGGGAAGTCGACGAAGGCGCGATCTTCCCAGCGGCCCTCCCCTTTATAGACGACCAGCATTCGGGATTGCGAGCGTTCGGGTAGAGGCTGCTGCGCGATGAGTTCTTCGGGGAGATGGTAGTCGAACTCATCGACGAACATGGGGGGACCCCCGTAGAATAACAAGTGCGCGCATGCAAATCCTGGGTATCGAATCGTCCTGCGACGAGACCGCGGCCGCTGTCGTCGAGGATGGAGTGCGCGTGCGCTCCTCGGTAGTCGCGTCTCAGCTGGACACGCATGGCCGGTACGGAGGCGTCGTGCCTGAACTCGCCTCGCGCGAACACTTACGCGCCATCGTTCCTGTAGTCCGGGAAGCGCTGGAGCGTGCGGACACGACACTCGGTGCCTTGAGCGCAATCGCCGTCACGGAAGGGCCGGGCTTGGTCGGCTCATTGCTGGTCGGCATCACCTACGCCAAGGCCCTTGCCTTCGCGGGAC
>DATJYC010000085.1:0-29157 GCA_035499735.1 Burkholderiales bacterium
GACCGACATGGACTACGACTCGATCGCCAAGGCGGGCTCGATGCTCGGCTCGGGCGCCGTGATCGTGATGGACGAGACGCGCTGCATGGTGAAGTCGCTGCTGCGGCTGTCGTATTTCTACTACGAGGAATCGTGCGGGCAGTGCACGCCGTGCCGCGAGGGCACCGGCTGGCTGTACCGCATGGTCGAGCGCATCGAGACCGGCCGCGGCCGCATGGAAGATCTCGACGTGCTGCTGTCGGTGAGCGACAACATCGCCGGGCGCACGATCTGCGCGCTCGGCGACGCCGCGGCGCTGCCGGTGAAGAGCTTCATCCAGCACTTCCGCGCCGAATTCCAGCATCACATCGACCACAAGCGCTGCATGGTGACCGAGCCCGGCTACTCGACCTCGCCCAGCCTTCCGCAGAAGCAGGCCGCCTGACATGCCCAAGGTCACCATAGACGGCAGAGAGACCGAGGTCCGCAACGGCGCGACCGTGATGGAGGCCGCGAACGGCCTGGGGATCTACATCCCGCACTTCTGCTACCACAAGAAGCTCTCGATCGCGGCCAACTGCCGCATGTGCCTGGTGCAGGTCGAGAAGGCGCCCAAGCCCATGCCCGCGTGCGCGACGCCGGTCACCGACGGCATGAAGGTGTCGACGGACTCGAAGTACGCCAAGCAGGCGCAGGAAGGCGTGATGGAGTTCCTGCTCATCAATCACCCGCTCGACTGCCCGATCTGCGACCAGGGCGGGGAGTGCCAGCTGCAGGACCTCGCCGTCGGCTACGGCAACAGCGCCTCCCGTTACGCCGAGCCGAAGCGCGTGGTGCTCAACAAGAACCTCGGGCCGCTCATCTCGACCGACATGACCCGCTGCATCCACTGCACGCGCTGCGTGCGCTACGGGCAGGAGCACGCCGGCATCATGGAGCTCGGCATGATCGGCCGCGGCGAGCACGCCGAGATCATCGCCTTCGTGGGCAAGACCGTGGACTCCGAGCTTTCGGGCAACATGATCGACCTCTGCCCGGTGGGCGCGCTCACCTCCAAGCCCTTCCGCTACACCGCCCGCACCTGGGAGCTGTCGCGGCGCAAGTCCGTCAGCCCGCACGACAGCCTCGGATCGAACCTCATCGTGCAGGTGATGCAGAACCGCGTGATGCGGGTGCTGCCTCTGGAGAACGACGAGATCAATCAATGCTGGCTCTCCGACCGCGACCGCTTCGCCTACGAGGGCCTCAACTCCGAGGAGCGGCTCACCAAGCCGATGATCAAGCAGGACGGCCACTGGCGCGAGGTCGATTGGCAGGTCGCCCTCGAGCACGTCGCGCGCGGCCTCTCGGAGACCCGCTTCAAGTACGACCCGAAGGAAATCGGCGCCCTCGCGAGCCCCCACTCGACGCTCGAGGAGATGGCCCTGCTCGCGAAGCTGGTGCGCGCGATGGGCGGGGACAACGTCGACCACCGCCTGCGCCAGTCGGATTTCTCCGCCGACGGCAGGCGCGCCGGCGTGCCCTGGCTGGGCATGAAGCTTGCCGAGCTCGAGCAGGCCGACCGTGTGCTCCTCGTCGGCTCCTTCCTGCGCAAGGACCACCCGCTGCTCGCCGCGCGGCTGCGGCAGACGGCCAAGCGCGGGGCGCAGATCAGCCTGCTGCACAGTGCCGACGACGAGCTGCTCATGCCGCTGGCGGGCAAGTCTGTCGTGGCGCCTCGCGAGCTGCCCGAGGCGCTCGCGCAGATCGTCAAGGCCGTCGCCGAGGCGAAGGGCAAGCCGGTCCCGCCCGCGCTCGCCGGAGTCAAGGCGCGCGACGACGCGAAGCGCATCGCGGCGAGCCTGGCTTCCGGCAAGAGCACGGCGATATTGCTCGGCAATTTCTCGGTGCAGCACCCGAAGGCGGCGCAGCTGCAGCGGCTCGCCCAGGACCTCGCCGGGCTGCTCGACGCCCGCTTCGGCTTCCTCGGCGAGGCCGCCAACTCGGTCGGCGGCTACCTCGCCGGCTGCGTGCCCGCGGACGGCGGCCTGGACGCTCAAGCAATGCTCGCGCAACCGCGGCGGGCCTACCTCCTGCTGCACGCCGAGCCGGACTTCGACTGCGCAGACCCCAGGGCGGCCACCAGGGCGATGGCGGCCGCCGACATGGTGGTCGCGCTCGCCGCGTACCGGAGCTTCGCCGCCGACTACGCCGACGTGCTCCTGCCCGTGGTGCCCTTCACCGAAACCTCCGGCACCTTCGTCAACTGCGAGGGCAGGATGCAGAGCTTCAACGCGGTGGTGAAGCCGCTCGGAGACGCGCGGCCGGCCTGGAAAGTTCTCAGGGTCCTCGGCAATCTGATGAGCCTCCCCGGGTTCGACCAGGAAACGACCGAAGCGATACGCGACGAGGTGTGCAGATCCGACGCCGTCGCGGCGAGGCTGAACAACCGCGTGGACGTCGCGCTCAAGCTGGACGCAGCGCCCCCCGGCGGCCTGGAGCGCATCGCCGACGTGCCGATCTACTTCGGCGACCCGATCGTGCGCCGTGCGGGCTCGCTGCAGCGGACGCGCGACGCGCTGCCGCCGCGCGCCTGGATCTCGCCCGGGCTCGCTCAAGACCTGGGCGTCAAGCAGGGCGAGCGCGTGAAGATCCTCCAGGGGGACGGCAGCGCGACCGTCGAGGTCGGCGTCGACGCGCGGCTGCCGGCCGGGTGCATTCGCCTCGCCGCCGCGCACCGCCACACCGCGGGGCTGGGTCCCATGTTCGGCCCGGTCTCGGTAGAGCGGGCGTGAGCATGGTCCGGGAAGTCTTCGATACCTGGGCAGGCCTGTGGACGGCGTGGCTGGGATCCGAGTGGGGTCCGCCGGTGTGGATGCTGGTGAAGAACACGATCCTTATCCTGTGTATCGTGCTGCCGCTCTTCGGCCTGGTCGCCTACCTCACGCTGTGGGAGAGGAAGCTCATCGGCTGGATGCAGATCCGCATCGGCCCGAACCGCGTCGGGCCCCTGGGCCTGCTGCAGCCGATCGCCGACGCGGTCAAGCTGATGTTCAAGGAGCTGATCGTCCCGGCGGGGGCGAACAAGTTCCTCTTCGTCACGGCGCCCATGCTGACCCTGATGCCCGCGCTCGCCGCCTGGGCCGTGATCCCGTTCAGCCCGGACGCGGTCCTCGCCGACGTGAACGCCGGGCTGCTCTACGTCATGGCGATCACCTCGATGGGCGTCTACGGCGTAATCATCGCGGGCTGGGCCTCGAACTCCAAGTACGCATTCCTGGGCGCGATGCGCTCGGCCGCGCAGATCGTCGCCTACGAGATCGCGATGGGCTTCGCGCTGGTGTGCGTGCTGATGGTGTCGCAGAGCCTGAACCTCACCGACATCGTCGCGGGGCAGAGCCGCGGGTTCTTCGCGCACAAGGGGCTGGGCTTCCTCTCCTGGAACTGGCTGCCGCTCTTCCCGATGTTCCTCGTGTACTTCATCTCCGGCATCGCCGAGACCAACCGGGCGCCGTTCGACGTCGCGGAAGGCGAGTCTGAGATCGTGGCCGGCTTCCACGTCGAGTACTCGGGCATGACCTTCGCGCTGTTCTTCCTGGGCGAGTACGCCAACATGATCCTGGTGTCGACGCTCGCCACCGTCATGTTCCTCGGCGGGTGGGCGGCGCCCCTCGACAGCGCGCTCACGAACGCGATTCCGCCCTTCGCCTGGCTGTTCGCCAAGGTATTCTTCATGGTGTCGCTGTTCCTGTGGTTCCGGGCGACCTTCCCGCGCTACCGCTACGACCAGATCATGCGCCTGGGCTGGAAGGTGTTCATCCCCGCCACCATCGTGTGGCTGGTGGTCATCGCGGTGTGGATGCAGACTCCCTGGAATATCTGGCAATGATCGAAAGAATCGGCGAATTCCTCAGGACCTTCCTGCTCTTCGAGCTGGTGAAGGGCATGCTTCTCACCGGGAGGCACCTGTTCCGCCGCAAGATCACGATCCAGTTCCCGGAGGAGAAGACGCCCGTGAGCCCGCGCTTCCGGGGGCTGCACGCCCTCAGGCGCTACCCGAACGGCGAGGAGCGCTGCATTGCGTGCAAGCTGTGTGAAGCCGTGTGCCCCGCGCTCGCGATCACCATAGAGTCCGAGCAGCGCTCCGACGGCACGCGGCGCACCACGCGCTACGACATCGACCTGACCAAGTGCATCTTCTGCGGGCTGTGCGAGGAGTCCTGCCCGGTCGACTCGATCGTCGAGACCAGCATCCTCGAGTACCACGGCGAGAAGCGCGGCGACCTCTACTACACGAAGGAGATGCTCCTCGCCGTCGGCGACCGCTACGAGGAGCAGATCGCCCGCGACCGCGCCGCGGACGCGGCGTACCGCTAGGCCCATGTTCGAGACCGCCGTCTTCTGGTTCTTCGCCCTCGTGCTGGTGACGGCCGCGGTGTGCGTGATCACCGCGCGCAACCCGGTTCACTCGGCGCTGTTCCTGGTGCTCTCCTTCTTCACCGCCGCGGCGCTGTGGATGCTGCTGCGGGCCGAGTTCCTGGCGATCGCCCTGGTGCTGGTATACGTCGGCGCGGTGATGGTGCTTTTCCTGTTCGTCGTGATGATGCTCGACATCAACCTCGAGCGCCTGCGCGAAGGCTTCTGGAGCTACCTGCCGCTGGGCGCGGCGGTGGCCGCGGTCATGGTGATCGAGATGGTGCTGGTGCTGCGCGGAAGCTATTTCGGACTCGGCGCGCTGCCCGGCCCGAAGGACCCCGGCGCGGGCTACAGCAACACCAAGGAGCTGGGGCGGGTCCTGTATACGGACTACGCGTACCCGCTGGAGCTGGCGGCGGTGCTGCTCCTCGTCGCGATCGTGGTCGCGATCGCGCTCACGCTGCGCAAGCGCAAGGACACGAAGTACCAGGACCCGGCACGCCAGGTCGCGGTGCGGCGCAGCGAGCGCGTGAGGCTGGTGTCGATGCCCGCGGAGAAGAAGGACTGAAAGAAAAAGGGAGGGTGCCCTGCTTTCGCTGTCGCATTTCCTGATTCTCGGCGCGGTGCTGTTCGCGATCAGCATCGTCGGGATTTTCCTCAACCGCAAGAACGTCATCATTCTGCTCATGGCGATCGAGCTGATGCTGCTCGCCGTGAACATGAACTTCATCGCCTTCTCGCACTATCTCGGCGACACCGCCGGCCAGGTGTTCGTGTTCTTCATCCTCACCGTGGCCGCGGCCGAGTCGGCGATCGGCCTGGCGATCCTGGTCGTGCTGTTCCGCAACCTGCAGACCATCAATGTCGACGACCTCGACAACCTG
This sequence comes from Burkholderiales bacterium, assembly GCA_035499735.1. Classification (GTDB taxonomy): domain Bacteria; phylum Pseudomonadota; class Gammaproteobacteria; order Burkholderiales; family SG8-39; genus VBDM01. The sequence goes on from DATJYC010000085.1 coordinate 5,259, forward strand.
AAGGGCTGAGGAATGACCGACCTTCAGCTCTATCTCGTCGTGCCGCTCGCTCCGCTCGCCGGCGCCATTGTCGCCGGGCTCGGTGGCAGGGCGGTCGGCCGCGCGGGCGCGCACTGGGTGACGATCCTGGGCGTCGCGGTCTCCTTCGCCGCCTCGTGCGTGATCTTCTCGCGCGCGCTCGACGGGCAGGTGTTCAACGGAACCGTGTACACCTGGCTGACCTCGGGCGGGACGCACTTCGAGATCGGCTTCCTCATCGACCGCCTGTCGGCGCTGATGATGGTCGTGGTGAGCTTCGTGTCGCTCATGGTGCACGTCTACACCATAGGCTACATGGCCGACGACCCCGGCTACCAGAGGTTCTTCGCGTACATCGCGCTGTTCACCTTCTCGATGCTGATGCTGGTGATGGCGAACAATTTTCTGCAGCTGTTCTTCGGCTGGGAAGCGGTGGGCCTGGTGTCCTACCTGCTGATCGGCTTCTGGTATACGCGGCCGACGGCCATCTACGCGAACCTCAAGGCGTTCCTGGTGAACCGCGTCGGCGACTTCGGCTTCCTGCTCGCGGTGGCGCTGGTGCTGGCGCATTTCGGGACCCTGGACTACGCGTCGGTGTTCGCGCGCGCGCCCTCGATGGCCGGGACGACGGTCGAATTGATTCCGGGAGCGCCCTGGCTGCTGCTGTCTGCGATCTGCATCGGCCTCTTCGTCGGCGCGATGGGCAAGAGCGCGCAGTTCCCGCTGCACGTGTGGCTGCCCGACTCGATGGAGGGCCCGACGCCGATCTCGGCGCTCATCCACGCGGCGACCATGGTGACGGCCGGGATCTTCATGGTCGCGCGCATGTCGCCGCTGTTCGAGCTGTCGGACAGCGCCCGTTCGATGATTCTCATCATCGGCGGGATCACCGCCTTCTTCATGGCGCTCATCGCCATGGTCCAGTACGACATCAAGCGCGTGATCGCCTACTCGACGCTGTCCCAGCTCGGCTACATGACGGTGGCGCTCGGCGCGTCGGCCTACTCGGTGGCGATCTTCCATCTCATGACCCACGCCTTCTTCAAGGCGGTGCTCTTCCTCGGGGCGGGCTCGGTGATCATCGCCCTGCACCACGAGCAGGACATGCGCAAGATGGGAGGGCTCGCCCGATACATGCCCGTGACCTACCTCACGGTGCTGATCGGCGCGCTCGCCAACGCCGGTTTCCCGCCGTTCGCCGGCTTCTTCTCCAAGGACTCGATCATCGAGGCGGCGAAGCTGTCGCATACCTTCGGCTCGGGCTTCGCCTGGCTCGCGGTGCTCGCGGGCGTCTTCGTCGGCGGCTTCTACTCCTTCCGGCTGGTGTTCTACGCCTTCCACGGCAAGGCGAGGTTCGACCCCCACCACCCGCCGCACGAGTCGCCGCTCGTGGTGACCGTGCCGCTCGTGCTCCTCGCGATCCCGTCGGCGGTATCGGGCTGGGTCATCGGTGACGTCGTCTTCGGCGGCTACTTCGGAAGCTCGATCGTCATCTCCGAGGCGCACCCCGGGGTGAAGGAGATGGCCGAGGAGTTCCACGGGATCGTACCGATGATGGTCCACGGGCTCGCGTCGCCGCCCTTCTGGCTCGCGCTCGCGGGGGCCGCGGCCGCCTGGTATCTGTACATCGCGCGGCCCGAGATGGCCGCGGTCGTGCGCAGGAAGGCCGGCGCGCTGGTCACCATCCTCGAGGAAAAATACGGGTTCGACCGCTTCAACGACTGGTTCTTCGCGGGCGGCGCGAGGAAGTTGGGCACCGGCCTGTGGCGCTGGGGCGACGTCACGGTGATCGACGGGCTGATGGTGAACGGCTCGGCGAAGCTGGTCCGCTGGTTCGCGGGCGTGGTGCGCTGGGTGCAATCCGGCTTCATCTACCACTACGCGTTCGCGATGATCATCGGGGTCTCGGTGCTGCTCACCTGGTTTCTCTTCTTCGCGCGCCAGGGATGAACTCGTACTGGCTCAGCTTGTCCGTCTGGGTTCCGATCCTCGCGGGGCTGATCGTGCTCGTCGCGGGCGACAGGAACCTGCGCGAGGCGAAGGCGATCGCGCTGCTCGGCGCGGTCATCGGCTTCGCGGTGACGGTGCCGCTCGTCACCGGCTTCCAGACCGGCACGAGCGCGATGCAGTTCGTCGAGAAGGCGCCGTGGATCCCGCGCTTCAACGTGAACTACCACCTCGGCGTGGACGGCATCTCGGTGCTGTTCATCCTGCTGAACAGCTTCATCACCGTCCTGGTGGTGATCGCCGGTTGGGAGGTGATCAAGGAGCGCGTCGCACAGTACATGGCGGCGTTCCTGGTGATGTCGGGGCTGCTGAACGGCACCTTCGCCGCGCTCGACGCGGTGCTGTTCTACGTGTTCTTCGAGGCGACCCTGATCCCGATGTACCTGGTGATCGGAGTGTGGGGCGGGCCGAACCGGGTCTACGCGGCGGTGAAGTTCTTCCTGTACACGCTGCTCGGGTCGCTGCTGATGCTGCTCGCGTTCCTCTACCTCTACAACAAGTCGGGCGGCAGCTTCGCGGTCCTCGACTATCACAAGCTGCCGCTGCCGCTGAACGCCCAGATCGTTCTGTTCGTCGCGTTCCTGATGGCGTTCGCGGTAAAGGTGCCGATGTGGCCGGTGCACACCTGGCTGCCGGACGCCCACGTCGAGGCGCCCACGGGCGGCTCGGCCGTGCTCGCGGCGATCCTGCTCAAGCTCGGCGCGTACGGCTTCATACGCTTCTCGCTGCCGATCCTCCCCGACGCGAGCCACTACCTCGCCGGTTTCATGATCACGCTCTCGCTGGTCGCGATCGCGTACATCAGCCTGGTGGCGCTCGCGCAGACCGACATGAAGAAGCTGATCGCCTACTCGTCGATCTCGCACATGGGCTTCGTCACCCTGGGCTTCTTCATCTTCAACGCTTACGGCATGGAAGGGGGCCTGGTTCAGATGATCTCGCACGGCTTCGTGTCGGCGGCGCTGTTCCTGTGCGTGGGCGTGATGTACGACCGCATGCACTCGCGCGTCATCGCCGACTACGGGGGCGTGGTGAACACCATGCCGAAGTTTGCCGCGCTGATGATGCTCTTCGCCATGGCCAACTGCGGGCTGCCCGCGACCTCGGGCTTCGTCGGCGAGTTCATGGTGATCCTCGGGGCGATGAAGTTCAATTTCTGGATCGCGTTCCTGGCGGCCACGACGCTCGTCTTCGGCGCCGCGTACACGCTGTGGATGTACAAGCGCGTCATATTCGGCGAGGTCGGCAACCCGCAGGTCGCCGGGCTCAAGGACGCCAGTCCGCGCGAGCTGCTGATTCTCGGGCTGCTCGCGGTCGCCGTGCTGTGGATGGGCATCTACCCGGCGCCGTTCACCGAGATCATGCACGCCTCGGTCGACGACCTGCTGCGGCACCTCGCGGTGAGCAAGCTATGAGCAACCTCCCCATCATGCTGATCGCGTATCCGGAGATCTTCCTGCTCGCCGTGAGCTGCGCGATCCTGGTGATCGACCTGTTCCTCGCCGAGGGCGCGCGCTGGGTGAGCTACGCGCTCTCGCTCGCGGCGCTCGCCGGCTGCGCCGTGCTGACCGTCGGAGTGACCGTCGCGACCGGCGGGCAGCACGCCACGACCTTCAACGGCATGTTCGTCCTCGACGCGATGGCGACCGCGCTGAAGATGTTCACCTACCTCGCTGTGGCGGCCTGCCTGGTGTACTCGCGGACCTACCTCGCCGACCGCGGGCTGTACCGCGGCGAGTACTTCGTGCTCGTCCTGTTCGCGACGCTGGGGATGATGGTGATGATCTCCGCCAGCCATTTCCTCACGCTGTACCTGGGCCTGGAGCTGATGTCGCTGTGCCTGTACGCGCTCGTCGCCCTGAACCGCGACTCGGCGGTGTCGACCGAGGCGGCGATGAAGTATTTCGTGCTCGGCGCGCTCGCCTCGGGGCTTCTGCTGTACGGCATGTCGATGATCTACGGGGCCACCGGCACGCTGCAGATCGACGAGGTGGCTTCCCGCGTCGTGCGCCTGCTGCAGGCCGAGCCGCCGGCGAAGTCGGCCGTGCTCGCTTTCGGGCTGGTGTTCATCGTCTCCGGGCTCGCGTTCAAGGTGGGGGTGGTGCCTTTCCACATGTGGATCCCCGACGTCTACCACGGTGCTCCCTCGTCCGTGACGCTCTTCGTCAGCACCGGCCCGAAGCTCGCGGCCTTCGCGATGGCGATCCGGCTGCTCGTGAATGCGCTGCAGCCGCTGGCCGGAGAGACCCTCCAGTTTCCGAGCGGCTGGCAGGACATGCTGGTCATCCTGTCGGTGCTGTCGATGGCGATCGGCAATCTCGCGGCGATCGCGCAGAGCAACATCAAGCGCATGCTTGCCTACTCGACCATCTCGCATATGGGCTTCATGCTCCTCGGCCTGCTCTCCGGGATCGTGGGGGGCAACGCGCTGTCGGCGGCCGAAGCCTGGAGCTCGGCGATGTTCTACGCCGTGGTCTACGTGCTCATGAGCCTGGGCGCCTTCGGCATGGTGCTGCTCCTGTCGCGCGCCGGGTTCGAGGCCGAGCGCATCGACGACTTCAAGGGGCTGAATGCGCGCAGCCCGTGGTTCGCCTTCGTCATGCTACTGCTGATGTTCTCGCTCGCCGGCATCCCGCCGACGGTGGGCTTCTATGCGAAGCTCGCGGTGCTCCAGGCGGTGCTCGGCGCGGGGAGGGTGTGGCTCGCCGTCGTCGCCGTGCTGTTCGCGCTCGTCGGCGCCTTCTACTACATCCGCATCGTGAAGCTGATGTACTTCGACGAGCCGGTCGAGACGGCGCCCGTGCGGGCGCGCGCCGACATCGGCATCCTCCTCTCGGCCAACGGCCTGGCGGTGCTCGCGCTCGGCATCCTGCCCCAGCCCCTGATGCAGGTGTGCCTGCAGGCGATCAAGGGCTTCCAGTGAAGGACCTGAGCGAGCACCGCGTCTCAGGGCGCCTCGTCTACGACGGCAAGCTGCTCAAGGTGCACCGCGACACCGTCCGCCTGCCCGACGGGACCGCGGCCGAACGCGAATGGGTGGAGCACCCGGGCGCCGTGGCCGTGATCGCGCTGACCGACGCGGGCGAGCTCGTCCTGGAGCGACAGTTTCGCTACTCCCTGGGCCGCGACATGATCGAGATACCGGCGGGCAAGATCGATCCGGGAGAGGACCCGCTCGCGACCGCGCGACGCGAGCTGCGGGAGGAGACCGGCTACGCCGCGGTCGAGTGGACGCACGTCGCGACGATCCACCTCGCCATCGGCTATTCGAACGAGCACATCGAGATCTATCTCGCGAGGCGCCTGAGCCACGAAGGGGCGGCGCTCGACGACGAGGAGTTTCTCGAGGTCTTCACGCTGCCGCTCGCCACGGCGCTCGCCTGGGTGCGCGAAGGCAGGATCACCGACTCGAAGACCGTATCGACCCTGTTCTGGGCCGAGAAGGTGCTCGGCGGGGAGTGGAGCCCCGCTCAGAAGCGGTAGCGCAGCTCCAGGCCGTATTCGTGCGTGAAGTTCTCGGGCTCCAGGCCCAATCTGCCTCCGCCGATCGGCTGCAGATCCGAGTCCTGGATATGCCAGTAGTGCAGGTAGGGCCCGACCGCCAGCCGGTCCTTCTCGAACATCAGGTAGAAGCGGTAGCCGCTGCCGTGATTCTGCGTGTTGGTCGGGTTCGCGAGCGCCGGGTTGGCGTCGCTCAGCATCGATTTCTGCTTCCCCTGGATGAAGACGTCCCATTCGGCGGTGGGCGCCAGGACCCACTCGGGGGATAGAGCGAGGCGGAGCGTCACGCCGATCGGTGCGTACAGGTAGTTCGAGTAGCGCCGGTATCCCGCCGCGCCGGTCGAGGAGTAGCCGGTCAGGTCGTCGTACAGGTAGCGGTAGCCCAGGCCGGCGTAGGGGGAGAGCGTCGCGCTCGTCAGCACCCAGTCGAAGCCGACGACGGCTCGCGCCTCGAGAACGAGATCGGGGACGCCGCTCGAGGAGCCCGAGCCCTGATAGTCGAGGGACCCGTAGGAGGCCCGGCCGTCGATCCGGAAGAAGACGCTGTGGTCGCTGACGGCGGTCCATGCGCCGACGAATCCCAGCCGGGGCCCCTTGATCTCGGCGAAATCGGACTCCTTGTAGTCGTAGTACGCAACCTGGCCGCCGATCTCCAGGCCGGCCCGGGTGGACAGGTGATCGCCTGCGGGCTCCTCCGCCATCGCGGAGGAAGCGCAGAGCAGCAGAGCCGGAAGCGCCAGCCTCATCCGCGCGGCCTCACCAGCTTGCGGTACTGAGCCATGTGCTTGAGCGCCTGCTTCGGCCGCCCGAGCGACCTGCACAGGAGCGCGAGGTTGTAGTGGCAGTCGGCGAAGCGCGGGTCTTCGCGCAGCGCGCGCTCGTACGCGTCCATCGCCGCGCTCTTGCGGCCCATGTCTTCCAGGAGCACGCCCAGGTTGTACAGCAGCAGCGGCTCGCTGCCGCAGGCGAGTATCGCGCGGCGGTAGACGCGCTCGGCCTCGGCGAGGCGCCCGGATTCGTGCACCAGCCGGCCGAGGTTGAGGTGCGCGCCGGAATGCGCGGAGTCGGCCCGCAGCGCGCACTCGTAGGCGTCGCGCGCCCCTTCGGCGTTGCGCCGCTCCAGCTCGCAACCCAGCTCGAACCAGTCCTGCGCGGTTCTCCCCACGCCGCTCCGCGCGATCACGCTGAGCGAGCCCCCCGCCGGATCGCCTTCGAAATCGAGAACGTACTGCCCGGAGTCGGCGCGCCAGCGGCGCGCGCCCTCCTTCACGACGACGCGGTCGCCCAGGGCCTCGATCGTCAGGCCCGACAGCGGCAGCGCTTCCGGGAGACGGCGGCGGAGTTCCTTCAGCGAGCGCGTGATCCGCCGCGCCGGAATCTTCGCTGTGGAGAGAGCCTGCGCGGTGCGCAGCACAATCAGGTCGCGAAACGAGAAGCGGTAGGACCTGCGCGGTCCCCGCCTGGGCGACACGAAGCCGGCGTCGACCAGGCTCTGTATGGTCCTGCGCGGGAGGTGAAGCAGCCGCTCGACGTCGCGGACGCCGTACGGGTGTGCAGCGGACGGGTCGGCGGCGCGGACTATTTCCTGGCTGCCTTCTTCGGTGCGGCTTCGGCCTGCTGGGCGCGCCTCGGCGCCTTGCGCTCCGAGTCGGCCGCCTTTGCGAGTGCGGGCGCTTTTCTCTTGTCCAGGCTCGCGCGCAGCGCTTCCATGAGGTCGATGACCTCTGCACCGCCCTCGGGCTCCTCGGCCATGGTGATCTCCTGGCCCTCGACCTTATTCTGCACCGCGGCCTCGACGCGCGCGCGCACCTCGTCGGTGTAGGTGGAGGGATCGAACTTGTCGGAGGCCTGCTGCTCGATAAGCTGCTGGGCGAGCTTGAGCTCCGCATCCTTCACCTCGGTGTCCGGGATCTCGAGCTCCTTGATCGAGCGCACCTCGCCCGCGTAGAGGAGCTGCTGCATGACCAGACCGTCTTGCCCATCGTGAGATGAGGGCCTGATCATCACGATGTACTGCTTGCCGCGCGCCGCCCAGCGGCCGAGTGCGCAGCGCTTGGATTCGCGCAGCGCCTTGGAAAGCAGCGCGTAAGGTTTCGCGCCGCCCTTGTCGGGGGCGAGGTAGTAGGCCTTGTCGAAGTAGACCGGATCGATCGACTCGATCGGCACGAACTCGGCGATGTCGGCGGTGTGCGTTCCCGCTTCCTCGAGCAGCTTCAACTCCTCGGGCGTGAACTGCACGTACTGGTCTTTTTCGAACTCGTAGCCCTTGACCATGTCTTCGCGAGGCACGATCACGTCCTCCTTCATGCAGACGTACTGCTGCTTGAGGCGCGAGCCGCACGCCTTGTGCAGCAGGTTGAACGAGATCGCGCGGCTCGCCTCGGTGGCCGAGTAGAGCTTCACCGGAATGGACACCAGTCCGAACGAGACGGTCAGTGTGGCAATCGGTCGTGCAGCCATGCCTGTCTCCCGCTAAGTCCTTCTTGGGCCGGGGATTCTACGCCTTCGCGCGCTCGAGCGCACGCTCCAGGCTTTGCTTCTTGTCGAGGGCGTCCTTCCAGCGGTCGCCGGTGGCGGCGAGCCGCTCGGGGGCGTTCGTGATCCGGAAGTCGAGCGGATGGGCGCGCGCGAGCTCGTCCCAGGTGAGCGGCATCGATACCGGCGCCCCGGGGGCGCCCCGCGGCGAGTAGGCGGAGTTCAGCGTCTTGCCGCGCACGTTCATGTTGTAGTCCATGAAGATCTTTCCGGTCCGCTTGGGAACGCTCCATTCGACCGTGACGTCCTTGGGGCGCAGCCGCACCAGGTGCCGCCCCACCATCTCGCTCACCTTGCGCGCGTCGTCGAAGTCGAGCGTTCGCTCGATCGGCACGAAGACGTGGAGACCCGTCTTGCCCGAGGTCTTCACCACGGCCTCCAGGCTCATGCTCGCGAGCAGCTCGCGCAGGGCGAACGCGACTTCCTTGCCTTTCTCGAAGGCGACCGTGTTCAGCTCGGGCTCGTCGCCAGGCGCCTCTTTGCCCGAGTAGATGTAGGGATCGATGTCGAACACGACGTAGTCGGGATAGTTGAGGATCGAGGCCTCGAGGCCGGCGAGCGAGGACGAGAAGTCGGTGCTCTGCGTCGCCGCGTCGGGGCCGGGCTTCGCGCGCGAGTGCCAGACGTGGAACTCGAGCGTGCCCGACTGCGCGAGCCACAGCAGAGTCGCCAGGTTGTCGCACACCAGGTAGTCGTGGCGCTCGTCCTTGTGCTCCGAGAAGATCGTGATCTTCCTCGCGAACGGCGGCAGCTCGGGGTCCCAGTGCTTCTGGTAGAAGCGCTCGCCGGCGATGCCCTCGGGCATGCGGATCATGGTGAGCGGGCGGTCGGCGAGGTGGGGGAGCATGTAGGGCGAGATGAGCGCGAAGTAGCGCAGCAGATCGCGCTTGGTGACCGCCGGCTGCTTCAGGGCTTCGTCGGCCGGCCAGTAGACCCGGTCGAGGTGGGTGAGCTTCAGCGTGTGCTTGCCGATCGCGATCGTCAACGCCGCCTTCTTGCTGTCGAGCTGACGCAACGCCGCGTCGATCTCGCCGTTGCCCGAAGTCGGGCTCGCTTCGCCGACCTGGCGCTCATTTGCGACTGGAGCGCTCGGATCCCTGCGCCGCACGGACTTCGCTTCCACGTCGTCGCGCAGCCTGAGGAACACCGGGGCGCGCAGCATCCCGTCCGGCGTCCACTGCTGGAACTCGACCTCGGCGACCAGCTCGGGCTTCACCCAGGTCGTCGGGTTGTGAAGCTCGGGCTCCTCGGCGAAGGGACGCGTCCCGGTCGCGAGCTTCTCCGCGCGCGCCTTCACCTGGGCGAGCGAGCGCTCGTCGAAGCCCGAGCCCACGTGCCCGCAGTAGCGCAGCTTGCCTTCGTCCCAGTAGCCGAGCAGCAGCGCTCCGAGCGGCGCGCGCGAACCTCTCCCCTTCGTGAATCCTCCGACCACGAACTCTGCGCTCTTCACCGGCTTGATCTTGAGCCACGCCTGCGAGCGCTTGCCGGCCTCGTAGCGGCTGTCCTTGCGCTTGGCGATGACGCCCTCGAAGCCGCTCGCGAGCGCCGCCTTGTAGAGCTCCTCGCCACTCTCCTCGGCGTGCACCAGCCGCACATGGGGGGAGGGGAGCAGGCATTGCTCAAGCCAGCGCCTGCGGTCGGAGTAGGGCGAGGCGCGCAGGTCGAGGCCGGCGAAGTGCAGCAGGTCGAAGCAGAAGAAGACGGTCGGCGTTGCGCGGTCGGCCGCGGCGATCTCGCGCTCGGTCTTGAGCTGGAAGCGGTCTTGCATCGCGGCGAACGACGGGCGCCCGTCGGAGCCGAAGGCGACGATCTCGCCGTCGAGCACCATGCCCTCCACCTGCTGCTGCGCGAGCTCGGCGGCGAGCTTCGGGAACGAGGCCGTGAGGTCGAGGCCACGGCGCGAGCGCAGCTTCACGGCCCGGCCGTCGACGAAGGCGAGCACGCGGTAGCCGTCGAGCTTGGGCTCCCACATCCAGCCCGCTCCCGAGAATACCGAGTCGCGGGACTCGGCGAGCATGGGCAGCAGCTTCGCCGGCAGCTGCTCGCGCTTGCCGGAGGGAGTGAGCTGCGAAGCCGGCATCCGCTTCACCGGCAGCGCCTTGAGGTTCTCGACCGCGAGCCCGGAGAGCACCGAACGGTTCTTCTCGGTGACGTCGACCTCCGCGGCGAAGCGGTCCTTGTGCTTGATGAGCAGCCAGTTCTTCGGGTCCTTCGCTGTGCGCACCAGCGCGAACGAGCCCTTGAGCTTGGCGCCGCGCAGCGTGACCGAGAGCTTTCCCCTGGCGATGCCGTCCCGGACCTGGCGCTCGGCTTCCGCGCGATCGTGGTACCAGTGGCCTTTGCGGTCCTCGTCCGGCGTGTACGGGCCGCAATCCCACACGATCACCTCGCCCGCGCCGTACTGCTTGGGCGGGATCACGCCCTCGAAGGAGGCGTAGTCGTAGGGATGGTCCTCGGTCATGACCGCGAGCCGCTTGTCGGCAGGGTTGAGCGAGGGGCCGCGCGGCACCGCCCAGGACTTGAGCACGCCGTCGCATTCGAGGCGGAAGTCGTAGTGCAGCGCCCGCGCCGAATGCATCTGCACGACGAACAGCAGGGGGCCGGTGCCCGGGGCCGGCGCCGGCGCCGGCTCGGGCGTCGCGTCGAAGGCGCGCTTCTTCGAGTACTCGCCCAGCGGCACCGCCCCGGCCGACGGATCGGCCAGCACGGCGCGCTTGGGCTTGGGCATGCGACGGATTCTATGAGCAAAAGTCGCGCCGGTCCAAGGCGCGCGTCCTTGACGCAGATCAAAGGAAGGCGCGAGGCCGGGCCTAGGATGGGCTAATACGACGAGCGAACGAGGAGCGCTGCCATGCTGACCAACACGAGACTGACCCGCGGCAGGGAGATTCTGAGCGTGCACGACGTGCTCGAGCTTCTGAATTTCGAGCTGTCCGCCTACGACGAGTGCTCGGGCTGCCACTTCACCTCGGTCAAGGCGTCCCTCCGCGACGAGACCGGCAGCAACTGGCACGGCGCCAGCCTGCACAGCGACGGACCGATGACCAAGGCGGCGCGCAGGATCGGCCGGCAGGTGCTCGACGAGGTGCACGAGGCGTACAACGTCGAGTAGGCATTCCGGCGGAGGGGAGGTTGCGGGCGACGGCTTCGGGCCGTCGCCCGTGTTTTTGGTATAAAGGCTGCATGCAGCTATTGGCCGGAACCAGCGGCTTCTCGTACAAGGAGTGGCTCGGCAAGTTCTACCCGGAGAAGCATCCGGCGGACCAGATGCTGCGCTACTACGCGTCGCGCTTCGCCACCGTCGAGATCAACAACACCTTCTACCGCATGCCGGCCGAGGCGATGCTCGAGAACTGGGCCGGGCAGGTCCCCGACGCCTTTTCCTTCACGCTCAAGGCGCCGCGGCGCATCACCCACGAGCTGCGCCTGAAGGAGTGCGAGGCGCACGTCGCCGAGTTCCTGCGGCGCGCGCAGGCGCTCGGCGCGAAGCTGGGCCCGGTGCTCTTCCAGCTGCCTCCCTTCCTCAAGAAGGACCTGCCGCGGCTGCGCGACTTCCTCGCGCTCCTGCCCGGGGACCGGCTCGCCGCCTTCGAGTTCCGCAACGACTCCTGGCAGGACGAGGAGGTCTACGCGGCGCTGCGCGAGAAAGGCGCGATGCTCTGCTACACCGACACCGACGAGGGCGACTCGCCGCCCGTGGTGGCGACCGCACGTTCCGCCTATCTGCGGCTGCGGCGCACGCACTACGACGACGCGGAGCTCGGGGAATGGGCGGGACGGATCGCGGCGCTCGGGCTCGACCGTGCCTACGTCTACTTCATGCACGAGGACGACGCGCTGGGAGCGGTGTTTGCGCGGAAACTCCTCGATTCATGGGCTACGGTGAAGGAGGTGACATGAGAAGACTCTGCATATTGCTCGCGTTCCTTGCGGTAATCGGCTTGGGTTCCTGCGGAGGCGGCGGCAACGGCGGCGGGTCCGGCGCGACCTCGGTCGGCATCTGGGACCAGATGGTCTGGGATCAATCCAACTGGCAGTAGCGAGGGAGAACATCGATGAAATCCTATCTAGTCCTTTTCCTGTCCGTGCTCATCGCCTGCCTTCCGGCCTCGGCGAGTCAGGTTACTCTGCCGTTCACCTTCAGCGCGGGCACCCCGGCGCGCGCGGCGGACGTCAACGCCAATTTCGCCGCGGTCAAGGCGGCCGTGGACGACAATTTCGCAAGGATTACCGCTGCGGGGTCGGTTTCGGTTTCGGGCCAAGGGTTCCAGGGCCAGCTCGACGATCCGAGCCTTCCGAATTTCTGCGGACTGAATCGGGGTAATCCGAACGTGTTCTTCAACTCGGGCACGCTCCCTTGCTCGGTCTTCAGCAGCGTCTCCTTGCCCAACGGAGCGACTATCACGGGGCTTTCGTGCTTCGTGAAGGATACGTTCGCAGGCGGCAGCATTCAGCAGGCCTCGCTCTCGCGCTTCGACGTTTCGACCGAATCCGGATCCGTTCTGGCGACCACGGGAGGCAGCAGCGACTCGCCCAATATCCAGACGCTGAGCGCTTCCGTGCTGGCGAACGGACTGGTGGACAACAGCAAGTACATGTATTCGATACAGATCGATTTCGACAACGGCGGCATGGCCTTCAGCGCCATCACCTTCGGGCTGAGCCTCTACGGCTGCTCAGTTGCCTACCATCCGTGATGCGATGACCGACGGCGCTCCCCCGCAAGACGCGATCCAGGCCGCGCCGGGCGCGATCGAGCGCCTGCGGCTGTACTACGCGAGGAACGAGCAGAAGATCGCGGTCCTGTCGTTCGTCTGCGGCTTCCTGTTCGACATCCTCATGGTCGACCGGGTCGACTCCTGGCATGCGATCGCCCAGCAGCTCGTCTACCTCGCGGTGATCCTCGCCGCGCTGACGCAGATGTTCTTCGAGGAGACCGCGCCGCCGGCCGACCCCGCGGGGCGGATGCGCCTCATGCGCTGGTACTACCAGTACCGCACGGCGCTCGTGCACTTCTTCCTGGGGACGCTGCTCAACGTCTATACGATCTTCTTCTTCAAGAGCTCGTCTCTCCTGGTGTCCTTCTTCTTCCTCGCGTTCCTCGTTTTCCTCCTGTGGGCCAACGAATCCGAGCGCATGAAGGCGATGGGGCTGTCGTTCAAGTTCACCCTGCTCGCGCTGTGCACGCTGTGCTTCGCGGCGAACGTCGTGCCGATCTTCGTCGGCTCGATCAGCGTGACGGTGTTCCTCGTCTCGATGCTGGTGGGCTGCCTGCCGGTGATCGGGGTCGCATGGTGGATACGGAAGAGGAAGCCCGATCTCTTCCCCCGCGCGCGCAGGCAGATGCTCGTCCCCCTGGGCGCCGTGCTCGCCGGGTTCCTCGTGTTCTACTGGGCCAGGCTGATTCCGCCCGTGCCGCTGTCGATCCCCTTCATCGGCGTGTACCACGCGGTCGAGAGGACGCAGGACGGCTACCGTCTCAGCCACGAGAGGCCGATCTGGCGCGTGTGGCAGCACGGCGACCAGGAATTCCTCGCGCAGCCCGGCGACCGCGTCTACGTGTTCTTCCGCATCTTCTCGCCGACGCGGTTCTCCGATCAGGTGCAGATGCGCTGGTACTGGGAGGACGCCGATCGCGGCTGGGTGCTGCAGGACACCATCCCCATCAAGATCGTCGGCGGCCGCGCCGAGGGCTTCCGCGGCTACGGCTTCAAGTCGAATTACCAGCCCGGGGAATGGAAGGTCCAGGTCGAGACCAACGATGGCCGCGAGATCGGGCGGGTGTATTTCACGCTCGAGACGCGTCCCGAGTGGCCGCGCACCTTCGAGATCGAGATCGAGTAGCTAGCCGGACGCCGCGAGCGCGGCGAAGCGGCGCTTGAGCTCGTCCACCTGGAGCAGGTAGCTGCTCAGGTGCTGCGGTCCGCAGCGCTCGCCGCTGGCAGGGCGGAAGCCGCGGCCGGCGAAGGCCTCGCCGCGTGCCGGCCCGCAGAGGTGGATCACCGCCGCGAGGTCCTGCTTCTGCGCGAGCGCGACCCTGGCGTGCGGGCCGCGGGCGAGGACCGCCGCGACCCTGCGGTGCAGGAGCGCCGAGGTCATCTCGATCGCGTCGCTCGGGAGCACCCGCGTATACAGCCCGTTGAACCAGCACGAGCCGAGGTCGTACCACGGCCCGTCCTCGGCCACCGCGTGGCCGTGAATGCAATAGCGCTTCGCGTCGCGGTACGCGGCGTCGGTGATCTGGAACATGCCCACCGCGCTGGAGGCGGGGCGGTACCACTCGAAGGGATTGCGGCTCCAGCTCCAGGCCCACCGCGGCCGCGCCACGGGATTCCCCGCCCCCTCGGCCTGCGCGAGGGCAGCGAGCAGCTCGGGGGAGATCACCGGCGTCGAGTGCTCGCGGAACAGCGCCCCGTACTCGCGCCAGGTCGCCTCCGGAGTCTTGACGAGCGCCTGGCCGACCGGAAAGAGCATCTCGGTGGGCTTGCGCCACACCTGCACCATCGCGTTCGCCGCAGCCCAGACGACCGCGAGCGCAGCGGCGAGCGCGGCCACGCGCGCCGCCGGAGGAGCCGCCCGGAGCGCTCGCAGCGCCCTGCTCATTCTGGGTCTGAATCGTTTCATGCTCTTGCGATATCCTATCCGGGTAGAATCGTGCCGGAGAGGTCGTCATGCAAGAGAACGAAGTCACCACCGATAAGCTCGCCGCCGATCTCAGGCTGGTCATCTCAGACGCCGAGGCGCTGCTGCGCGCGGCCGCCGGCGAAACGGCGGCGGCGGGTCGCGCGAAGCTCGAGGAAGGGCTGGAGGCGGCCAGGCTGAGGCTCGGGCCGCTCGCCGAGGAGGCGACGCAGCGGGCGCGCGCGGCCGACGGGTACGTGCGCTCGCATCCCTGGGAGGCGGTCGGCGTCGCCGTGCTCGCCGGGGTCGCGCTCGGGCTGCTGATCGGCCGCCGCTAGGCCATGACCGAAGAAGCCGGGCATCCGGAGGGGCTGCTCGAATCGCTGCGCGATCTGGCGGCGACCTTCGTCGCGCTCGTCCAGACCCGCATCGAGATCTTCGCGAGCGAGGTCGACGAGGAAAGGACGCGCCTCGCGCGCATCGCGGTGCTCGCGCTGACCGCACTGTTCTGCCTGGGACTGGCGGTCGTGCTCCTGGTGCTGCTGGTCGCCGTGATCTTCTGGGACGAGCACCGGCTGCTCGCGGTCGGCCTGCTTGCCGCGCTCTTCGCCCTCTGCGGCCTCGCCTCCCTGCTGGCCCTGCGCTCGGCCGTCAGGAAGCGGCCGAAGTTCCTGTCGGCCACGCTCGCCGAGCTGCGCAAGGACGAGCAGGAGCTGGGGCGGCGGTGAGCGCGCTCCAGGACATTCTCCAGCGGCGCGCGCGCCTGGTCGCGGAGGCCCAGGCGCAGCGCGACGCGCTCGCCGCGGACCTGCAGGCCTGCCATAGCGTCGTAGTGGTCGTCGACCGCGGCATCACGCTGGCACGGTGGATGCGGGCGCGCCCCTACCTCGTCGTCGCCCTGGTGACCGCGATCGCGGTGCTCAAGCCCAGGTTCGCGCTGGCGTGGAGCGCGCGCGTTCTGACGCTGTGGCGCGCCGGGCGCTTCCTGTACGAGGCGGTGAAGCCGGCGCTGGGAAGCCGGAAATCCGGCACCCCGCTCCCTAGATCTGCCCGCTGATCCGCCGGATCACTTAACCAGGCGCGCCGACATCGCCACGCGGCTGTAGACGAGGAGCACGATCAGCCACCCCGCGAGGATGGGCGCCGCCCACGGCTGGAAGGGAAAGCCGAGCGTCAGGGTTCGCACGATCGAGACCACCGAGGTGAGCGGCAGCGCCCACGCGGTCCACTGCAGCCATGCCGGCAGGCTCTCGATGGGGTAGAACACGCCGCAGAACAGGAACATCGGGAAGATCACCAGGTACTGCGGGTAGGAGATCTCCTCGATCGTCCGCGCGCGGGCGGCGACGGCGAGGCCGAAGGCGGCGAAGAGCAGCGAGGAGAGGAACGCGACCGGCGGGACGGTGAGCAGCGCGACCGGCGTGAAGTCGCCCATCGCGACCCCGATCAGGGTCACGGCCTCCGCGGCGACCGCGGCCTTGCTCGCGTCCCACAGCAGCTCGCCCCACAGCACCTCGGACAGCGTGATCGGCGTCACCGCCATGGCGCTGAAGATTTTCTGGTAGTACATGCGCACGAAGGCGCCGAAAGCGGCTTCGTAGAAGCCCTGGAACAGCACCGTCTGCCCGATGATCCCGGCGAACACGAAGCTGCGGTAGCTGACCTGCATCCCGTGCACGTCCAGCGTGCCGACCAGCGCGCCCACGCCCATGCCGAAGGACAGCAGGTAGAGGAAAGGCTCGGTGAAGCTCGTGACGAGGTAGTAGCGGATGCTCTTCCTGAAGACGTCGAAGTAGCGCAGCCATACGCAGCGCACGCCCCAGAGCGAGTCGACAACGCTCACCGACCCTCTCCAGCGTGGTCGAGGCGCGTGCCGGTGAGCCTGAGGTACACGTCCTCGAGGTTGGGCGGGCGGCGCCAGATCGCGCCCGGGCGGACCTCCTCCGCGATCTCGGCGGTCCCCATGTGGCGGAGGATCAGCTCGCGAGGCGAATCCACGTCGAGGATGCGGCCCTTAGCGATGATCCCGACGCGGTCGCACAGGCGCTCGGCCTCCTCCATGTAATGCGTGCACAGCAGGATCGCCGCGCCCTTGCCGCGCTCCTCCATCAGGATCTGCCACAGGATGCGGCGCACCTCGGGGTCGAGCCCGGTTGTCGGCTCGTCGAGCACCAGGACCCGCGGTCCGGAAACGAGCGCGCGCGCCACCTGCAGCCTGCGCCTCATGCCGCCGGAAAGCACCTCGACCAGCTCCAGCGACTTCTCCGCGAGGCCGAAGCGCTCGAGCAGCGCGCTCGCCCGGCGCCGACCCTCCTCGACGGGGATGCGGAAGAAGGTCGCGTGCCGGACCAGCTGGTCGTACGCGCGGAAGTCCGTATCGAGCGTCTCCTCCTGGTCGCACACGCCCAGGATGCGGCGCGCGCGCTTGGGCTCCCGGTGCACGTCCACGCCGCCGAGGAACACCTCGCCCGCGCTCGGCGGATAGAAGCCGGTGATGCAGTGGATGGCGGTGCTCTTGCCGGCGCCGTTGGGGCCGAGCAGCCCGAAGCACTCGCCCGCTCCCACGTCGAACGACACGTCGCTGACCGCCTCCAGGGAGCCTCCGTCCCGGGTGCGGTAGCGCTTGGTAAGGCGGGAGACGCGCAATGGGACGGGAGCGGACATGCGTTCCAAGATTACCCCAAGGCCGGGTAACATTGCGCGCATGACTACCCGCAAGCGCGCGCAGACCAAGGCCTACGAGAACACGGGCTTCCTCAACAGCAGGGACGGCCGGGCGCTGCGCATCCTTTCGGAGTACCTCGAGCCCAAGAGCCGCTTCGACCTGTACAAGGTCGACGACACCATCGTGTTCATGGGCTCGGCGCGCATCAAGTCGCGCGACCACGCCGAGGACATGGTCCGCAGCGCGAAGAGCACGCAGGAGCAGGACCGCGCGCAGACCGCGCTCAGGATGTCCGCCTACTACGAGGCGGCGCGCTCGCTCGCCTCGCGCCTTACGCACTGGTCGAAGGGGCTGGACGACGAGGAGCGCCGCTTCGTCGTCTGCACCGGAGGCGGCCCGGGGATCATGGAGGCGGCGAACCGCGGCGCGGCCGAGGCGAAGGGGCTGAACGTCGGCCTGACGATCTCCATTCCGGTGGAGGAGTTCGACAACCCGTACGTCACCCGCGAGCTCGCCTTCCACTTCCACTATTTCTTCATGCGCAAGTTCTGGTTCGCGTATCTCGCGAAGGCGGTGATCGTCTTCCCGGGCGGATACGGAACGCTCGACGAGCTGTTCGAGCTGCTGACGCTCGTGCAGACGCGCAAGATGAGCAAGCCCATGCCCATTGTGCTGTTCGGCACGGATTACTGGCGCGACGTGGTCGACTTCGACGCGCTGGCGCGCCACGGCATGATCAGCCCCGAGGACGTCGGACTCGTGCATCGCACCGACTCGGTGGACGACGCCTACGAGTGGATCGTCGCGCAGCTCTCCGCGAAAGCGCTCGCGAAGCCCGGGGCGACGCTCTAGCCCGCCGTGCGCAACCCCGGCCTCAGGGTGGTGGCGGCGGTCGAGGCGACCAAGGGGCTGCTCGTGCTCGCCGTCGGGGCCGGGCTCTTCAGCCTGGTCCACCGCGACGTGCAGTCGATCGCCGAGCACTTCGTCCGGGCCTTCCACCTGAATCCTGCCAGCCGCACGCCGCGCGTCTTCCTCGAGCTCGCCGCGAACCTCACCAGCTCGCGGCTGCAGCTGCTCGCGCTCGGCGCCACCGCGTACGCGTCGCTGCACCTCGTCGAGGCCTGGGGGCTGTGGCGGGGGATGCGCTGGGCGGAGTGGCTGGGCGTGGTCGCGGGGGGTCTCTACGTTCCCTTCGAGGTGTACGAGCTGACGAAGAGCGCGACCTGGGTCAGGCTCGTCGTCTTCGTGGTCAACGTCGCGATCGTCGCCTACCTCGCTAGCGTGCTGTGGCGCGCGCGGCGCAAGTCGCGCCCCGCGCAGCTCAGCGCCTAGCCAGGCGCGCCTGGATCGCGGCGTGGCGCTCGAGCAGGCGCTCGGCGCGCACCACCACCGGCACGTCGACCATCTTGCCGTCGATCGCGAACGAGGCGCGGCCCTCCGCCTTCGCCTTCTCGTTCCCGTCGATGATGCGCTTCGCGAGGGCGACCTCGTCCGCCGACGGGGAGTACAGCTCGTTGACGATGGGCACCTGCCCGGGATGGATGCAGCTCGCGCCCATGAACCCGAACTGGCGCGAGCGCTGCACCATGCGGCGGAACGCCTCGAGGTCGCCGAAGCTCGCTACGCTGGCGATGTAGCCGAGCGGCATGATGCCCGCCGCTCGCGCCGCGTAGATCATCTGCTGCTTCGGCATGAGCAGCGTCTCCTCGGTGGGCTCCATGCCGTTCTCGAGGGCGAAATCCTCGCCGCCGATGTCCATCGCCGCGTTGCGCTCGACCGCCGCGGCGATCTCGGGCATCCTGAAGAACGCCGCCGGCGTCTCGACCATGGCGATGAACTTCGTGTGCCCCGCCGGGAGGCCACGCTTCCCCTCGAGCCTCGCCACGATCTCGTCCAGGCGCTTCAGGTGCGCCGCGTCGTCGACCTTCGTCACCGCGATCGCGTTCACGTCCGGGCCCACGGCGGCCTCGAGGTCCTTCGGCGTCATCGAGTCGGGGCGGTTGACGCGCACCGCGACGTCCGCGCCGGCGCGGCGCACGCGCTTCGCGTTCTGCGCCACCAGCCTGCGCGCGCTGTCCTTCTCGTGCGCCG
The DNA here is from genome assembly GCA_035499735.1 of Burkholderiales bacterium. Taxonomy (GTDB): domain Bacteria; phylum Pseudomonadota; class Gammaproteobacteria; order Burkholderiales; family SG8-39; genus VBDM01. The sequence continues at coordinate 24,697 of DATJYC010000085.1, forward strand.
GCACGCTGTCCTCGAGGTCGAGCAGGATGCAGTCGGCGCCGCGGGTGTGCGCCTTGTCGACGTATTTCTCCACGTTCACCGGAACGTAGAGCAGCGAGCGCCACACGGGCAGTCCGGGCTTCAATCTTCTTCTCCTTTGGGGGTCGAGCCGCCTTCGCATGCGACGCCTGCGGCGAGCAGCCTCGCGTACGCCGCGTCGTCCACGCCGGCCTCGGCCAGCAGGGCGCGGTTGTCCTGCCCCAGGCGCGGCGCGGGCGCGCGAATCGCGCCGGGCGTCCGCGACAGGCGCGGGATCACGTGGTGCATGGGAAAGCTCCCCATCTCGTCGTCGGGATAGTCTGCGACCAGCTCGCGCTCGATCACGTGCGGGTCCTCGACGATCTGGGCGATGTCGTACACCGGGCCGATGGTGACCTCGTGCTCGCCGAAGTAGGCGACGTTCTCGGCCTGGGTGCGCTGCCCGATGAAATCGCCGATGATCCTGTCGAGGTCGTCCGCGTGCGCCAGGCGCGCGGAGTTGGTCGCGTAGCGCGGATCGGCGATCAGCTCGGGCCGGCCGATGGCGCGGAACAGGCGCTCGGTCATCTTCTGGATCGACGCCGACAGGCACACCCAGTGGCCGTCCCTGGTGCGGTAGGCGTTGCGCGGAGCGGTCGTGGTCGAGCGGTTGCCGGTGCGCTGCTTCACCTTGCCGGTGAGCCGCAGGTTCGCCGCCTGGGGCCCGAGGATGTTGAACAGCGGCTCGAGGAGCGGCAGGTCGATGACCTGTCCCGCGCCGCCTTCGCGCTCGGCCTCGCGCAGCGCGATCATCGTCGCCGCGGCTCCGTGCAGACCGGCGACGCTGTCGGCGAGGTACATCGGCGGCAGCACCGGCTCGCGGTCGGCGAAGCCGTTCATCGACGCGAAGCCCGACATGCCCTCGATCAGCGTGCCGAACCCCGGGCGCTGGCTGTAGGGCCCGTCCTGGCCCCAGCCGGAGATGCGCACCACGACGAGCCTGGGGTTGCGCTCGAGCAGCTTCGCCGGAGCCAACCCCATCTTCTCGAGTATGCCGGGCCGGAAGCTCTCGATCAGGACGGCGGCCGTCGGGACGAGCTTCAGGAGCAGCTCGATCGCCTCGGGGCGGCGCAGTTCCAGGCACAGGCTTTTTTTGCTCCGCGAATAGAGCTTCCAGGTGACGGGTACCCCGGCCGTCTGCCAGGCGCGCAGCGTGTCGCCCGCAGGCGGCTCCACCTTGATCACCTCGGAGCCGAAATCGGCGAGCACCTGGGTGAGCGTGTTGCCGGCCACCAGGCGCGAGAGGTCGAGCACGCGCACGCCCTGGAGCGCGCCGCGCGCGCCGGGATCGTAGTCGCGCCGCTTCAGCTTGCCCGCCATCAGGCGAAGAGGGCGAGCACGAACGCCGTGGAAGCAGCTCGCATGGCCATACCGCGCATAGTCTACTATGCCGCGCCGCGGCAATTCCCTGACGCTCGCCCTCGGGTGCGCGATATGCGCACTCGCATGCGCGATATTCGCCCGCGCCGCAGCCGACTATCCCGCGCGCCCTGGTTCTTCGAGTGCCCGGTGAGCTCATCCCCCGGCATTTGGACCATCACCCGTTTGGGTGATGCGCCCGCGGCGTCTGCACCCGAGAATCCGGATGCACTCTTAGCCCAGGAGGCGTCATGAGATCAAACTTCAGGAAGCTGCTTGTTCCCGCTTTGCTCGCGTGGCTCGCTCTCGCATCCGGCCAGGCGCTCGCCGGTCCGCCGCACCGCTTCGTCGTCTTCGGCGACAGCCTTTCGGATCCCGGAAACGACTTCGTCGCGACGCGGGACCTCTTGATCCCGCCTTTCACCAGCCTGATCCCCGACGCGCCCTACGCGCGCGGCGCGTTCCACTTCAGCAACGGCCCGACCTGGGTCGAGCAGCTCTCGCTGATCGACCACGCGCTGCCGAGCGCGGGCCCGGCGCTGCTGCTCCCCGTGGTGCTCTCCAACTATGCCGTCGGGGGCGGACGCGCACGCACCGTCGGCGCGTACGATCTTTCGACGCAGGTGGGCCTGTTCGTCAACGACGTCCACGGGCAGGCGCCGGCGGATGCGACCTACATCGTGTTCATCGGCGGGGACGACGTGCGCGACGCGCTGGAGGCGTTTTTCACGGACCCGAGCGGCGCGACGAGCTTCGGCATCGTGACCGATGCGCTGACGGCGATCCGCACCAACCTGCTCGCGCTCTACGCGGCCGGCGCGCGGCGCTTCGTCGTGCCGAACCTGCCGGATGTCGCGCTCGCGCCCGCGGTACGCCTCTCGGGTCCGCAAGCGCAGTTCCTGGCGCACCTGCTCTCCACACAGTTCGACGACGGGCTGGAGGCGACCCTCCAGGGACTCGAGAAAGCGCTCGGCATTTCCGTCGTCCGGGTCGACGTATTCGCCCTCCTGAACCAGATCGTCGCCTCGCCCGCCTCGTTCGGGCTGAGCGACGTCGAGGACACCTGCATCCGGCTGAACACGGTCGCGGGCGCCTTCTGCCCCAATCCCGGCCAGTACCTGTTCTGGGACGGGATCCACCCCACGGTGGCGGGCCATCACCTGCTCGCGGTGCACGCCGACTCCGCGCTCGATTCGGCCGGGCTGCCGCTCGCTTCGGCGCCCTAGGGAGGCAGCAGCCGCCACGGCGCGCCGGGCCCGTCGCGGCAGGCGCCGTAGCGGAAAGGCAGCGCGTCGCGCCCCGGCACCACGTAGCGCAGGTCGATGAACCGCACGCAGGTCGACCCGGCCTCGAATCCGTCGAACGCGGGAAGCTGCGCGAACCAGCGGAAGACGGCGAGCGCGGGCGAGTTCCAGGCTTCGCGCGCGAGCGCTTCGCCCGCGCCCCCGCCGTAGCGCGCGCGCGTCTCCCAGCGCGCCTGCGCGAGCGGCCGGTACGCCGAGTCGAGCATCGCGATGAAGCCGTCCCCCTCGCGGTAAGGGCGCGGCGCATCCCGCTCGAGGTTGACGTGGGCGTAGCGGTGCGCCTCGGAGTCGGACACGAACACGGTCCAGTTGAACGGGGACACCGGACGCGGCTGCGCGGTGACGGCGGCGCCCTGGATGCCGTGGTCGCGGGCGTAGCGCTCGCCGAACTCGATCGCCTTTTCCTTCTGCACGTACTGGAAGCCGACGTAGGCGGCGAGGAAGGCGCAGGCGGCGACCGCCGACGAGCGCGCGAGCTGCGGCGAGCGGCGCAGCGCCCACGCGGCGAGAAGGCCCGCGGCGATGATTCCCGTGAACCACAGATCGATGATGAAGGTCGTGCCGATCTGCGCGCGCCAGCTCGAGAAGGGGGCGAGGATCATCGTTCCGTAGGTGGTGATCAGGTCGCACGCGATGTGCAGCACGAGCGCCATCGCGGTGACGCCGTAGAGCGCGCGCCACCCGCGGGGCTCGCGCAGGATTCGCGCGAGCAGATACGAGACCAGCAGCGCCCATAGCGGCGCCATGATGAGCGAGTGCGTCACGCCGCGGTGGTTCTCCAGGAAGGCGACCGGGCCGAACAGCCCCGCGACGGCGTCGAGGTCCGGCGAAGCGCAGGCGAGAAAGCCCGCGGCGACGCGCCGCGTCAGCGACTGCGGCGGCGCTTTCCTCGGCGCTGTCGCGCGCGCGAGCAGCGCGCCCGAGAGCGCGTGGGTCAGCGTGTCCATCGACGCGGATTGTCACCTATCCGCGACAGGGCGTTTTCTTTTTTATCAACTTCCTGATCGTCCGGCCGAGGAAGTCTGTTGGGCGCAGGCGACAGTTTGGAATCCTTTCGACCCGGCCCTGCGCAAGGCGCGCACGTTAACTCGCTGACGGGACTCGAATCGCAGGCGGTTGGCACGGCTGTTGCGAGCTACCCTCTGACGTTGAGACGAGAAAGAAGATGAAGGACCCGCAAACAGTCGGCGTCTTGAGGTGGGTCGCCCGGGCGGGCTGCGCAACCGCGCTCGCCGCGTCCACGCAACCCGCTTCCGCGTCCAGTCCCTGGATCGAAAGCCACCTGGCCGCCAGCTACGGCTACGTTCTCAGCAAGGGCGAGGCGGCGGGCCGCGGCCTGGCCGCTGCTTCCTCCCGGAGCGAGGACCCCAAGGCCGGAGCGTCGCGGAAGGCCGGCTCAGCGGCCGGCCCCACCAAGAACTAGCGGCTGATCGGCTGGGTCAGGGCACGAACAGGCTCGCGCAGTGCCCCGGCTGCGCGGGCAGGTCGGCGATCGCGCTGCCGCGCGGTATGCACTGGTCGGGCGGCAGCGTCGCGCCGCGCTCCACCTGGTCGACGACGAGGTCGAAGGCGCGCTGCGCGTGCGGCTGGATCAGCTCGAGCTGAGGGAAAGCGGGCGCGGTGTCCTGGTAGGTCTCGATGTGGTTGCCGTTCTGCACCTCGTAGAGCCGGTACGCCGGAGCGCGGCCGTCCTCGTTCCTGTCGTGGTCCTTATCGTGGTCCTTGCGGTGATGCTTGTGCT
>DATJYC010000086.1:0-13551 GCA_035499735.1 Burkholderiales bacterium
GCGAGCCGAGCCAGCACGCCCACCAGCACGAGGCTCTGGCCGCGAAACTGGAGAGCTTCGAGCAGACGGAGTGCAACGAATTTCCGCCTGCGACTCCCGCGGCTTGCCCGCTGCTGGGTCCCGTGAAGACGCTGACGGACATCCCGACCGGCGTGCGGGTGGTGGTCCATCGGCTGCGATCACAAAAAGGCTACGAACCGCCGCAGCACGGGTTTGGCCATCGCTGAGGCACTCCACTCGTCACCGGGCGCGCGTAGTGGGTCGCCATCGACGGCCCCTGGTAGCGCTCATCGTGGCGAGCTCCTTGCGCGTGCGACGAATGCTCTGCGCGAGCGCCCCCGACGATGCGTCGAGCCAGCGGTCGAACCCCACCCGGAAGATGGTGATGCCCGCCTCGGCCGCCAGCCGCGCCGCCGGCTCGCTCGCGCCAAGTGCGCGCAGCGCCTCGATCGCCGCGGCGCACAGCGTGGTGAGCTTGTTGAGCTCGCGCTCGCGCAGCTCCGGGTGGGCAGCGATCAAGGCGCGGCGCTCGCGCACACCCGGCCGGGGACGCTCCAGGTGCGGCGCGATGGCCTCGAGAGCCATCATAACGGCCTCGAACGGGCTCGCCCCCTTCGGCGCTGCGAAGATCGATTGCCGCAGGGCTGCCACCAACTGCTCTGTGCCGGCGAACAGCACCTCGCGCTTGTCGGTGAAGTGGCGGAAGAAGGTACGAGCGGTGACCCCGGCGCGGCCGGCGATCTGTTTCACCGTCGTCTGTTCGTAGCCATTTTCGCGAAACAGCTCGTAGGCGGCCTGCTGCAGCCGCTCGGTTGCCCCGGGTTCCCACCGCGCCATGCTCGAACTCTAGCAGTGATGGCACTTGATGCCGTCAGTGGTAAGAGTAATGTCATCTGGTGACATCAGGAGGTGGACATGACGAGCGAGATCTGGATCTTGGGTGGCGCGGGGCGGGTCGGGCGGACGGTGGCCGTGAACCTGACTGCCAAGAAGCTGAACGTGGTGTTGGTGGGCCGCGACCGCGGGCGTCTGGAACAGGTGGGGGCGCCCCTCGGCCCTCTCGCCCGCACGGTCGTGGTGGAGTCGACCGACGCTATGATCGCGCAGCTGAAGGCGCTGCCGGCCACAGTGGTGGTGAACACCATCGGCCCCTTCGCTCGCACCGGCGAGGCGATCATTCGTACGGGAAGACCGGGCAGCCACTACGTCGACATCTCCAACGAGCTGTTCGCCACGCGAGACGCGCTGGCGATGCACGACGAGGCAGTGGCCGCCGGGCGCACGCTGGTGACCGGAGCAGGTTGGGGGGTGCTCGGCACCGAAAGCGTTACGCTGAAACTATGCGAAGGCCGGCAGGCGGCGCAGGAAGTTCGCGTCGACATGGTCCCTTCCATCGAGGGAGACGGGGGGCCTATTGGCGAGGTGCTGGCGGCGACCATCCTGGACGGTATCGCCGCCGGTGGCTGGCGCTACGTGAACGGTGAGCTGGTGCGCGCGGCCTTCGGCAGCGAGCCCGAGCATCTCACCTTGCCCGACGGCACGAAGGTGACGACAGGGTCGGCGCCGACCGCCGAGCTCGAGGCCGCCCAGCGGGCGAGCGGCGCCCCTAAGGTCACCGCGGCCTCGGCGATGGTGCCCACCGGCACGTTGGCGCGGCTGGCGATGCCGGTGATGATGGGTCTGGCTCGCTCGCAAGCGCTGCGCCGGCTTCTCACGCGAAGGATCGCGAAAGCCACCCCGGCCGCGTCGAACAAGCCGCGCGAACACTCCTGGGCGCGCGCCCGGGTGCGATGGGCCGACGGTACGTCACGGTTGGGTTGGCTGCGCGCCCCCGACGGAATGCGCTTCACGGGCGCGGTGGCGGCCGAGGTCGCGGCTCGGCTGGCGCGCGGCGAGGGCCGTCCGGGCGCCTACACACCAGGATCGCTGTTCGGCTACCCACTCGCCGAAGCGGCGGGCGGGCAACTGGTGATCGTGTGACCCCCGGTTGAGCCGTCCAACCGGAGGACTGATCGTGATCCGATCCGGTGGACGGTTTCGTTATGTTGCCTGGCAAGACGTGGAACACGGAAGAGTTGCCGCAGGCAGGCCCCTTCATCGAACTGTGCGTTGGGTCTAGACCCCGCGCTCTGAAAGCCGGCGCAACGTGCCTCGAGAACTGGCAGCGCGAGGCGGTCTTTCTGGTTTTGCGATGCTTGCTTGATCGCGACGATCGTCTCGAGCCCGAGGACCCGCATCGCGCGCCCGTCGAGCTCGACTTCCACCGACAGAGGCACTAACAGGTCATAGTCCTGCGCTCCCTCGATGGCACCGAGGCAATCGAGGGGACCGAGGTCGGTCATCAGCAGCGAGTGGCCAGTCGTCGCGAGCGCCCCGCGGTCAGGCGGAGCGGCTGATCCGGCGTCCGGCCTCGATACCGCGCGTGCAGCTTCGCGAGAGCGGTCATCAGTCTGTCGATGTTCTCCGGCGTTCTCGCCTGGACGATGTCCACGTCCTGGGTCATCAGGGGAGCGCCCTGCGCCACCGCCGCCAGCGCGCCAACCAAGACGAAGCTCACCTGCTCGCCGAGCAGGACGTCCAGGATCGACGTCAGGTCCCGCGGTTCGGACATGCGGCGTTCCTGACCGCGAACGCCCGGCGAAGTCTCACCGCCAGCGAACCCTCGACGTCCACCTTGGCAAGGTGCCGAACCTGGGTACAGATCTCAATAATGTTGCGCACATCCGTCGACATCAGCTGCGTGAAAGAGCGCGAAAGTTCGCGAGGGGGCACGGCACGATTCCCTCGTTTCTCCCTCGTCCGCGACCATGAGGGAGTCCATCGCCGGGCAGCATGCTACCCTGACGGTATCGTGGCTCGGCCAGAGAAGCATATCCCCACGAGCCTCGAAGAGGCCGTCGCCGAGCTCAAGCGCAATCCTCGCCGTCCTGTGCATGCCCGCGTCGACGAGCTCGAGGTCGAGATCCGTGTCGTCGAGAAGCCTGCCCAAGCGGGAGTCGGGCTCGGGGACAGAATGGCCGCCGCGGGTCCCTGGCAGGGCGAGACCGAAGAAGAGATCCTCGCGATCCTGCGCGAGGCACGGCGCGCCGGCAGCTCCGAAGAACCGCCTGCCATGCCGTGATCTGGCTCCTCGACACGAACATCTTCATTCCGGCGCTTAACGGCCGGCCCGGAGCTGGCGAACATCACCGCTTTACCGGTCACAGCCGACATCACTCGGCTCTTTTCCGACCTCAAGGCGTCGCTCCGGCGGCGTGGCATCATCAAGAGCGACGTGGATCTGCTCATCGCCACGACTGCACTCCACCACAGCGCCACGCTCGTAACCGACGACCAAGCGCTGCTCGCTGGTGACATTCCGGGTCTGTTCACCGAAGACTGGGTCTGAGTCCAAGGCTTTGATGACCGTGCCAGGGATTCGTCACCTGTGTGGTCCCGCTATGACCGCCCCGAGCGCTGCGGGCGTCCTTGCGTCCACGGCGACCGGCTCTTGTTCCAGCCACAGCGCCCGGCGCGCAAGGGCCCGCACCAGCTCTGGCGCCTCAGCGAGATCGAGATCCTCGGGCCACTCACCAGCCAATCCCTTGTTCTCGACGAGCTCGCCCCAGAACTCCGGAACGAACCAACGGAGCTCGGGACGCATCGCGCGTAAGTGCTGGAAGATACGCACGCCATTCGGGTCGAGGTCCCCGAAGTGGACGACCGGGATCTCCTGCAGCCGTCCGAGCAGCTGCGCCACGGTCGCCGTGTCCCACCCCGGAACGTGGACCAGGAGCCACCCGTCGATGACTGGCAGATCGCAGAATGCGCCACGGTTTTCGACGAGCAGTGCCGCGCGGACAGGTCCTTCGAGCGCCAGGCCGCCGGCGAACGCGCGGTCCGGGATCGACACCTCGCCGAGGACCGCAGCCACGGCAGCGAGATCGACATTTCCCCGAGGGGTGACCGCGACGAGGCCGAGTGGCGGTCGGAGCCGCACCGAGCCGTCGTGCGTCGTCAACGCATCTCCGATCGCGGCAAGGCGGCGGGTCGTGAGCGTCGCCTTGGAGTGAGGCGCGACGAGGGCCGCCGCTGTCCGGCGGTTGAGCTGGTTGGGAAGCTGTGGAAGCCCCTCCGCGCGCTGCGCGTCCTCCAACTCGTTCCAGCCGTCGGGGGTGGGAGCGAGCCCGCGCGCCGTCAGAGCGGCGAGCACCCCACCCCATTCCGGCCACACGCGCCCGAGCAGCGCGACCAGCTCGTGACGCCGGTCCTCAACCAAGCCGATCTCGTCCCGCCGTCCAGTTCGGCGGGTCCAGGGCAGCTCGTCGAGGGCCTCCCAGGCGGCTGCCTGGGCGCTCCGTCGCTTGAGCGTGCCCCGAACGAGCAGCTCCAGCAAGGCGAGGCCGGCCGCCCGCGATCGCCAGCTCACGTTTCGGACCTCGTTCGACGACCGCTGACGAGCACCTCTTCGCGCCCATCGCTCGCCACCTTGCGGACCAGGCGGTAGGTGGTGTTGCCCTCAGCGCGCGCGACCTCTGGCGCGGCGATGAGGAGTTGCAGATCGAGCGTCTGACACAGATCGAAGAGGACGCCGAGGTTGTCGTGAGACAGGCGGTTGGCCTCGTCGAGGAACAGGAAGCGTAAGGATCCGTGCGACTTCTTCCCCCGGAGGAGCGTGGCGTCGCGTTCCCATTCGGTCAGGACGACCATCATCAGCGCCGCACCCACCCCGATCGCCTCGCCCGTCGAAAGCCTGCCCGGGTTCGCGACCTCCCACTCGATGCCCGCCTTACGACGGATCTCGACCTGCAGGTGAACGTACTCGCGGTAGTCGAGCAGCTTCTGTCCACCCGTACGTCCGCCGCCGAAGCGTTGAAATATCTGTTCGAGCGCCTCCTCGATCGGTATGTCCGACTGGAACAGCAGGGACTGCGCCGCACCGTCGCGCAGCGCGCGGAGCACCTGCTCCATCTGCTCGACCGCGTTCTGGCGGACACGAATTCCTTCGATGCTACCGAAACTGACGCCGTCGAGGTTCCTGGTGAGGCGGTTGACCTGGGTCCGAGCCTTGCGAATCTGCACGTCGATGCCCCGTGCCACATCCTCGCTCGCGCCCCGCAGGACCGACTCCTGATTCCTGAGGCGATCCTCCAACCCCGAGAGCTGATCGCGCAGCCGAAGGAGCGCTTCGCGCGGATCATCCACCTCGGCGACCTGCGCCGGGAGACGGCGGCGCAGCCAGTCACGCACCGTCAGCCACAGATCGAGCGCCCTGGCCGCGAACTCGCCTTCTGGGGGCGCCCGGAGGGTGTCCAACTGCGCCAGCAGGGGCCCGCTTCCCTGAGCCTGGCGCAGGCGTTCCAGGAGGATCTCGCGCGAGGTGATGGACTTTTGGACGAAGTTCACATGGCCCCGGACGTCGGCGAGCTCTCCAGGGATCTCGGTGAGGAGGGTACCGACGATCCCATACCGTGAGGCTCGACCACGCAGATCGTCCCAGCGTTTGACGGCGGGGTCGGCCTCCCCGCGCTCTTTGGTGACCCTCTCGGCTGCCTCCGTGAGATACTGGGCTGCCTCGCTGACCTGACCCTCCTGCCGCCCTTGGGCGGTCAGCAGCTCACGGTGCCTGGTGTCGTGACCCTGGTGCTCCTCGTCCAGGCGAACGACCTCCCGCTCTGCCGCCGCGAGCGCCTCGCCCGTCGGCGTGGGAACGCCGATACGGTCGAAGCGCTCCACCGCTTGGACGTGGAGGCGCGCCGCCGCTCGCCGCTCCCCGTCGGCGTCCTGGAATGCCTTGAGCGCCTCGTTGAAGCGCTCCTCCGCGGCCCTGACCGCCTGCTCCGCAGCGTCGCGCTGCCGTCCGGCTTCCTGCAGCTGCTCGTTGAGCGCTGGAATGACCGCCCGCTCCTCGGCAAGCCTGGCGGGCGCGTCCTGCCAACCCAAAGCCTCGACGTTCTCCCGGACGTCCTCGAGCGCCTCGATACCTTCCCTCAGCCGCTCGCGCTGGCCGGTCAGGTGCTGTACACGCTCGCGGAGCTGGAGCACGTCGGTGTCGGTAAGCGGAAGCTGTCGCAGATCGGCCAGCTGGCGGTCGACGAGATCGGCGCTCTTCGCGAGCCGTGCGACGAGCTCTTTCGCCGCACGGGCGGCGTGGAGCTCTTTCTCCAGCGCTCGTGCGCGTTCGCCATGGTCCGGTGGATCGAGGAGGAACGCCTGTGCGAGCAGCGCGCGAAGCTCGTTGACGCGCGACCGCAACACACGGGCGGACTCCGCATGGCGACGGGTCGCCTCGCCCTGGATCACGAGTTTCGCCTCGGTCTCGTCGATCGCGCGCTTCACCTCCGCCAACTCAGCCGCCGGATCTCCGGCCAGCCAGATCGCGTGACCCACGAGCAGCGCTTCGCTGTCGGCAACGAGACGCTCGATCTGCCGCCGTCGTCCCCTCAGATCCTCGAGCTCGCGGCCCTTCCGCTCTGCTTCACCATTCAGCTCGGCGGCACGGGCCTCGCGGGCGCGACGTCCAAGGCGCGGATGCGAGGGAATGCGTGAGACGCGGACGGCGACCCCCTCCGCGATGGCGACGTCGCGACCGCCCACGACGATCGGGCCGGTCCCCGACACCAGGGGCTCGAGATCGGCGTCCCGCGAGACGAGCAGGACATCCGCCAGCGCTTCGGGTCGCGCGTCGAGCGCTCGCGCCGCTGTTGTCGGGTCGTCGACCACCAGCGCCCGCGCCAGGGGCCCGAGCCGCGCCTCCAGGCGTCCCGCTTGATCCAGGCCGACGTCCTCGAAGCTCCCCGCCACCAGCTCGGCCCCGAGATCGTCCCTCAGCCGGAGCAGCTCAGGCGCGAACGGACCACCGCGGGCCAGGAGGTCGCGCGCCTGCCGGAGGAGTGCCTCCTGCTCCTCGCGCGCGGCGTCCTCGGCCTTGCGCGTCGCCGTCAGCTGCGCGTCGAGCGTAGAGCGAGCAGCATCGAGGGTAGCCCGGCTGTCGACTCCGGTGGCCAGGTGCAAAGCCAGACGAGCCGCGCGCTCCACGAGATCATGGAACACGGGCTCTCTGTCAACGAGCGCGCGACGGCGCGCCTCCAGGTCCTTCACATCCTGCTCGAGCTGCCGGGCAGACAGCCGGGCCGTTCGCTCTCGGTCTTCGTGGTCCCCCAATTCGGTGTCGGCCTCGCCGAGCAGACGTTCGACGACTTGTCCCGCAGGTTGGTCGCCAGGGGCGACATCCAGCACCTTCGCTCGCTGCCGCGCTCCAGACTGCTGGACGGCTTGCCGTCGTGCTTCGTTCAGGTCGCGCTCGAGCGCCGGAAGCTTGCCCGCCAGCTCGATGCGGGCGCGATGGTGCTGGAGCGCCGAGAGGGCCGCCCCGTACGCCTGATCCGCCGCGACATCGCCGTCGAGAAGGGACCGGAGCGCCGCCATCACCTCGGCGTGTCTGTGTCGGTGCTCCTCCGCGTCATCGAGCCGCCTCGTGGCCTCCCGGCGCTCCCGGTCAACCCCAGTCAGGTCGTCGCCGGCACGTGAGACACGTTCCCCGAGGGCCGTAATCGGGATGGACTCTCCGCCCAGACCTTCCTCGGCGTCGCGCAAACGTCGGGTCGCTTGACGATAGGCTCCCGCGCGACGGTGCAGCTCGTCGATCCCCTGCTGCAGGTCCGCCAGCCCGGTGGCGGCGCGGTTGTAGCTCTCTTCGACGCGGCGGAGGGCCTCGCGCCGAGCACCTCGCTCTGCCTCGGCCGCGTCGCTGTGAGTCCCGGTCGTTTCCGCGAGGACTTCCGCCTCCGCCAATCTATCAGCGCAGGTCGTGAGCTCGCCGGCCGCGGTGAGCGCCTCTCGAAGCGTCGCATGCCATGCTCGGGCCGATTCGAGGGCTCCTCCGATCTCGGCTCTCCTGCGCTCCAGTGCCTCGATCGCGGCCAGGGTCTGCGCCAGGGCAGCCTCTGCCCCACGATGGGCTTCGGCAGTGATCGCGCGCGCAACCTCGGCCTCGTCGACACGCCGGGTGAGCTCGGCCGCGCGCTCGCGGGTGGCGATCAGCGCCGCCGCGAACATCGTATGTCCGGCTTCGAACACCCCCCCAATCTCCTGCTCCAGGCGACGCGCCTCCTCGACCTCCAGCCGCGTGCGCCGGCAGGCGTCGAGGTTGGCTCGCATCCGCTGGAGCGTGTCGGCGAGACCGCCTTCCTCTTTGAGCAAGAACGAGCGGAGCTCCGAGGTGAGCGCCCGGGAGATCCCTCCCGTCATGCTGGTGCGGAGCATCTCGTTCAGCTTGTTTCGCTCTTCGTCGGTGCCGAGTCGAAGCGGCGTGACGCCGTGATCGAAGAGCGCCGCAAAATAGTCACGCGCGGAGGTGAAGGGTTGCAGGCGTCCACCCAGGCGCGCGGCGTTCTCCCGCAGCTCAGGCAGCTCGGGCACCAGCTCGTCCTCGCCCTGCTTCAGGAGAAGCAGGTCCTGCAATCGAACCCCTCGATCCAATCCCGTGACGACGAACGGCGTGGGCTCGACGGAGGGCTCGCCCTTCCTTTCCAGGTGAACACCCGCGACCAGCCGTCGCTGGCCCGGCAGGGTGAAGTCGAGGGCGGCGTACGAGGGTCGCCCCGGCGAACCGAGCCGGCCCCAGACACCCTTGTCACCACCTGTGGCGCCGGTCTCGCCCAGGTTGGTGAACCGCAACCGCGACATGTCCGGGAGCAGCACCACATAGGCTGCGATCATCACCGTGGTCTTTCCCGAGCCGTTCGCGCCCTCCAGCGCCGTCACGTGCCGATCGAGCCCATAACGAGCGTAGAAGACGCCCTTCCAGTTGACCAACGTCAGGGCCTCGGCCGTCGTCCGGCTCATGGCTCCGGTGCTTCGTCGGTGCCCGCATCGTCTTCCGGCTCTTGCTCACCACCATCGAGGACGACCTCTCCAGCGCGGACGAGTCGCTCCAGCGCGGCGCTCCTGTCGTCGAGGCCGCGGACGGGCTCGGCAAACCGCATGAGCGCGGGCCGGAGACGGAGCTGCGTGTCGTTCAGGGCGTCGACGAAGCCGAGCTCAGCGAGGCGCCGCAGGGCTTCGCTCACCTTCGTCCGCAAGGCCTCGGACGCGATGCGCTCGTCGAATTTGCCCCGGCGCATCCTGCGCGGATCCAGGGTGCGTACCAGGACGTCGATGCCGAGGAGCGCAGAGAGCCGCTGGAGCAACGCTTCTCGTCCAACCACGCCGCCGTGCTGCAGCGTTGCTGGATCCAGGTAGAGGAGCGCCAACGTCTGCCCGACCACCATTTCGCCTGCCGACAGCTGACGCCGCCCCAATCGGTCTCCCGACGGCAGGAGGTAGAAATAGCCATCGCTCCGCTGGATCAACTCGCAGCCAAACCGCCGGTAGAAAGTCTCGAGCAGCGCCTGGGCATCGACCAGGTACTCGTACATCGTGCCGTCATCGCGCCCGACGTGCCGCCCGCGCCGAAGCGCGAGGTCCACCTCCGGATAGTGCTCGTCGGTGAGCGCCTCCTCGAGGCTGTGGAACGCAGACCCGTTCACGGGGCGTCCCGCCTGTCGATTGCCCAGTCCTCGACCTCCATCCGCGACAGCACGGCGGCCCAGGGCCGCTCATGCTCGGCATGAACGCGGGCGAGGCGGCCGACCACGTCGGCCACACGTCCAGCGGCTGCGTAATGCAGTGATTCGGGAAGTCCCGCCAAAACCCGCGACGACACCTCCGCGAGCGTCGCGGCACCGTCGGCGATCGCTCGAATGACCAGGGCCTCGATGTCGGCGTGCACGTTCTCTGGCTCGACCCAGGCCGGATCGGCCTCTCGATCCGTGCGCGGCTGGGCGACCGGCGGCCTCTCGACGCGCGCCTCCAAGGCCCGCAGCAACCGGATCGACGGCGCGTGCGCAGCGACCAGAGAGAACCGGGCTACCGGCCATCCGGCGAGCTGATCGCGCAGCCGCTGGCTGAGGGCGCGGTCGGGATCCAGCCGCACAACATCGCGCAGAAAGCGGTGAACGTACTGATAGTACTCCGACCACGCCTGCTGTCGCGCGCTTCCCCACGCCGCGATCCGATCCACGTGCTCGATGACCCGCTGAATCGTCTCCTCGGCATCGGGGTTCTCGGCCGCCGTCGCGAGCTCCTGGATCTCCTGGAGGAGCGCGATGAACAGGTGCGTGTCACGCAAGAGGATCTCATTCAGCTCGTCGAGCGTGCTCGTGGTCGTGTCCAGGACACTCTGACAGCGGTCGACAGCGCTGAACCAGTCCGATTGGAGGAGCTTCGCGATCTCGGCTTGCAACTCCTCCTGTTGTGCATCCAGCCCACGCTGCCGGCGTTCGATGCCCGAGACCAGCTCCGAAACGGTGACGCGGAGGGGGCCCGACACCTTGTTCCGCCACGACGCTTCGTCCGTCGCCTTCCGCGCTGCCGTCAGTATGTCCGCAAGCTGGGCATTCAGCGTCCCTGTCAACAGCGTCAGGCTCTCGCGGGTCAGAGCCTCATCGGTCAGGAAGTACTGGACGACGGCCGCCGCAAGCGTCGTGAGGGCGTAGTCGCCCGCCCGCACGATGCCCACTCCGTCGACTCGCGCGAGCATCCGCTGCTCCCGCAGGCGCTGAATCGCGTGCGTCGCGCGCTTGCGTGGGTTCTCGGCACCGGGCTCGACGACGTCGCAGACCTGCTCGAAGAGATCGACCAGAACCTCCTCCTCGAAGGACGCGAGCGAAGCCCTGTCCGCGCGCAGATAAAGCCCGGTCAAAAAGCAAAGGTCGACCGTCTTCAGATCGACGTTCACCTGGTCGCGCGCGAGCGCGGCGATGACGCGGCTCGGATCGGACGAGGGCGGGGTTGCCATCACGGCATAATTTGTACCCCGATCCGTCGCCTGGGAGCCATCGGGGAGCGTGGCGAGGCTGCCCCGGCGGTCGGTGTGGGCGCATCGCCGCCACCGTCCTGGAGCATGCACAACGGCAGCCGGATGGTGTAGGTCAAGAGGTGTTCGTACGCGCGCGCAGGGCTGCGGTCTTCCGGGACGTACATCTGCGTGCTCCGGCAGATCACAGGGTCGGTCCAGCGGTACGCGCCCCTACGAACGCGCTGAAACGGCTGGGACACGGAAGCATCTGACTCTCATCGCGTACGATCCCGTGTCGGTCGTCAATACGCTGACCTCTCCGCCGCAAGGAGCAAGCAGTGACGGTACCGAGTCTATGGCGCCCGGTCGCGGGAGCGCTGCGCCGACACTAATAAAGCGTTCAGCGTCGACCCAGAGTCGTCGGCTTTGACCTGCCTGGCAGTTTTCGGACCAGTTGAAACCTGAGAGCATGCCCTCCGGCAACGGAGGAGCGATGCGAAAGAGCAGGTTCACTGAGGAGCAGATGGTGAAGATCCTCCGCGAGGCGGACAAGACGCCGATCGCGGAGGTGGCCAAGAAACACGGTGTGAGCGAGGCGACGCTGTACACCTGGCGGGGCACAAACATAAGCGGTTCGCGTGCACCATCCCCTTTTTGTGCATTTTTGTGACATGCTTAGCAACACCATGGGCCCTAGGCACTCGAAGTCGGCGGCTGGTCGCCTGGGCGGTCAGGCGCGGGCGTCCAGTCTGGGCGCTCGAGAGCGGCAGACCGCCGCTCGGAAGGCTGCGCTGGCGCGCTGGCATGGCCCCCGAGCACCCTTTCCCCCGGAACCGGCGACGCCGAAGGAGGTCGCGAGCTTCGTGGCGCATTTTCGATCAGGTGCATCGCGAGGCGCCGAGGTCATCAGCCTTCCCGACCTGGTGACGGCAGCCGCCGCCCTCGCTCAACGCGACCCATTTGTCGCCCGCATGCTACCGACCCTGCTCTGGCGGGCGCGAGACGTCATCGACCAGAAGGCGCTGCTCGCGGCCGCCCAGCGCCGCGGCGTCGGGCGCGTGCTCGGCTATTTTCTCGATCTCGCCTCCCTGGTCTCCGGTGAAAGGGTGTGCTCTACCGCTTTGAAGAAGTTGCGTTCCAAGCACGGGGGCAGTCTGCGTCCACCCGTCTTTCTGCACGAGTATCTGGCCGCACGCCCCTGGCGAGCCATGCTCGCGGAGCAACAGACGCCGGCGCTCGGTCGAAAATGGGGTCTCGTCACCGGCACGTCGGTCGAGTCGGCAAGGTCCTATTTCGAGAAGGTGAAGGCGCTTTGATGGGTGGCGATTTCGATCGCCAACAACTCCTGACATTCCTCCGGGCAATAGACCGCAACCTCCGATCCGAGGTCGAGGTGGTGGTAGTCGGTGGAGCGGCGCTGTCCATCGCGTACGGCGTCGAAAAGAGAACCAGCGACATCGATGTCATCGAGCTCAAAGGTTCCAATGAGGACCTGGCGCGCGCCCTCCGCCTGGCTTGGGAGGACACCGGGTTGGCGGTCGCCATCAGCCCGGCCACGGTCACGGTGATCCCGGATCAGTTTGAGGGACGGCTTCGCAAGGCGCGAGGGCTGCGGCTGCGCCGGCTGAAGTTCGTGGTCCCCGAGAAGTACGACCTGGCGCTATCGAAGATCGCCGCGTCGACTGCGCGGCCGCACGATCTCGACGCGGTCCTTGACCTCCACGACAAGCATCGGCTATCCCGCAATCAGCTCCTGGCTCGTTTCGATGCCGAAATGGCCCGCGTATCGGTCGCAGACGAGCGGCAGTTGGCCCTCACCATGGCCGTCGCCGTTGCCGAGCTGTACGGCGACCAATCGGCCCGGGAATTCGCCAGGCGCTACGGCGTCCCATTACCCAAGCTGAAGCCCTCACCCTCCCCCGCCGCCCGTCCAGCCCGACGCCGCCGGACTCCGTAAGCGCGACCTTTGCGACCGGTGATTAGGCCTCGATCAGGATCAACTTGATCACCGGGTTGCAGGTCTGTTGGGCCTGATCGTGTAGTTCCAGTCGCCGTGGAACGTCTCGTAGACGATGTTCAGCTCGTCCATCTCGGAGTCCCGCACGCTGATTCCGGTATCGTAGGTGCGGGTGTCGAGCTTGGCCTTCACGAAGAGCCCCTTCGTTGTGCGCACGCTGCCGATCGACTGAACGATCGTTTCGTGGTCGACGAGCGGACGGCCTCTCCAGTTCTCGGTGATGTGGCAGAAAAGCCGGTGTTCGATCTTGTTCCACTTCGAGGTGCCAGGCGGAAAGTGCGAGACGCCGATCGTCAGACCCGTGCGATCGGCGAAGCGCTGGAGCTCGAGCTTCCACAGGCGCGACCGGTAGCCGTTGCTTCCTCCGCCGTCAGCGGTGATGAGCAATTCGGTCGCGTCGGGATAGGCCTTCTTCCCCATGTGACGCCACCAGCGCGAGATGGACTCGACGGCGAATTCGGCCGTGTCGTGGTCCACTCCGACGCTGACCCAAGCGTTGTTGAGGCCGACATCGTAGACCCCGTACGGAATCGCCTTTCCGAGCTTCTCGTCGATGAAGTCGTGAACACGAACCGGAACGGGCTCGCCCTGCGGCTGCCACTCGCGACCGGCATTCTTGAAATCTCCGACGAGCTCCTTCTTCTTCGTGTCGACCGAGATCACTGGCGCACCGCGAGAGTGGCTGGCGTCGACACGCTCGTTGATGAACTCGAAC